>JAUXUD010000064.1 GCA_030680835.1 Bacteroidota bacterium
TTGACGGTGCAGGCTTTGCCAGCGTAGGGTTCCCATATGCACTAAGCGGATTGAGTGCAGGAACACATAGTGTTACCATTCGTGTAACCAATGGTTCATGTGTAACAACTGCAACAGCAAGTTTTGATGTTTCAGTACCAACACCATCATTCTCCTATTCTGCAGCAACCTGTGGTCAGGCAGTTGCATTTACCAATACAAGCACCTCAACAGGTACCGGAACAACCACCTATTCTTGGAATTTCAATTCCGGTGAAGGTACATCAACCAGTACTTCTCCTTCGTTTACTTTTGCAACGGGCGGAACCAAAACAGTAACTTTAACAGCAACCGCCAGCAGTGGTTGCGTAGCAAGTTCAACCAATGCAGCAGTTTCTGTGAGCGCTGTAGCTGGTCCAACTGCAAGTTTTACCTCTGCAGTAGCAGCCGGAGCGTGTGCCAATAGAATTCAGTTTACCAATACCTCAAGCGGAGTTGGGTTAACTTATACATGGGATTTTGGAGATGGAAATACATCAACCGAAACCAGCCCGTTGAAAGGATTCGGAAGTGCAGGACCTTACACCGTAACATTAACCGCAAACAATGGTACTTGTACAAGTACTGCAACGGCCAGTATAACTGTTTCGTCTTCAACCAGCGGACCGGCAGCAGGATTTACGGTTAATTCAGTTACACAACCTTTAGCAAGCAATCGTTACGATTTCTTCAATACATCCCAGCATATGGGTTTTGGATGGGTAACCAGCTATACATGGAATTTTGGCGATGCTACCACCAGTACCAATACATTTATCTATGGTAAAACCTATGCATCTGCAGGAACATATACTGTAACTTTAACGGCTGTATCTTCTACCGGATGTACAGATATCACACAGCAAACCGTGGTAGTTACAGCTACTGCAACGGCAGCATTTTCTGCATCAACAAACAGTTGTGCAAACCGTAATGTAACTTTTACCAACACTTCGGTATCCAATACAAGCAATTCATGGAATTTTGGAGATGGAAGCCCGGCTTCAACCAGCACCAGTCCAACATATACGTATGCAGCCGATGGAAGTTATACCGTAACTTTAACCATTAATGGTTCAACAAGTGTAAGTCATACTGTAGTAGTAGCAACAACTCCATCGGTTGGAGCAATCACTTCAACGATGAGTGCGTGCGGCAATGTATATACTTTCAGCAATGTATCTACCGGACAAACATTAACCTATGCATGGTCATTTGGAGGAGCAGCTGTATTTACGCCAACTGCACCGTCTACTACTTCAAGTATCAGCGGAACCTATGGAACAGCAGCAGCAGCAACTGTTGATTTGGTAGTAACGGCTGACGGCAGATGTCCGGCAAGTGCAACACAGCTCAGCTTTACTTCGGTAGCAGCAGGTGCAAGCGTAGTTGCAGGGGTAACCGTAACGGCTACAACCAATTTCTGCGCCGATACAAGAACCGTTAATAATACCTCTACTGGAGGTGGAACTTATGAATTAGACATTGACGGTGCAGGTTACGCCAGTGTAGGGTTCCCATATGCCTTAACCGGATTGAGTGCAGGAACACATACTGCAACCATCAGAGTAACCAATGGAGCCTGTATAACAACTGCAACAACCAGCTTTGATGTGTCGGTTCCAACGCCATCTTTCACATACTCTGCAGCAACCTGTGGTCAGGCAGTTGCATTTACCAATACAAGCACCTCAACAGGTACCGGAACAACCACCTATTCTTGGAATTTCAATTCCGGTGAAGGTACTTCAACCAGTACTTCTCCTTCGTTTACTTTTGCAACGGGCGGAACCAAAACAGTAACTTTAACAGCAACCGCCAGCAGTGGTTGTGTAGCAAGCTCAACCAATGCAGCAGTTGTAGTAAGTTCTACAGCGGGTCCAACAGCCAGCTTTACTGCAGTTGAAGAAAATACCGGTGTTTGTCATAGAGGAATTCTCTTTACCAGTACAGGATCGGGTGCAGCTACCTATACCTGGAGTTTTGGTGATGGAACCTATTCTCCAAGCACTTCGAGTACCACTATTTTCCACGCATATGCAGCTACCGGTACCTATTCGGTTACAGTAACAGCTACAAGTGCAGCAGGCTGCAGTACCACTTCAGCTGCTGGTCCGGCTGTAGTAACGGTAACCGGTTACCCGGTTCCGGAGGCAGGATTTACTACACCGAATTCCACACAGTGTATCACGGGTAACCGTTATGATTTATTTAATACCACCCAGTTAAACGGATGGGGTTGGGTATCTAGTTATAGTTGGGATTATGGTGATGGAGGAAGTACCGTTGATGATTTAAATACATTTGTTTATGGTTTAACATATGCTTCTGCAGGAACTTACGTTATTACTTTAACAGCTACTACCAATTTTGGATGTACCAATACAAGCTCATTAACCGTAACCGTTAATCCAACGCCATGTGCTCCATCAACCATTACCAATCCGATAGATAATACGTATAACGGAGATCATACAATGGGAGGAAACGGCACAAGCAAAGCCAGTGGTGTCGGTAATTCAAATGATATCAGTATGAAGATTGGATTGTATCCGAATCCAAACACAGGCAGCTTTAACCTTACGCTTAAAGATGTGGGTGTAAACGCCGCACGTGTTATTATAACTGATATGCTTGGAAGGGATGTATACAGCGAAAAAATAGATATGAAAGGGCGCACCGAAATTGAGTTTAACGATTTGAATTTAGCTCCCGGTAAATACAGCATCACACTAACAGGTGAAAACAGCATGTTTGCCAGAAAATCATTTGCTGTTATAAAATAAGGAATCTGCAATAAAAAAATCCCCCTCCCGTAGGGACAGGTCGCGACCTGTCCCTACGGGAGGGGGATTTTTTTGGATTGAAATGATTAATATTGCAAAGAATGCAGAAAACATTATTGGTAATAAACGGGCAAACGGCAATTGGAAAAACAGAATTGGCATTGGCAATTGCAACGCATTATCAAACAGAAATTATTTCAACCGACTCGCGCCAGTTTTATAAAGAAATGAAAATTGGAACGGCTAAACCAAGCCCTGAAGAATTATCAGTTGTAAAGCACCATTTTATTAATAGCCAAAGCATCCATCATTTGTATTCAGCAGGAGCATTTGAAAAGGAGGCCCTGAATTGTTTGGAGGACTTGTTTCTTAAACACGATATTGTAATTGCAATTGGGGGTTCGGGTTTATATATAAAAGCCCTTTGTGAAGGTCTTGACAAAGTACCTGACGCAGATTTATATTTCAGGAAACAGCTTATTGCACAATATGAGGCCAGAGGTATAGAACCTTTGCAAAACATGCTACGCGAAATGGATCCGGAACGCTGGTTAAGTATTGATCAGCAAAATCCACAGAGACTGATGCGTGCGATCGAAATTGCCCATCAAAACGTTACAATGGTTCATTCTAAAAAACCAAGACCATTTAGAATTCTGAAATTGGGTTTGATTATGGACAGAAACGAATTGTACCAGAGAATTAATGAGCGGGTAGAAAATATGATGCAGGAAGGGTTGCTGGAAGAAGCGAAATCCCTGTTTCCATTCAGGGAATTAAATGCACTTAAAACAGTTGGATATAATGAAATTTTTGAATTTTTAGAGGGAAAAATTACCCTTGAAAAAGCTGTGGAATTAATAAAACAACATACCCGGAATTATGCAAAACGTCAGCTTACCTGGTTCAAAAAAGATAAAGAAATACATTGGTTTGAAGCCGCTTCCCGGAAAGAAATTCTTATTTGGTTAACTAAAGAAATGTCAAAACCAAATTGAACTTTTTTTTGCTACCTTTGCAGCCGCATTACTTAATTTGCATATGGGAATAATTGAACTTTTTAGCCAGCCCGAAACATGGCTTTCATTGGTAACCCTTACCATTATGGAAATTGTTTTAGGTATTGATAATGTTATTTTTATTTCGGTTGTAACAGCAAAGTTGCAAAAAAAAGATCAGGGAAAAGCGAGGAAACTGGGCATTTTCTTTGCCTTGTTTATCCGGGTAATTTTATTGGGTTTCATCAGTTACATTGTCAGAGAATTAAAGAGTCCTATTTTTTACCTGCTGGATCATGGAGTGAGCTGGAGGGATATTATTTTATTGGCAGGAGGATTGTTTTTATTGTATAAAAGTACCCTTGAAATATTTGATTTACTCGAAGATGGACAGCATAACCAAAGTTCTAAATTACGGCCTACTTTCTGGAGAATAGTTTTTCAGGTTATCCTCATTGATATTGTTTTTTCTTTCGACTCTATTATTACTGCTGTAGGTCTTGCCCAGCATTTACCGGTTATGGTTCTGGCTGTGGTAATATCCATGATTATCATGTTATTCTTTTCAGGGGTAATTGCCAATTTTATTAATCATCATCCAAGTATAAAATTACTGGCACTGGCATTTTTGCTTGTAATTGGTGTGATGTTATTGATTGAAGGCTGGGATCATGAAATTGCTGAAAAATATAACTTAAAAGGATTTGTTTATTTTGCCATGGCATTTTCGGTTCTGGTTGAATTGCTGAATATGAAAATGCGTAAAAAGCAATCAAAACCTGTTGAGTTAAAAGACATTTATAAATAATCTTTGTGCAAGAAGTAGTGTTTACAGACTGGGGGCTTATAGATTATAAGCTTGCCTGGGATCAACAGGAAGAACTGTTTAAAACTATGGTTGATCTTAAATTTTCACAAAGAGAACTGCCTGAAACAAACAGAACCCAATTAAGAAACCATTTGATTTTTTGCGAACATCCGCATGTTTATACATTGGGAAAAAGTGGTTCCCTCGAAAATTTATTACTCGATGCTGAAGGCCTTAAAAAGGCAAATGCAAGCTTTTATCCGATAAACAGGGGAGGAGATATTACCTATCATGGTCCGGGTCAAATAGTTGGCTACCCAATTTTCGACCTGGAACAGTTTTTCACAGACATCCATAAGTATCTGCGTTTTTTGGAGGAAGCAGTAATCATTACACTGGCAAAATACGGGATTAAAGGCGAGAGATTTGAGGGATTAACAGGTGTTTGGATTGATCCGGATAAACCAAATGCACGGAAAATTTGCGCAATGGGGGTCCGCTGCAGCAGGTGGATTACAATGCATGGGTTTGCATTTAATGTGAATTCAAACCTCGGTTATTTTAAAAATATAATTCCCTGTGGAATTGATGACAAGGGCGTTACAAGTATGGAACGGGAGCTTGGAAATCCTGTAAATATTGAAGAAGTGAAGCATTTACTCAAACAAAATATTGCGTTACAATTTGGTTATGAGGAGGTGTTGTAAAGATCGCTTTGCGCTTCACATAATATTCGATAATTTGCACAAGTGAAATTATTAAAAACATTACTGTTAAATTTTTTGCTGATAGGTGTAATCATATATATAATTGTATGGCTCGCATCTTCACTTTTAAGCGGTTATACACGCCATGGGCAATCATTAACCCTTCCCAATTTAAAAGGATTAAAAATTGAGGATGCCGAATCTGTTTTACGTCAGAAGCATTTGAGATACATTATAACAGATACAGTTTTCTTTGAAAACATGCCTAAGCTCTCTGTGGTTGAGCAAAATCCAATACCCAATTCGAAGGTTAAAGAAGGCCGTATTATTTACCTGAGTATTAATTCGGATGCAATCGCCATGGTTGAAATGCCTAACCTGATGAACGGCTCTACTTTACGATATGCCGAAACGGTACTCAATGGATTGGGTTTAAAAGTTGGAGAAGTAACTTATAAGCCGGATATCGCTCAAAATGCCATTCTTGATCAGTTATGGAGAGGCCAGAGTATACAACCCAATACAAAAATTCCCAAGGGAGCTTCTATCGATCTGGTAGTAGGTGACGGAAGCGGGGGGGCTTTGGTTCCCATGCCTAATTTAATGGGTTTAACCTTGCTTGATGCAACAAATGTACTTCAGGCTTCGTTGTTGCAATTGGGGAATGTGCTTTACGAAGGACCTATCAAGGACAGCACACGAGCCATAATAAAAAGACAAAATCCGCCTTTTACTGAAGGTTCGAACCTACGGAGCGGCGAAATAATTGATGTAATTCTTACAGCACCTTAATGAGTAAAAAATTAACTTTATTAATTGTTTTTCTGATCATTGGCATTTGGTTCAACCCTGCGTATGCACAAGAAGTGCGCACCCCTTTATTGCAAAATGTCAGACTAAAGCAAGGGCATTTGCACAAACAACTGCAACCCCAATCCGTTTCAAAGAAAACCGGTATTAATTTTCCATTTATCGATTACTTTATCTCTGACGGAAAACCATCAGATAAACTTTGGAGTGACAGTGGTACAACTATCGCCAATAGACAGGTAGTTTTTAATACAACTAAAGCGGATGGCGGTTTATATATCGATACCCTTCAGCCTATAGATGAGCTGACATCTTTACCTGTTGATATCAGTGGATTGACACAAGCAGTATTTATTTCGTTTACAGTTAGCTCGGGAGCAAGCTTTACAAATGGAGATTCTATTGTTTTTGAAGCAAAGGATATTTTTGGAACCTGGCAAACTTTATGGAGAAACAATGGGCTCGCATTATTAAATCAGGAAGTGGAATTTATCATCAATCCATCCCAGTTTTCTTCTTCTATTTTTGCAATCAGGTGGAGGGCTTATACCGCTCAATTAAACACAGCCAATAATCAAACGTTCTTATTGAGCAAAGCCGTGTTAAGTCAAACCTTACCCTTTCCCTGGTATGAAAACATCAAAACTTTTAATATAAAAGACTCTACCGGTTCACCCCTGTTTTTTAGTTCACCTGATGTGAAAATAGAACCTGGCAACAACACCAATTTCCCATGGGGCAGGTGTTTGAAACTGGATATATTGGATGCAAATAAAAAGATATATGATAATGGAAGCGGACTGTATGGCGGTGCAGATACTCTGTATTTAAATCCATTTGATGTGTTAAAATTTGCGGTAAATGATTCTGTTTTCTTCTCCTTTTCGGCAAGAGGGATTAATGGATTGGTGGCAAAAGATTCGTTATTGGTTGACTTTAAAAACAATCAGGGAATATGGGTGCGAACTTTTTCATTGCCGGGAACCGCAAGCAATGGATATAATTTTTACAATATAAATATTAACCGGGGAAGAAACCGGCATGCAAATTTGCAGGTTCGCTTTATTTTTAAATCAAATTATACATCAACAAATGCTGCAGCATGGCTTATAAGTGGATTCCGGATCAACCGAAAAATTGAAATGCCTTTTATTGACGATTTTTCAGCTTCAAGAGTTTATGTTGATCCAACAAAATGGACCGATAAAAATGTTTTCGTGAACAATGATTTTCCCGTAAACCAACCCAGCGTAAATGTGGCAACCTTCGACGGACTGGATGAAAAAGGCAATGCGTATTCAAAATTTCCTTTAAAAGGTACTTGTGATAAGCTTACTTCACAACCTTTTAATTTATTAAACTTTAAAAAACAGGATTCGTTAATTCTGAGTTTTTATTACCAGTATCAGCCGCAGGGAACCACCAGTCAGATTTATCCTGACGATTCATTAATTCTGGAATTCAGGAGCACCCGTTTTGATAAAGATTCGTTTGAAATTGTATGGAAAGTTAGTGCCAATGTTAACTTTTTTAAAACCTTTCAACGTATTGATTTCGTACTAACAGACCCGAAATATTTTCATGATGATTTTCAATTCCGGTTCAGGAACCATGGCAGTTTAACCGGTAATTTAAATCAATGGCATGTAGATTATATAAGATTTGACAAGAACCGGAAACTCAATGATCCCTATGATGATATTTCGCTAACCAATACGCCCCGGGTAATGTTGGGTAAATACAGCAGCATGCCCTGGAATCAATATATTGCGAATACAAATGCGTATTCAAACACTGCAGATACCATCAGGATAGCCAATCATCATTCGGGTGCGTATAACGTAGATTATTTAAGGAGTGTAATCGGACCCCAAAACGATACCATTGATAAATTTGTAAATAATTTTGGAAACTTATTGCCCCAAAGTTCAAAATCCTTTGCCATCGGCAATCCATTTATATTCAAAACTACAATGAGCAGTGATAGTCTGATTTTTGATACGCGATACAGGCTTAAAATAAGCGGTACCCAGATAGACAATATTACAAGTAACGACACTTTTGGTGTGCCAACTATATTCAGTAATTATCTGGCTTACGATGACGGCACAGCAGAGGCCGGATACGGAGTGCAGTTAAAAACAAATGTTGGGGCATGTTTGAAATATACCCTTGAAATTCCGGATTCATTGTATGGTGTTTATATTTTCTTTAATCAATCGGAACAGGATGTAAGTACCCAACGATTTAATATCAGGGTATGGGAACGGATCTCTCCTTTATTTGAGCAAGCCACAAATGATAAAATTATTTATACCCAGGAAGTGCTAAAACCTGTTTACATAAATACCATAAATGGTTTTGCGGCTTTTAAGTTTACATCACCGGTTGCTGTAAAAAATAGTTTTTATATTGGCTGGGAGCAAATCAATGCGTATGTTTTAAATGTTGGGATGGATGAAAATTATCCTCCGGGGGTGAACCCCAACATGGCTTTTAAAATGGATGGAAGATGGTACCCGGGTGAAATTAAAGGGGCGCTGATGATTAGGCCCGTTATTGGTAAATTTTTGGATTTACCTGCTGCTTTGGTTCAGACTGAAAAAAATGAAACCCCTGTTTTAATCCTATACCCAAATCCAGCAATGAATGAATTAAATATAGAAACGGATCGGGTATCGGATTACAGTGTTTCTATATTTGACCTGATGGGGAGAAAAATAGGGGATCCTGATAATGATGCGGGCAAAATTAAATTACCTGTGCTTCCTTCGGGAATGTATATTCTGGTTTTACAAAATCGTTTGAACCAGATAAAAATGACAAGAAAAATTATGATAAATCAGGACAATTGATTTATATTTAAATATACAAAATAGTTAGACATGATTGATATAAGCGTTGCAGAGTTAAAAACCAGAATGGAAAATGGAGAGAAATTAACCATCATTGATGTGCGGGAACCTTACGAGTTTGATGAGTTTAATAT
Organism: Bacteroidota bacterium; assembly: GCA_030680835.1. Classification (GTDB taxonomy): domain Bacteria; phylum Bacteroidota; class Bacteroidia; order UKL13-3; family UKL13-3; genus B1. The sequence goes on from JAUXUD010000064.1 coordinate 9,117, forward strand.
CGGAGCTATGTTGATTCCTCTTGGTGAATTACCTGGCAAATTGCCTGAACTGGAGCATCTTAAAAATGAAGAAATAATTGTTCACTGCCGCAGTGGTTCCCGTAGCGCCAATGCAAAAATGTATATGCAAAGTGAAGGATTTACAAAAGTAAGAAACCTGCTTGGGGGTATGATAGCCTGGCAGGCCGAAACTGCAGGTTAGGAACTTGAAATTTTCACAATCAAAACGGATTCAGTGAATATCCCAATTAGTAAACGCGCTTTTGTTTTTATTGGGCTCATCGCTGCCATGGTATTCCTTGGTATTTTTTGTAACAGCAACAAAACACCCGAACCGGGAACTTACCTGAATCATAATGATACGGTAAGTTATGTGGGTAAAGAACAATGCCGCTCCTGTCATCTCGAAATTTATAAAACCTTTATCGAAACCGGGATGGGGCGTTCCTTTGAACATGCCACGCGGCTAAAATCAGTTGCAGGTTTTAATAAGCATAAACCAGTTTACGATTCAAAAAGTAATTTCTATTATTACCCTTTCTGGCTTAAAGATTCTATGTATATTATGGAATTCAGATTGCTTGGAAACGATACGATTTATAAACGGGTTGAAAAAGTTGATTATATAATCGGTTCAGGCCAGCACACCAATTCTCATTTTACCAATAACAACGGATTTATTTATCAGTTACCGCTCACCTGGTATTCGCAAAAAGGAAGGTGGGATTTGCCTCCCGGGTTTGAGAATGGCCGAAATGTAAGATTCTCGCGGGCAATTGGTTTTGAGTGTATGAGCTGTCACAACGCGTTACCAGCTTTGGCCGAAGGTTCAGTAAATAAATTCACAAATATCCCTGATGGAATTGATTGCGAACGTTGTCATGGTCCGGGTGGACTGCATGTAAAAGAAAAACTGGCAGGGCACCTGGTAGATACTGCCACACAAATAGACTATACGATTGTAAATCCGCGCAAACTGAGCTGGCAACTTCAGATTGATTTATGTCAGCGTTGCCATTTGCAGGGCAATTCGGTTTTAAAAGCCGGAAAGCAGTTTAAAGACTTTAAACCGGGAATGATACTGAGTGATGTGGTGGAAGTTTATATGCCCAAATACACGGGTCATGACGATGAATTTATTATGGCTTCGCATGCGCAACGTTTACAGCAAAGCAAATGTTTTATAGAGTCGAACAAGGTTACTCAAAAGAAAACGGGAGCTGTATTTGAAACCCTTAATTTAACCTGTGTTAGCTGTCACAATCCGCATGTAAGCGTAAAAGTTACGGGCAATGCGGTATACAATAATGCCTGTTTAAAATGCCATCAAAATAGTGATGCATGCAAAGAAGAGAAATCAAAACTTTTAGCTGCAAATAACAATTGCGTGAGTTGCCATATGCCACGCAGCGGTTCGGTAGACATTCCGCATGTAACGGTTCATGACCATAAAATAAAAATACCGGCGGATCAAAAGAAAATTGAAGAGATCAAAACTTTTGCCGGAATATATTGTGTAAATAATCCAAAGCCCAATGCTGAAAACAAATCAAAAGCCTACCTCAGTTATTTTGAAAAATTTGAAGGGGAGCCCGCATCACTTGACTCCGCTTTATATTATTTAAACAAGTTTAAAGGTGGCATTGACGACCCGGGTGCAATGATTCATTATTTATATTTAAAAAAGGATTATGAAGGAATTGTTTCCTTAAGTGAAAGCATAAATATAAACATGCAAACAGATCCCTGGATTTGTTATCGCATCGGACAGGCGTTTCAAAATCTTGAAATTTTTGAAAAAGCTGAATCAGCCTATAAAAAAGCGGTAAAACTTGCACCCGATAATCTCGATTTTTGTAATAAATTGAGCGCAGTATTCATTCAACAAAAAAAGTATTACGAAGCGATTGCCTTGTTGAAAATAAATCTTTCAAAACAAGCCAAACAAGAAGATGCATGGGTGAACCTGGGTTTTGCATATATAAATATTCAAAATACTGTGATGGCAATGTATTGCTATAATAAGGCATTGTTGTTAAATCCGGACCTTTCACAAGCTTTATTAAACCGCGCCGGCCTTTATAATTTGTTGGGTCAAAAACAAAAGGCTATTTCGGATTTAAAACATATCCTGTTAATGAATCCCGCTAATTCAGATATAAGACAATTGTTAAAACAATTAGAGCTTAATAAGCCTTAGATATAAATTATGTATGGAATGTTACCAAAAACTAATTTTGCTTTAACCAATTAAATTTAGAAATTCGTTTCTTATCAATTTTATATAATGTATAAAAGAATTGTAACCCACTATCAGGATTCGAGAAGAAATTTCAAACTGTTTTCGGCCCTGGTCGCGATACTTTTATTAATTTCAGTTTACAAAATTTATTCCGATGTATTTAGCCCGAATATCGACCTGAAACAAACGAATTTTAAGACATTTGTTTTCGTTCGTTCCGATAAAAATTTCGATGTTTTTCTAAAACAGATTCAGCACAGTTATTTTTTAAAAAACGGAGATTCTTTCAGGCGCTTGGCCAAATTAATTAATCTGGACGAAAAATTAAAACCGGGCAGATACCAGATAACAGATGGAATGAGCAATTGGGACCTGATTAAAATGTTGTTGAAAGGCCGGCAGGAAACATTTGATGTGGTATTTAAATATGCAGAACGTAAAGAAGAAATTGCTCGTTTTTTTTCGCAGCAGCTTGAAGCCGATAGCAATACAATTAATTTTTTGCTTAGTGATTCACTATACACACATCATATGGGTTTCGATACCAATACCGTATTGTGTCTTTTTATTCCGAATACCTACAATTTTTACTGGAATACCCGAAGCCTTTCTGTTTTGGAGCGGATGTATAAAGAGTACCGGAGATTTTGGGACGTAAAACGTTTAACCAAAGCTTTTCAGAATCAGATGACACCCATTCAGGTAAGTATTCTGGCCTCCATTGTGCAAAAAGAAACAAACAAAACAGATGAAATGCCGGTAGTGGCGGGAGTATATATTAATCGCTTGCGGAAAGGAATTCCATTACAGGCTGATCCAACCGTAATCTATGCCTGGAATGATAAAAGTATCCGGCGGGTAACGCATCAGCACACTTCAATTGTTTCTCCTTATAATACGTATATTCATGCCGGTTTACCTCCCGGGCCTATCTGTACTCCTTCAATACAGGCTATTGAGGCGGTATTGAATTATGAACATCACGAATATTTTTATTTCTGCGCAAAAGAAGATTTTAGTGGCTATCATTCGTTTGCTGAAACACTCGAACAACACAATCAGAACGCCAGAAAATATCAACGGGCACTGAATGCCAACGGGATACAATAATTTTTAAAAAATTACTTGACAAATATTAATATATCGTATATTTGCGATATAAAATTAATGTATGGCTAGTAACAGACGAGAGGATTTTTTAAAAGAGGATGTGCTGCTTTCCGATTTTGCAAAAAGTATGGGTCACCCTGCACGGATTGCCATTTTAAAAGAGCTGGCTGAACGCAACGAGTGTATTTGCGGAGAGATTGTTGAATTGCTCCCCCTGGCACAATCTACAGTATCACAACATTTACAGGAATTAAAGAAAGCCGGTCTGGTTAAAGGCACTGTTAACGGGGTTAAATCTTGCTATTGTATTAACTGGGAGAATTTTGAAAAACTGAGCGGACAATTAAAAGACTATTTAGATTTATTGACCCAATATAAAAATAAAAATGGTTGTTGCTAATCAGGCCATATTATAAATAATAACACATTAAACTTTAAAATTAACATAACAAAAGTTCGGATTGAATTTTTAACATCAAACAAATAAAATATGACAAATACAGATGAAAAATTAAAAAATCTGGTGAAAGAAAAATACAGCCAGATAGCTTTGCAGGACAAAGAAACCAATATGAGTTCATGTTGCGGAGCCGGCGGATGTTCTACCGAAGTTTATAATATCATGAGCGATGATTATACGAAACTTGAAGGATATTATGAAGGTGCCGACTTAGGGTTAGGCTGCGGCTTACCCACCGAGTTTGCAAAAATAAAGGAAGGCGATACGGTAATTGATCTGGGAAGCGGAGCTGGCAATGATTGTTTTGTTGCCCGCAAATTTACAGGTGCATCAGGTAAAGTAATCGGTATCGATTTTACTCCGGCCATGATTGAAAGAGCAAGGTTAAATGCCGAAACTTTAGGGTATAACAATGTCGAATTCAGGCAGGGTGATATTGAACAAATTCCTGTGGTTTCGAACAAGGCAAATGTTGTTGTAAGCAATTGTGTTTTGAACCTGGTTCCGAATAAAGCCCATGTAATTAAAGAAATTTTCAGGGTATTAAAACCCGGAGGCCATTTTAGCATTTCGGATGTGGTACTTGAAGGTGAACTTCCAGTTGAATTGCAGCAGGCTGCCGAAATGTATGCAGGCTGTGTTGCAGGTGCCATCCAAAAACAAGCTTATTTAAATTTAATAAAGGAAGCAGGTTTTAAAAATATTTTGGTTCAAAAAGAAAAGAAAATTGTTGTGCCCGAAGATATTTTGAAAAACTACTTAAATGAAGAAGCACTTGCAAAATATAATAACAGCGAATTGGGTATTTTTAGCATTACTGTTTATGCCGAAAAGCCTGAAAGTTTTTGCGAACCGGGTTGTTGCGATTAAAATGATAAAAATAAAAAAACCTGACATTTTAATTTTGCCAGGTTTTTTTATTGATTTTTATTGATTGATTTACCTGCGACCCAAGTATATCTGCACATAATAAAGCAGCGTAGCGATTGAAGCAATGGCAGCAACTACATAGGTGCTGGCAGCCCATTTCAACGCATCTTTGGTCATAGGGTATTCATCTTTTCTAACAATTCCTTTTGTATCCAACCAGGCCAATGCCCTGCGGCTGGCGTCAAACTCAACCGGTAAAGTAATAATCGAAAAAACGGTTATAACTGCAAATAATACAATACCCAACAGTAACAATTGTGGAAACGTATTAATCATTAATATACCTCCCAACAATATCCATTGCACATATTTTGATGCAAAGCTTACAACAGGAACCACATTTGACCTGAATGTTAACCATGCGTATGCATTTGAGTGCTGAACAGCATGTCCGCATTCATGTGCAGCAATCGCTGCCGAAATAACGCTGCGGCCATAAAATACATCATGACTCAAATTAACCGTTCTTTTCTCCGGGTTGTAATGGTCGGTGAGTTCACCTTCGGCGCTTAATACCTCAACATTGTAAATGCCGTTGTCTTTAAGCATCATTTTTGCAATTTCGGCACCCGTTAACATGTTGGCCAGGCCAACCTGCGAGTACTCTTTAATCTTTGATTTAAATCTCCAGCTTACGAAAAAGCTGAGTGCGAGCGGAATGATAATGTAAAATAGCATAATTTTAGTTTAAAGTTTTGATGTTTACAAACTGCGTACCAAACGAAAAATAATTACCATTAAGGCAAAAAGAAACAGTAAAATGCTGATCCGGTTAATGCCGTGCATTACTTTCAGGTTAAAAGATGACGAACTGTCAGCAGGTGCTTTTTTCCAAAATTTGAGATACGATATAAATTTATTGAGCATAATTAATAGGCGAATTTACAAAAAAAACAGTTTCCCTGGGTTTTTAAATATTTTTGGTTCTTATATAAAATATTTTTAGACATGTCTAAAAATATTTTATATTTGCAACATGTATTCATATACGGAAGAAAATTATTTAAAGGCAATATACAAACTGCAGGAGCAGAGCGGCGAAGCCATTAATACCAATTCAATTGCCGGTGCAATGGCTACTAAAGCTGCATCTGTTACCGATATGATTAAGAAGCTATCGGATAAAAAATTATTAAAATACCAAAAATATAAAGGGGTACATTTAACAGATGCAGGCAAAAAAATTGCCATTGAAACGGTAAGAAAACATCGTTTGTGGGAAACCTTTTTACACCACAAACTCAACTTTTTGTGGGATGAAGTTCACGATGTGGCGGAACAACTGGAGCATATTCAATCGGAAGCACTTATAGATAAACTGGATGAATATCTGGGATTTCCATCGCATGACCCGCATGGTGATCCGATACCGGGCAGGAACGGGATTATAAAAGTAACAAAACTTTTACTGCTGAGCGATTTGGAAACAGGTAAACACGGGATTATTAGTGGGGTAGTTAACCACAGTCGTTTGTTTTTGCAATACCTGCAAAAAAATGGTTTAACGCTGGGTCGCAGTATTAAAATTCTTGAAATAAATGCTTTTGATCTTTCGGTTCAAATAGAATTGGATAAAGTAAAAAAAATACATATCAGCAATGAAGTTGCACGAAATATATTAATTAAGACAAAATAATTACATGGCAAAAATTTCAGATAAATCCTTAAGTGAAGTTCATGAGTCGGTAGATATGACCCAACCCAAAAGCAGGTTTAAAACTTTTTTTGCGTTTATTGGACCGGCTTATTTGGTGAGCGTAGGTTATATGGACCCAGGCAATTGGGCTACAGATATTGCAGGGGGCAGCAAGTTTGGATATAGCTTGATTTGGGTTTTGCTCTTAAGCAATCTGGTGGCTTTGTTACTGCAAAGTTTAGCGGCACGGCTGGGAATTGTAAAGGGCTGGGATTTGGCCCAGGCCAGCCGCCAGCAATATCCTTCGTGGGTTAACGGTTCCCTGTATGTTTTAGCAGAAATTGCAATTGCCGCCTGCGATCTTGCCGAAATCATAGGGATGGCAATTGGCTTAAATTTATTGTTTCATCTCCCCTTGATTTATGGAGTACTCATAACCGTTTTTGATACCTTTTTATTGCTGTTTTTAATCAATAGGGGAATTCGTAAAATTGAGCTTTTCATAGTGAGTCTGGTGAGCATTATTGCACTTTCTTTTCTGGCTGAAATGTTTATTGTAAAGCCCAATATGCTTGAACTTGCCCAGGGTTTTATTCCCACTTCATTAAACGGCGATGCGCTATATATTGCGATTGGAATTATTGGAGCCACCGTTATGCCACATAATTTATACCTGCACTCCTCTTTGGTTCAAACGCGGCGTATAAAAAGAAATGATTCGGGAATTAAAAAGGCCATTAAATTTAATTTGTGGGATTCAACCATTGCTTTAAATGCTGCATTTTTTGTAAACGCGGCCATCTTAATACTGGCGGCCGCTGCATTTCATTCAAAGGGTTTTAATAAAGTTGCCAGTATTGCCGATGCCCACCATTTACTTTCAGGAATATTCGGATCACTGGCCCCAACTTTGTTTGCTATTGCATTAATTGCCGCAGGCCAGAGTTCTACCATAACCGGAACATTGGCCGGACAAATTGTAATGGAAGGGTATTTGAATTTAAGGATAAGTCCCTGGCTCCGTAGAATGATAACCCGTTTAATTGCCGTTGCCCCGGCTGTTTTTACCATCCTCTATTTCGGCGAGGAAAAACTGGGAGAACTGTTGATTTTAAGTCAGGTTATTTTAAGTCTGCAATTGGGATTTGCAATTATTCCCTTAATACATTTTACCAACAATAAGGAAATAATGGGTAAGTTTGCCAATAGCAATCTGATTAAAACTTTGGCCTGGATAGCTGCTTTCATTATTGTTGGATTAAATGTTAAACTGGTTTTTGAAGAAGTAATTACATTTTTTGAAAGCGACTATGCGGATAATTATTTTATTAAAGGACTTATTTTTATCGGAATACCATTTACCGCATTTTTGTTATTTTATGTGCTTTTGGTTCCCTGGATCAGTAAAATTAAAGACAAACGAATTGTGCCGCATCAACCTTTAAAGCGATTGGATTTAGTTGCAAGCAAGAAATTTGCTAAAGTTGCAATAACTGTTGATTTTAGTATTTACGATGAAGCAACCATACAGCATGCACTTAGCCTTGGTGGCAAACATGCACGATATTTTATTATTCACATTGTTGAATCAGCCGCAGCCAAACAACATGGTGATGAAGTAATGGATACGGAAACACTTCAGGATATCCGCTTTATTCAGTCGTATACTGCCGATTTAAATGAAGCGGGTTATGATGCGCATTACCTGATGGGATACGGAAACCGGGCAGAAAATATTGCAAAACTGATTATTGAAAACAAAGCAGAATTGCTGGTTATGGGAGCTCATGGCCACAGAGGAGTTAAAGATCTAATATTTGGATCAACAGTAGATACGGTAAGGCATCTGGTTAAAATACCCATTATGGTTGTACGATAGAAGCATTTTGAATTTGAGTGGAATCATTTATAATCAATGAAAGAAATTTTTAAATCAGGTGCTATAAAAACATTTGAAGTTCTGGTTAAACCAGAAGATACGGCAAGTTTTGAGAGTGGAAATGTACATCCGGTTTATGCAACATTTGCCCTGGGCAGAGATGCAGAATGGTGCTGCAGATTATTTGTGCTTGATATGAAAGAAGCTGATGAAGAAGGTATCGGAACTTTTTTAAATATCGAACATATCAGTCCGGCATTGGTGGGATCAAGCGTAATATTTAAGGCAATGTTAAAAAGTATTACAGGCAATAATATTATTTGCAGTTACGAAGCACAAGTAGGTGGACGAATGATTGCCAAAGGAGAAACCGGACAAAAGATTATGAAAAAAGAAAAGTTTGAAAAGTTATTCAGGGAAATTAAAGGAATTACGAATGACGAATGAGGAATGTACGATGTACGATGTACGATGTACGATGTACGATGTACAATGTACGATGTACAATGTACGAAGTATGATGTACGATGTACAATGTACGATGTACGAAGTACGATGTAAGATGTACGATGTATGATGTACGATGTATGATGTACCATGTACGATGATTGTGTATGATATGTGTGATGAAATGTTTGAGATAAAAGAATTTTAAGATAATTATGGCAGCAGTTAGGAAGGCAATTAATATTATTAATAAGAAGGCGGGATTTGATTTTCATATTATTCAAAAATTTACTGCGGGTTTGCAGTTAACGGGTACCGAAGTTAAATCTGTGCGGAACAATAATGCATCGATAGGGGAAGCATTTTGTTTTTTTAAGGGGGAGGAACTCTTTATCAAATCGATGAATATCGGGACCTGGAAACAGGGGAGTTATAATAACCATGATCCGTTTCGGGTTAGAAAATTGTTATTGAAGAAGAAGGAATTATTCAGGCTTAGAGTTAAAGCAGCTGAGAAAGGTTTTGCTTTGATTCCGGTAAAGTTGTTTGAATCGGAAAGGGGATTTTTAAAATTGGAAATTGCGATTGGACAAGGAAAAAAATCTTTTGATAAAAGAGAAACTATAAAGGAACGCGATGTAGAAAGGAATATGAGAAGGCATGAAGAATAAAAAATACCCAACGGAGCAGGGTCAGATTATTTTCTGCCACATACGTCCGTTGGGTACTTTAATTATTGGAATTTTTACTTAAAATTTAATACCCAAACGAATACCACTTACACTTGTACCGAACATCATTGAAGAACTAGATGCTGCAATTTTATTTGTGGCTGGTGTTCCTGAACCAGCTTTGGAGGTCCAGGTACCCTCACCTGTAGAAATTGAACTATATAAACCCAAACCAAATTCACCCCCAACATAAATTGATTCTGTAAAATAATAATCAGCTCCCATAAAAATCCCAAGTCTGATACCTGTAGTGGAACCAGATTTAGAAGACCAGGTATCTCCAACAGTTACTTGACCTGACCCCGGATTTTCTACACTTGCATTGGTAACATCAACAGTTGTTGCGCCAACCATTAAAATACCAAATTCACCTCCAAAATAAGGAGAGAGTTTTTCAGTACCTTCAAAGTGCATTTCATAACCGGGCGACAAGAGCAAACTCATTCCGTTTTTTATGGTTTTTTCAGATTTATTAGTGTTTGTAGCCTCATAAACTGCTGTTTTTGATGAGGTAGATCCAAGGCCAATGCGTAACCTTACAGCTCCTTTATCAGAGATAAAATATCGAAAACGCAACTCTGCAGGTATGGAAGCAAATGCGGAGTCTTTTTGTTTAGGTAACGAAAAACTAACGGGTAGAATTCCCCAAATAATGTCTAGATTAACCTCAGCGGTTAAATCACCGGAAGCTGGTTTTTGGGCGAAAGCAAAAGTGCTTACAATTGCTAACGCTACAAGAAGTAATGTTTTTTTCATACAATTTTTATTTGTTTGGTTACACAAATATATAAGGTGAATTAATTAAAAGAGCAAATTACAACCTTATGATTTTCATTTGAATAGACTTAAAAACTGTTGGTTAACTAACTAACTTCTTCATTATCAATTTAAAAAAGCTTTGGCCAGTGTTAACAAGTAAAAGGGTTTAATTAGTGTCTATCTATATAGTCAGAAGTCTGAGCTAGAATGTTCTCTGGCAAGGCTTGCGAAGTCACCAAAAAGCGCCCCCGATAGCTATCGGGGGTGCTGGTGTACATGAGCATTTTTGGGGATGAGCATAACGCAGCCAGAGGACATTATAGACAGACTCTATTTATTACCAGGCCTGGTTGCCGATTAAAGGCACAAACCTAAACTGGTTCATGGCAATGTCTTCGATGCTTCCATCAGTTTTTTTAATAAGTGTATGCATGGTTTGAACGGCATTGTCTCCAACCGGAATAATTAGTATGCCCCCTGTTTTGAGCTGGTTCAGCAGCGATTCGGGCACTTTGGGTGCACCGGCGGTTACAATAATTTTATCATAGGGTGCATTGGGAAGGTATCCGTTTGAGCCATCACCCAAAATAAAATTACCTTTGTAGTTTAGCCGTGTCAGCAATTTTTTTGTTTTCAGATAAAGTTTTTCCTGCCTTTCAATACTGGTTAAATCGGCGCCCATTTCTATGAGTATAGCGGCCTGATAACCGGAACCTGTACCGATTTCCAGCACATGGTCGTTGGGTTCAATATGTAATAACTGGGTTTGATAGGCAACTGTATAAGGCTGTGAAATCGTTTGACCTTCACCAATTGGAAACGCTTTATCCTGATAGGCGTGAAATCTGAAATCCTTGTGTATAAACAAATGTCTGGGCACTTTCATCACCGCATCCAAAACCCTTTGATCTGCAATGCCTTTTTCCTTTAACGCTGCTACCAATTGCTTTCTGGCACCTATATCCTTATATGTATCCTTATCTGTTAACACCTTTGCAATAACATCAAAATTTATAAGATTACAAATAGAGATTCATCATGTATATTTATGTTAAGTGTATATTATTAATGATAAGGGATAAGCCAATTGTTTAAATCTATTATGTGAATGTCGCACTTATTGGGTTTGGTAAAAATACTTTTGTCATGTGCAATATAAAAGCAAAGCATGATAAATATTGGTATAGTAGGGGCCAACGAAACCAGTAAACGGCATATCGAAAAGCTTCTTGAACTCAAAGAGTTTAAGCTGGTGGGCTTTTATGATCACGATTGTGCAAGCGCGGAACTGATCAAGGAGCAGTATCAGCTAGACCGATACGATTCATACCCCGATTTAATCAAAAAAGTTGATGCCATAGACATTCAAACCCCGGTGGGCACCCACTATCAGTTTGCTTCCAATGCCATTCGCAATTTAAAACATGTTTTTGTAAAACAGGTGTTGAGTGAGAATATGGAAGAAGCAAAAGAACTCAACAAGCTGGCAGATGAAGCGAATATTCAATTATACGTGTCACACCACGAAAAGTTCCATCCCAATTACCAGTTTTTAAAGCGTTTGCTGGATAATCCGTTTTATATTGAAAGTGCAAGATTTGAACCGAATATTATTAATTATAGTCCCGAAAATCTGGTGTTCGATTTGTTATTAAATGAGCTTGAATTGATATTAAACATTGTAAAAGCAAATGTTAAAAAAATCAGAGCTACGGGAGCCTGTTTGCACCATACCCATGTTGATTTTATTAATGCCCGTATAGAATTCGATAACGGATGCATCCTGAACATGGTTTGCGGGAACTTTGAGTCGGAGCAAAAAAACAAAATCCGTTTTTTCCAAAAGAACCGAACCTACAGTTTAAATCTGGATACCTTTAAAATTTCGATGCTCAACGCATCACAGCCCGAAATGCAGGAACATACCCTCAATACAGCAAAAAATAAAAATGTACCTGAAATGATTAAACGGGAGCTTAGTTTTTTTGCCGATTCTATTTCCAATCAATCACTCAATCTGCGCACGCATTTCGATAATTTTCAAACACTTGAGGTGGCCCATGAAATTATTGATAAACTAAATATCAACAAAAGGTAATACCTTTGCGTGAAATTCGTTTGTCAATACTCAATGCGTAAATTTTATCCGGCCTTTATAATTCCTGTTTGTATCGCTCTGATGGGTTTAAACGCCTGCAAAACAAAGGAAGTAATGATTCCTTCCTACCTGTATATTAAACCTGCAGTTTTTACAACCAAAGCAGATTTAAGTCAGGGACAGGCTTCCGCAACAATTAATGATATCTGGGTTTTTGAAAATGAAGTTGTAAGAGGCAATTTTGCCCTCAAAACTACTATTCCCATTCAGCGTGAAGGACAAACCACCATCCGTATTTCACCAGGCATCAAGCATTCCGGCAATTCCGAACAAAGGGTTATTTATCCTATGTACACAACTTTTGTGAAACCGGTAAATCTTGTACCCAACCAGGTCGACACCCTTGAACCTTCCTTTACCTATGTTGAAAATACAGTTTTTCCATTGAAGGAAGATTTTGAAAGCAGCGGATTTGCTTTTGAATACAATCCTCAGTACAAACAAACCGGAGATTCAATTATAAGCGATAACGGCCTGGATGCATGGCTTCCGGGTAAGACTTCAGGAAAAGTAGTACTGAACAGTGGTATTGATAAAACGGTTTTGGAGATTTATTCCCAGGTATTTAAAAACCTGCCCCGCGCTTCTCCGATTTATCTCGAAATTGATTATAAATGCAATGTTCCTTTTGTTTTTGGACTCTATGCTACAGATCTCACCGGAAATACCAGCAAAATTCCTGTGTATGTAATCAACGAAAAAAGTAATTGGAATAAAATTTATTTTAATCTGGATTTTGAAATAGCTTCCCGGCCTGCCGGAACTTCATTCAGGTTTTTTTTTCAATTCCGGAATTCATTGGAAAACCCGGTTCCCAGTCCCAATATATGGCTTGATAACATTAAAATAGTTTACCTTGATTAACAAACGCAAATTTCATACAATCATCTTTGTTGTGCTCGATGGCTTAGCTGCCGCGGTGAGCTGGTCATTGTTTTTTGCGTACAGGAAAATATTCATTGAATCGGATAAATTCGGGGCTAGAATTCTGGTTGAACTGGATAAAAATTTTTATCTGGCCCTTATGATTATTCCGCTTTACTGGATTTTTCTTTATTATTTATCGGGTCACTACAAGGATGTTTGGCGCAAATCGCGAATCAACGAAATTTCAAAAACCTTTACAGCCACTATTATAGGGGTAATATTATTGTTTTTTACCTTATTGCTGGATGATGAAGTTCGATCCTATCAATCGTATTATAAAAGTATTGTAACTTTATTTGTACTCAATTTTGGCTTTACCACCATAATCAGATTAATTGAAGCTGCCTATATCAAATCGAGTTTGCGAAGGGGTTTGATTGGCTTTAAAACCATCGTGGTGGGTAATAATCAAAAATCTTATCAACTGGTTAAGGAGTTACTTGATCCCAGACTAACCCAGGGATTTATGATACAAGGTTTTGTGAGCGTAAACGGGGATGCAAAAGATCATATTTTACGAGACCTGATACCAACCCTTGGCAATTATAAACAGTTGCCCGCCCTTATCGAAAAGTATCAGGTAGAAGAAGTTATTATCGGCATTGAAAGCTCGAAACATCTTGATATAAATAAAGTCACCAATGTTCTGGAAGATCAGAAAGTAATCCTCAAAATCATTCCCGATATTTACGATATGATGAGTGGTCAGGTGAAGATGAATAATGTAATAGGCACCGCACTCATTGAAATTAACCACGACAGCATGCCGCAATGGCAAAAGCTGATTAAGCGGTTTTTAGATTTTTTTGTATCGCTGCTGGTACTGATCATATTTCTTCCTGTATTTGCCATTTTAAGTATTGCAGTAAAACTAAGTTCTGAAGGCCCCGTATTATACAGGCAAATCAGAATCGGTTTTAAAGGCAAGCCATTTCATATCTATAAATTTCGAACCATGTATGTGAATTCTGAAAATGAGGGTCCGCAGTTATCGAGTGCAAACGACAACAGGATAACCCCGGTAGGGCGCTGGTTAAGGAAGTATCGCTTAGACGAGATTCCCCAGTTTTTTAATGTGCTTACAGGCGAAATGAGTTTGGTTGGCCCCAGGCCCGAGCGGAAATTTTTTATTGACCAGATTGTTCCGTTTGCGCCCCATTACAAACATTTACACAGGGTGAAACCAGGTATTACAAGCTGGGGTCAGGTTAAATACGGGTACGCCGAAAATGTTGAACAAATGGTAGAAAGGCTCAAATTTGACATTCTGTATATAGAGAATCGCTCCATTGCTGTTGATCTTAGGATATTGATTTACACAATATTAACTGTTATTCAGGGCAAAGGCAGGTGATTTTTTTTCTTTAACGGCAGGAAGCCTTTGTATTTATTAGGGAATAACTTAGCTTTGCGGTCCTTAAAAATTTATAAATAATGTTTGCAATAGTTGAAATTGCTGGCCAACAATTTAAAGTTGAAAAAGACCAAACCGTTTATGTGCACAGATTGCCACAAGCGGAAGGCGCCAGTATTGAACTGAACAGTGTGTTGTTGTTAAACGACAACGGAGCTGTAAAGGTAGGATTACCTACCATAGCCGGAGCCAAAATTGGCGCAACCGTTTTGAGCCACTTAAAAGGCGACAAAGTGATTGTGTTCAAGAAAAAGCGCAGAAAAGGCTACAGAAAGAAAAACGGTCACCGTCAATCTTTTACAAAAATTAAAATTGATTCAATAAACGCTTAATTTCAGGAGAAAAGAAAAATGGCACATAAAAAAGGAGCGGGTAGTTCAAAGAATGGTCGCGAGTCACATAGTAAACGTTTAGGGGTTAAAATATTCGGGGGCCAGTATTGCATTGCCGGTAATATCATTGTACGTCAGCGTGGTACCAAACATCATCCTGGCGTTAATGTAGGTATCGGTAAAGATCATACCCTATTTGCAATGGTAGACGGAAAAGTAGTTTTCAAAAAGAAAGCAAACGACCGTTCTTTTGTATCGGTAGATCCCATTATTCGCACCACGGCTGAAGTTACCGAAGTAGCTGAGGCATAGAAATCAAAAGATAAACTAAAAATTCATTATTGCGAATTGCTCAAAACAATTCGCAATATTATTTTTGGGGGATTAGCACTCCCGATAGCTATCGGGATGGCTAGAGCATCCCGACAGGCATGTCGGGAAGGCGAAATGAAATGACACATTGGGGGATTAGCTCATTTGGCTAGAGCGCTTGCATGGCATGCAAGAGGCGACCGGTTCGAATCCGGTATTCTCCACAAAATATAGGCGACTGGTATCCTCCACAATAAAGCGGGTTACGGTCGCTTTTTAAGTTTAGAAATTATGCATTTTACATAATTTAGTAGTTTCCATCTATCACTATTCTCCAATAAATAATTTCATTTCTCAGGATTTCAGCTAAAAAAATAATAACTTTGTATGTTTTTTCCACTATATATGCAGCCTGATGAATGAAAAAAATCCCAATGAAGGAAATCTGAACATTCAAAATCCTCCGGTTAATACAGACATTGATTATAAGTTGGTTATTTCTTCACTTAAAGAGAGCGAAGAAAAATACCGCTTACTTTTTGAGAACATGACTTCAGGTTTTCAGTTAAACGAAGTAATCACCGATGAAAACGGAGAGCCGATAGATTTCCGTTTCCTGGATGGTAATTCACTCATAGAGAATTATACAGGTTATTCAATTGAACAGGTGAGAGGAAAAACAATCAAAGAAATTATTCCCGAATCAGATTCCGAAATGATTAAAAAATACGGAAATGTTGCCTTGACTGGTGAAGGATTTAATCTGGAATATTTTTCAAAAACCTTTCAGAAATATTTTAAAATAAGAACTTATTCTCCTAAAAAAGGTCTGTTTGCGGTAGTTTTTAACGATATCTCTGAACGGAAACAAACAGAAATTGAAATACAGAAGAAAAACGAAAAGCTTCAACAACTGAATGACGAAAAAGACAAGTTCTTTTCAATAATAGCCCACGATCTGAGAAGCCCCTTTACCTCTATTCGCAGCTTAAGCAATATGCTGGATGAAGCAATTGAAACCAATAACCAGGAGGAAGCCAAACAATTATCTGAAATGATTGTAAAGTTGGCTAATAATGCTACTGATTTACTGAGTAACCTAATGGAATGGGCGCGGTCACAAACTGGCAGGATGGAATTCAAACCTGAGCTTTTTGAAATAACAAACCTGATTAGTGAAATAACGAATTTCTTTAATTTAAATGCGGAACAAAAGTCAATTGAATTAACAAAGCAATTGCCCTTAAGAATTGAAGTTTTTGCTGATAAAGCCATGGTAAGCACTATCATCCGAAACCTCATTTCAAACGCGATTAAATTCACCCGGCCGGGAGGGAAAATCATAATTTCAGCAGAAGAAAAGCAAGACGAAATTATTGTTTCGGTAAGTGATAACGGAGTTGGAATTCATGAAAAAGCACTAAATAAAATATTTCAAATCAGCGGTATGTATTCATCAAAAGGAACTCAGAACGAAATGGGTACCGGACTTGGGTTAATTCTATGCAAAGAATTTATAGAAAAGCATCATGGAAAAATCCAGGTTGAAAGCGAACCGGGAGTGGGTAGCCGTTTTTATTTTTCGTTGCCTAAACAGCGTGTTTGAATTAAAATGTTTTGAAAAAAATATTCTCTATAGCTTTATTTATATTAACGCTTCATTCATTCGCTCAAACCAAAGAGGAAGTATTGAAATGGGAGCAACAAGCCCGCCAGGTAAATATCATTCGGGATCACTGGGGCATTCCGCATGTTTATGGTAAAACAGATGCAGATGCGGTTTTTGGGTTGATGTATGCACAATGTGAAGATGATTTTAATCGGGTGGAACTGAACTTTATTGAAAAGCTGGGTCGCATGGCTGAAATTAAAGGAGAAACGGAACTTGCCAACGATTTATTGATTCGCCTGATTATTGATTCGAATGAGGCCAAAACAGATTATGCACGGGCTGAACCCTGGCTGAAAAAATTATTGAATGCACATGCTGACGGAATTAATTTTTATTTGTACAAACATCCGAATGTAAAACCACTTCTGCTTATCCGCTTTCAACCCTGGTTTCACCTGTTGTGGACGGATGGAAGTATTGGTGCTATTAATACCTCTGATATAACAGTAAATGAAATAAAGGAATTATATATTGATAAAACAGGTTTTGGTGTAATCAATAAAAAACCGGCTTCATTACCCAACAAAATACCGGACCTGAAAAAAGAATCTGAAGATGAAATTCAAACCGGCTCCAATGGGTTTGCTTTTGCTGCTTCCATCACTGAATCGAAAAATGCAATATTGTATATCAACCCGCATGTTACCTTTTATTTCCGCCCCGAAGTACATATGGTGAGTGAAGAAGGCTTGAATGTATACGGTGCAGTTACCTGGGGGCAATTATTCGTGTATCAGGGTTTTAACGAAAACTGTGGCTGGATGCATACTTCCAGTTATACAGATATTGCAGACACTTATATTGAAAAAATAAATGTTAAGGATAATAAATGGTACTATGAATATGAACGGAAACAGAAACCATTGGTTCAGAAAAAAATTGTATTGCATTATATCCGGGCAAATAAAATAGAGTCAATAACTGTAAATACTTTTTATACGCCGCATGGACCCGTGATGGCAAAGCGCAATGGACAATACATGAGCATGAAAGCCAATAACCGCTCCCTTGTCGGTCTGGTTCAAAGCTGGCAACGCACCCGGGCAAAAAGCTTTGCAGAATACAAAAAAACCATGCAATTATTAGCCAATACTTCCAATAATACGGTATATGCCGATGTTGAAGGAAATATTGCCTATTGGCATGGTAATTTTATTCCAAAACGAGATGCGAAATTCGATTTTTCGAAGCCGGTTGATGGTAGCATAGCCGCAACAGAATGGAAAGGATTACACCCCCTCGAGGAAACCGTTCATTTATACAATCCCACAAACGGTTGGCTTCAAAACTGTAATTCTTCTCCTTTTAGTTGTGCCGGGAGCAATAGTCCGAAAAAAGAAAATTACCCGGCATACATGGCACCCGACGGTGAGAATTTTCGAGGTTTGAATGCCGTAAGATTGCTTGCCAAACAAAACAGCTACAACCTCGAAAAAGTAATTGCTGCAGGTTATGACAGGTATCTTTCCGCGTTTGAACTCATGATACCCCCATTGGTTCAGGCTTTTGAAAAAAACAGTAAAACAACAGATTCACTTGATGCTGAACTGTCGGAAGCCATTGGTATTTTAAAGGCATGGGATTTTTATATCAATGAACAATCAATAGCAGCTACATTGGCAATTGAGTGGGGAACCCGCATATCACCAGCCATTTCAGGAACTAAAATTTCGGATAGCTACGATATGGATCGCGTTGAAAAAACAAAACAATACCTGGCAAGAGTTTCTGCCGATGAGTTGGTTCAGGCATTTGCACAAACGATAATTGAAATGAAAAAGAAATACGGTAGCTGGAAAATACTCTGGGGAGATATAAACCGATACCAGCGCTTAAGTGGTGATTTCGAACTCAACTATGATGATAACAAACCCAGTTTGCCTATAGGCTTTACAACTGCAACCTGGGGTATGTTACCCGCATACTCCAGCAAAACCTACCCGGGAACCATAAAGCGTTATGGATATGCCGGCAACAGTTTTGTTTGTGCAGTAGAATTTGGCAAAACCATAAAAGCAAAATCGTTATTGGCAGGTGGAGAAAGCGGGAATCCAAACTCAAAACACTTTAACGACCAGGCTGAAATGTATAGAAACGGGCAGTTTAAAGATGTGTTGTTTTATAAAACAGATGTACTGAAGAATGCCGAACGAAATTATTATCCGGGAGGGGAATAAGGATTTACGATGTGCGATGTACGATGTACGATGCACGATGCACGATGCACGATGCACGATGTACGATGTCAAATATAATTTTCTTTTATACGTATTCCAAAATTAATGCCCTGTGTTTTTGATTCAATAGGACAAGATCACACTGCCATTTTTATTGCCTGAAGACCAGGTTACTTTAAAGCCGTATGCACAGGTGTATGGGGTGGGATTGCCGGATTGATCGAGGCCCAGGGTTAGTGTGAAATTGTTGTTATTTACATTGTGAACCAATTCCCCTGAATTGAAGCGCCACAATCCGCAATAGGTATTTGATAAAATGGGGGTGTTATAATAGGTAGTAAAGGTGTTGGAAAAACGATTTACGCCCCATGAATCTACATTGGAGAATGTGTTGATAGCAGTATCTCCTTTTGCAGTGAATATAACATGGGCATATGGAATGGAAGGATTGGTAGTTGCCGAAACATATTGCCATTCGGTGATGCGGGCAGAGTTCCAGGTTGCGTTTTTATTGTTATCAAATGTTACGGCAATGCCTATTGCACGTTCCTGATATTTAAGTTTGACCAAACCTAAAATAAATCCGAGCCAGTTATTGCCATTGATATTTTTATAGGTTTTTACGCCGTTAAACTTTATTGATTTATTGTCTTTAAGCCGTGTAATTTTATAATCAACAAAAGTTTGAGTAAGCACCGAACCCGCGTCGCCCCAACGATTCCCTGCGGTGAGTTCAACAATGATTTTGCCTCCCCTTGTTCGTGAAGGGCTGAAGCATGGAGTAACCCCATCGAAAATAAAGGTGATGATTTTTTGCGAAATTTTACTGGTATCTATGATAACTCCGCAAAGTGCACTGGAGCCGCTTGAGCCGGAACCGGTTTGCCCCAGGCTGGTATTGCTTACAAAATTATTAATGTCGTTATCGGCCTGATCCAATTCGGACTTATAACTATTGGCATCCGAATTAAACTGTTGTACTTCAGGATCCAACTGAATGGAATCATCGGCTTTTTTACAGGAAGAAATTAACATTATGGTAAACAATCCGATCAGAAAATAAATAGACTTGGTTTTCATAATTAGTTTATTTATAGAATTGATATACAATGTTCATATTAATTATTAAAATAAGAAAGTGAAATCTCTTTTTTTTATGCCAAAAATTAATTTGGGATCAAAGTAGTATAATTGCCAAAACATGTTAAATCAAAATTTGAAAACATTTAAACATAAACTTTTCATTTTTGTGATGGTAATTTTATTGTTACCCGTCATACAGCAGGTATTGCATTTCTGTAAAGTAGCCCCCTTAAACGGTGATTATAAAAAAGCAGAAAAGCCTGAGATAAGTTTTGCCAATTGGTTTAAAAGTGAATATCAAATAAAGGAAGTAAACTGGCAAAATGAATATTTTGGGTTCAGAAATATATTGGTACGATTGCATAATCAGGTGGGTTATGTGATATACAAAAAGCCTTATGCCAACCAGGTGGTTTTTGGCAAGAATGGATTTTTATTTGCTCAGAATTATATTGATGCCTTTACCGGAAAAGACTTTATAGGTGAAACTGCAATAGGGGCTAAGCTTCAAAAAATAAAGCTTGTTACGGAAATACTCAAGCGGAAAAATATTTCCATGTTATGTGTACTTGCTCCGGGTAAAGCATCCTTTTTTCATGAATTTATTGAAGATAAAGACGCATCTATAAAGGGGCGCACCAATTACAGTGTCTACGCCAAATTACTAAAGGATTCAAATATTCCTTATATTGATTTTAAGCAATGGTTTGATACCTTAAAAGTAAAGCAGACCCATTTTTTATTTCCTAAAAACGGCATTCATTGGAGTTCTTACGGTGCAATTCTGGCTGCAGATAGCTTAATTAAAAAAATAGGGGAGATGCGGAACATTGATATCCCCAAACTTATTATCGACAGAGTAGTACTGAAAGATGAGTTGAGTGAAACGGATAATGATGTGGGAAGAGGAATGAATTTACTGGTAGGTCCTAAAACATATCCGATGCCTTATGCCGAATATCATTTTGAGAACGATAGAAATAAAACAAAGCCCAGGGTAATTGTTGTGGCCGATAGTTATTACTGGACTTTACCCACTTTTGAAATGCGGGAAAAATCTTTTAATGGAGTTAATTTTTTATATTATAACAAAGAACTGCATCCAACAGGACCGGAAATGATCCCAATGTCGAAAGTAAATTTAAAAGAACTAATTTTAAATACGGATATGGTTGTTTTACTGTGTACTGATGGAAATTTATCCGGATTTGACTGGAACTTTTCACAAAATGTATTTGATTTATTTAATGGGGAGTATATACAAAGATTGAAGGAAACAAAAACAAGGATACAAAAAGATGCCGCGTGGTTTAAACTGATTCAAAAGAAAGCCATCGCCAGAAAAATAAGCACAGATTCGATGCTTCAAATTGATGCCATGTTTGTAATTGAGGAAGAAAATAAAAAATAATGGAATTTCACAGCAGCTTATTTTTAACCTTATTTTTGCCGATATTTTTGGCATTGTATTTTTTAGCGGATAAAAAGTATAAAAACAAAATTTTGCTTATCGCCAGCATCATTTTTTATAGCTGGGGTGAACCTAAATTTATTTTCGTTTTGCTTTTTACTACCGTTTTAGATTTTTATCTGGTAAAAAAAATACACACAAGTACAAATTCAAAACAACGTATTTTATACCTGGTGCTGTCT
>JAUXUD010000065.1 GCA_030680835.1 Bacteroidota bacterium
TGTTGAAACTCCAAGAGAAAAAAGAATGGGGCAGTATCTATGTGAGAATATACTAAGATTGAGTTATTTATGAACATATAAAGCTCCCACCCTTTTTCACTTTATTATAACAAATATAATGATGAGTGCAACATAGGAGAATCATAGGAAGAAACATAGACACATAGGAATTTCTCGTCTCCCTCCCGATAGCTATCGGGATCCCATCTCTCATTTCTAGCCAACTAATCAACCCTTGGCAACAACTCGCCTCTGCGGTTCACATATAAATTAATTCCCCTGAAAATCACTTCGGCAAGTCCATCTTCAAAAATTCCTACATTGTCAAATTCAAAGGGAACTGCAATATGTCCTTCCTTATCAATAGCTCCCCATTTTCCTTTAAGTTTAACCGGACAAAGGCCTTCGTTAAAATAGCCGGCTTCCTGAAATGTTGGCTGATAAATATAAGTGCCTTTTGTATCAATAAAAGCCCACTTGTTGTCTAATAATACGGCAGCGCGGCCTTCTGCAAAGGGGCGAACATCATCGTATATTGCTGGAATTACCAATACACCGCTTTTGTTAATAAATCCCATTTTACCTTCGGCTTCAACTGCTGCAAAACCCTGGTTAAATTGTTTGGCATATGTAAATTGTGGTTCTATTACCACTTCACCTAACTTGTTTACATAGCCAAATTTGCCCTGTAAAGAAAATACCGCCAATGAATCGTTGAAGTTCGACAATGTACTGTATTTGGCTTCACCGATTAGCTTCCCGTTCCTATCAATCATGCCAAAATTTTGTCCGATTAAAACGCGTACCGGACTTTCATAAAAATCCTCTCCGTCATCAAATATAAATTCGGTTAAATAACTGCCATCTTTTTTGATATAGGCAAATTTGTATCCCAGATTGCTCACATCAACTCCGAATTTATGAACCACAATATCCACTTTTTTACCCACCCGTGCCAGTCCGTTGTAAAAAGGTCGGGCATCATATATTTCGGGAGGCAACGTTAGCATCACAACGCCTTTACTGTTCAAATAATAGCGCCGGTATTTATAATCCATCACGGAGGTTAAGCCATCAGAAAACGGACCAATAAACTGGTACATTCCGGTATCGATCACGCGATTTTCCTTAATGTCAATCAGGCAAGGCATATTGCCCAATGCAACCGATGCAAAACCTTCATTAAAGCTTTGAGCCAGATCGTATTTAAAATCAATAACTACTTTCCCGTTGCCATCCATATAACCCCATTTTCTTTTTTTTGAAACCGGATATAATTGCTGACCCAGAGCCTGAAACCCAAATAAAAACAATAGTGCAAACCACAAATTTCTCATGCCGCTAAATTAAGAAGCAAAAAGGTAGTTTTGATAAAAAGATTTCTACAATAACAAACATCTACTATCAGAATGTACCAAATATCATATCATAAATTTTAAGTCCCTTGCAACTTTTATGAACCCAAATCAGCCTATATAATAAATTGTTTACTAAGAATTTATTAAGAAACAGATAATATATCTTTGATATCGTTTTGAAGCCCCTGCATAAATACAAAATTTTAATTGCCTGTGTGTTACTTTGTTTTAAAGTATTTGGACAATTGGCAGCTGATTTTTCGGCCAACCAAACTCAGGGGTGTGCACCTTTATTGGTGCAGTTCACTAATATGTCAACCGGGTCGTACACAAGTGTATTATGGAGTTTTGGAAACGGCAACACATCAACTTTAACCCATCCCGGGGCATCGTATATTGTACCCGGAGTTTATTCGGTTTCCCTTACCATTTCAAATGGCATTACAAATAATACCAAAACACGAACCAATTTTATTACCGTTTTTCCAAAGCCTGTTGCCAATTTTACAAGCACCCCAAACAGCGGGTGTGCACCCTTACCTGTATATTTCACCGACTCGAGTAAAGTAGTTGGTTCAAGCATTACAAACTGGAGTTGGGATTTTGGTGATGGAGGGTTTTCTAATTTAAAGAACCCTGTAAACAATTATGTTTCTACAGGAAACTATAAGGTAAGCCTTGTTGTTACGGATGGGCATGGTTGTTCAGCCAATATCAGCAAAACAGGACTGATTAATGTAGTCTCAAAACCCGTTGCAGATTTTACTTCCGATGTAAACTTTGGCTGCGATCCACCATTAACCGTACATTATATGAGTACGGTAAGTCCTGCGGGTTCAAATAGTTATTTATGGGACTTTGGCAACGGCAATACTTCAACGGCGGCACATCCAACAAATATCTATACACAGGCAACAAATGCTACGGTTAAACTGCTGGTATGGAACAGTCAGCAATGCACAACATCGATGGTAAAATCCAACTACATTCAATTTGGCAATATAAGTCCCAATTTTATTATGGGACCCAACCCTGTTTTGTGTGCACCGGCTACTATTTCTATATTTAATACCACATTTCCTGTAATAACAGGCATAACTTATGAATGGTATGTAAATAATGTTCTCAGTGGAACCGGAACAGGACTTCAGTTGAACGGTTTACAAACCGGAACCTATTCTGTTAAATTAAAAGTAAAAGTGGGAGGCTGTGAAAGGTCTGTAGAAAAGCTTAATTTTTTTACTGTGAACCCAAAACCCAAATCCTTTTTCAGGGCAAATCAAACTGATTTTTGTAAAACACCCGCCTTTGTACAATTTAGTGATTCAAGTATTTCAGCCATTTCGCGTTACTGGAACTTCGGAAATGGACAAACATCTGCCATACTGAGCCCGGGAATATTCTATAATCAATTTGGTAAATTTGATGTAACGCTGATAACTACCCATATGAATGGCTGCAGGGATACGCTTATTAAAAAAGAATATATCCGGGTACTTGGACCGAATGTGACCCTGGTAATTAATCCAAAATCAGGATGTAAATCACTTCCTGTTAATTTTTCAATAATTGACAGTACTGCTTCTCAAATGAACAACTTCACCTGGACATTTGGGGATCCGCTCAGTTCATGGGCTTCAACAAAATCGGCCCAGTTCACATATTTAGATACGGGTACTTATCCGGTTACTCTGATTGCAACGAATTCAAGTGGTTGTATAATTAAAAAGCTGGATACCGTTCGTGTTGGATTAACTCAGACACCCGATTTTAATGCAATAAAACGTGTTTATTGTTTTTCGGACCAACCTGTTATCATTCAAAATTTAACAGATTCAATTTTACCGGGTACCCAATGGCTTTGGAATTTTGGTGCGGGCGATTACAGTTTAACGGGTGGTTTTGCAGGGAAATATACCTATAAAGATACGGGATTGTTTTCCATAACGCTTCATGCAATACACAATGGATGTGTAAGCTCTGTAACTAAAGCAAATTATATCAAAATACTGGCACCCATTCCTTCTTTTATATATACACAAACACCTTGTGCCAAGACTCCCATTGTATTTACCAATACATCAATTGGCGGAACCCTTTTTAGCTGGAATTTTGGGGATGGGAATACGTATATCGGGAAAAATGCAACACATACTTATCAAACTTCAGGTACATTTATAGTAACCTTAACCGTTACAGATATTACAACAGGTTGCACGGGAGTTGTGCGGGATACAATCATTACGGATTTTATGGTTGAACCCTCTTTTACACAAAGTTTAAGCGTGGGTTGCGCCCCATTAACGCTGGTATTAACCAATACTTCTACTCCACTTAGCAATATTGCATCCTGTTACTTTACGGTGAACTCATCCACGTATCCTGGAAATACAGTTTCTGTTCCTTTTAAATTACCCGGGGTATATGATATTAAAATGACCATAACTGATTTAAAAGGGTGTACTATTCCTTACTTAAAAAAGCAGGCGGTACAAATTGCAGGGGTTCAAACAAATATAATTCTTGACCCGTATTTCGCCTGTGCACCCATAATAGTTCAGGCATACGACAGCAGCAAATCGGATCTCAAAATTATCAGAAGAGTTTGGCACTGGGGTAATGGGGATTCTACTGTTTATACCCATAATGATTCAATATTTTCCAGATATCAATATAACCAGGGGCCACTCATCCAAAGCGACGGATATTTTGTTCGTTTGTTTCTAACCGATTCAATGGGATGTAAATTTTCTACACAACGTAAAATTTATATATCCAGACCTATGCCTGATTTTGCCACAAAAACATTTAAAATGTGCGAATTTGATTCAATGGTATTTACTCCGGTAAATGACAATTTAATCGGACTGGCACCCATTGCGTTCAGGTGGACAATATTGGAACAAACGTATACAGACAGGATTGTGTTCAAAAAGTTTTCGGGGGATACAAATATTGCAGTAAAGCTATATGTTAAAGATGTATATGCCTGCACTGACAGTATTGTTAAAAATGTGAATGTATCAACAGGATATCCCGATGCTGATTTTTATGCAACTCCAACATCTGTGAATTGCCCGGGGCCGCCGGTTCACTTTTATGATCAGTCAAAAGGCAAGACTTCCCCAATTGTTTCATGGGAATGGGAGTTTGGCGACGGAGGGAAATCAACACTGCAAAATCCATCAAGAATTTATTTGTTGCCCGGATCTTATTCAGTTTATTTAACTGTTAAGGATTCAATTGGTTGTTCGGCATCTAAAACCTTCCCCGATTTTATTTTAATTGGCGGGCCAAGGGGTGATTATAGTTTTTCTCCAAAAAGAGGATGCACACCTCTTAAAGTTGAATTTAATTCACTTGCAGCCAATGTGGCCAAATATGAATGGGATTTAGCAGATGGAACAATTGACACCAACCGGAATTTATTTCATACGTACTTAAGACCGGGTATTTATATTCCAAATTTAACTTTAACCGATTCAACAGGCTGCAAAGTGGGATTGCCTCCCATCGACAGTATCGTTATTTTGCCAAATCCACAGCCTGATTTCACCCTTAGTAAGTATGTAAGTTGTTTAAATTCGAATATTGTTTTTCAGGAAACCATAAACCATTCTGTGCCCATTGTAAAATGGAACTGGCTTATTGATACGGTTGTTTATAGCACGCCAGGGCCCATCGTTTACCTGGCCAATAAACTGGGGAGTATTGATGCAAGTTTAAAAGTTACCGATACGGAAGGTTGTACGGGTTTGATGCTTAAAAAAGCTATTTTAAATGTGTTTAAAGATTCTGTGAACAACGATAAGCCATTCATTTACCGTGCAACCGTAGAGAATGACCAGGAAGTTAAACTGGAACTACGGCCTGCCACTGAACCCGATTTTGACCATTATATTTTGTACAGTAATTTTTCGGGAGGTATTCCATTGTCTCAAAAAAATATTGATGTGCAGGCGGATACTCTTCAACTTTTTACACAGTTAAATACACTACAGAATACCTATACGTACAGGTTGCAAACAGTTGATGTATGTAATAATTTTTCGGTAATGAGCAGGCAACATACAACCGTTGAATTAAAAGCGATAGGCCGACTGAACGCAGTTGAGTTAAACTGGAGCGCATATGCAGGCTGGGATTCGGTAAAAGCATATTCAATATACCGCTATAATGATAACAACGCAAAGTTTGATTCCATAGGTGAAGTAAGCGGGCATCTGAATCAATATTTTGATTCGGCTACTTATTGTAATAAGGTTTTGTATTATAAAGTTAAAGCCAAAGCCAAAGACTATAAATATAATCAAACCTTTTCATGGAGTGATACCGCTGCAGCCATCCCTATATTGGTATCTGAAATTCCGCAAACACGCAGTTTAAGAGCAACGGTTTTGAATAATAAAGATGTATTGCTACAATGGTTTGGCCGAAGTCATAAATACCCGTTTACATTTATTATTCAAAGAAAATCACAAGACCCGATAAATCAGGATTTGACAATTGAATTAAATGCAAGGGATACTTTTTTTGTGGATACCAAGGTAGATGTTCAGCGTTATAGTTATACCTACTTTGTTTATTTAAAAGATATCTGCGGGAGTTTAAGTCTTGCCAGCAATATGGCTAAAACCATTTTACTGAAAGCCGAAATTGAAGGGAATGATCATTTAACTGCCGACCCGGTGATCAACTGGAATGCTTATGAAGCATGGAGTTCAGGTATAAAAAATTATGAATTGTTTTTTAAGTATGACAGTCTGAGTAATTTTTCATCCATCGCAAGCCGCAACGCTGATGAAGCTTTATCGGTAGTACACCCGTATATTGATTTCAAACAGGATGATTATTGTTACCAGGTTATTGCCTATCAGCAGGACAGTGACTGGAATGAAAGCTGGTCAAACATTGCGTGTGTAACCACCTCACCCAGGCTGTTTGCTCCCAATGCAATTACAATAAATGGGGATGCGCTCAATGAAGGATTTAAATTAAGAGGTGTTTTTATCAAAAGTTATCAGCTTCGTATTTGGGACCGTTGGGGAACATTGTTATTTGAAACCACCGATATCAATGAAGCCTGGGATGGTACCTATCAGGGGCAACCCATGCCCTCCGGAGTTTTTGTTTTTGAAGCATTTGGCTATGGTAAAAAAGGCAAGTACAAATCGGTTAAGGGAAATGTAACTATATTGCGTTAATTTCAGGTGTATTTTATTCAGTTTATCCGGTAAATTTTATTTTGCTAAACCAGTCTTATTTGTAAATTGCATGTCATAAGAAATGGAAAATCCTCGTTTTAATAATCGTATATTTTGGGATGTCAATTTTGAACAGATTGATTATCTGGCTAAGGCAGGCTTTGTAATTGAAAGAGTTTTTAACCGTGGAGATGTTGAAGATATCAGGCAATGCCGAAGATTTTATGGCGATGAAAAAATAAAAGAAGTTCTAACCCAGGCAAAATGGCTCAATAAAAAAACTGTATATCTGGCATGTGCAGTTTTAGATAATCAATTAGAAGATTACCGATGTTACAACCTAGCGCAGTCAAACCCGGAACACTGGAATTATTAAGGCAATTACAAGCCATTCCTGAACTGGAAAAATTCTTTCTGGTGGGCGGTACTGCTTTGGCTTTAAGATTTGGACACCGTTTGTCGGTTGACCTCGATTTATTTAGTACCGAAAAATTCGAAAATAAATACATTATTAACGTTTTAAAACGAAGCTTTGATAATTTTGAATACAGGAGTGAGTCTGAAAATGTTGGTATTTTTTGTTTTATTAATGAAATTAAAGTTGACTTTATTCAGCATTATTATTATGGTTTAATCGATAATATTTATTCAGATTCAGGTGTACGTATGTTTGGTTTAAAAGATATTGCAGCGATGAAAATAAATGCCATCTTAAAAAGGGCAGCTAAAAAGGATTTTTATGACTTAAATGAGCTATTAAATCTATATTCAATAACCGAATTAATAGAATATTATTTTCAAAAGTATCCG
The DNA here is from genome assembly GCA_030680835.1 of Bacteroidota bacterium. GTDB lineage: Bacteria > Bacteroidota > Bacteroidia > UKL13-3 > UKL13-3 > B1. The sequence continues at coordinate 7,373 of JAUXUD010000065.1, forward strand.
GACCAGATGTTAACCATTTCGATACCCTATGCGATTTGTTATTTTGATGAGGCCGAACATAGTGAAAATCCGGTTTCATTAAATAAAATTTCATGGGAAATAGTTAAAAAGAATATTCAAAAAAAAGTAAGAGAATATCTTAAGTGATATGCTGATAATTAGTTAAACCATGCCAGTGACCCGCAGCCTGGCTCTCATTCTATTATGCACTTCCATTTGCTGGAGCTGCAATGCCCGCTATGGTTACAGGAGCAAGGTGAATACCGGCAAAAAGGAAAATTATCAATCAAAAACCGATACAAAGGCACTACTGAAAGAAGAAAAAACTCAAAGCCCTGAGGAAATTATTACTGCTTCTGTCGAAAAATTTCGATTAATTATAATCAGACCAAATCTAAATTCCATAAATATTAATAAGGATTCAATTCAGACTTTAGCGCAAGAGAAAAAAATTATACGAACGCATAAAGTGAAAAAACATACTCCGGCAAACAATGTTAAACCACCCGTTAATTATTATGCAAAATGGGCATTGATCATCACATTGATTTCTTTAACTACAATCCCTTTTATAATTCCAATGATACTAGGTCCACTCGATTTGCTGCTCGGAATTGTTGCGTTAATAAAAATAAAAAAATCGCATGAAAAGGGGAAGGGCAGGGCAATATTTGCAATACTCACAGGACTTGCCTTTATCGCTTTAACGGCATATATTTTGTTTATTGGAATTGAGTTACCCATACTGTATCCAACACTGCCAATCGCATTATACATATTGGGATTTAATCTTTTGCTATATTCACTTATCAAAAATGGGAAGAAAAATCCTGCCAATAAAGAATGGGTTGAAAAAAGAACTCCTTTGAATAAGAGTACCCGGCATTTTATTTTAGCTGCAGGTATCTTTGCATTGCTCACATTAACAGGCAGCTTTATGATTATTACTTTTGGTTTTGGCCCAATTACCATAATGATGGCTGCCAAAGCAATCAAGAATATCCCAAAAGGAAAAAGCAATGGAAGGACGATAGCGATAATATCACTGGTTATTGGAATCTTGGGAACCATTGCAGTTTGTATATTTGTACCCTGGTTATTAAATATTGATGGAAATTACGATGGAGGTTATGATATTTTTTTCATCCTTGTTGCATTGGCAACAATTCTCATTACACTGCTTTTTTCCCTGATCGGATTCATCATTTTAACTACTTCAATCAATCATGAACAAGAAATTTAGGAGTATTCGGTGCATTCATTAATAAATTCATAGAAATTATTTAATCAGTTATTCAAATATTAATTTTCTTTTAAACCCCATGCCCCAGGCTCTCTGTCCCATGCCCAATTTTCCGCTTGTCAATTTCCCTTCCTTTTACCATATTGCACATTGATGAATCCTTTTTTAAATACTCCCATCGAATATCTCAAAGGCGTAGGTCCGGCCCGGGGTGAGCTGTTAAAAAAAGAATTGCAGATTTTTACGTTTAACGATTTGCTTTTTCATTTTCCGTACCGGCATATCGACCGGAGTAAAACATACAAGATTAATGAGATCGGGGCGGATATGCCCTATATTCAAATTAAAGGAATCTTATCAAACCTGCGTACAGTTGGTCCTATTGGTCAGCAACGTTTGGTGGCTGAACTGCATGACGGAACCGGAACGATTGAACTCGTTTGGTTCCAGGGGCATAAATGGGTTAAAGAGGCCTTGAAGCCCAGTAAAGTTTATCTGGTTTTTGGCAAACCCAGCGAGTTTAACGGAAGTTACAGCATCATACATCCCAATATGGATGACCCGGATGATATCGAAACCAAAAAGTATCTTCATATCATGCCTTTGTATTCGGTTACCGAAAAAATGCGGGCCAGGGGTTTGGACTCCAGGGTAATGATGAAACTGGTAAATACCTTATTGCTGGATACGCGGTTTTCGGTAGAAGAAAATTTGCCTGAACCCCTTTGTGTTCAGCAAAAATTAATGAACCGGCAGCATGCATTACAATCTATACATTTCCCGCAAAATGTTACTGAATTGGCCAATGCGGAGTATCGTTTAAAGTTTGAAGAATTCTTTTTTATTCAGTTGCGTTTGCTTCGGTTCAAGATGAAAAGAACCCAATTGGTAAATGGAATTAAACTGGAATATATCGGAAAACTTTTTAACGCGTTTTACAATGATTGTTTGCCGTTTGAATTAACCAATGCACAAAAGAAAGTAATAAAGGAAATTCGGATTGATGTAAAAAAGGGTATACAAATGAACCGTTTGGTTCAGGGCGATGTAGGCAGCGGAAAAACAGTGGTTGCCTTAATGAGTATGTTAATGGCTATTGATAATGGTTATCAGGCATGCATGATGGCCCCTACGGAAATACTCGCTACCCAGCATTTGGAAACAGTTACTCATTTATTGAAGAAATTGCCGGTAACCGTAAAATTGTTACGGGGTGCAACCGGCGCAAAAGAAAGACGCATCATACACGAACAATTAGAAAGCGGAGAACTTGATATTTTAATAGGAACCCATGCCCTGATTGAAAGCAAAGTGAAATTTAAAAATCTGGGAATGGCAATCATTGATGAACAACATCGGTTTGGAGTGGAGCAAAGATCGAAGCTCTGGCAAAAAAATAAATTTCCACCCCATGTTTTGGTAATGACAGCTACTCCTATTCCACGTACATTGGCCATGACCTTATATGGCGATCTGGATACCTCGGTGATTGATGAAATGCCTGCAGGAAGAAAACCCATCCAAACCCTTATGCGTTACGACTCGAGCCGCCTGGCCATTTTTGGGTTTCTGAAAAATGAAATTGCTAAGGGAAGGCAAGTCTATATTGTATACCCCTTAATAGAAGAATCGGAAACTTTAACTTTTAAAAATCTGGTAGAAGGATATGAGAGTATTTGCAAGGAATTTCCTGAACCCAAATACCAGGTAAGTATTTTGCATGGCAGGTTAAAGGCCAAAGAAAAAGCCTTTGAAATGAACCGTTTTGTGAAAGGTGAAACACAAATTATGGTAGCAACCACAGTTATAGAAGTGGGGGTGAATATTCCCAATGCGAGTGTAATGGTAATTGAAAGTGCACAAAAATTTGGCTTGTCACAACTGCATCAGTTACGGGGCAGGGTGGGACGTGGTGCCGATCAGTCGTATTGCATATTAATGAGTGATATGAAGCTTACTACTGAGGCAAAGCAACGTTTAAAAGCCATGTGCGAAACCAATGATGGTTTTAAAATTGCAGAAATGGACCTTAAATTAAGAGGTCCGGGTGAGCTGGAAGGAACAGCACAAAGTGGTATTTTGGATTTAAAAATTGCCGACCTGGCAAAGGATACAAACATTTTGGTATTGGCACGGCAAACCGCACAGGAGGTTTTAAATGAAGACCCGGAATTGAAACTGGAGCAGAACAAATTATTGGCCTATCATTATGCGCTATACCGTAAAACGGCTAAATGGGGAAGGATTTCTTAAGGAGAATTTACGAGTTACGATGTACGATGTACAATGTACGATGTACAAATTAACAAATTTAATAACTCATAACTCATACCTCATAACTCATACCTAATAACTCATAACTCATACCTAATAACTCATACCTAATAACTCATAATTTCAATTGATGATGTATTAAAGGAAGAAAGATCAGCTCATGCGTTCCATGAGTTCGAGTGCGGTTTGTTCAAGGGTTTTTTTGCGGGTGGTTTCAATGTTTACCAGTTGCAGGGATTCAAAAGCCTTTTTTAAATAATCCTGTTTTTTTTGTTCTGCAAATTGTTTGATCTGGTATTTATCGTACAGCTTTAAAATGCCTTCTATTTTTTTATTCTCGTTTGTTTCATTCAGCATGTTATTCATTAAAATTTTATCATCCTTATGAACCGTTTCCATCAGTTCTATCAATAATAATGTTTTTTTATTCGAAGCGATATCTCCACCTATGCGTTTGCCAAACTGCGCTCCGTCGCCAAAACTATCCAGGATATCATCCTGAATTTGAAATGCGATGCCCATATTTTTTCCGAATGCATATAAATGATCTGCATCTGAGGTTTCGGCACCACCGATAAGCGCACCTATTTTGAGGGAACATCCCAGCAAGACTGCAGTTTTCAATGCAATCATATCTATATACTCATGGTGAGTTACATCATTCCGGGTCTCAAAATTCATATCAATCTGCTGGCCTTCACAAACCTTAGCTGCGGTATCATTAAATACTTCGAGTATTTGATAGAAACGCGGATTGGGAGTTTTTGCCAGGAGTTCAACAGCCTTAATCATCATTAAATCGCCGCTTAAAATGGCAATGGGCATGTCCCATTTTTTATATACGGTTTCCTTGCCTCTGCGCAAAGGGGCATTGTCCATAATATCATCGTGAACCAAAGTAAAGTTGTGAAATACTTCAACAGCCAGGGCAGCATTTATTGCCTCGTCAATATTCTTTCCATATAAATCGCAGGCCATTAATGTTAAAACCGGTCGAAGTCTCTTGCCCCCCAATCCCATCATATAATCTATGGGTTCATACAAGTTTTTTGGGTTTGAACCATAGCTTGTGGAAGCTATTTTGGCGTTGATGCGTTTTAATAATTCTGAATAATTCAACATTTGTGTTCAAACATAAGCAACACAAAATAAAAATCAGGCATGTTCTTCAAAAAAATGTGAAGCCCGTGCCTCACTATAATAATTTCCGTTTGGCAGATTCAATGAAAACCCTACATGACCGCCGCATTTAGGAGATTCAAAATGCAAAACAGGACTTATCTCATCTTCCGGGCTCAGGTAACATTCTTTTGATAAAAAAGGGTCGTTTTTGGCATTCACCAATAAGGTTGGGATTTTAATGTTTTTAAGAAACTGCTTGCTGCTGCATTGCCTGTAATAATCGGCTGCATCCTTAAAACCATGGATAGGGGCAGTAAACCGGTTATCCCATTCGGTAAATGTTTTGATTTTACTTAATCCGCTTAAATTAAGTGAACCGGGAAATAAGGCTGCTTTTTCTTTTAATTTATGATTCAGGCTGTCCAGGAAACCAAGCATATAAACTTTATTGGAAAATTTAGCCAGTTGTTTTGTGCATCCTGCCAAATCAATGGGTACTGAAAAAACTACAGCAGATTTTATTTTTGGATTCAAATTAAAAACACCATCACCCAAATATTTGAGTAATACATTGCCCCCCAAACTAAAACCAGCCAGGTTTATAACCTGATAATTATTGGTTTTGCTGATATGCTGTAACACTTCATGTATATCAGGTGTAGAGCCATTGTGATAACTTTTCAACAGGCGGTTGTGTTCCCCGCTGCAACTTCTGAAATTTACGGCACAAATATCGTATTGCTGTTTGCCAAAATGCAGTGCAAATCCTTTCATGTACTGTGATTCAGATGAACCCTCAAGTCCATGAAACATGACAAGAAGTTTCTTATTGTTTTGCTGAACCCAGTCCAGGTCCATAAAATCACCATCTTCAAGATTCAGGCGTTCGCGTTTGTATTTAACCAAAACCTTTCTAAACAGGGCAGGAGTAAGGGTTTCGAGGTGGGCATTGGTAGAAAACGAATTTCCTGCGAATGCAGAGTTTATCAAAGGCATGGATTTTTTAAATCAAGTACATTAATGAAAGTAGGTACTAAAACTATAAGCTGTATTTGAAGCTATATGATTGATAACCAAAACAGGGATTTCAGCATTGTTGGCGATGATAGTCTGTTCAAATGAACCTCCAAAATAAGTAAAAATATTTTCGTGGTTATTAATGATGGTAATTAGGTCTGCATCGAGACTCTGACCCATTTTAATAAACTCTTTATCGAAGTCCTTTTTTTCAATACCTTTTATTTCATAGGCAACCCCACTTTCTTCCAATAAATCTTTTGCATAGGGAATATTGCGTTCAATTTTAGCAGCTATAAACGGATCTTTTTCTTTCACATAAATAATGTGGATTTTTGAATGAAAATATTTTCCGATTTCCCAGGCATATTTAATACTAAGTTTAACCTCCTGGTTAAAATCAACCGGAATGATAATATTCTTGAATCCTTCCGTTTTCATGGGTTTGCGCTGAACCACGATAAAAGGTACATTCGAATTGGTGATCACTTTAAGTGCTTTGGAACCCAATACATGCTGCATGCCTTTTACTCCATGGGTACCCATAACAATTAATTTAGCATCCAGGCGTTCGGCCACCTTGCCAATATCATCAAAAATATTTCCTATTTCAACAATACCACCGGCTTCAATATTATCTTTTTCAAGCGTTGCCACCTGCGATGCCAATGCGCTTTTTGCAATGCCAGCATCTTTGGTATTCCCCACAACATGCATCAGTTCAACACGGGCATTTAAAATTTTGGATAATTGGGTAGCATAGGCTACGGCACTGTCGCCTACTGGCGAAAAATCAGTTGGAACGAGTAGTACAGGTTTTTTATTCATCATCTTTATATTAGTAGGAATTTACAATATCTCTTATTTTTTGCGTGTGTTTTTCTTTTTTTTCCTGGCGCATCCCGAGGGCCGATTTTGTAAAATAGTGATGACTTTCCAGAAATTTTAATTGCAAATGGTTCCAGTCTTTTACATCAGACAGAATATGATAAATTTCAAGCTCTTTGAAAAGGGAGTTGGCAATAGATTCAAAATCATCGCGACCCAGGTAATCCAAATCGGCATCACAAATAATTTCCTCCAAAATATTTTTGGGAGATTGCGGAATTTTTGTTGCCATAATCATCCCGCAAATTTGTTCTATTTCGCTGTTGGAATAATCAAAATGGGGTAAATTTTCATGTACGATATTACACCCAATTTCTTCATGATTGGTGGATTGAAGGGTAAATCCGGAATCGTGAAACAAAACAGCTGTTTTCAGTAAAAGTACATCCTTACCCTGTATGCCTTCCTTATCTGCCAAAACAATAGCCGCTTTTAACACATCAATGGTATGTGCATAACTGTGATAAAACAAAAAAGGGGGCAATTCTTTTTTGAGTTTATCCTGAATAAATATTTCAGCGGCATTAAAATTCATTACATACGAATTAACAAATTATTTTTAATATTTTCAAAAATAAAAATGGGAGCACGGCCCCTGATACAAGCTTTAGTTAGGTTCTGTTCAAAAATTTGGATTTTAACCTAATCTTCATTTTCGAATAATCGCAGGCGGTTTTTTGTGGCTTTTAATTCTTCTTGTAATAGATTTACTTTTTGCAGTAAATGTTGAATGGCATCAATTCCTTCCAGATTGATGTCGAGTTCATGATGCAGGCGAATGAGCTTCTCCAGATGTTTAATCTGGTTGTTGTATAGATATACGGTCTCTTCTTTTCTGGTTGTTTCAATGAGTCCGTATGCTTCCAATGCGTTGATGAAGGAGAATTCAATATGATAATGAATGCAGATTTGTTCTGCCGGTATTAAGGTTTCATTTTCCATCTTTATGTATTTTTGATAGTTCCATGAATAATTCTTTTTCTTTTTCACTCAGGTTTACCGGGGTTTTTATTTGCCAGGTAATATACAAATCACCAAATTCACCTTCTTTTTTATAAACCGGGAAACCTTTGCCTTTGAGTTTCACCTTTGTTCCATTTTGTGTTTCGGGTTTTATAACCAGTTTTACTTTACCCTCAAATGTATCTACGGTGAGTTCACCCCCTAAAATTGCAATATAAATATCGAGTTCAACATTTGCATAAAGGTTAGCGCCTTCGCGTTTAAATTTGGAATGGTTGCTGATTGAAAAAGTAATATACAAATCGCCGTTGGGTCCACCATTCGCTCCGGGTGAGCCGTGCCCCGGTATTTTTATGGTTTGTCCGTTTTCAACTCCTGCTGGAATGGTTAGACGGATGCTTTTGCCATTTACCGATAAAGTTTGCTGATGTGTTTTGTAAACATCTTTTAAGTCAAGTTTCAGTTCAGCATTAAAATCTTCGCCGCGGTATTTAACTTTTCTGCCACCACGCTGTCCTCCGCTATCACCTCCAAACATCGATTCAAAAAAATCAGAAAAATCACCGCCCGAAAAACCACCTTGTCCGCCCCGTCTTTCCTGCCTGTTGCCGGCATTGCCTTCGTAAGGATTACTTTGATAGCCTGCTTTTTCAAAAGTGTCGGCATGTTTCCAGTCCTTGCCGTACTTGTCGTATTTTTTTCTTTTTTCGGGGTCGCTTAATACCTCGTTGGCCTCATTAATTTGCTGAAATTTTTCTTTCGCCTTTGCATCATTAGGGTTCAAATCGGGATGCAGTTTGCGTGCCAGCCGGCGGTATGCCTTTTTAATATCCTCTTCCCCGGCATTTTTATCAAGCTCCAAAATTTTATAGTAATCAATAAATTCCATTTAATTGCAGGGTTGAAACTGTATGGCAAATGTAATGGAAATTGGGTAAACAAATCATGATGGGATTGCGAAGGTAGGTTGGGTGGGATAGCCTTTATTCACGGTTATGAATTAAAACAACACGTTTATCAATCGCGCGACTTAAATTTTTGCTCTAATCAATCAGTTTTGCTATTTTCGAATATGATTTTGAGGGCATGGTAATGGCCAGCACATTTAACGTGAAACTAATTTTGCAATTTTATGAAAACCATTGTAAGCACAAAATACTTAAGAGCCTTGCCTCTTTTTTCACTTATATTTCTTTTCCCCCATTCCATCCTCTTTGGCCAGGGTGTCAATCTGGTTTTAAATCCGGGTTTTGAAAACGCTAACAGCATAACAAATTTTATACCACCTACCCCGCCTGATTTTATTAGGCTTTCCGGCACTAACACACTCAATAATTGGGAAGTTGTTGGTTTGGCTGATTTACATGGATTTGCTCATAGGTATATGGGAGTTGCTCCAAGCGTGGGCAATCATATCGACTTAAATGCCGATGGAGGCAAAATTACACAAACCATAAACGGACTCGTACCTTCAACGTCCTACATCCTTAAATTTCTTGTCAGCCTTCACCGGGATGCAACCTGCACCCCGAATTCATTACGCATTCAATTTGGCGGGTTTAGTGAAGTAATGCAGTTATCCGGTTCAAATATTTTTAACTGGGTAATGGTAACCCGCTTAGTTACTCCGTTGGCCGCATCACAAGTGCTTACTTTTACCTCAGGGGGATGTAGTACAATCGGTGGCCCACTGATTGATGAGGTTTCAATTTCGGCTAACAGTGATGCGGGAATAAACGAATCAATAAATCAAACAGTATTCACTGCTTTCCCAAACCCTGTAAAAGATATCCTCCACATTTCATTAAATCAACACAATGCGGGCTATGAGATAGAGGTCATTAGCCTTATTGGACAAACATTACTTAAAACACAAAACAATAGCAGCATAGACGTTTCACAACTCTGTGAAGGGATTTATTTTATCAAAGTATCTAACGGCAATAAATACTACCAGCAAAAATTCATAAAACGATAATACCAGGCGGAAATCATTCTGATACTCCTGCTTTTTTAGAGAAATCGCCTCTGTGAGTATAAGTGTAAAGGGGAGTCGAACCGCTTGAATTTTTTCTTATAATCAACCTATAACCTTGCTTTGCAAGATAGCATGTCCCTCAGTAAACAATAAACTGTTTTCCAGGTAGACGGTAACGGACAAAAGTCGAACTCTGATTTGTTGTTGAAAGACATGTTGTTATGGGATTTTTAAAATCTAAATAAAATTTTAACCCTCTTAAATTTTATAATTTCTGGTCCCAATATTGGGACCTTGCCTTCGGAAAACACTTTTATCCGAAAGGGCAAGGTTTCGATTTTAGATTTGCCTAGAAAAACCATCCTGAATGCTCTCTCTTACAAATTTCGCCCTTCATTTTTTGCCAGGCTAAAATGTAAAAAATAATAACTGCGCGGCTCCACAAGGTTTCTCATAATAACAAATCACTCGCCGCGTAATTAACTGTGATTGCGCGGCCATGAAATCGAATTCCAACAAACCTTGCGAAGCCGCCGGGAAAATAATATTGACATCTACTGAGATTTCACCACTGACGTGGTTTAAAAAAGCTTAATCATCGTACATCGTACATTGTACATCATACATCGTATATCGTACAACGTACATCGTAATTCGTAACTCGTAACTCGTACTTCGTAAATTTCTAAACAAAATACATATCAATCATGCCTTTGTTTTTGGCATCAATTTTACCTCGGTACTGGCAGGTAAATTTGTGTTTTACCAGTTCATGTGTTGTGCCGGTTATGTTAATTTTATTGGCTTCGCTGGTGCTTTCCATACGGCTGGCTACATTTACGGTGTCGCCCCAGATATCGTAGGCGAATTTTTTTGAACCTACAATGCCTGCTACAACCGGACCGCTGTTTAATCCCACCCGGATATCGAACAGTCCGCCCAGTTGTTTTCTGTTTTTCATAAACTCAATAATATCACGGGCAGCAAGTATGCATTGAATGGCATGTTCCGGATTTTCATGGGGCAAGCCGCAAACTGCAAGATACGCATCACCGATGGTTTTTATTTTTTCCAAACCATGTACATCCATTATTGCATCAAAACCTTTAAAGCATAAATCTATTTCTGCTACCAGTTCGGTTGGTTTTAACTTTTCACCGATACCGGTAAAATTTACAAAATCGGTAAACATTACAGTTACATGTTCATATTGCCTGGCTTCAGATTTTCCTTTTCGTTTTAATTCTTCGGCTACTTCACCCGGTAAAATATTTAAGAGCAAATCATCCGACTTTTTCTTTTCTGTTTTTAATTCAATATTATTTTGTGCCAGTTCTTTTGTTCGTTCAGCCACCACTTTTTCGAGCTTTTGATTTTTGGTGATCAATACCCTTGAATTAATTTTAATGATGAGGTAAATAAAAAGCAGAGAACACACAATATACAAAAGATATGCATAAATACTCTGGTACCAGGGAGAGAGGATGATGAGCTTGAGTTCAGCTTTTACAGCAGGGATACCTGTTGCATTTTTTGATTCAACTTCAAGCAAATAAGACCCTGCTGCAAGTCCGGTTAAATTTAATTTCGATTCGTTTTTCCACGTACTCCAGTTTTCTCCCAATTCTTTAATTTTATATCGGTACAGGTTTTTATCCGGGTTGATGAAAGAATTAATTCCAAAAGCTACCTGAAGATTATTTTCTGCATGCGGGATTTTCGGGCAATAGTTTTGATCTTTATTTTTTGCATCAAAAATAAGTTCTCCATTGCTATTGACTACCCGGTTAATGAATGTTTCGTATTTGGGCGTTTCGACTTCACTTCCATCGTATAAATAAATTTTATCTTCAAAAGCAAACCATATTTTTTTGCCGTAGATGCATATGGCTGTGGGCCTTCCGTTAATTGCATAGGGAACAGACTGTTCTGCAATTTTACCGGCTTTTATTTGCCGGAGTACTTTACTGGTATAAATCCAAAAATCATTGTTAAAATCAAAGTCCATGTTTTTGGCATCCGAAAATATCCGACCTGCCGGTTCATTTATTTCAAACTGATCTCCCTTTAGTACGTAAACACCTTTTTCAGTTTGAAAAATAAATCCGCTATTATAATTCCGGATGATTACTTCTCCTTCAGAAAGTTCAGCCGGAGCCTTCTGTTTGGCATCCGTATTAATCAATCCGAAATGATAAGTCCCCAACCAGGGATTTGAACCCGCTTGTTCGGCAATGGAATTGGCCATTTCATAGTGCCCGCTTAATTTGCCCATTACATTTATAATTGCATCATTGCTTTGCGCATCTGTTCTCAATAGCTGGCAGAAAGTGGTACTGAATGCATAGATTAAATTTTTGTCGGTATTTGATTTTTGAATATGAACAAATGTTTCATTGGGAACCAAACATTTGGTACTTTGTGAACTCACCTCAAACAAGCCATTGGTGGATGCTATCAGGAGTTTATTTTTTAATAATAATAAATCCCAGCATTCGCTGTTCATGCCACTTACAAGAATTGGGGTAGATGGATTTTCTGCATCGGTTTTATACAAGCCATTGGTGCTGGCGATATACAAGTTGCCACCCAGAATCTGCATGTCGGTTACGTATCCACTTAAATTAAATTCGTTAAATTCAAGGATGGGAATATTAATATTTACATGTGTTAAACCTTTGCGATGGGCAACCCAAAGATTTTTTTCGTGATCCAGAAAAAGGCTGTAGATTTCATTAGACGGTAGTTTTATATTTTGTTCTCTTCCATTTAAACCTTCAAATACTTTTATGCCATCACTAAAGGTTCCCAATGCAATTTGCCGGCCATTTGGCGATGTTGCAATGGATGCCAATCCCTTTAGGGCAAAATTATTCAGGGCTCCGTTTATTGCATTAATGCCTTCTTTTTTAAGTTGAAAAATTCCATGATAATTGCTGCCCAATAAAAGTCCATCAGCGTATAGGGCTTCTCCTATTAGTGTTTTGCCCTTTAGTTTTTCACCGTCTTTTACGGGATTCAAACGAGACCCATTCCAAACACCCAAACCCTTATACAACTCGTTTATGTATAATTTTCTATTCCAGGCAAAGGCCCCGCTTATTTCATTTAATGTATTTATTTTTAACCCAAATTCTTTTGCATTTATTGTAACGGTATATAAGTATTTGCCAGAAGTAAAAAAGATATCTCCGGCAACTTCAATTACTTTATTATCGCCCGAACCTGTTTGTTTTGCTTTGCTTAACTGCTCTTTAAAACTATGGTATTCAAACTTGCCACTTTCATCAAACAGAAGCACCCCCAAATCCCCTTCACATGCCAGAAACAGATTCCCGGTTTTATCAAATGCCATACTTCTAACAGGTCTGGGAATAGGGTATAAACTCCAGTTATTTCCATCAAAACGTAGAACGCCTTCGTTATTGGCAAACCATATTCTTCCCTGCGCATCCTGTATAAAACTCCAGATTAAAGGATGGGCATTAAAATCTTTGCCTGAATAATTCTTTGAAGTATAATCCCATGCAAACACAGTTATTGTTTGAACCAACAGCAGCAGGGTAATAAGTAATACTTTTTTCATGGGATGCCCATTGTTAATTTAAGAGTTCATCAAACAATATCGAAAAATAAAATATCGCACCTACTGTTGGTGACCCCAATGCCTGGGTATATCTAACATTGGTTATATTGGTTCCTCCTGCTTTAAGCATGGTTTTATATTTGGGTAAATGCATGCTGATCATCAGGTCTAAATTATAGTATGCATTTAATACTCCCTGTTTGTTATATTCTTTAAAATGTACAATGTCAACCCAACGGTAGTTTGCAGTAAAACCAAAAATTTTATTGATTTTAATTCCGCTGATTCCGAAGTTCACTTTATTTTTTGGGGTATTAAAATTACCGATAAAATCCTGATCCAGGAATTCAATGGATTCATACATCTGGTTGAAGTTATAATTTCCGAACAGGGAATAATTTTTGTTCAGGATATAATTAAATGCAAGGGTATACCCGTATGCAGTTACAGGAATTGTTGAATTTACTCCCATTCTGTAAACCTGGGTATTTTGAACATTTTTAACATACGAAGGGGTAATGGTATCTGAACGGTTCACCGGGCCAATAAATTGCTGTGTGCTTATTAAATTGCTGAAATGACTGACATATACATTTATATCTGTTTCAAGTTTATCAAACAAAAAACTTCTCCAGCCCAGCTCAATTGCTTTTAACTGTTCAGGTACGATATCTTTAATTATTGATTTTTTCAATAAGGTTGAATCACCTGTTTTAAGAAAAGCGCTTACAGAACTTTGAATATACATATTTACAAAATCGGTACCATCTGATTGCTTTCTTACCAGGTTTAATTTGGCGGCATCGCTGTAAAATCCGCCAAAAGTAATAGCCCTGGGCATAACTATAAAATTAAACTGATCAATCAATGCAGGCATTCTGTAACCAACTTGTCCTGATGCACGGATGCTGTGTTGTTTGTGTTTACCCAATAACAAAACAACAGAAGCTCTGGGACTTAATTTAGGTTCAAATCGTTGTGTTTTATCCAGTCTTAAAGAAGCCTGTAATTTTAAACGCTCTTCATAAAGATTTTTGGAAGCCTGCACAAACCCTCCGATTTCATTGGAATAAATCGCTTCTGTTTTATCCGGAAAAACAGTTCCGTGAGTCGCCGGGGCGTTAAAACGATAGTTTGCACCCATTAAAAATGAAACGGGTAACCTCAGATCTTTCAGGTCGTAGATATATTCTGTGTACCACGATTTTGAAGTGCTGATTAAACGGCTTCCATTTTCTGTGAAGCTATGGTTGGTAACATAGTTAAAAGCAGAGTCAAATTCTTTGGTACCGGGCTGAAATTGCGCCCTGCCCAATAGTACATTGGTTATAGCGGTATCATTCAAAAAATTTTGTGCCCTTCTGGCAAATTCAGAATTGTCTCCATCAGCAAATTTTCTTGCAGCGGCATCATTGCCTCTTTGTATGGTATCCATTTGATCGGCTGCAGGAAGTTGCGCGTTCAGTGCATTGTAAAAGCCCGAAAAAGCCAGTAAATACTGAGCCATCCAGTTTTCATCAGATTTGGCCCCCCGGTTAATATTTATACCGGTAAGTGTGGCATCCGACGAATGACCTGTATTTTCAAAATATACATGGGTTCTGAATGTATAGTTTTTCCCTCTGATTTCGAATTTATGCTGATTCAAAAAGAAGTCTTTAATCTGTGCCCTGTTGTCAACCTGAAAACTGCTGCTGCCTGCACTGAACCGGGAGGTCCATGAAATTTCCATGTGTTTGTTGGGCCGGTAGTAAAATGCAAGATCCGTTTTGGCATTATACGGTTTGTATTCAAAGAGCTGCGTTTCTTTATAACCGGTTCTTGAAACTTTTAAAGGTTCATATACCAAAGGAATCGGGCCAAATGGAGTAGGAACTTTAAAAGTGTTTGAATCAAAAACACTGGTAACCTCATCTCCGCTCAGGTTTGCACCTTCATAACCCGGATTGCCGGGGCCGGGTTTAAATCCGTAACTTGTTAAATTATTGCTGTATTGATAATTTGCAATATCTGCATAATCTGTTGCCTTCCAGTCGGTGGCACGTAAATAGCCCATCGTAAATTTATAAGCCCATTTTTGATTTTTAAAGGTATTGGCGTAGCGAAGGCTGAAATCATAAATGGGGGCGGGCTTATTGTCAATACCATCCACATGGTTAATACCCGACTTATAATTCACACTTAAACCTTTGTAATCGTACGGATTTTTAGACGTTGTATTTAACAAGCCGGTAATCGCATTGGGTCCATATAAAGCAGATGATGAACCCGGTATTAATTCAACCCTTTCAATATCAAGATCGATGGGGCCGTTTAGCTGATTCAGCGATAAGTTAAAGCCCTGCATGGATAAATCCATATTGTCGAATCGTTGAATAAAACGGTGATTATAACTTGCATTAAAGCCACGTGTATTAATGGTTTTATAAGTTACGCTGGTCGTAATTACATCTATTCCCGACAGGTTCACCAGGCGGTCGTACATAGTCATGGAAGGATTATTCCTGATCTCAATGGCATTTAACAATTCAATGGTAACCGGGCTTTCAAATTTCCGTTCAGGTTTTCGTGATGCTGAAATAACTACAGCTTTGGCAACCGTAAAATTTTCTTTTAATCTGAAATGTATATAGGCACTGTTTTCATTGGGTTCAAAAGTTTCGGTAAAAAAACCCAGGTATGAACAAATCAGTTTGCATGGCCGGGTTAAGTTTACTTTAATGGCAAACGAACCATCCATTGACGACAAAACCCCATTGCTGGTTCCGTATTCAATAATTGTAGCCAGTGGCAAATGCTCTCCGTTGGCTACCATACTCACTTTTCCGCGAATAATCCGGGCTGTAATGGGGCCTTCCGGGGCTAACAGCGAATCCGCAATCTGAACCGTTTTTTTAGATTTGGATCTGAAATCCTGGCTTAACAAATCACCCGGTAAAAAAATAAAAATCAGAAAAAAAAACAGAATGGGTACAGACAATAAAGTATTGTCAAATTTTTCATTCATGGAATTATTAAAAGTTCTCAATTCAATTTTTAATAATTTATTGCACCCAAAATTTTCTGGTAAATTCACCATCTTCGTTACTTACCTTTAATAGGTATAATCCTGCTTCCAGTTGAGATGTTTGAATATTTGTTTCCTGTATATTTTTATATACGTCTAATACAACTTCTTTTCCCAAAAGGTTGTATAAACTTAGCGACACCTTTGAATAATTTTTATTGAATTTTATATTTAATATCTCATGAGATGGGTTCGGATATATATCAAAATATGCCGAGGCTTCAATTACTGAAACACCAACATTTCCACCTGTAAAATTAAGATCATCCAATAAAAATTTTGAGCCCGCATGGTCGCAGGATAGTGCTACCGAAGCCACGCCAATAATTGCGGTATCGGGTGTGGCTGAGCTATAATATGTAAATGCAACACTTGCCTTTGTATAGATTGTATCCGTATTATGATGAAATGTAAATGCGGTAGCAATGGTGTCTCTTTTTGCCTGTACGCTATCCCAGCGTGTTAAAATAAAAAGGCCGTTTGCAGTGTCTGTACCAACGGGTTTATATTTGAACCAATATTCAACATGTGTGGGTCTATAGGTATATTTCATTCCCCATTGTGAACTTGTAAATGTTTGTTTTCCTAAAAATATCGAACCCCCATAATCGGGCACAAAAATACCTGACGGTTTTGTTGTAATTTTGGCTGCAACCATTTCACATGCGAAACTACCTGAATGTGCATCATTGGATTTAAAGATGGTTTGGGGATTCCCAAAAAACATCAATCCATTGGTGCTTACCCAGCTTGTAGGGTCGTTACTGCTCCAACTTTCAAATCCACCATTTGTTATCTGGGCTGAAGGATTAAAATAGAAGAGGGCAAAGACAACAGTAATCGTAAATTTTGATTTCATATTATTTTGGAATAAAGTATATTAATACCTTAATATATTTTAATATCAAATAACGGAATAATTTTGATAAATAGGAAGTGAATTAAATATTTTTTGTGCATTAAATATAAATATTCAATATTTTACTGTGAGCAATTAAAAGGGTATTAAAATGCGTTTTTAAAAATTACAAAGCTATCCTTCGCCATCACCTTCGCAAGGCTACGGTGATTAAGAAAAGCTACGGTTAACAAAGTACATATCAAGTTCCCCTTTGTTTTTTGCATCTAACTTCCCCCGATAGGTACACACAAATTCATCTTTAACCAGTTCATAAGTTGCGCCACTTATATTAATCTCCCCTGCATCGCTGTTGCTTTCCATTCGGCTGGCGGTATTCACGGTATCGCCCCAAATGTCGTATGCGAATTTTTTTACACCTACAATACCTGCCACTACGGGGCCGGAGTGAATGCCTATTCTGATTTGAAACTTACCTGCATTTTGATTCATATATGCCTGAATCGCAATAGCTGCTTTAACTACCCTTTGGGCATGATCTTCCATTGGATTCGGTAAACCGCATACAGCCAGATAAGCATCGCCAATGGTTTTTATTTTTTCTATGCCATACTGTTCCATAATGGCATCAAAAGCGGTAAAATTTTTATGTATTTCGGCAACCAGTTCAACGGGTGTGAGTTGCTCGCTGATGCCGGTGAAGTTTACAAAATCAGTGAAAAGTACCGTAACATGGTCATATTGCTTCGCATCACTGCTGCCTTTTTCTTTTAATTCTTCTGCAACTTCTTCAGGTAAGATATTGAGTAACAAATCATCCGATTTTTTCTTTTCAGCCTGTAATTGCAGGGTACGTTCTTCAACTTTTAACTCAAGTGTTTTGTTATACGCTTCCTGTCTTTGCTGATCCAGTTTCCGGTCGGTAATATCATTCATCATCACAATGGCACCTGTAATTCTCCTGTTGCTTTCAAATAGCGGATTGGCTCTTATATCTACATATATATAATCACCGTCTTTTTTTCGAAGCCTGCCTTCAATATTTAATAATTTCCGGGGATTGTGAAATGCTTTTTCAAATGAGTCATGAACAGATTGCCTGTCGTCGGGATGCATGAAATCATAGGCAGAAATTCCAATCATTTCCTCCGGTTTAAATCCGATGGTTTTTTTAAAACTCGGACTGGCGAATGTTAAGGTGGCGTTCAAATCAAGGATACTGATTAAATTAGAGCTCGTATTAATGATATTCCTGAATTTCTTTTCGCTCATTTCTATCTGATCGTATTTTTGACCGAGTTCGGCATTCACAGCATTTAATTGCAGGGTTGATTTTTCAACCGTTTCAAATGCATACGAAATACGTGAGGCCAGAATATAAGCCTGTAAAAGGATGTTCATGAAAAACCCCAAAGGGGTAAGGTACCGGCTATTAATGATAAGCAAGCTCAGCAACATGTCATTGATGACACAGGCAACCAGCGTGAGCGTAATAATCAGAAAGATTACTGAACCGCTTCGTTTATTTTTAATGGCTTTTGGAGAAACAATCAGGATAATATAGAATGCCTTAAAAACAACTAAAATCTGGAATCCAGAGAGCATGGAAGTGTAAAAAGAAGTGCTGGTTAAACAAATCACCAGCGTTTCAATCAGGGTAATTCCAACTACAATTTTCAGCACCGTTTTCGAAAAATCGAGTGTAAACAGATAATAAACAAAAATGATGAATAATGATGAACCATAGCTTAAAGTGAGATATTCCAAACGTAACCCTAAATTCAGATTGAATGAAGGAAAAAAGACGTATAAAAAACGGTCATCTGTTAACATTGACCGAAAGAGTAATGACAAACATAACAAGCCAAACCACAAGGCAATTTTTTCGCTTTTCCTTAAAAAAAATATCCAGATATGATAAATGAATAAGATAAACATGATGCCAAACAGAATGGTTTCAAACGCAGCTTCCCGTTCATGCTTATTGATGAGTTGATCCATGGTTCCCAATTGATAACTGGACCATATGCCTCCTTTGCTGTGGAAATTATTTGATACCTGTACTATAATATCCAGTTCGGAAGTATCAGCAGTGAAACTTCTCAGCATAGGCAGAAACTGGGGTTTCATTTTATCCGGAATGTCAGATACTACCCCATTGGATGCAACGGATTGTCCGTTAATCCACAATTTAAAAGAAGAAGCCGCATCAAAACATTTTATACCCAATATTGGATAGGGATGTTTCAATTTAATTTTTAAATGGTAGGTAGCAAATCCTTTTCCCGGTAATTTATGCGTGTGTTTGGTTTGTTCATTCCAGGTTCCGGGTATCGAAAGACTCAGAGCAGGCGTATCCACCTGTAAGCGCCTGAAATCATCCGGTGTATACAGTTTATTCCAGTAAAAGTCCCATTTCCCGTCTAATTTCAGGATTCCGTCTTTTTCAAAATCCCAGTCCGATAAATCAAGAATCCCCTGCACAGCAAGAGGTGGATTCCTTTTGGGATCGTTGCAGGCAAAAATAGAAATGATACTGCCAAGAAATACAATTAATTTTATCAGTCTCATGTATGAACAATAATAATCAGTTTACAGGGTCTGGTTACATTTACTTTAATGTCCAACGAACCATCCATTGATGACATTACACCATTGTTGATTCCGGATTCGATAATTGTAGCCAGGGGCAAATGCTCTCCGTTGGCTACCATACTCATTTTCCCGCGAATTATTCGTGCATTCATGTGTCCTTCCGGAGGCAGGAGCGAATCAGTTATGTGAACCATTTTTTTAGATTTGGATCTGAATTCCTGGTTCAATAAATTTTCCGAAAAAAATGTAAAAATCAGAAAGAAAAACAGTGCAGGTCCGGACAAAAAAGTATTGTCAAATTTTTCATTTGTGTATTCAATAAAAGTTCTCAAGTCAAAACCAATTTATTGCACCCATATTTTTCTGGTAAACTCACCATCTTCATTACTTAGCTTTAAGAGGTATAATCCTGCTTCCATTTGAGATGTTTGAATATTTGTATTCTGTATATTTCTTAATTCCTTGTATGCAATCTCTTTTCCCAGAAAATTATATAAACCTAAAGTCATCCCTGAATAATTTTTATCAAACCGTACATTAAAACTCTCATGAGAAGGGTTGGGGTATATATCAAAAATTGCAGATTTTTCAATTGAATTAAGACCAACATTTCCTCCGGTAAAAGCCAGTTCATCCAATAAAAATTTTGAACCCGCATGGTCGCATAAAAGGGCTACTGAAGCTACACCAATGTTAGTTATCCGGGCATTTATAATTCCGCTTAGGCAGGATAGTAAAATTGACATGGTATATTTTGTTTTCATCAACTTCCTTATTTTTAATTATTTTAAATAAAAACAATCATAAGTCAAATAAAGGAAAAATTTAGATAAATATGAAGCCTTTTTTGAATGCTATTAAAAAGAAATTAAAGTATTTGAATTTTGCACATAACTGATCATGTTGAAGAATTTATAAAATTTTTCAGGGTTGTTGGTGTGACCAACGTAATTATTCTTCGCTAAAAGTATTGAAAACGAAGTTAACCTTCGCTATCACCTTTGCAAGGCTACGGTGATTAAGAAAAGCTAGCTCCTACGCTAAAGCTTCGAAGGCACGCGTATGGTTAACAAAGCTAACCTTCGCCAAAGCTATGGTTAACAAAGTACATATCAAGCATTCCTTTATTTTTTGCATCCAATTTTCCCCGGTAAGTACATTCAAACTCATTTTTAACCAATTCATAAGTAGCACCGCTAATATTAATTTGGCCGGCCTCACTGTTACTTTCCATCCGGCTTGCGGTATTTACGGTATCTCCCCAAATATCGTAAGCGAATTTTTTTGAGCCAACAATGCCTGCCACCACCGGGCCAGAGTGAATTCCAATTCTGATTTGAAATCTGCCTGTATTTTGATTCATATAGGTTTGAATATCAATCGCGGCTTTAATAACTCTTTGTGCGTGATCAGCGGTTACCTGCGGCAATCCACAAACAGCAAGGTAAGCATCCCCGATTGTTTTTATTTTCTCCAATCCATGTTTTTCAATAATGGAATCAAATGCAGTAAAGTTTTTATGGATATCTCTAACCAGTTCGGTAGGACTTAATTGTTCGCTAATTCCGGTAAAGTTTACAAAATCGGTAAAGATTACGGTTACATTATTGTAAAGACGGGCTTCAGCAGTTCCTTTTTCCCTGAGTTCATTTGCCACATCAACAGGTAATATATTATGCAAGAGGTCTTCTGATTTTTGTTTCTCTGTTTTTAATTCTTTTGTGCGTTCATTTACAATTTTTTCAAGCTGAATATTTTTTGCAATTAAGCGTTTGTTATTTAAAATAATAGTTGAATAAACCAACAGGATTAACAGACTAACGTAAACCATATAGGCAACACCGCTCAGGTAAAAAGGTGGAATAATTTTAAAATTAAAAACACCTTCTTCCGACAATTGACCTGTTGCATTCCGGGCTTTTACATGAATGCTGTATTTACCGCCGTTTAACCCTTTTAAATGAACAAATGATTCGCTTTGCCAATCAGACCAATCTTTGTTAAGTCCGTCAATTTTATAACTATATAGATTCTTAAGCGGATTGATAAAAGAGTTTATACCAAATTCAATCCGAAGTGAATTTTCCCCATAATTTATTTCCGGTACCACTTCTTCTGATTCTGAAAGTTCTCCGTTTTTGTCAATATAAAATCCGCTATAAGCTATTTTTGAATGACCGTATGAAAATTTATTAATCATGGCTTTTATTTTTGTTGGTGGAATGTCTGAAGATTCTATTAAATAAAGTTTATCTTCAAATGCAAGCCAGAGTTTATTTTTAACTTCAAACAATGCGGTAGGTTTTCCACTTATACAATAAGCTGTTGATTGTTCTGAAAGTTCATTGTTAATGATTTGTTTCAGCCTATCCTCTGTAAATAGCCAAAAGTTTTTACCAAATTCAAAATCATTATTTTTTGAACCCTGAAATATTTTTGTTAATCCGTTATTTTCAACAAATGATTTTCCATTAAAAGTATAAACCGAATCTCTTGTTTGAAAAACAGGTTCACTATCTTTTAAACGGATACGAATTTCACCATTTAGAAGTCCGCCCGGAAGGGCACTCTTTAATGGTCCTGACATGAGTAGTCCGTTGTGGTATGTTCCAGCCCAAAAGTTTTGATTGGTCTGTTCCAAAATTGAATTTGCATTTTCAGATAAGCCTGTTAACTTTTCTGAAGTATAAAATACTGAAGGGCTATTTGAATGATGAAGTTTCCAGCAAGCGTTTATTCCAAGAGCATATATATCCCCACTCAAATTGCCTTTTTGTAAATGAAGAATTATTTCAGACGGAATCACTGATTTTGAGTTGTTGCCATTTACCTGAAATAATCCGTTGGTAGCAGCAACCAACAAATTACTCTTATCAGAAATCAAATCCCAGCATTCTCCAAGCCCAATTACAGGAACTAATGTAACAGGATTGCCGGTATCCAATTTATACAACCCACTGGTTGTTGCGATATATAAATCGGTTCCTGACAACTGCATATCTGTTGCATATCCCGAAAAAATTAAATCAGGAAACTGTTTAACAGGCAGACTCATTAATACATGTGACAAACCTTTGGCATGACCAACCCATAAATTATTTTCCCTGTCAACATGTAAACTGTATGTTTCGGGTGAAGGAAGATCTAAATAATATTTCTCTACTGTGTTAAATTCATTTAAATTATTAAGTGAATAAATTTTTACTCCATCATGAAGGCTACCAATTATTATTTCCCCATTCCTCATGTTTGTAATAGCAGCTATACCTTTTTGTGTAAACAAGTTAATTGCTCCATTTATTTTCGAGAGTCTTTTGTTCTTCAAAATATATACTCCGTCGAAAGTGCTTGCGATAATAATCTTGTCTTTTTCAATGCAAACACCGGCAATCTGTTTTCCTGCCAGCTGCTCTCCTCCCTGCACAATATTCAGTTTTCCATCATTAAATTCAGCCAAACCAAATTTAGCTGAATTTACAAAAAGTTGTTTCCCGTCTGTAAATGAACCTAAAATGTTTTTTATTTTATACAATTCAGCCTGAAATGATTTTTCAGCTTTTGTGACTTTCACAATCCCGTCCTGTATTGAAAAATAAATTTCGTCTCCAATAGTCTGAACACGGATTATTCCGCTCAAATTCCTGATAGTTGAACCAAACCGGGCTTTAAAACTTTCATATCTATAAGCACCCTGAGTATTAAATTTTATCATTCCAAAATCTCCCATGCAGGCAACAAACAATTCGCCTTTATCATTAAAAGAAATTTGCCTGACAGGATTCGGTGTGTTAAATAATGTCCAGTTATTGCCATCAAACCGAAGCACTCCTTCGTTGTTTGCAAACCATATTCTTCCATATGCATCTTCTGAAGCATTCCACATTAACTGGTGTGCAGGGTATGATTTATTGTTATATTGATTGATTAAAAAATCCTGAGGAAATACGGATTTAATCAGGCAGTGAATTAAAGAGAGTATCAAAAATTTTATTTTCATGGATCAGGTAAATTAAAAATGAACCCAAATTATCTCAGCAAATCGTCATATAAAACCGAAAAATAAAAAACCGCTCCCACCATCGGTGCTCCGATTGCCTGTGAATAGCGGTTATTGCTTATGTTTGATCCCGCCAATTTAAACATGGTATTGTGTTTTGGTACATGATAACTGATCATCATATCTATCAGGTAATACCCTTCAACATGTCCGCTCTGGTGGTACTCATGGTAATTATATCCGTCAACCCAGCGAAAATTACAGGTAAAACCAAAGTTTTTTAAAATTTTAACTGATGAAATACCGAGATTTATTTTATGAGCTGGCGTATTAAATCCTGAAACAAAATCCTGCAGCAAATATGCATTCGTTTCTTTAACAGCATTGTAATTATAATTTGCATGCAGATTTGTTTTCTGTGATAAAAAATAAATGAATGCAAATGAAAGTCCATAAGAGAGAACAGGTTCTTTTGAATTTACCGATTTACGATAAATTATCGTTCTTTGCGGGTCTGAGATATAAACTGCATTGATGGTATCTGTGCGCGTTATAGGGCCTATATACTGTTCAGAGCCTATTAAATTCTGATAGTAATTCAGGTAAAAGCTAAAATCTGTTTCTAATTTACCATACCAAAAATTCCTCATTCCAATTTCCAGCGTTCTTACTTCTTCGGGCTTTATATTCTTAATAAAAGGTTTAATGAGTTTGCTTGAATCATGGGTATAAAAATATTCTTTCACCGAGCTTTGGGTATATAAATTTATATAGTCAGTTCCATCGTTAAAAGTTCCGGCCAGATTTAATTTTGCCGCATCATTATAAAACCCACCAAAATTATAATAACCCGGAAGCAGAATATTTGTAAACTGATCGGTTAAGGAGGGAGTCCTGAAACCAATTTGTGCAGATGCGCGCAAACTATTCTGCCTTTTTTGTCCCAGCAATAAAACCGTTGAAACCCTCGGACTAAAACGGGGTTCAAATCTTTGCATATAATCAACCCGGCCTGAAGCCTGCAGCATGAGCCTTTTGTCCATTAAATCTTTTTTAGCCTGAATGAATATTCCGGTTTCATTAGAATAAATCGGCGTAATGGCATCAGAAAATAAAGTCCCTCCCGATGCCGGAGTATAAAGCCGGTAGTTGCCTCCCGCCAAAACAGAAACGCTTTTGATTAGGTTTTTAAAATCGAAAATATACTCGGTATACCACATTTTGGAGGTACTGTATAAGCTTGCCCCTCCATCATTGGGCCCTCTCGAAATGGCATCATTATATGCCAGCTCAAACTCTTTGCTACCCGGCTGCAAACGTGCCCTTCCGAGCATGTATTTTGCGAGTGTACTGTCGAGAGGCAGCATTGATGCATACATTTGGCTGTTGTCGGTATCCGCAAATTTTCGCGCTGCTGCATCATTAGCTCTGGGTATTGAATCATACCCAAGATTTAAAGCCTTATTGATGTCATTAAACCTTCCCGAATAAGCCATCAGGTATTGGGCAAACCAATTTGCATCCGCTTTTGCTGCCCGGTTAATTAGCATAGAAGCCAGACCAAATGCATATGCACTTCTTAAATGCTCCATACTAACATAAGTTCTGAGTGTATGATTTTGATATTTTACTTCTAACTTGTGTTGTTGTAATAACAGGCTTTCCAGATGAATACGTGCATCCAGTAAATAGTTTGCATTACCCATGCATACCCGATAATTATAAGATATTTCCGTTTGTTTGTCAGGATGATAATACAGACCTAAATCTGTTTTAAAATTATAGGTTTTGTAATTGAAAACCTGGTCTTCGGCATATCCGGTTCGTGCAATTTTTAAAGGATCTTTTAATAATGAAAAACTCCCGAACTGGGTTTTAAATTTATAACTCGAATCAAAAACCAGGGCTACTTCATCCCCTCCGATATTGGTGCCATCATATCCCGGATTTCCATACCCGGGTTTATAGCCATAGGTGCTTAGATTGTTACTGTAGGCATAATCCGATACATCTCTGTAATCGGTGGCATGCCAGTCGTTGGCGTTCATATAACCCAGAGTTACTTTGTATGCCAGATATTTGTTTAAAACATTCGCATACCTGAAACTTAAATCGAATACGGGTCCTGGTTTTGCATCCATCCCGTCAATGTGGTTCACCCCTGTTTTTAAACATGCACTTAAGCCCCGGTACTGAAAAGGATTTTTTGAATAGGTATTCATCAAACCATTCAAAATATTCGGGCCATAAAGCGCAGATGCGGTTCCGGGTATGATTTCTACCCGTTCCACATCTAAATCAACAGGTCCATTTAGCATGCCCGCCGAAATATTTAATGCAGGCATTGACAAATCCATATTATCGAAACGTTGTATGAAACGCCGGTTATATGTTGTGTTGAACCCACGTGTATTGATAACCTTAAATACGATACTGGTTGTGATAGCATCCACGCCAGCCAGATTTACCACCCGGTCATAAAGATTGATAGTGGGGTTATATTGAAGTTCCCGCATATTGATGGTTTCAATGCTCACCGGGCTTTCAAATTTTCTTTCGCTTTTGCGGGATGCGGAAACAACAACTTCCCTGCTGCTGACAAATTTTTCCCTGAGACGGAAATTGATAAAAGATGTTTTTTCATTAACAATGACTGTATCGTTTTCAAAACCCAGATAAAAGCAAATAAGTTTTTGGGGTTTGCTTACGTCCAGGTTAATAAAAAAAGTTCCCCGCTCACTGCTAAATACACCTTGCCGGGTACCTAAAACGGATATGGTAGCTATGGCCAGAAATTCACTTTTATGCATGGAGCGTACGGTACCGTATATAGTTCTCGAAACGGTTTCACCTTCAGCTTCACCTGTGGTATCAGGTTGTTCAGAGTACTTCTTTGCCTGAAAACGGAAATTCTGTGATAATGCTGAAAAGGAGAAGCTAATAAACAACAGGTTAATCAAAAACAATTGTCTGATTTTTTTACTGTTATTGTCAGATATATAAAAGGAAACAAAAGCAGTAATTATTGAAATGAATGAAAGAAAATGAATTTTCTTTTTCACTATAATAAAATTAGAATCAAATATAAAAGTATTATTTTTTTATAAACAAGCAATTGTCCAACTAAATGTGAAATTGCACAGTGAAATATGGCATACTATGCCAGAGGTTGCTTCTATACCAGGAATCTTGTGTGTGAAATGCTTTCCTTATTGATTGCAACACAGTACCGGAATACCCATCGTGTTGATTAAAAAGTTTTCTTTATCGCTTACTCCGAATAACACATCATTTTTAGAAACGGTAGACATAATACTGATTAATGAAATATTGTTTTCCATTGCATAATCCAGTGTTTGCCTTGAGTAGCCCGCAGAAATTACTTTTAAATCATCCAGTACCCTGCTGAAATTTATATGATGTTCCGAAAAGTAATCTTTGCTGCTTTGCAGGTTTTTATTCAGTTGATTTTCTATATCCAAGCCAGGCCTGTCGATTTCATATAAAACAATATTGGCAGCTAATTCAACCGCAATTTTAGTGGTTTGTTTAATTTTGGTTTCAAAATCAGGATGCGGACCTAATGGGAACAGAATGGTATCAATTGCCGATAAATCTTTTTTATTATTTTCCTGAAGTACAATACATGGAAAAGGAATTACCTGCACCAGTTTTAATATATGGGCACCAAACAAGTGCTGAAACATGCCTTTTACTCCGTGGGTACATAAGATTACAAGATCAGGATCAATCTTTTTCAGGATTGCGGGTACCGCATCAAAGAGGTTACCTACCCCAATTTCAGTCTGAATGCTTTCCCAGCTATCCGTATTTTCTTTTATAAAAGTTTTTAAATCCAATTCAGCCTGGGCAAACTTATCATTAGAAGTTGCTACATTAATTGCGTATAAACGGGCATGGGTTTTATTAGCCAGTAATATCGCCTGGCTTAAAGTAACTTTTGATCCATCTGTAAAATCAACGAGTATGGCAATTTTTTTCATAAGGATTTTGTTTGATGCAAATATTCACAATTTAAATGATAATTTAAGTTGAAATAATTCAGATTATTAATACATTTCATTAAGGAGCGGCAACAGTGTATTTTATAAACTCAAATCATCGCTTCATTTTTGTAAATTGATTGCAGGGGGTTCACGCACATTACCGGAATTTGTTCAATGTTATTTATTATCTGCTGCTCAACCGGACCCAGAACCTTGTCTTTAATGCCTTTTTGTGCTGTTGTTAAAATAATGATTAAATCGGCCTGTACTTTTTTAGAATAGCTAAACAAATCTTTGATAAAATCGCCCCCCTTGTTTTCCTGGGTGCAAAGGGTAAATAATATTTCATGGTCATTCAAAAACTTTTTCACATAATTTACATTGAGTTGTATTTCATTTTCCGCGGATGAATCAGAAGCTGACATTTTGAAGAGATGAACTTTGGCATTGAAAATTTTTGCAATTGCAATGGTTTGCAGTGTTTTCTGCCGGGTATCAAATGATGCATCAATGGGTGAAACGATTTCATAATAACCTTCCTGCCTGGGTAACTTATTTTGCACAATAATAATGGGTACTTTACTGCTTGCAATTACCTTTATGGCATATGCACCTGTAAAATGCTGAATCCCTTTAACACCATGAGTTCCCATGATAATTAATGAAGCATTTACTTCGCTGGCTACACTGCCAATTTCATTAAAAATGCTGCCTTCTTTTAATAGAAAATCTACTGCTACATTAAATTTCGACTGGTAATATTGTGCCTGCAATTTCAGCTTTTTTTCAAGTATTGAAAAGGTTTCATTTTTTTTTGAAAGTTCTGATTGAATTTCTTTGGTAATGATGTGTAACAGCAACAAACTGTTTTCGCTTTTTTGAGCAATCATTCCGGCATGATTGATGGCACATTCGGCAACATGACTAAAGTCTGTCGGAACCAGGATAAGTTTTTGAGGTCTGGCCATTTACGGGAAAATTAAACCACCAGTTCTTTTACGGATTGCAGATGGAAATCTTTCTGTTTTGATCTTAACTCAATGGAACTGGATGTGAAATAATGATGGGACTCGAGAAACTTGATTTGTATTTTATTCCAGTCGTTTTCTGTTTCCACTACTTTCATAATTTTCAATTCCTCAAATAGCTGATTTCCGATCTTCCAGAAATCATCCCTCCCCAAATAGTCTAAATCGGCATCACATAGAATCTCTTCGAGATGATTTTTTGGACATTGCGGGATTTTTGTAGCCATCACCATTCCGCATATCTTTGCAATTTCAATTTCCGTATAACCAAAACGGGGCAGCGTTTCCTGGATAATCTGGCAACCTCGCTCTTCATGATTTCGAGATTCAAACAAAAAACCGGAATCATGATACAGGGCTGCCGTAGAAAGTAGTTCTTTTTCGTAATTACTAATTCCTTCCATATCGGCAAGTATCAGGGCACTTTCCCAAACATCCAAAACATGTTCTAAACTGTGATAATGCAAATCGGGGCTTAACTCCTTTCCAAGCTTCTCAATAATAAATTGCTTTGCGTTCTCTAATCTCATTATACAAAAATAAAATTCTAAAAATACATTTACATCCCCAAAAAGGGGGATGAACTTTTTGCTGAACCAAATATAAAGTCAATAATTTGTAAATTCTGCTCCTAAAATTGTGGATAAATAGGGACTTTGTATTTAATTTTTATATTAAATTCGAAAATAATGGACTTGTTTTTAATAAAATTATTTGTTGTTATCAATGTATTATCAGTAGGGGTATTGTTTTATTTGTTAAGGCTCAGCAGAAAACGATATTCTCTGTTAAAACGGATGGAGGCAATGCGAAACCGGATTGCGCGCGATTTGCATGATGATATCGGCGCAACCCTGAGCAGCATCTCTTTTTATTGTGAAGCCATTACCCGGCGCATACATGCCAATAAGATTGATGAAGGACTTAAAGTACTCGATAAAATGGGAGTACAATCCAGAGAGATGATAGAGAACATGAATGATATCGTGTGGATGGTAAATCCCAAGAATGACAAGATGGACCGGCTTTTTGAAAGACTTGAGGATTATGGCAAAAGTCTTTTTACCTCACAGGGAATAAATTTTATCTTTTATGCCGATCCGCAATTGCTATCTTCAACTTTTGCAATGGATATCAGGAAGGATTTTTATTTATTGTGTAAAGAAGCATTAAATAACGCCGCCAAATATGCGCAATGCAGCACCGTAGAGTTGTTGATTAAAAAAAAAGGTAAGGAATTAATTACCATCATCAGAGATGACGGGATGGGTTTTGTTCTGAATGAAGATACCAGCGGAAACGGATTACTGAATATGCAGGTAAGGGCAAATCATATTGGAGGGAAACTGGTGATCGACACAAAATCCGGACAGGGGACTGCCATTTCTTTTGTCAGCAGTTATCCCCCGAATTGGTGATTTTTAATTCAAACCGTCAGCTTATTTTTGTTAAATGAAAACCAGGGTTTGCATTTTTGATGATAACAGGGCAATACGAAATTCGCTTCAGTTACTCTTTGAATTTGATGAAGCAATAGAAATCATTGCCGTTTTTCCCGATTGCAATGATGTGGTGAACCGAATAAAAAAGTGCGGTGCGGATGTGGTATTAATGGATATTGAAATTCCACCGGACACAGGTATTGAAGCTGTTAAAAAAATCCGACAATCTTTAAAAGAGGTATTAATTATTATGTTCACTGTGTTTGATGAAGATGAACGAATATTTGATTCCATCTGCGCAGGTGCCAATGGATATTTGTTAAAAAACACACCACCCCGGGAAATAATAAAATCTATCAATGATGTACTCTCGGGAGGTGCTCCTATGTCGCCTTCCATTGCAAGAAAAGTACTCCAGCTTTTCAGGCAGGGAAATGAAGCAACGGGAAATAAAAATTATGAACTTACCCCCCGTGAACTGGAAATATTAAAATTGTTAACCCAGGGATTAAGTTACAAAATGATTGCCGATACGTGTAAAATAAGCTTTGAAACCACCCGGTCGCATATCAAGAATATTTACAGCAAACTGCATGTGGCATCCATGACAGAAGCAGTGATTAAGGCGATTAATGAGAAGATTGTATAGCGCAAAGGCAAATTTACGATTTAGGATGTACGATGTACGATGTACGATGTACGATGTACAATGTACAATGTACGATGTACAATGTATGAAATCAATGTATGATGTACAATTTATATACTGATTACCGAATACTGAATACTGAATACTCATACTTATAACTCATACTTAATAACTCATACCTCATACCTCATAATTCGTAACTCAACTACCGGCCGCGTTTTCCCCTGCCCCTGCTTTTGCCCTGTCCTTTTTTGTCCCTGCGCTTCTTTTCCTGATCCCAGCCTTGCTTAAAATTGCTTTTTACGCCTGCATCCACCAAGCTTAAATCAATCTGACGTTTAAAAATATCAGCAGCTACCACAATTACCTGAATCGGGTCGCCCAACTGAAATTTTCTGCGGGTTCTGCGCCCGATAATCCATTGATTGTTTTCATCATATTCGTAAAAATCATCCCCCATATTGTTCAAACGCAACATGCCTTCACACTTGTATTTACTGATCTCAATATAAATACCCCATTCGGTTACGCCTGATATGATGCCATCAAATTCATCCCCGATAAATCCACTGATATATTCCACCTGTTTATATCGTACCGAAGCACGTTCGGCATCCGCAGCTTTTACTTCCATTAATGAAGATTGCTTGCACATATCTTCGTGATGCGCCTGATCCGCTGATTTTCCATTATTCAGATAGCTAAACAACAAACGATGAACCATGAGGTCGGGATAACGCCGGATGGGTGAGGTGAAGTGGGTATAATGATCGAAGGCCAATCCATAATGCATTGATTTTTTGGTGCCATAATAAGCTTTGCTCATGGTACGAATGGCCTGACTTTGTACCAGGTTCTGCTCAGGCTTTCCCTCAACTTCAAGCAACAAATTGTTAAACGACTGCGAGATGCTCTTTTGTGATTGCAATAGAATTTTATATCCAAACCGGCTGGCAAAAATATTGAAGAGTTTCAACTTATCTTCATTAGGTTCCTCATGAATCCGATACACGAAGGTTTTTTTCTTATCCCCCTTGCCCTGTGCATCGCCATATTCAGCAACTCTTCTGTTGGCCAGCAGCATAAATTCTTCGATAAGTTTATGAGCATCTTTTCGCACTTTAACATAAAGATCGATGGGTTTAAAGTGTTCATCCAGTCTGAATTTTACCTCCTGGGTTTCAAAACTAATAGCCCCTTTTTTGAAGCGTTTTTCTTTGAGTTGTTTGGCCAGTTCGTTTAATAAATTGAGTTCGGTGGCTAAATCTCCTTCTTTTGTTTCAAGTCGTTCCTGGGCTTCTTCATAAGAAAATCTTCTTTGCGAATGGATTACTGTTTTGCCATACCAGGTATCCAAAACTTCTGCATCTTCATTCATTTTTATCACCACCGAAAAAGTCAGCTTATCTTCATTCGGACGTAAAGAACAAACACCATTTGAAAGCTTTTCGGGCAACATCGGAATGGTGCGGTCAACCAGGTATACAGAGGTTGCACGCTTTAATGCCTCTTCATCCAGTCTGCCGCCTTCTTTTATATAGTGGGCTACATCAGCAATATGAATTCCAATTTCATAGATTCCTTTTTCGAGTACTTTAAAAGAGATGGCATCATCAAAATCTTTGGCATCTTCGGGGTCAATGGTAAAAGTTAATGTTTTGCGGAAATCCCTTCTTTTCTTGATTTCATCATTGCTTATTTTATCCGGAATATTATTCGCTTCACGTTCTACTTCAACCGGGAATCTGGTGGCAAATCCATATTCAACCACAATGGCATTCATTTCGGTTTCATGGTCGCCGGGCTTACCCAGTACTTCTATAATTTCGCCAAAGGGGTTTTCATTTTCTGCCGACCATTCCGTAATTTTGGCAATGGCTTTATCTCCCTGCTTTGCGGATCCTAATTTTTCTTTCGGAATAAAAATATTGGTATGCATTTTTTTATCATCAGGCACTAAAAATGCATAGTTATAATGCACCTGAACAATCCCTACAAACTGAGTTTTACTACGCTCGAGCACTTCAATAATTTCACCGCTTTGCTTGCCATGAATTTTGTGGGCAAAAAGAGAAACTTTCACCTTATCACCATTCAATGCCATGTTTTTGTGTTCAGAAGAAATGTATATATCTTCCGTTCCGTCTTCGGGAACTACATAAGCAGTACCTTGCTGGGTCATATCCACCCTGCCAATAATAAACTGATGGATGAATAAAGTTACATATCTTCCGGTATCAATTTCTTCAATTAATTTTTCAGCAGCCAGTTGTTTGAGGGTTATTATTATTTCATTTTTTCCTTCACTGCTGTCTACTTCCAGTTGTTTTGCAATCTGTTTATAATTCAATATTTTTCGTCCTGCCTCTGCAAATACACGCTGTATTTGTTTCTTTAATTTATTGGTATCTGTCTTCTTTTTCATAGTTATCTTGTAATTCGTATCTTTCAATACCCACACAAATTAAGGCTTTTTTTGAACCAGAATGAAACAGGCTCCTTATGACTCAAATAAATATCGTTTTTTTCATAGATTTTATCCGGGAACATTTGTACATTCGTGTATCAAATTATTTGAAACCCAAAGGGATAGTGATTTGAACAATTGCCTGCCAAAAATTTGCCATAAACAAAATTTTAATATACCCGGCCATGAATAAAAAACTATTATTTCTGATTGCCTTCATCATTTTGAGTTCTGGGCTAAATGCACAAAATTTCCAATGGGCTAAACAAATTGCAGGATTGTGTTACTCAGGTATAAATAATACCATGGCTGTTGATCACTTTGGAAATATCTACACTACTGGTAAATTTAGTGGTACTTTCGATTTTGATCCTGGACCCGCAACATACTACCTTACATCAGCCGGTTCAACTGATATTTTTATTACAAAATCAGATCTTTCAGGCAACTTAATCCGGGCTGTAAGAATTGGAGGAAGCGCAGGAGATGGAGGGAATTCGATAGCCACTGACGGTTTAGGAAATATTTATGTTTCGGGTATTTACTATGGAACGATTGATTTTAATCCGGATACGGGTGTTCAAAATCTGGTATCAACTAATGTTGGAGTATTTGTTTTAAAACTTGATTCATCATTGAATTTTATTTGGGCACACGGACCCTATAATAATACAGATTACTCAACCGAAAATTCAATAAGTGTTGACAATGCCGGGTGTTGTTATTTAATGGCAAGGTATAGCACATTAACTGCAATTTTGTTTAAGATAAGTCCATCAGGATTCACCATTCGGACTAAATCTTTTTATGGAAACGGGGTTATAACTTTAAAGTCAATAATACACGATGATGAAGGTAAGATTTATGTAGTTGGAGAATTTTCAAACATCGAAAATATGGGGACAGGCAACAGAGGTATTAATGGATTACGAACAGACTTTGTGTTGAAGCTGGATAGCTTATTAGGAGTGGCCATTTGGGTTTATACAATAACGGACTCTGTTCGAATATTCTCTATTGATGCAGGACCATCAGGATCGGTTTACATGACAGGCAGTTTTACAGGAAGTGCAAATTTTGCAACAGGATATTATTTTAATTCAAATGGATTGAATGACATTTTTGTGGCAAAACTAAATGCAAACGGAACTTTTGTCTGGGCAAAATCAATGGGTGGTATTGGTATAGATAAAGGTTTTGACATTGCTATAGATGATACAGGCAACATATATACTACCGGCTTTTTTAACGCAACTGTAGATTTTGATCCTGGTATAGGAGTTTATTATTTATCTTCCGCTGGAGGATCTGACATTTTTATTTCAAAACAAAATAATCTTGGAGAGTTTGCATGGGCTAAAAAATTCGGCAATAATAGCCATGATACCGGAACATCAGTTCTTATTGATCATTCAGGTAATTTTTATGCTACCGGCTCTTATAATGGACAAGTTGACTTTGATCCGGGCCCCGGTACGTATTATCTGAATTCAGGAGGAACAAGTGCTTATGTTTTAAAAATGGGAACCTGCGGACTCTCAATTACAACCCAGCCTAATTATATTACTGTTAGTATTGGTGGCAATGCCCAGTTCATTGTTAACACTCCAAGTAATACTGCAAGCTATCAATGGCAGCAGAATTCAGGATCAGGTTTTGTGAATCTAACCAATGCGGGATTGTATTCCGGGGTAAACAGTAATATGCTGACGATAAGTAATGTTCCTTATTCCAAAAATAATTATACCTATCGATGTGTAATAACTGAAGGTGCATGCACAATCGTAAGTTATACAGCTTTACTTACTGTTGTTTGCGACTTTAATATTAGCGCGCAACCGGTGAACAAAAGTGCCCCTGTGGGATCAAGTGTGCTCATCAATGTGGGTACAACATCTACGTCGGCAAATTATCAATGGCAGCAAAACTCGGGAAGTGGGTTTGTTAATCTTTCAAATGGAGGTATTTATTCCGGTGTAAATACAAATATATTAATGATGAACCCGGTGAGTTATTCATTGAATAATTACACTTATCGTTGTCTGATAAGCAATGGTAACTGCAACTATATAACAGATACCGCCAGGCTAACGGTTAATTGTGCATATAATATCAACAGGCAACCTTCCAACATATCAGTCAATTCAGGCGCTACAGCCATGTTTACTATTCAGGCTTCAAGTCCAACTGCAACTTATCGGTGGCAGGAAAAATCAGGAACCAAATTTTTGGATATTACCGATAGCGGGCAATATACAGGAACAGGAAATGATACATTGTTTATCAGCAATACCACCTTAAATCAAAATAACAAATACTATCGTTGCCGGGTAGTTGATGAAGGCTGTCCACTAACCAGTGACAGTGCCAAATTAATTATAAGCTGTGTTTCAACCATTAGTCTGCAACCCGTTAACAAAACAATCAATATAGAAGAAGATGCACATTTCGTTGTGAAAAGTACAGCACCCACTACTACATTTCAGTGGCAACAAAACACTGGAAGCGGTTTTGTAAATCTAACCAATTCCGGTCAATTTTCGGGAGTTACAAAAGATACATTGCGGATCGGTAAAGTTACTCTATCTCAGAACTATTTTGCCTATCGTTGCATCTTGCTTTTTGCAGGATGCAGGGATACTTCCAATATTGCAATTCTAACTGTAAATTGCACATTGGCGATCAATACACAGCCTATAAACCAAACTGTGATTGTTGATTCCAATGCAAGGTTTATCATAACTGCTTCGAGTCCAACCGCAACATTCCAATGGCAACTCAATTCGGGAACTGGCTATATAAATCTTACGAATAGCGGAAAATATACGGGGGTGCTTGATGATACTTTATACATCAGTAAAACAAGTTTTTCTCAAAATAATTACAGCTTCCGTTGTGTTGTTATGGACAAAGGATGCACAAAGATCAGCAATCCAGCATTGTTAAAAATCGATTGTCGTTTCAGTATTATTGAGCAACCCGTAAATCAATCGGCATTGATCAATACAGATGCCAGATTCACAATCAAAGCTTCAAAGTCAACACTAAGCTATCAATGGCAGGAAGATCAGGGAACCGGATTTGTAAATCTTTCAAATAACAGCAGCATTACGGGAGTATATAAAGATACTTTAAGGGTAATCAATGTAAGTTCATCTCAAAATAACCTTAACTATCGTTGCTTGGTTGATGATTCCGGATGCCAGGTAATCAGTAATGCTGCAAAATTAACCGTAACATGTCCGTTTAATATCACGTATCAACCTGCAAACCAAACGGTCAATGTAGGTAGCAATACAAAATTTATCATTGGTTCATCTGATCCTACAGTAAACTTTCAATGGCAACAAAATACAGGGTTGGGTTTTACAAATTTAATAAATGACAATTCGTATTCTGGTGTTACAAATGATACTTTAAATATCACGAATATTAATTTTTCTCAAAACAATTATCTGTTTCGATGTATTATTTCAGCGGGTAATTGCCAGCTTATTAGTGATGAAGCCAGGTTAACAACAAATTGTAATTTAAATATTGTTTTGCAACCACAGAATCAAACTGCTTCTGTGCAATCAAAAGCCATGTTTTTAATTGTTGTATCAAATTCTTTTGTAAACTATCAATGGCAGCGAAATGTGGGGTCAGGGTTTATAAATCTTTCAAATACGTTTCAGTATGAAGGCGTTTTTAATGATACATTAATTCTCAGTTATATTTCAATAAGTCAGAACAATAATTTATACCGTTGCCAAATTGACTTTAACGGTTGTTACACAAATAGTGATTCAGCAATTTTAAATGTGTGGCCAACGGGGATTGAACCCTATTACTATCAAAAAAGTTTTGTGATTTATCCAAATCCTTCTGATGAGCAATTAAGCATAGAGGTAAATAATTTTTTCGGAGATATGGATTATTCGATTTCTGATGCCCAGGGAAAGATGCTGGTAAATGGCAAAATAAACAATAAAATTACTTTGGTAAATATGGGTTTGCTATCCCCTGGTTTATACTTTGTACGGGTGGGTAACGATACCCGGAAACTGATGAAACAGTAGGAGTGTGGTGGTAGTTGAAGTAATCCTTCGGCAGGCTACCAATGACATCTTCCGCATGTGTGTGAAAATCATTAGGTTTCATGTTGGAGATTATTAGGAACAATTGTCATATTTAATAGTGCGGCCCTTTTTATTAGCGATTTTAATTGCTGCATTTCGAGTT
>JAUXUD010000023.1 GCA_030680835.1 Bacteroidota bacterium
TGAAAAGTACAACTTCAATCCAAAATATTTATTGCAAAAATTATCCAATAGCGATAACCACCAGCCGGTCCCGCCGGAGGTATAAATGTCATTACATTCAAAAATTATGGGAAACCCCATAAGTAATTCCTCAGGATGACAATACGCATTGGGTTATTGGCAATATTAATGGGCTGGATATTTTTTTTGCTTTGCAAAAAAAATATCCAGCCCATTAATATTGCATAAAATACCTGCGACACCTGTCATCCTGAGCTTGCCGAAGGATTGATAAATGGTTAATGGAAATTTACAATAACGAAATGAGATCATCATAGAATTCATTTGTTAATGGTTATCATTTATTTGGCAAAAAAAACATATTATTTCTACCAACGAAGTTTAACAAATTACTTTAGTTTCTTTGTTTCTTTGTAGCTATCATTTATTTTGCCGCATGAACCAGGAGGAAGCAAAAAAAAGAATAGATGAATTAAGTAAAGAGCTTAAGCAACATAACTACAACTATTATATTTTATCGCAGCCGGTTATTTCTGATCTCAAATTCGACGAGATGTTAAAAGAACTTGAAAAGCTTGAGAAGGAATATCCTCAATTTATACTTCCCGATTCTCCAACACAGCAGGTTGGCGGCGATATTACCAAAAACTTCATCCAGGTTAAACATAAGTACCCCATGCTGAGTTTGGGAAATACCTATTCCGAAGAAGAGATCAGGGAATTTGATGCCCGCATTCAAAAAGCCATCGGATCGGATTATGAATATGTTTGTGAGCTTAAATTCGACGGACTTGCAATTAGTTTAACCTATGAAAATGGCCGGCTGATTAGAGCCGTTACGCGGGGCGATGGCGTGATGGGGGATGATGTAACTGCGAATGTGAAAACCATTAAAAGCATTCCACAAAAATTGAATCCCGGAAATTACCCGGCTCAATTTGAAATACGGGGAGAGATTTTCATGCATAAAAAAACATTTGA
The DNA here is from genome assembly GCA_030680835.1 of Bacteroidota bacterium. Classification (GTDB taxonomy): domain Bacteria; phylum Bacteroidota; class Bacteroidia; order UKL13-3; family UKL13-3; genus B1. The sequence goes on from JAUXUD010000023.1 coordinate 982, forward strand.
ACGGCTCAACAAGCAGCTTCGAAATACATTGATTGAACAGGGTGTTGATGAAGATAAAATTGAGGAAAGACTTTACAAAAATCCAAGAAATTTTGCTTCCGGAAGTCTGAAATTGCAGGACTCAAAAGAAGTAGCCAAACGGTCGCTGGATGCATTTTTATATTTTGTTTATAGTGATGAACCGGTTGCAGAAACGCATTATGAAAGCTTAAAACATGCAGCTTTATGGGGGTTTCAGGTAAGTGATCATTTTAAATTGTGTAAAAACCTGAATGAAGTAATGGCATTCATCAAAAAATATGAGCAGGAAAGAGAACATTTAAGCTATGAAATTGATGGGGTGGTAATAAAAATTAATAATTATAACCAGCAAGAAGATCTTGGATTTACGGCAAAAACACCAAGATGGGCAATCTCTTACAAATACAAAGCTGAGACAGCTATAACCCGTTTAAATCAGGTAAGCTATCAGGTTGGGAGAACGGGTGCCATTACACCGGTTGCAAACCTAAAGCCCGTTTTGTTGGCAGGCACCACTGTTAAAAGGGCAAGCCTGTATAATGCCGATGAAATGGAACGACTGGATTTGCACGAACACGATACGGTGTTTGTTGAAAAAGGTGGCGAAATTATTCCTAAAATTGTAGGTGTTGATATAAGCAAACGCGATTTGTTTGCAAAAAAAATAGAATATATAAAAAATTGCCCTGAGTGTGGTTCAGCACTGATTAGAAAAGAAGGCGAGGTAATTCACTATTGTCCCAACGACAGTCATTGTGCACCCCAACTTATTGGTAAAATTGAGCATTTTATCAGCAGAAAAGCAATGAATATTGAAGGTTTGGGAGGAGAAACTGTGGCGGGATTGTTTAATAAAGGTTTGATTAGATCGTATGCCGATTTATATGATTTAAAACCAGAACAATTAATCGGACTTGAGTTTGAAATAGGAACAGACATTGACGGTAAACGCAAAAAGAGAAGCCTGCAGGAAAAATCTGTTGAAAATATTATCAAGGGTTTGGAAGCCTCCAAAGCCATTCCTTTTGAACGGGTACTGTTTGCTTTGGGGATTAGAATGATTGGCGAAACCGTAGCTAAAAAATTGGCCCGTAAGTTTGGAAGTATCCAGTTGCTGATGGAAGCCAGCAAAGATCAAATTGGAGATATATACGAGATTGGTGATAAGATTGCCGAGCAGCTTATTTTGTTTTTTTCAGATGCGGAAAACCGGCAAATTGTTCACCGGCTTGAACAATCGGGTTTGCAGATGCAGGTAGTAAATGACCCGGACGAAATACGAAGCGATAAGCTTGTTGGCAAAACTTTTTTGGTATCAGGAACTTTTTCCATGAGCAGGGACGAGTTGAAAAAGACCATTGAAAATAACGGGGGAAGAAATGTGGGAAGCATTTCTAAAAGTCTGGATTATTTAATTGCCGGAGACAAAATGGGGCCTGAGAAACTGAAAAAAGCACTGGAATTGAATATCAACATGATTTCGGAAGCAGATTTTTTCAAGCTTTTAACAAATAATTAAGAAAAATGACCCCCATTATTGTATCGTTGAAATGTGAGCGTCAAATCAAAAAGTATATTGTTAATTCCTTTGTGCCTGTTCCTTCTTTAAAATAAGGGTCTCCTAAAATTGCTTTTATCATAATTAATTTTATTTTAGAAGCGTTTATTTCACCTGTTTTTTGGATGAAACTAATAAATTTATATTATGATTAAAATGAATAGAGTAGTTATGGTTTTCCTGTTTGCAGGATTATTTTTAAGCGGAACTCAAGTGCAGGCACAAAAGCATCCGGTACTCATCGATGCAAAAGAAGTTATTAAGGAAGGAGTTACTTTATATGAAGATGAAAAATACGATGAAGCAATTGAAAAATTTGTTCAGGTACATCCTTCCGATTCAGATTATTTTACGGCGCAATACGAGTTAAGTCTGTGCTATCTTGCTAAAAAGGAATATGAAAAAGTTATTGAAATTTCTAAAAATGCAATTGCAGAGGGATCTCTCAACTCAGCTCAATATAATATATGGGGAACAGCCCTGGATGAATTGAAAAGGAAAGAGGAATCCATTAAAATATACAATACGGGAATTGCAAAATTTCCTTACAACCAGCTGTTGTATTTAAATAAAGGAATTGTTTATGAAGGAATGGAAGAAAGGGGGAAAGCCCTGGAGGTATATAAAAAGCTGCTCACATTTGCACCCTTTCATGCTTCCACGCACCTTCGGCTGGCCCGGATGAATGTTCAGGATGGAAACCTTACCCAGGCCATTATGAGTTATACGATTTTCCTGATGATAGAACCTGCATCCAAAAGAAGTTTAAATGTACTTTCAGAATTCAACAAGCTGTGTGATGGTAGTTCGGGCGAAGTAGGTTCATCAAAAAACAAAGCCATTAAGAAAGAATTTGAAGATATTGATTTTCTGGTGAGCAATCAGGTTGCCTTAAACGATAAGTATAAGGTTCCGGGAAAGTATAAGTTTCCGGTGGTTAAACAAATTCACCTGATACTGGAAAAACTCGCCGAAATAAAAAATCCGGAACCCGGTTATTATGCCGATTTTTATCTTCCTTTTTTCAAGGCAATCAATAAGAATAAAACGTATGAAACCTTTGCTTTATTAATGCTGGCTTCAAGTGACAATGAAAACATCAGCAAACAGGTGGCTAAAAAGGTAAGTGATATTAAATCGCTCCGTGAAGAATGCATTGATATATGGAATAAGGAACATTATGCATTCGAAATTGTATTAAATGGAAAAACTCAAAAATTGAAAAAATGGTATTTTGGTGATTTTGCCATTCAGGCTTTCGGGGTTGAGAACAGCTCAAAAAAAAATACAGGAGACTGGATGTATATTACCTATCAGGGAACTCCTGAAGTGTTGGGAACCTATGACAATAACGGAGAGCGAAACGGAGAATGGTATTTCTTTCACACAGCAGGCGATACCCTTAAAATGATTACCTATAAAAATGGAAAAGCCCATGGACCTTATAAAATATACAAGGATGGTTTTTTGAAGGAAATTGGTACTTATGAAAATGATATCCTGGAAGGTGATATTTTGGCTTATTATCCGGATGGTACCCTTTCGAACCGGGAACAATTTTCAAACGACAAACGCAATGGTGCTGTAACGGCCTATTATAGTATTGGCACAAAGCGGTATGAGTATACTTATGAAAAAGGACTATTAAATGGTGCTTTAAAGGATTATTATAAAAATACGAAGCTTTCGGAAACATCTACCTATGAGGCAGGAAAAGCTACCGGAAATTATAAGGCTTTTTATGAAGATGGTCAATTGAAAAAGGACTTCAATTATGTAAATGGAATTATTGAAGGACCCTATAAAACCTATTGGAGAAACGGGATATTGGAAAGTGAAGGAAATGCAATGAAAGGCAATGTCTCGGGTAAATGGAAATATTATTATTCTGATGGAAAAATAAGAGAACTGAGTGCTTTTGATGAAAGCGGAAAAGTAAACGGCGAATCTGAATCTTTCGATCACCAGGGGAGAAAATATAAGCAATCAACATTTCAACGGGATGATTTAAAAAGAGTTCAGTTTTTTGATACAAAAGGTAAAGTATTTTATGAAAGTAAAATTAACCGGAGCGGAACCCTCACAAAATACTACGACTTTCACCGCGATAAGATTTCTGAAGGCAGACTTACTGATGGGGAACGGGACGGGGAGTGGAAGTTTTATTTTGTAAGCGGAGAGGTTTCGGGAACCGAATTGTATGTAAAGAAAATTCGCAGCGGAAAAGCATATGAGTACTTTAAAAACGGAAAAGTTTCGGTTGAAGAAAATTACAGCGATAATAACCGCGATGGTTATTATAAAAGTATGTTTTCGAATGCAAAAATGCATATGGAAGGAAATTATGTTAAGGGCGATAGATGGGGTCCCTGGTACGAATATTATATTGATGGAACCCTGAAAAAGGAATCTTATTATATAGCAGGTGAACTTAGGGGAATGGTTTATGAGTACGGGGTATCGGGGAAACTTTACAGAAAGTATCAATATAATAATTACGGTGATCTTACAGGAGTTTTTCATTGCGATACCAGTGGAATGGTTAATGATAGTTCCCTGTTTAAATCGGGTTCTGCTTTGCTTTCTTTAAAAGGGGTATCGGGCAAAAAGTATTTTGACGGGAAATATGTTTCGGGCACTTCACATGGCAAACAACAATGGTTTTTACCCAATGGAAAAGTTGAAACCGGTGGTAGTTATTATGGGGGATTCAGGGATGGAGATTGGCTGTGGCGCCATCCAAATGATAAACCGGCTTTAAAAGGATCGTATTTGAATGGAGAAAAAACGGGTGATTGGATTTACTACGATTATTTTGGAACGGTGATTAAAAAAGGTGAATATAAATATGGTGAATTACATGGAAAATTTATCTGGTATTACGGAGACGGTAAAATTTGTTCGCAGAGCGAGTATTATGAAGACAACAGAAATAATACTTCTTATTATTATGCCCGAACCGGCGAGTTGCGTGAGGCAAGATATTATGTATTTGGAAAATATATCGGATACAGCTATCAGGATAAAAATAAAAAAATGGTGGATACGATATATGCTGTAAATGGGGGAGGAGAAGTAAAATCTTTTTATGCCAATGGCAATGTATCTTCACACTATACTATGAAATGCGGTGAATATCACGGCGTTTATAAATTATTTTATCCGGATGGGAAATTACAGGAAGAAAGACTTTATGATTACGGAATGGAAATAGGTCCTACCAAAGAATATGATAACACAGGGAAATTATTGAGGATTGAAAACTATAACCAGGGATCTCTGGAAGGTGAAGTAATTGAATATTATGAAAATGGAGGAATTAAATTAAAGGAAAATTATGTGAACGATTCAAAACATGGATTGTGTGAATATTTTGACAAAGCCGGTAAAAGAATCGGGGCTGCTATATACTATAATGATGAGGTTCTGAAAATTATTCTTTAATCCATTTACATGAAGTTTATACAAACTGGCATTTTGTTCTGCATCAGCTCACTGACCCTTGCACAGCCTGTTGAGGACTATAGAAAATATAAAGAGCTTGCTCCCAATGCCGAAGCAATTGTGAGTGACTATGCCGGCGACATTGACTTATCGATTCAAGATGATAAAGTTATTGTTAAATATCACACAAAAGAATCATATTTTTACCTGGGGAGCAATGTAGGCGGGTACGCCGACAGGAGTATCGATTTCTCGAAATTTTATATTTTGAAAGACTATCAGGCTTATACCCTGATTCCATCAGGTAACCGGTATAAGAAACTCCCGGTAGACCAGTTTAAGAAAAATGATTTTGTAAGCAGTGGTATTTTCCACGATGATCTGCAGGAACTTAAATTTATGTTGCCTCAGATTGAACGGGGAGCCAAGTCGGTTATTGAAACCAACTACGAGATCAGTGACCCGCATATGATGCCAAAATTTAACCTTTCGCCTTATATTGATTATTTCAATGTAGTGTTTACGCTTACCCATGATGAAGCCATAGAAGTAATAATTGATACGATGAATCTGGGTAATGTGTATTTAAATCACACCCTTACTCAAAAAGGCAAAACCATTAAACATGTGTGGACGATTGATGCACCCAAAAAATTAAACTTTGAAAATACCGGACCGGATGCACAATATCTTTCTCCGCAAATCCTGATCAGAATAAAGTCGTATCTGAAAAAAAATGTGCAGGTTCCGGTAATGGGAAACCTTGACGATTTGCACCGCTGGTATTGTACTTTTATTTCTCAGTCGGAAGAAGGTTTTGAAGGGTTTAAAACCTTATCAGATTCAATTGTTGGAAACAGTACAAACACACTGGATAAAGCGGCTAAAATTTTCGACTGGGTTCAGAAAAATGTTAGATACATTGCATTTGAGGAAGGATATGCTGGCCTTATTCCGGAAAAGGCAAGTGCGGTTTGTAAAGAGCGGTACGGAGATTGCAAAGGCATGGCCAACCTGTTGTTTCACCTGTTGCGTGCACAAAATCTGGATGCGCATCTTTGCTGGATAGGTACCCGCAGCCTTCCTTATAAATACTCAAAAATTCCCAGTCCTGTTGTAGATAACCACATGATAGCGGCGCTTAAAGACAATGACAGATATATTTTTCTGGATGCTACCCATGCCAGTCTTGCTTTTGGCATGCCATCTCCTTTTATACAAGGAAAAGAAACCATTGTGAATGATGCGGATTGCAATGGCTATAAACTGGAACAGGTACCTGAAATTGATGCGGAAGTGAATACCATTTACGATTCATGTACCATACAAATTAACGGTAAAGATGTTGTGGGAACCGGTGAGGCAAAACTGAGCGGGTATGCACGTATGAATTTTATTGATCAGCTCGAGGATAAGAGCTATAAATACCTCATCAACCAGTGCAGGTATTACTTGTTAAAAGGCAATAATAAATTTGTGCTGGATAGCGTTTGGCTTGAAAATGCAGATGATAAAAATAAGGTGCTTTTGATTCATTATAAATTTAAAATTCCTGATTATGTGATTTTGATTGATGGCGAGTATTATATCAACCTGAATCTGGACAAAGTTTCAATGCCTTCTAAAATTGGGCCGGAGCGAAATGTTGCGGTTAATTACAGGTATAAAAACTGCGATGTAAGTGTGGTAAATTTATTAACCGACAACCTGGGTGAGGTACAGGATTTGCCTGCAGCTTTAGTATATACGCAACCCCTTTACCGTTTCGAAAACCAGTTTGTTAAAGGCAGGAACCATATTATCCGTAAACAAAAGTGGATTAAAAATCACCTGATGTTGCAGCCTGAAGATTTTAAACAATATAATAGTGTGATAGAAGCCATGCAAAAAAGCTATCAGCAGCAAATAACCATTAATACCAAAATAAAATGAGAAAACTGATTTTGCTACTTATGATTACGGGTCTTGCCAAATCAGGATTCGGCCAGGAATTTTCGATGCCTTATCTTTTTGAAGACAAACCGGATTTCAGTTCCCTAAGCGGCAAATATGATTTAAAAACAATTGATGAACTGGAGGTATTGGATGAAAGAACCATTGAATATGCATATAATAGTGAAGGGGCACTCATTGAATTTTTTTACGTTCATATTGTAAAATATGTAAACAGTGAAGATGCCATTGACCGGAATAATAAAATTTACGTTTCCTTTTACAGGGCAACCGTGTTGGTTGCTTACAATGCACGTGTTATTTCATCAAAAAACGAAATTAAATTACTGGGCAAGGATGCGCTAAAAGAAGGAACCAATGAGGATGGCCAGAAAGTGCAGTTCTTTGCGGTTTCGGGAGCTGAAAAAGGCAGTTTAATTGAGTATTTTTATCTGGTAAAAAGAGATGCCCGGGTATCGGGAAATTATTTAACCTTTCAGTCGAAAATGCCAACAGCCAAATCCGTATTCAAAATCATATCTCCCGAAAATTTAATTTTTTCAACCCGATCCATAAATGGTTATTCGGAAATGAAACCGGATACCACCTTATCGGAAAGAAATTATCTGAAAGCGGAAACGCTGAATATTCCTAAAATGGACAATGAAACGTTTGGAAACGAAGGGGGCAATAAAATGCGGGTGATTTACCAGCTTTATCTGAATACGGCTAAAGGGAAAAAGAATCCTTATAATTATGGAATACTGAGTCAGAATATTTTTGACGCAATAAATATTGCACCTACAAAAAGTGCGGCCAAGGAAATTGACAAAATTTTGAAGAGCAGCAACATGAAATTTGCCAGAGATGAGGAAAGTAAAATTTTTAAAATCGAAGATTATGTAAAAAATCATTTTGAATATGTTGAAAGCGGAGACGACCGGCTGGAGAATCTTGACGATATTTTCAAATTGAAATCCTATAATGATTTTGGCAGTACAAAACTCATGTATCACTTGTATGAGGCAGCCGGTATCGAAACGGAAATCGTAAATACATCGAGCAGGTATACAATCCGCTTTGATCCCGATTTTGATTCCTGGTCGTATATGGATAAGTACTTACTGTACTTTCCTTCAATTCAGAAAATAATGATGCCCTCGGCAACCAGTTTCAGGCTGGGTTTGATACCTTTTGGTTATATTGATAATTACGGTTTATTCGTTAAAAAAATAAAGGTCGGAGATATCAGTACAGGAGCGGGCAGGGTTAAGCTGATACCCGCTTATCCGGCTGAGCACACGCAGCACAATATGATTATCACAGCAAAAATTAATGCAACCCAGGATAGTCTGGATGTAAATTACAAACAGGAATATATGGGTTATTATGCTCAGGATTTTCAGCCTGTTTTCGACTATATAGCCAAAGACAAATTAAAGGAGTTTGAAGAAAGCATTGTAAAAACAATTCATGAAGATATACATATAAAAAGTATCCGGATTGAAAACAAGGGCACAGAAAATCTGATGATAAATCCATTGGTAGTGAACAGTACCTTTAGTTCGGCCCACTTTTTAGACAAGGCGGGCACAAAAATTCTGCTCAAATTCGGAGACTTAATAGGACCTCAGGCTGAGTTATACCAGGAGAAAGAGCGTTTATTGCCCGTTGAAAATGACTTTAACCGGGTATATAACCGCGATATCACATTTATTGTACCTGATGGATACCGGATAAAAAATGTATCTGAGTTAAAAATGGAAATTCAACCATTTTTGGCAAATGGGGATGGAGCCGGTTTCATTTCTTCCTATACACTCGAAGGAAATAAACTACAGGTGAAAGGTAAAGAATATTATACGCAGTTAAAATTTCCAAAAGAAGATTATGAAAAATACCGCAGTGTAATTAATGCTGCCGCAAACTTTAATAAAATTGTATTGGTACTTGAAAAGATAAATTAAAGTATATGAAAAGAGCAATGGGCATATTCTTTTTTGTTCTGATTGTCATGTCTGCATACGGCCAAACAAAATACAAGGATGCAAAAGCTTTGTTTGAGCAGAAAAAGTTTAAAAAGGCCATGGAGATGATTGATAAAGACATTGACGAAAGAGGCTTTCTGGAAGACAATGCAGTTTTAAAAACACGTATTGGAATGTATATTCCCGGAGATATAAGTTTTGAAACCATTCAAAAGGCTATCAAGGCATTTCCTGAATCGGCAAAGGTATATCACGCGCGGGCAATTTTATATTATGAAATGCGTGATTTAAAAAGCAGTATTTTAGATGATAGCAAAGCGCTTGAACTGTGCACAGATGATTCACTAAAACTTGATATTTTAATCAGCAGGGGGGGATGTTACCACCACCTGGAACAGATTGAAAACTCAATACGGGATTGCAGGGCAGCTCTGGAATTGAGACCTGCCAGCATTGAAATTTTAAACAATCTTTCAACCGCGTTGTTTGACAAAGGAGAATCTGTTGAATCGATGGAAATTCTGGAAAAAATTAAACGGATTGATCCCAAATTTATGGGTTCATATATTAACCTGGGTTATCAGAATCAACAATTGAAACGTTATGCCGAAGCCGAAAGGCAATTGCTGGAAGGATTAAAAATTGATCCCAATGATGCTTACATTCTCAACAACCTTGGATTTGTACAGCACAATTTGGGCAAGTCGGCCGAAGGCATTAAAAACATCAATAAATCCATTAAGGTAAATCCCAGAAATTCCTATTGCTTTAGAAACCTGGCCTTGATTTACCTGGATCAGAATGAAAAAAACAAAGCCTGTGAAAACATTCACAAAGCACTCGACCTTGGTTTTTCCTCCATGTACGGAAGTGAAATGACAGAGCTCTCACACAAACATTGTCTGAGGAAATAGTTAAATTGCCAATTAATAATAATATTGAACCCTCATAAATATTGAATGGAGAAACAAATACTAAAACTGATACAAAAAGAATTAACCACAGAGTGGAGGCAACGTTATGCTTTAAACGGAATTGTATTGCAGGTATTGTCATCAGTTTTTGTAGTGTATCTTTCGGTTAAAATGTTAAATGATGCCTCCTGGAACGGTATCTTCTGGATTGTGATGTTGTTTGTATCCGTAAACGCCATAGCTAAGAGTTTTATTGGTGAAAGTAAAGGCAGGAACCTGTATTACCACAGCCTGATAAAACCCCAGAATTTATTACTGGCCAAGTTTATTTATAATGCAATCCTCAATGTTTTTTTAGCTGCATTGTGCCTGATTGTATATGGAACTTTATTAGGCAATCCGGTTCAAAATATTTTATTATATATTGTTGTAACTCTATTGGGCTGCATTGGCTTTGCGGCAACCTTCACCATGCTTTCAGCAATCGCCTCAAAAGCAGGTAACAGCAATTTGCTCATGCCCGTATTAAGTTTGCCGGTTATTATTCCTTTGTTACTCATTCTTATTAAAGCCTGCAAACGCGCCATGGATGGACTCGACAGCAGCTTAATCTACAAGGACATCATCGTGCTGATGTTTTTTAACCTACTCATTGTGGCGCTTGCCTATATTTTATTTCCAAGTGTTTGGAAGGAGTAATGTAACCTTGAATATCAAATGCAGTATATCAGTGTTATTACGACTTCTTCAAAAAGCAGGTTTTAAGCACCATCACCTGTTTATCAACCCGGCCTTCAATTTCATCTGCACTATTGGTAAGCCTGATGTTTTTAACTACCTGCCCTCTTTTAATGGTTGATGAGCTGCCTTTTACTTTTAAATCCTTGATAACAAATACTGAATCACCTTCACTCAGTATCGTTCCATTACTGTCTTTAACTTCCATGTTTTCATTTATTGGCCCGCAATTTATGACTTTTTCCGGCAATTTAATTTAAGGGTTCTCGTTTCTCTATAACCTATTTCCCATTTCTAGCTATAATCCCTATATTTGGAGTTCAATAAAAAGATTTTGTTAAATGTTTTCTTTATAGGAAGTGGAAGGCTTGCCAATAATCTGGCACATGCATTACAAGTTAACAATGTTGAAATTACAGGGATTTATTCGCGAACCAGGTCCCATGCTGAAAAGTTTGCCTCGAAATTTAAAACTAAGGTTTACGAGGATTTAACGCGGATTCCCGCAAACTGCGACATATACTTTTTAGCAGTTTGTGATGGTGCAATCAGTGAGCTGGCTGCTCAGTTAAAGGTTGAAGGAATTGTGGTGCATTGTTCGGGCATGATGCCTCAAAGCTGTTTGGGAAATCAGAAGCATAAAGGTGTGTTCTGGCCTATACAGTCGTTTAGCAATGATTATGAAGTTGACTTAAAAAACGTGCCCATTTGTATTGAAGCCGGGGGGGAAGAAGATATCCGGATTCTGGAAGTAATTGCCGATAAAATTTCGAGAAGAGTGATACAGGTAAGTGAGGAAGAAAGGCAAAAACTGCATCTGGCGGCGGTATTGGTAAATAATTTCAGCAATCATCTTTTTACTTTGGCCCAAAGCATTTTACCGCCAAATCTCAACTTCGGTTTATTGAAACCGCTGATCCACGAAACAGCAAATAAAATAGAAAATTTACCGCCTCAGGAAGCTCAAACCGGGCCAGCCATTCGTAGAGATTTAACAACCATTGCCAGACATGAAGAACTTTTGAAAGACAATAAAAAGTTACTGGAAATTTACCGTTTGTTAACTTTAAGTATTCAGGATACGATAGATTGATGTATCTTCGTTTTTGTAAATGATGAACCGTATAATAATAATTTTCTGCTTTTTTATTTTAAGTAATCATGCCTTTGCCACCCGTATTTTGATCCCCATGGATCAGGATCAACATAACCATTTAAAGGCTTATGGAATTGCGTATTGGGTATTGGGAAAAGATATTGAAGTGAACTGGTTGCTAAACTACCGAGGGGGTAGCTTTATGATGCCTTTTAATGAAGTGTTTGAAAAAGAATGCCGCATCAGAGGCATTAGTTATGAAGTGATTAGTGAAGGACAGGTATCTGAAATACTCATGCAAATTGCCAAACCTGATATTAATATGGAATTGGTAAAACTGCTGAAAGCCCCTAAAATAGCAGTGTATTCTCCCAAAACCAAACAGCCCTGGGACGATGCCGTTACCCTGGTTTTAACCTATGCCGAAATACCTTATGAAGTTGTTTTTGACGATGAAGTATTAGATGGAAAACTTGCCAAATACGATTGGCTGCATTTGCATCATGAAGATTTTACAGGACAGTATGGTAAATTTTATTCAAGCTATGCCAATGCAGTATGGTACCAGGCAGAGGTTCGTGAAAATGAGGCCATGGCAGCCAAACACGGATACAAAAAAGTATCAGAATTAAAACTCGCAATTGCTAAAAAAATTCGGGATTATGTAATGGGCGGGGGTTTTATGTTTGCCATGTGCAGTGCTACAGATACCTATGATATTGCGCTGGCCGCCGATGGGCTGGATATATGCGAAGTACCCTTTGACGGGGATCCTGCCGACTGGGGTGCAGATAAAAAACTGGATTTCAGCAAGGGCTTTGCTTTTAAAGATTATAAACTCTATTTCGATCCCATGACCTATGAACATAGTTATATAGATGCCATGGCAGGCACAAGGCCTGTTTCAGAGGAAAATGACGTTTTCAGCCTGTTTGAGTTCAGTGCAAAATGGGATATGGTACCCACCATGCTGAACCAAAATCATACTTCAACCGTCAAAGGTTTCTGGGGTCAGACTACAGCTTTTAGAAAACCATTTATAAAGGGAGATGTTACAATCCTTGGCGACAACAAATCATTGAATGAGGCCCGTTATATACATGGCACTTTTGGCAAAGGTACCTGGACATTTTATGGGGGACACGACCCCGAAGATTACCAGCACCAGGTGGGGGAACCCCCATCAGACCTGGCCCTGCACCCAAATTCACCCGGGTACAGGCTGATATTGAATAACGTATTATTTCCCTCGGCACAAAAGAAAAAACTGAAAACATAAAAGGGAATCATCTGTATCCCATAAGGGTCAATGCAATTGACCCCTACGGTAGTCCATTCAATTTTTATCATTCACTTCATACATCGTACATTGTACATCGTACATCGTACATTGTACATTACCCTCTTTTCCTGCTTTTCCTTTTCTCCTTCATTTCCTCCTTCAACTTCTCCTTTTCAGCCTTATAAATTGCCTGTTGTTCTGAATTTAAAATTTCCAATATTTCCTGATCGGCATTGTCCATTGCCTCCTTCATTATTTTCATTCGATCTTCCCGGCTTGCATCTGCAGGTAAGGCCATAATTTTACCTTTTGCCTCATCGGTATTTCTTTGTTTAATCTCTTTAATTTTGGCAGCCTGTTCAGGGGCCAGGTTTAATTTTGCTTCAATTTCTGCTACCTTGGCTTTCATTTCTTCTCTTTTTTCCATCCTGGCTTTTCCTTTGGTACTACTTGCATTTCCTGTGCTTTCAGGTAATTGTGCCAACATTTGGGTTGAGTACATTGTGAGTAAAGTGAATGCAATTACTCTTAAATAGTTTCCTGGGTTTTTCATAGTATTATTATTAATTGTTTGTTTGGTGGGCAGCTTAATAATTGGTTTATTCGAAGATAAAACTTTTTATTTAAGTTGTATATTAATTCATACAATGAACTCAAACTCCTGTGGGTATCATAGATTTGACGAGGGTTTAAACTTGTATTTTTGACTTTGTTAAATAATAAAGTAAACCCATCATTGAAACGTTTTAATACATATGCTTCGATATGCCTTTTTGTATGTTGTTTTTTGCTGAACAATACCGGGATTAATGCGCAAAAACGGGGACGTGATTCATTGGTTTTTGATGGAATCAGCATGGTTCCTTACTCGCAGATTCCGGTTGATACCATTTTGTTTAATCTGAGTGAAGACATAGGCAAACAAATGATACCCATTGATTCGTTATTGGATTATGCGGTAAAATATTCCCCCCTTTTAAAAATGGAAGATGCAGGTGTTCAAAAGGCGCTCTATAATGTAAAATACACCCGTTACCTGTTTTTGAATGGGTTTACAGGTTTCTTTAACTATACTTTTGGTGATCAAACCAATTTAAATTCGGTCAACAGTGATGGGAGTGTATTGAACAACAGTTTGGGTGTGGGTTACAGAGTAGGGGCCAATATCACCTTACCGCTGACAGAAATTTTTTCGAGGCCCTCGCGAATGAAACAATTAAAGGCGGAACATGACATGGCCAAATACCATCGCATGGATGTTGAAATTGAAGTTCGGCGAAAAATTATTGCCGACTATTTTAATTTATTGGCGGCTCAAAAAATAGTAAACGTTCGTGTGCAGGACGCAGAAAGCGCCCGGCTTACAGTGGAAATTGCCAATATAGAAATGCGCAGGGGAAAAATTCCTCCCGAAGACTTATCGCGGGTTAAAAATATTTTAGCTATTGCCGAATCAAACCTCGAAGCCTCAAAAAGAGATTTTATGGTTTACTATTACCAGCTTGAAACCATGATGGGAACAAAATTACATAATTTAAAGCGTGCGAAAACCATTGTAAAGCCAGCACTTAAAAAGAAATGACATTAATCGTTTTTTTCAGGATTATCTATAAAAAGTTAAAGTGGCTTGTCATTTTCCCTACCTTACTGGCGGGTATGGTTATTTATTTTACCCGCAATTTAGCAAAGGAATATCAAAGCTCAGCAACCATTTATACTGGCCTTGCTTCGGGCTATAGCATTACCGATGACGGTACGGAAAAGGTAGATTACTTTAAGGTAAACAATGCTTTCGACAATCTGATTACCACCGTAAAATCACGCGAGACCATTGAAGAAGTTTCCATAAAATTATTGGCCCAGCATTTATTATTAAAAGAGCCTGACCCCAATATTTTAAGTGTAAAGGGATTTGATGAATTGCACAACCTTTTAACCCCTGAAGAAATTTCAAAAATAGTTGTAAGAGGAAATTTTGCAAAAACGGTTGAGAAATTATATGCTATAAAAGACAGCAGCAATAAAAATGTTGTCCAAAATTTGCTTACATCTTCTTTAAGTCCGTATGCAACTTATAAAATCATTGCAAATACCACAGTAGTCCGCAAATCAACCAGCGATATGCTTGAACTGGGCTACAAAACCAATGATGCAGGTGTTTGTGTGCATACCCTGCGTTTTTTAATAGATGCATTTTCAGTTCGTTATAAAGGAATAAAAGGTTCGGAAACCATGAACGTGGTTAAATATTTTGAAGACCAGCTAAAATCGACATTTTCCGACCTTCAGACTTCAGAAAATCGTTTGAGGGATTTTGGAACCAACAACAATATTATCAACTATTACGAACAGGCAAAATTTGTGGCAGAATCAAAAGAAGAATTGTCGACAAATTATTACAAGGAAAAAATGAGTTTTGAGGCGGCCCAAAACGCCATTGCACGGATAGAAGAGAAAATGAACAGCTATACCGATTTTGTTTCGGCGAATGACGAATTGGTGAAATTAAGAACCGAGCTGGCCAATGTAAATTACAAAATAACCAATGCGCAGATATTCAATTACGGAAGTGATAAAATTGCTGAAATGCAGAATCAGGCTGATAACATTAAACTTCAGCTTAAAGAAAAGGCAAGAGAATATTATGATTTTAACAATTCGATTGAATGGGTTCCGCAGGAAGCCTTACTAAATGAATGGCTTGCAAAAGTGGTTGAAATGGAAGAATCGAAAGGCCGCTTGCGGGTGTATGATCAGCGCCTTAAACAGTATGATGGTATCTATAAAGAATTTGCACCACTGGGTTCAACCATTAGCCGGCTTGAACGCGAAGTGGGCGTGCAGGAAAAACAATATTTATCTGTTTTACACGGATTGAACCTTGCTAAATTACGGCAGCAAAGTTTAGAAATGAGCAATACCTTAAAGGTAGTTGATAACCCGTATTTCCCATTGCAACCTCTGCCATCAAAGCGTTTATTGCTGGTACTGGTTTCGTTTGTAGCCGGTTTTGTTTTGTTACTTGCTTATTATGTGAGTTCCACTTTATTAAATAAAACAATACAATCGCCCGATAAAGTTGAAAAAATTATTGGCCTGCCTTTGTTAAGTGCCTTGCCTGAACATAAGAATATAAATAAAAAAGATGTGCGGATCGGTGAAGTTCAGGATAATCTGATGCAGCAAATTATCAATACGATTTTTATTGATTTAAAAAAGATTGATCCGGGTGCAAAGAGCTATACCATTATTGTGTTCAGTACCAAAAGCAATGAAGGCAAATCGTTTTTTGCAGAACTCATGGTGAACAAACTGAGTCGGATACGTAACAAGGTTTTATACTTACACCCCATAACCAGCAAGGAACACGGGAAACATCTGGAGCCCGATAATCCTAAATTACTCAGCTATTCATACAAAGTTGATGAGGGTATTATAGATTATAAAGGCATAAAGGACTTTATTGAACAGAATCAAAATCAATCGCCTGATATGAGTGAAGTATCGTATAATGTATTGGAAATACCCCGCCTGAATAAATATCCGATACCGGCAAATCTGGTAGAATCTGCACATTATTCTATTATGGTGGTACATGCTGGTAAATCATGGACATCGGCAGATCAGTTTTTATTAAAGAACTATTTAAAACTAAGTGCCGGTAAAATTTCAGTTTTGCTTAACCATGTGGCTCCCGATTCGTTGGAATCTATTTATGGTGAAATACCGAAAAAACGTTCCATTTTCAGACGTAAATTAAAAGAAGTTTTAGGTGGTGAAAAGTATTAACCGGATAATTTAAATTTACCTTGTTTGCGCTGTCATTAAATAAACTTAAGCAAGATGGAATAGCCTTTATGGGCTTTGTCATTATTGCTTTGTTTTTGGGATATACCATTGCCAAAGGTCAGATTATAACTGCCGGGGCTTTTATTGCCCTGCCCTTTATGTTGGGTTACCTGGTACTCTTATTTAACAATCCAAAAATTGGATTGCTTACCTGCATTCATTTTGGATTTATAACCAACGGTCTGGGTCGTTTTGTGCCCGGAGGGATTCCATTTGGTTTGTTAACCGATGCGGTTTTATTATTAACTGTGCTGGCAACTATTTTTAAGGTAAGCAAGGAGGATGCAAAAAGACTGAACAATCCCTTGTTTTATATTATGCTGGTTTGGTTTGCCTATACCATGCTGCAGGTAGTAAATCCTGAAGCCAAAAGCAAAGAAGCATGGTTTTATGCAGTCCGTGGAGTTTCATTATACCTGATACAAATGATTCCGCTGATTCTCCTTTTAATGAATAAAAAGGAAGACATGGATCAGCTTATTAAAATATGGTTTTTCTGGTCGCTTGCCTCTGCAATTTATGGTTTTAAAATGGATCTTTTTGGGGTCACCGCAGGAGAAAGACAATGGCTGGAAGAAGGGGGAAAAATTACCCATGAAATACATGGGCGCCTGCGTATTTTTTCGTTTTACAGCGATGCCGGTCAGTTTGGTGCAGCCATGGCACATACAAGCCTGAGCGCATTTCTGCTGGCTTTAGGACCTTATAAGCGTCAAAAAAAATACTTTTACTGGTTTGTATGCGCGGTTTGTTTTTGGGGTTATGCACTTTCGGGCAGCCGCGGACCTTTATTTGTAATTGCAGGTGGCGCAATTTTATATTTATTCCTTATTGGTAATTTCAGGATACTGTTAACCGGAGCAATAGTTGGGGGCTTGCTATTTGCCGGATTAAAATTTACACATATTGGTGATAGTAATTATCAGATTCACCGGATGCGCACCGGGTTGGACCCTAATGATGCTTCATTGCATGTACGGATTGCCAATCAGAAAAAACTCGCAGTTTACCTTGAATCGCGACCTCTCGGCGGGGGTATTGGCTCAGGGGGAAGCTGGGGAGCACGCTTTAGTCCGGGAACATTTTTATCGGAAGTTGCGCTGGACAGCTGGTATGTGAAAATTTGGGTTGAAACCGGTATTGTGGGTCTGATACTTCATGTGATCAGCCTCTTGATTATTTTAGTTGTAGCCTGCATAAAAGTTTTTCGATTGCGTGACCCGGATATCCGGCAAAAAATGATTGCCTTAACCTGCGGCTATTTTGGAATTGTGGTGGCCAGTTATGGCAACCAGATTTTAGGCCAAATGCCAACCGGAACCATCATTTATTTTTCAATGGTGTATATGTTTATCTGTACACAGTGGGATCCTGAAGCACAAAAAACAAATGGACATAAAACGATTTTGGTTAAACCAGAACCTGCCGGACCTGGCAAAGTTGTTGTAAAGATAAGCTAAGCCGGGAAATTCTCATGCTTGTGTGATTGATGATTATTTTTAAATAATTTTATATTTGCGGCTATGAAAAATAAAGTTACCCGGGTTTTACTTTTATTTTTTTTCATATTTTCCGGATTCCTTGTTCGTGCTCAAACAAGCGGCATTACTTTAGAAATAAAAAACAAAACAATTCTGGAGGTGATGCAGTTGCTTGAAAAGGATTATGCCTTAAAATTCATCTATAGCTCAGATAAAATAGATGTTAGTAAAGAAATAAGTATGCATATTATAAATGCATCGCTGGAAAATGTTTTAAAAAAAATGTTCGTTTCAGGTTCTGTTTTATGGCAGGTAAGAGACCATACTATATTGTTGTATCCCAATCCCAATCAGCTTTATACCCTCAGTGGATATGTTCGGGAGCAAGGCACCGGAGAATTATTAATAGGGGTAATGGTTGGAACCAATCCGGTTAAAGCCGGTTGCATTACGAATGCATATGGATTTTATTCCATCACAGTTCCGGAAGATACTTTTGATATTTTATTTTTATATCTCGGTTATAAAAAATATATCATTAAAGATTTAGTCCTTCATGAAAATACGGGTATGGATATTACCCTCGAAAATGCTTCTACATTAAACGATATATTGGTAAAGGCCAATTTGAAAACAACTCAGAAAAGTCTTAATAATTTTGAAATTCCTACACTTAAAATAAATGAAGTTCCAATGCTTTTGGGCGAAAAGGATATTATGCGTTATATTATGTTGTTACCGGGTATTCAAAAAGGGAATGAAGGCAGTAATTATTTATATGTGCGCGGTGGAGGCATGGACCAGAATCTGGTGTTAATGGATGATGCCATCATCTATCATGCGTATCATTTATTCGGAATTTCTTCCCTGTTTTCGGGAAATGAATTGCGCAGGGCCGAAATTATCAAAGGAGGATTTTCGGCAAAATATGGCGGAAGATTATCATCTGTTGTTGATTTGAGTTTAAAGGACGGTAATCGTGAAAAATTAGGTGTCGAAGCTAGTTTGGGGGTCATCTCAAGTAAACTTCAGGTTGAAGGTCCCTTGCAAAAAAATAAATCTTCCTTTTTTATTTCAACCCGCAGGTCATACATTTCAGAAGTTTCAGGCTTTCTTGCCCAAAATAGTGAAGAGGCATTTAACTACAATTTTTACGATTTGCATGCCAAGCTTTCATTTGAACTGAATGCAAAAAACCGACTGATTTTGAGTGGATTTATTGGCAATGATTTTTTAAGCAACAAACAGGGTACAATTGACAAAAACGATGGAATCGGGTGGAATAACAAGGCCACAACAATCAGGTGGAACCATCAGTATAACGGAAGACTTTTTTCAAACACTTCCCTCGTATATAGTTTTTATAACACGCTGATAGGAATGAAGGATAACAGTTCGGCTTCAAATGTTGGATCAGGCATTCAGGATTATTCAATTAAGCATGATATAGATTATCTGCTTCCGGGCTATAGCCGCTGGCGTTTTGGTTTGGGTTCAACCCGGCATACTTTTACCCCGAAGGCCTATTTGATGTATTCCGATTCGTTTACAAATTTTGAACAAAGTAAAATAACAGATTATATAGCATGGGAAAATCATGTATATGCAGAATTTGATTATCAGCCAAATAAAAAATGGAAAACTATATTGGGATTGAGGCTTACTAATTTTATAAGCGGACCGAAGTTTTATCTGAGGCCTGAACCCAGAATAAACAGCGAATACGATTTTGGCCACGGCTGGTTTGTTCATGCCAATTATTCATTGATGAATCAATACACCCATCTGGTTAGTTCAGGTAGTTTTGGTATTACTTCCGACATTTGGCTGCCTGCATCCGAACAGGTTAAACCACAACAATCGCACCTGTTTTCATTGGGTTTTAATAAAAACAACATGTTGCAATTACCTGTTAATATCAGCATGGCTGCATACTATAAATACATTTATCAAATGGTTGGATTAAAAGACGGAACTTCATTGTTATCCATTTTGCCCATTCCGGGTTTTAATAATTTATTAAATAATTGGAACGAATTAATAACCCAGGGCAAATGCGAAGCATATGGAACTGAACTGATGTTAAGTAAGGAAGGAGATCACTTTTCGGGTTGGCTAAGTTATACTTTATCTAAAACCAACCTGCAATTTGATGATGTAAACAGGGGTATTTCTTTTCCTGCAACTTACGACCGCAGACATGATTTCGGAATCTATCTATCCTGGCATTCGGGAAAACATTTTCGTATTAATTCAACATGGATTTATGGTACGGGAAATGCAGTGAGTTTGCCAAGTTCTGTTTATTTTCCGGTTAAGCATGAACTCTATTCAGGTACAGGCTTTATGTTTCCTATCCTGGATTATGAAAGTAAAAATGCTTACCGGATGGCTGCATTTCACCGGCTCGATGTATCGATGCAATATATTTCAGTGATTAAAAAACACTGGATCAGTACGATTGAATTAAGTGTCTTTAATGTATATAACCGGGCCAATCCATATTATTATCAGTTGTCGAATGAAAATGCGGATGGTACGGGTAAACTCCTGTTAAAACAAATCAGTTTTTTTCCGGTGATGCCGTCTATAAGCTGGACTCTTAAATATTAATATATGCGTAATCTAATCTTAATTACTGGAATATGTATTTTTTTAACTGCTTGCCAAAAAGAACAAGTGGTTAACTATGTTATTCCACAAAAGCAAAAACTTTTTGCTGCTTGTTTTATTGGAGATTCAGACAGCATCACAAGTGTTTATTTAACCCGTACAACACCAGTAATAGGTAGTGAAAATATTGACAAAGTATTAATCAAAGACGCATCGGTTCAAATTTCAACTTTTAACCAAACCATTGGGCTCCCATATGATGATAACCTGCAGGTATATTCAACCCAGGCGAATACATTAATTATAAAACCAGGAATTGCCTATACCCTGAAAGTTAATGCGGGAAATGAGTCTGTTAGCGGTACAACTGTTGTGCCTGTGCCTGCAGCTGTTGTTCTGAATACAAAGATTGACAGTACACTGATTGCCGGAGATTTGTTTAATACGTACCGGATAGAGACAACCTGCCTACAAACTTCGGCAGGCAGGTATCCCATCCGACTGGCAGCAATCATGGTCTTTGAAGATTCTGGCAAGGTTGAGCTTACAGCAGAGGAAACAAACTTATTGTTTGAAATGGAACAAAACAGCAGTAAAACGGTTCATTTTACACAATTTGGCTACGATATATTTTCGAAACCGGTGCGATTGGAAATAATAGCCCTTACTACCGATGAAGCTTATTATAAATACCACCAAAACATTGAAAAATATAAATTGAATTTTTTTATCCCATTTGGTGAACCCTTTTTTATCTATAGTAATATGAGTAATAAAATAGGAATTACTGGATCCTATTCTACTTCCCATGTTACAATGTACCCACTTTAAAAAAAATAACCTGCATAGGGGTTAATCTCCGATAAAGAGTCTATTACATTATGAACGATAAAGAAATCATACTCCTGATTACACGTGTGCTGACAAAAGAAGCATCTGAGGATGAGAAATTAACGCTCAGAAAATGGAGAGAACTGGATGTGCTTAATGAACAACAATTCAGGGAATATCAGCTCATTTGGGATCAAACGGAACTGCCATCGGGCAATGCAACGGATGTGAACCTGAGCTGGCAACAGTTTTATAAAAAATTAGATAAAAATAAAAAAACGAAAAGTGTTCCCATCTGGTTTAAAATAGCAGCAAGCATAATTGTATTTGGTGGGGTATTGATGCTATTGGCTAAATTAATGGGCGGGGGTGGAGAACTGTTGGAACAAACGGCATTCAATGAAAGAAAACAGGTACAGTTACCTGATGGCTCCATTGTTTGGCTCAATAAAAATACTTCAATTCGTTACGCCCAGGCATTTTCAGGAGAAACCCGTTCGGTTCAATTAAATGGTGAAGCTTTTTTTGAAGTAGTTAAAAATACGGAAAAACCCTTTGTTATTACTGCATCACATGCGGTTACCCGGGTACTGGGAACTTCTTTTAACCTGGCAGCTTATGATAGTGTGCCTGAAGTGAAGTTAACCGTGACAAGTGGAAAAGTTTCATTTACTTCCACATTGAGCCGAAAAGAACTTCTGGTTTCAGCCAATCAAAGCGCTATCATTAACCTGAACGGAGAAACTATAAAAAGGGATGAAATAGACTCGAATGAAATGGCATGGAAAACCAAACGTTTGGTTTTTAAAGATGCCCGGATGAAGGAGGTGATTTTGACATTGCAGAACTATTTCGAAATAGGGATTACGGTCGAAAATGAGTTAATTAATAATTGTCATTTCACCGGGGAATACCTGAATCCGTCTTTATCAATGGTATTTACTGATATGGCCAAAACCCTTCAGTTGAGTTATGAACAAAAAGGCCGGAAAATTAAAATCAGGGGAAAGGGATGCAAATAATGGAAAAAGTACTGCCCCTGCATACCGATTTGCAACTGATGGAGCAGTTAAAGCAAGGCGATGACAAAGCCCTGGAAATACTGTATAAAAAGTACTATATATCTTTGACCCGTTTTGCGAATAATATATTAAAAGACAAAGTTTCGGCAGAGGATATGGTGCAGGAAGTTTTTATGAAGATATGGAATAATTGCGACAAGATTGAAATTAACAGTTCCCTGAAAGCTTACTTGTTCACTGCAACACGCAACCAATGTTTCAATCTGTTAAAAAAAGTTGATCGCAATGTGATGCTTGAAGAGGCACTAGAAAATGAACCCAGGCTGTCGGTAAACGATGTTGAAGAGCGTTTGGCCGCCAAATCACTGAAACTGAAAATTCAGGAGGCAATAGAATTGCTGCCTGAAAAATGCAAATTAACGTTTCAGTTGAGCCGTTTTGAAGAGATGAGTTATAAAGAAATTGCAGAAACTATGGATGTTTCGGTAAAGACAGTTGAAAACCAAATGGGTAAAGCACTAGCCATACTCAGGCTGCATTTAAAACCCTTTTTGCAAAATGGAATCAATGTGCTGTTAACAGGACTTTTACAGATTTTCCTTTTGTCATACTGATTTATTTTTTTTTATTTGGAATAGGGGTAATGATTCATTCATTGGTCATAGGTATGTAACAATAAAAAAACATACATTATGAAAATTTTTTTAAAAGCAAGTATTTTAGGTCTTTGCCTACAAACATTAAACCCCGCAACAGCGCAAATCCCAACTGCAGGTTTTGAAGAATGGAAAACGCTGTCCATCGGTTCCTATTCAGTATCCGATCCCAAAGGATGGACTTCGAGCAATTTATTCAGTAGAATGAATGGCTATACAGGTCCATTGGGCATTGTTAAAACAACAGATGCGCATGGAGGACAGAACGCTGTTCTGATCAGAACCATTACAGACAATTCGGGTAAAAAGGAAGCTGGTTTTCTAAACTCGGGCGAACCAGACTTTCTTTCAGGAGAGATGAATGATAAGTTTAAAATAACTGGCAATCCAACCACGCTGAAAGGTTTTTATAAGTATCAAAGCAATTCAAGAGATATCTTTTTTATTAACATGGTATTTTATAAAAACGGAGAACCTGTTGGAACCGCAGGATTTACAGATTCGGTGAGCAAAAGTATGTATACACCGTTTTCGGTTCCGGTAATAATCGAAGGTTCAGTAATACCCGATAGTGCAAGCATCTCGGTGATGGTGGGATTAAGCGAATCGCAAATTGTTGATGCAAGTTTATATCTTGATGACCTTTCACTGGGTTATGAAAATACTGGGGTTAGTGATTTACAATCCGGCAATCTTCAGGTAAAAGTATATCCGAATCCCGCTACTGAAAATGTATTTATAGACTTTGAGCAAAAAACACCCGGGTTTGTAACCGCAAAGGTTCGTGATATTACAGGTAAAGAGATCGCTGCAATCTGCAATGACAAACAATATGCAGGCGGAAAACATTTGCTTGAATGGGATGCATCGGGTGTACCTGCAGGAATTTATTTTATTCAGGTATATCAGCAATCGGCGCATAAAACTATTAAAGTACTGATAAATTAATTAGCAGGGGTTATTATTTTTATTACAACAATTTATTGTATATCAGATCAAAATGAAACACATCATTATCCCCATACTGTTTTTGTTTTATTTGCCTTTGGGTGCACAAACCGTGAAAATAAAAGGTATTGTTACCGATAGCAAAACAATGGAAACATTGATCGGAGTGAGCGTATTAACTTCCGATAAAAAAAACGGTACAATTACCGGGGTTGATGGTTCATTTGAACTCGAATTGTCACTGCCCTCAACCTTGAGCTTTACCTATGTTGGATATAAAAGATTCACCCAACATATTTCTGTGCAAACAAACAGGTACCTTCAAATTAAACTCATTGAAGAGATAAGTGAATTAAAAGAGCTGAACATAAAAGCATCTGCTGAAACCATTCCTGTTACAGGTACACAAAGCGGAATGATTCTGTTAAATCCGAAACAAGTTGCTTTTGTTCCTGCGACAGGCGGAGAAAAAGACCTGCTGCGGGTGCTGCAATTAATGCCTGGCATAAAAGCGGGAGCAGAGGGCGCACCCGGCATTTATGTGCGGGGAGGAACCGCAGATCAAAACCTGGTAATGCTGGATGGAGCACCTTTATACAATGCCTCTCATCTGATTGGATTCTTTTCTGTTTTCAATACGGATGCGGTTGACAATATAAAAATGTATAAAGGTGCTTTTCCGGCAAACTATGGCGGACGTTTGTCATCGGTTATGGATGTAAAGATAAAAGAAGGTAACAAAAAGGAGTGGCACACCGAAGGGGGGTTGGGATTAGTATCGGGAAGATTATTACTGGAGGGTCCTGTGCTTAAAAACAAGTTATCATTAATGGTGGCTTTAAGAAGAACCTTTATTGAACAACTGTTCAGCGTGGGTGGGAATAATCTGCCTTATTATTTTTATGATTTTAATGGGAAGCTCACCTTTCATTTAAATGAACACAACAGATTTACACTGAGCGAATATACCGGTAAAGATGTATTAACAGTTTTGCAAAAAAACGAATCCGGAAAACAGATAAAAACCAGTATCGATTTTGGTTCAACCATGGGCAACCAACTGGGTTCTTTAAAATGGAACCATAACAGTCGGCGTTATACTGCAAATGTTTCGCTTATGCAATCCCGGTATGCAAATGGTATTGATGCCAATATTCAAAACAATTTATTTACACTGCAATCAAAAATTCAGGATATAATTTTTCAGGCCGATATCAGCAGATTTATTTCAAGCAAAAGCTTTGTTAAAGGAGGATTAGATTATACCCTACATCAGTTTAATCCCAACAGTTCAAAAGTGTATGGATCATTTAATGAAAGTGTAAAAAATAATGAAGGAAACAAATTGAAAACAAATGAATTTGCCTTCTATGCCATGCATGAAACAAATTTAGGTAAAAAAATGGGGGTCAATTACGGGCTCCGCGTTTCGGGTTCATTGGGAGCTGATTTTTTATATGTGCTGCCCGAACCGAGACTCAATTTAAAGTATGAACTCAATCCCATTTCTTCACTGAAGTTTTCGTATAATAAAATGGCACAGCATATGCACCTGATTTCGGGTACGGATATTGTGATGCCAACCGATTTATGGTATCCGGTATCTGATAAAATAAAGCCCCAGCAGGCACATCAGCTGTCAATAGCTTACCAGATCAAATTAAATAAATCAACATTAAGTATTGAACTTTATTCAAAATGGATGTATAACATGGTTGAATACAAGGAAGGTACGATTGTTTTATTGAACAATAAAATTGAAGAGGATTTGGTTCAGGGAAGGGGGAAAGCTCAGGGTATGGAATTGTTACTGCAAAAAACTGAAGGTAAATTTAGCGGATGGCTTGGTTATACCTTATCTGTTGCAAACCGGCAGTTTAATGAAATAAATAAGGGTCAGACTTTTTATGCGCGTTATGATCGCCGCCATGATTTTTCGGCAGTGGGTACTTATCAATTCAGCAGGCGAATTGCTTTTTCTGCGAGTTACGTGTATGCAACAGGCCCCAGGGGAACCCCAATTATCGGACAGTTTTTAGCGCCCGGTGCATCTTATACAGAAATACTTGTGCAGTGTTTATATGGCTCCAGAAACTCACTCGTGTTGTCCCCATCGCATCGCCTTGATTTGAATTTAGTAATAAAGTCTAATCCTGATAAAAAATGGAAAGGAGAATGGCATATTGGTGCCTATAATGTATATAACAGGGCACAGATATACAGAGTTCAAATGCAGGAGGGACCTAACGGAAATATTGTTTATAATCAACTGGGACTTTTTGGATTTATACCTTCTGTTACATACAACTTTAAATTTTGATGTTTATGAAAAATTTATATCTGATACTGTTTTTTATTTTAGGTATGATGGCCTGCAAACCAAAACCAATAGAAATAGAAATCAAACAGGCTGATCCCAGACTTGTAGTTTATTCTCAATATGTAAATGGTGGATATCTGGTTGTTTCACTTACAAAAAGCTTTCCGGCCCGGCTGCCCGGAAATATTATTGACAGTAACGGGTTTCATCTCGATTCTTCTATTTTCGTAAATAATGCAGAGGTTTGGCTTAAAGGAGCCAATCTGGAATTGAAACTGGAGCAGTTTGAAAGTGGATTATACGCCTGTGAAAATGCATTCCTGAATGATGGTGAAACGTATTTGATAGAGGTGATAGAATCCAACAGAGATTTTACTATGGGTTCAACGCAAAAAATGAAAATTGTTAGGTTCGATAGTGTGGCAGCATATAGTTCTAGAACAGGAACCAATAATAATACAGATGTTTATTATAGCTTTACAAATAATAAAAATGAAGAAAATTATTATGTAGTGAATTATTTTACCAAAAAAGAAAGGGAACTGATTCCCGAAAAGCCGGATGCAGATTATATTGCCAGGCGTATGTTACAGCAAAATGTTAGTTTTGATTTACTTACTGACAAAGATTTTGCCAATGGTAAAATTCAGGTTTATAAAACCATCAGTAATAATTATGCAGGCGATACCCTTGTTTTGGGTTTATCAAACATAAGCAAGGGATATTTTCATTTTTTGGAAGCACAAAAACGCGCCGGAATATTATTTAATCAGTTGACTTCCGAAGTAATAAACTTTCCTACAAACATCAATAACGGTTATGGTTATTTTAATTTGCATGAACCGGATATAAGAATTTTAGAGCTGAAGTAACGAGAGTCTGTCTATAATGTCTTCTGGCTGCACGAGCATTATTTACTTATTTTTAAGCCCGTTCTTTAAACGCTGCTCTCCAAACTCCAGTATATGATCTATAAACTCATAAGGTTTATAATTGCTCAGCGCACATTGATGAAAAATTGCCGTAGCAGGCGTCATACCCGGCAATGAATTTACTTCTATAAAAACTACTTCAATTGCGTTTTTAGGGAGGATTCTTACAAAGGCATCGATGCGGCAATAGCCTTCAATTTTTAAAACTTTTGCAGCGGCTTTTAATTTTTCCTGAACCCTTGCGCTTATTTTTTTATTTAACAGGGGCGATGTCGCAAAGCGGGCAGGAGTAATGTTTTGGCCTTGTCCGGCTAAAAACTTTTCTTCCAGACTTAATATTTCACCCTCTGCCAAAGTTTCGCTGGGCTCAAAAGTTTGATAGATTAATTTATTGCCTTTATAAGAAGTAAGCATTCCTCCGGTTACTTCTAAAAAATGTTTTGCTTTGCCTTTTTCTATAAATTTTTCTATCAAAAAATAGCTCTTAATCGGAAACTCTTCTTTGGGCGATAACTTCAAACGTTCCCTTAAAAGCGCATCCATTTCTGTTTGTTTTCTGAAAACCCCATCGGCATAAGCGATCAATTGTACCCGGTTCTTAATTTTTTTTACGGCACTGCTGCAACCATCGTCAGCCGGTTTGGCGATTAATGGATAGCCGATTTTTTCAATTTTAGCGATGAGCGTTTGTTGATTTTGTGCAAATTCTTTTTGCTGAACCAGCATATGTTCGGCAACCAGAAAGCCCTTTTTCCGGAGCAGTTCATTGGTATCGAATTTATTAATGGTTAGCTGCGAACTCGCTACATCAGAGCCGTTAAAGGGTAATTTTAATTTGTTTAATTCTTTTTGAACCGTACCATCTTCACCAGGCCGGCCATGCAAGGCAATAAACACAATATCTGTTATTTTTTTAAGTTCAGCATAGGTAATTTTTTGGGGTTCAAACAATACAGAAGTGCTGTATTTTTCCAATATTCCCTTGCACTCCTCAATAATCTTTTTCATGATGGGAACCTGGTGGTAATGCATCACCTTTTCGCGGATATCATCGGCATTGTCTTTTAACATTACATTAACCGGCAACAGGTACAATTCATGGTGATCGTCGTCGCCGGTTACAAAAACAGGGAAGGGCTGGTACTTATCTGATGAAGCCAGTTTCTCATAAATATTTCTTCCGCTTTCAACCGAAATATGGCGTTCGGTGCTGTATCCGCCCATAAATACGGCAACCCGTTTTTTTGCCGCTTTTTTACTTTTGTTAATGGCCAGTTTGGCGTCGAGTTTTGCAAGCAAGTGTTTGAATGGATTATGGATACTCAGGCTTTGAATCCGTTCCCAAAGAGAAGTGCGGATGATATATGTTAAAAACTGCGATGGGTTCAGTCCGATTTCTGCCGCCTGATGGAAGAAAAACGATGAGGGCATCATGCCTGAGGTGGTATTGGGATCATTCAAAAACAATTCACCGCTTTTACTTAAAAAACCATCAATGCGGGCATATACATGAAAGTTAAAAAAGGTAAATAAATGTTCACATGCAGTTCTTATTTCCTCAATTTTTTCTTCATTTAAATTTATGGGCGTAACCTTACGGCTCAGGCCCGGCAGGTATTTGCTACGGTAATCATAAACCTCTTGTCCTTTTACAATTTCGGTTGGAGGCAATGCCACTGCTGTACCATCTTCGTTACGCAAAACGATGCAGGAAAATTCTCTGCCATCAATAAACGATTCAATTAAACACTCGGTTTCACTATAGATGCTTTCGAGTTGCAGAATGATTTTTGTTTTAAATGCTTTATCCAGCAAGGCCCATAATTCATCGGGGTGATAATATATTTTACCATCACAAATGGCTGGCAAACCAATGCCTTCTTTTACATCGCAAATCTTTTGAAGGAATTGAGTTTTCTCTGATTTCGATTTATTAATCCAATCTTTTTTGTTGATTACGTGTATAAAGAAAGCTTTTTTAACTGCTTCTTCAAATGCAGCAAAATCATCTTTACTGATAACACTAACACCCACCGAACTTCCTTGATTGGCAGGCTTTACCACCAAAGGTAAGCCTACCTGCGTTTTGGCATCGGCAAAAATTTCTTTTAATTGACTGAGTTTGTTTTTTGAAAAAGCGTAATACTTTGGAACGTTTAAACCTGCTGCCTGCATCCATTGTTTTTGCAGTCGTTTGTTCATACCGATGGCACTAGGCAATATGCCCGAACCACTATATGGAATTCCCTGCCACTCGAGCAATCCCTGTATGGTTCCATCTTCACCAAAATTGCCGTGAAGTGCCAGAAATGCAAAATCAATATTCGACTTTAATTCTTCAGCAGGAATTATTTTTCCAATTTTTCGGGCCAGGGTTTTACCTTTATCTGCATAGGCAGTTTTGAGGTTTTCGGCATATACCTGAATCTCGTGTTTTGCCCCTTTTAAAAACTGTACGGATGGATAAAAATCGCGGATGGAACCCTTGTAGATAAAATGCCAGTCGAGCAGGACAAAGTTGTTAAAGCTATCCACAAAAATGGGTATGGCATCGAACATGCTTTTATCCAGATTATCATATACAGTACGTCCGCCTGCAAACGATACTTCACGCTCGCGGCTATTGCCTCCAAAAAATATCCCAATCCGGATTCGTTCACTCATGGCTCAAACTTAAGTTTTGTTTGGCAAATAATTGTATACATTTGTCTCAAATTTTGCTTAAGGCTAAAGGCCAAAAATTTACGCCATGAAAGATTATAAAAAATATTACGTAATTCCAGCTCCACCGGAAGATGTTTACCTGGCCCTGACATTTGAGCCTACGATTATGTTATGGACAGGCGATGCGGCAAGTATGAAGGCAGAAGTGGGTTCAGAATTTTCGCTTTGGGATGGAAGCATTGTGGGTAAAAATCTTGAATTTGAGGAAAATAAAAAGATTGTACAGCAATGGTATTTTGGTGAAGACGAAACCTTGAATCCATCAATAGTAACCATTAAACTGCATCCTTTAAAAGAGGCGCAAACCTCAGTGGAACTGCGCCACACAAACATTCCCAACGAAGAGTATGATGATATTGTAACGGGCTGGGATGAAAGCTATTTCGGGGAATTGTATGATTTTTATGATGAGTGATTAATTGCTGAAACACAAATTAATGTATTCGCAAATTATGGCCTTTACGCTCGTAGAGACGCGATTTATCGCGTCTTAAATTGGAGGATCGCCGCATTTTGGGCGTTAATATCTAGACGCGATGAATCGCGTCTCTACCTGCATCCAACGATGAATTGCGTTTTTACTAAAGTTTCCAGTTAACAGGTTCAATCCCATTTTCCACCAAATATGCATTGGCCTTGCTAAAATGGTGATTCTCCCAAAAACCATTGTGAGCCGAGAGGGGAGAGGGATGCGCGGATTTTAAAATAAGGTGTTTGCCGGCGTCAATAAAAACAGACTTACTTTGGGCAAAACTTCCCCATAAAATAAATACCAGGTGTTCCCTTTGTTTCGAAAGTTGCCGGATTACCTCATCGGTAAAATCTTCCCAGCCTTTTTTTTGATGCGAACCGGCTTCTGCAGCCCTTACCGTTAAGGTTGCGTTCAGCAATAATACGCCTTGCTCCGTCCATTTGGTGAGATTGCCGCTTGGTGGAATTGTAAAGCCGGGAATATCGTTTTGCAACTCTTTAAAAATATTTTTTAATGATGGAGGAAAGGGAATGCCATCGTTTACAGAAAAGCACAGACCATGTGCTTGTTTTGGGCCGTGGTAGGGATCCTGACCTAATATTACCACCTTTGTTTTATAGAATGGGGTATTGTTAAATGCAGCAAAAATTTGAGGTCCGGGTGGGTAAATTACCTTATGCTGCGCTTTTTCCTGAACCAAAAAAGATTTTAGATTTGCAAACGAAGGTTTTAAAAAGGCTTCATTCAAAATTTCTTTCCAGGAGGGTTCAATGTTAATTTCGCTCATAATAATGTTTGTAAATATCCAATTTTGAATTGAATATTGCCACATGGAATTTCAACAAATAATTGAACAGGCCTGGGAACATAGGGAGCTGTTAAAAGACACCAAAACGCAGGATGCAATAAATGCCGTAATCGAGCAATTGGATAAGGGCATTATACGGGTAGCAGAGCCAACTGCAACCGGATGGAAAGTAAACGACTGGGTTAAAAAAGCGGTGATTCTTTATTTCCCGATTCGCAAAATGGAAACCATCGAAGTGGGCCCGATGGAGTTTCACGATAAAATGGCTTTGAAAAAAAATTATGCCGCATTAGGGGTTCGTGTGGTACCACATGCCATTGCACGTTACGGTGCTTTTTTGGCTAAGGGAACTATTTTAATGCCAAGTTATGTAAATATAGGTGCCTATGTTGATGAAGGAACCCTGGTAGACACCTGGGCCACAGTGGGCAGTTGTGCTCAGATAGGTAAACATGTGCACTTAAGCGGAGGTGTGGGTATTGGTGGGGTATTGGAACCGGTTCAGGCAGCTCCGGTAATTATTGAAGACAATTGTTTTATTGGTTCAAGATGTATTGTTGTAGAAGGTGTTCATATTGAACGCGAAGCTGTTTTGGGAGCGGGGGTAACGCTTACCATGAGTACAAAAATAATAGATGTTACAGGGCCTGAACCCAAAGAATACAAAGGCCGGGTTCCAAGCCGTTCGGTGGTAATTCCGGGAAGTTATACCAAACAATTTGCTGCAGGTTCTTTTCAGGTCCCATGTGCGTTAATTATAGGTGAACGCAAAGCCAGTACCGATTTAAAGACTTCATTGAATAATGCACTCAGGGAATATGATGTAGCGGTTTGATTTACGATGTACGATATACAATGTACGATGTACGATGTAAAATATACAAATAATTCATTGTATATAATTCATACTTCATAATTCAAAACTCATAACTCATAACTCATAACTCATAACTCATAACTCATAACTCATAACTCATAACTCATAATTGGTTATGGATTGCGGCGTTTGAAATTCTTGTAGTTTGGATTGCCGCCGCTATTGCCTCCGCCACCGCGGTTACTTTTATATTTATTACTGCGGTTTTGGTTGCTGTTTCTGTAGTTGCCCGAATTGCCAAAACTATCGTCGGTAATGGGAGTTATGCGGCGCTGTTGCATGCTTTTAAACTGCAGGTCATCGCTTTCATTAATCCGTATTTTACCACCGGTTAAAAATTCCAGATGCGCCATTACTTCTTCATCATTCAGCATCTCAGCGTTCCAGGCTTTACTGCTCATTTTCATAAATGAACCAATGGCATTGATATATGCGGTACGAAACGGACCTTCTTCGAGCTCGGCCACTTTCTTTAAAATAGAAGCCACATTTTTTCCGTAAAACCTGAATTTTATCGGCGACTGTGGATATTTCATCGGATCAGGCCGGGCCTTAATGGTTTCGGGTGATGGCACAGGATAGGGCGAGTCTACATCCAGTTTAAAATCACTCATTACAAAAAGGTGATCCCATAACTTGTGTTTATAGTCAACCACATCGCGTAAATGCGGATTTAACTGACCCATTAATTTAATTATTTCGTTGGCAATGCGTTGGCGTTTCTCGCGGTCGGGCTCTGCAACTGCCACTTCAATCATTTTCTGAATGCAACGGCCATATTCAGAAATCAACAATTTACCTCTTTCGGTATTGTACTGTAAGCTTAATTCCATGTTTGTGCGTGCAAGATAAGTAATTAATTTGAAAAGTGGAAATTGTCCACCTTCGCTAAAGCTATGGTGGATAAAAGGGAGCAAATGTCTGAACTATGATTTATGTGATTTGTATGATTAATATGATGACAATTATCCATTTTCGGATGCACCAAAACTAACGGATAAAAAACTTTGCATTCATTGCGATAATATCATTATTGTTGGCGACTATAAAGTTATTAAACATAATGACTTTGAATACATTTGTTGTCCGAATGCGCCTGATTGCAATGGGACTGTTATTGATTGGATGCCGGTTGATATGAAGTAATAGTCTTGTTCTTCAAAAAAATGGAACCATCAAAAAAACTAAAAGGTTTATAGAACTGGTGGCAATTTAGTTTATACAATTCAAGGCAGGTTGATACTGGAAAAAGAAATAAGCAAACAAACCGAAAGTTTAGCGCTTAGAGAAATAAAGGTTGGCTTATATTTAGCTGTAATCAAAGCTGGTGATGTTGTGAGAACATTTAGGGTGGTTAAAGGTGAGTAAGTTTTTGTTTCAAAACTCTTGATTGTAATTGGCAATTAAAGTTCATTCAATAATTTATTTGACAGCTTTATGGAAATTAACTATTTTTGATTAATGATAGATATTCAATTGTATACGAAATTATCAAAACTGCCTTTAAATTTGAAAAAGGAGGTTGAAGTCTTTATTGATTTTTTAACTTATAAAATTAAAGGAGAGAATAAATCAAATAAAAGAATTTCCGGTCTGGCAAGCGGACTTATTAAAATGAAGGACAATTTTGATGAACCGATTGAAGGATTCAAGGATTATATGTAATGGATTATTTATGGAGCCAAATCCTACCACTCTGAAAGACATAAATGAAGCAAAAAAAGGTAAGTCAAAAAAATATAAAAGCGCTGAAGGACTTATTTCATTCCTTAACCAATAAGAACAATTAACGCCTTATTTTAAATTTCCTACTTCCTATTTCCTACTTTCTATTTTGTTCCCATCAACTCCTTAGCGGCGGCCAAAACTTTCTCAGAAGGATTTTCACCGCTGAGCATGCGGGCAATTTCTTCCACGCGCTCATTGGGTTCAAGCATTTTTATTTGTGTGCTGCTTTGCTTGCCTTCATCGTTTTTATATACGTAAAAATGTACATCGGCTTTGCCGGCAATCTGGGGTAAATGACTGATGGCTAAAACCTGGTGATTTTTTGCATGGGCTTTCATTACGGATGCTACGCGTTGCGCAGCTTCACCGGAGATTCCGCTGTCTATTTCATCAAAAACAATAGTGGGTAAATGTACTTTATCGGCAATGAGTGATTTGATGCAAAGCATAAGCCGGCTGAGCTCTCCACCACTGGCAACTTTGTTCATGGGTTGCAAGGCAAATCCTTTGTTGGCACTAAACATAAAAGTAATTTCATCGCTTCCGTTTTCGTTCCATTTATCTTCGCTTAATAAATAATGAACCAACTGCAGGCGGGCATTGGGCATGGCTACCTGCTGTAACAGTTCATTTACTTTTTGTTCAATAGATGCAATGGCAGCAGTTCTCTTTTTGCTTAATGCCTGTGCACTTTTAATTAATAATTGATTTAGAATTTTCAATTCATCTCTGACTTCAGTAATAGCTGTTTCCAATGAACCCAACAACAAAAACTGCGCTTTAAATTTTTCCTGAAGTGCAATGAGTTCTGTATTGCTATTAACCCTGTGTTTTTTTTGAAGCTGAACAATGAGTTGCAAGCGGTTTTCTATTTGTTGTAATGCCTGTGGGTCAATCAATGTTTTTTCGGCAATTAATAAAAGCTCGGCGGCAATATCTTTAATGTCAACAATATTACTCTCCAAACGGTTTTGCAGGGCTAAAATTTGCGGATGGTGTTTGGCTGCGGCTGTCAAATTGCTTTTTGCTTCCCGCAAAATGTCTGCCACCGACTGTTCATTCCCTTCCAGTAAAGCGCTTACCTGGCCTGTTGCCTGTTGTATGATATCGGCATGACTTAACGAATCCATTTGCAATTCCAGCAAATCCTGTTCATCGTCTTTGGGTGCTAATTCATTGAGTTCATTCAAAACAAAGCGTAAATAATCTTCGTCCTGTCTCGATTTTGTTTCGCGTTCAAGCAAACCCTTTAATTGTTTTTGTTTGTTGTTATGGTTTTGATAACAATTTTTAAATGCTAATAATTCATGTTCCGTTTGTGCAATGGCATCCAAAACTTCCAACTGAAAATCAGCTTCATTTAATTCTAGGGTCTGATGTTGCGAAACAATATCAACCAATCTAAAACCAAGCTGTTTGAGGACTGGTAAATTAACGGGGGTATCATTGATAAAAGCCCGCGATTTGCCTGCTGCATTCACTTCACGCCTTATAATGCAATTCAATTCATAATCCAGTTCATGGGCTTCAAAAAAATTCTGTAACTGATATTTTCCGATATCGAAAATTGCTTCTACCACACATTTATCTGCGCCTTGTAACAAGGTTTTACTATCTGCACGTTCTCCTAATATAAGTCCCAATGCGCCCATTAAAATCGATTTGCCGGCTCCTGTTTCACCCGTTATAATATTGAGTCCATTGCCAAAGCAAATCTCACTTTTAGAGATAATGGCGTAATTACTTATTTTTAAATTGAGCAGCATGATTTGCTACGAATATAAAGTGTGAGAATCAGAATGCCTGATCACTTTTTCAACAGGTAGCGGAAAATGAATCAATCACTGCTAATCTATCAGCAGGCGATCAGTAAATATTTGATTGTTTTGTACGATTTTGATTATATAAATTCCTTTTGGAACTAAAGTAATATCAAGCTCTTTTTCAGGACTATTGCCGGATTCGCAGCTCATTACAAGCTGACCCAACAAATTATGGAGTTGTATGGAAGCGGGTGCATGATCCTGAAATTCTATCTTTAAAAATTGATTCCCAGGATTGGGATAAACTTTTACCCATACATTATTTTGAGAACTGTTTTGAAGCCCTGTAGGCCACACCAGAATGAAATCGGGCTTTAATAAAGTGCTGGAACCCAATGGTCCGATTATCTGAAGTTGAACATTATAATTTCCAAATGCAGAAAATACAATCAATGGATTTTTACTTCTGTTACTGGTACCGGCAACATATTCAAAGGTAGTGGGTGTAATTGTCCAGGTCCATGAAGTGGGAGCACCCAAACTGGAATCAATCATATAAACAATTTCATTGCGTTTCGAGAATTGTGTGCTTGCTCCGAACAAAGCTTTTGGGGCTTCGGCTACCATAATATAATTTGTTTTCAAGGTATCGTCCATGCCTCCCTCGTAATTAACTTTTAGCTTTACCGAATAGGTTCCCACATTATCAAACATAATCCTGGGGCTCGCCGATGCAGTATTTGTGCCACCCACAAAGCGGAAAGTACCCGGGGTGATTGTCCAGTTAAAGTTTGTAGGAGTGCCATACGATTGATTGTTTAAATTAACGGTATCGCTACGCTGGGCAATTGTTTTACTGGCTGTAAAATTTGCATTGTTAATATATGCCTCAGGCCTGTATCGGTCGCGGTAACGAACGGTTTGAACCGAGGTTAAATCATTTACAATAACTTCTAATATCGGGAAATGCTGATTTTTTGCCAGCCATTTGTATTCAGTTCGGTTGTTTGGTACCGGAAATCCAAAACCATTAAACACAACACTATCTGTTTCTACAATTACCGACTTTACGCGGATGCATTGAAAAACTCCAAATGGGGTAGTAATGCTACCCCAGCCATCTACGTTTGTAGTGCGGGTACCCGTTTGTTTTAAAGACCCCAGACCCAATAAGCTGGCCTCACCACTAAAACTGCCGCTGTATGATTTTAAATAGCTTAATGGAAATTTAAAAATAGTATCTCTGGGTGCATAGGTGATTCCCAATGGGAGGCTTTGAATGGTGGCTCCTCTGCCAATCATTACGCTTGCTGCAGCGCTGTTTTTATAAAATCCAAATACATCAGAAGCTACACCCCCCATAGCTCCCAGGGCAAAATTATTTTCGGCAATACCATAGGTTGCCGTAAAACCAAACTGTAAAATATAAGGTGTTTGCAAAGGTGAATAATGATGCTGAATCTCCTGATGTTCAACGATAAGTTTAGAGAAATCCCAGATATAATCAGCACCGGTTTGATTAACATTTACAGAAGCAGAGGTTGTACTGTATCTAAGCGTATCATTTACCACAGGCATATCGGCACTTGTAATTATTATTTGAGCTCCGGCTGAACCAAAAACGCTTATTAAACAAAGTGTCAGTATTTTTTTCATGGCATTTATTTTTGATGTTTTTTCGTTCAAAACAACAAACAATCAAATATGGGCAGCATTTGATACAATACCAAATTTAAAAATAGTTTTGACTTTTATTTTACCCTGAAAAAAGAAACAGGGATATAAAATTGCTGCATTAAAAATTTATTCATTATGTTCGTAAACACCATTTTAGTAAATGTTATACACTTAACGATTAAATTATGTGGAAAGCTTGTTGAAAGGCATATAAACACATTATTTTACTTTGTGTAGGAAGAAAGATACAACTTTGCAAAACGAACAAAAAAATACCTGGAATATAATCTCCCATTTCCTGCATAAACACAATGAGTTAGCATTGTCGGGTGTGGGTATTTTTTCATGTGAACAATCATACATTATAGTTGATCCGCTTGCAAAAATAATAAGCCCGGCTGCGAAAAAAATTCATTTTTTACCTCATTCTGATTCCTGTACTAAAGAATTTTTATTGTTTTTTAAAGAAATATCGGGAGAATCCGAATCGCTTATTGTTGATAAGTTATTACAATTGGCAAAAGATTTCAATACCGAATTACTGGCTAACGGCAAATTGAATATTGAAGGTTTTGGAATTTTTCATTTGGGTTCAGACCAGCAAATAAGTTTTAAGCAGCAGGAGGGTGATCATTTTAATGCTGATAGTTTCGGTCTGGTAAAAATTCATTTTGCAGCAAATCTGAGCAAGATAAAAAGAATTGTAGTTGAAAAGCCCATTCTCGAAACTCAGGAGGATAGAGACCTTACCCAGATGCGCGAGAGTGCATTGCGCGAGCTAAAGGTATTGCTGGATCAGGCTAAAATTTCTGAGAATGCCAAACCGGCAAAAACCAGTAAAATATTTCCGGTTGTTGCAACGGTGCTTACATTAATATTACTGGTTAATTTGGGCTTGTTTCTGTTTAAAAGTCCCGTTTCGCCATTGGCAGAGCAGGTTTCAAAAATGGATATGCTCGGCAAATCCGGAGAAATTCTCGATTCCCAGACTTCAACAGCAACTGTATCTGCTGCCAAACCCATTAAAGTTGAACCCATT
This sequence comes from Bacteroidota bacterium, assembly GCA_030680835.1. Classification (GTDB taxonomy): domain Bacteria; phylum Bacteroidota; class Bacteroidia; order UKL13-3; family UKL13-3; genus B1. Next base: position 39,695 of record JAUXUD010000023.1, read on the forward strand.
ATTACCGAACCCGTATTGGTAGAAAATTTCGACAGTCTGAATGTCCACATTGCTTCAAATTTGCGAAAAGGGGAATACAATTTCGACAGCACTTTATATGTGGAACCCATAGATTTGAGTTTGCCGCCAACACCTGTATTTACAGAGCCTGTAAAGGAAGAAAGTGTAAGTTCTGATGCCAAAATAAATATTGCCGAAACCGTAAATACCCCGATTGAAATTGCAGCACCCAATTCTGAAAGTACAATAGAAAAAGGTTATTATTTGATTGGGGGTGCATTTAAAGGAATTAAAAGTGCTCAAAAATTACAGCTCGAATTAATAGAACTCGGACATAAAGATGCGCAAATTATAAAACCTGCCAAAAATAAAAACTATCTGGTAGCCTATCAAAGATTTGAAAATTTACCGGAAGCCAAAATGATGAAAGTTAAAACCCAGGAAGAAGAGAACTGGGATGTATGGATATATACAGCCCCTTAAATTCTTGGGCGCCAGCTTATTTCTTCTGATCCGGCATCAAACACAATTTTTCTTGATAATACAAACAAGTAATCACTCAAGCGGTTCAGATATATTATAACCATTGCAGGCACTTCACTTTCATCCGACAAATGCACGCAGAGCCTTTCGGCACGACGGCATACGCAGCGGGCAATATGGCAAAATGAAGCTACGGTATTTCCACCAGGTAAAACAAAACTTTTCAGTTCCGGCAATACTTCATTCATGCGGTCAATTTCATGTTCCAGCAAGGTTATATCCGCCTCAATCAAATCCGGAATTTTCATTTTTGATTTGCCTGGGTCGCTTGCCAATACCGAACCAATGGTAAATAAACGGTCCTGAATTTCATATAAAACCGTTTTAACAGCTTCATCATGAATCTGGTCTTTTAACAAACCGATGTATGAATTTAATTCATCCACAGTTCCATAACTTTCAATGCGAATATGGTGCTTAGGCACCCGGGTACCCCCAATTAATGAAGTTTCGCCCTTATCGCCGGTTTTTGTATATATTTTAAATGACATTGTACTTAATTCTTACCTCATACCTCATACCTCATAACTCATACCTCATAATTCTTACTTACTCAAACTATACATAATACCCAGACTTAATGTTTGAGCCAGCTGAACCTCCTTATCCATATCGTAATCACGGATTAAGTTAACAGTAACATTTGTGCTGATATATTTCGTGGCTTTTAAAATGAGATTTGCATTAATAATATGTACAAATGTATTGGGCTGACCCATATTTAAATAATCAAAGTTTACCATATACCTCCATTTAAAATTCACATTGTGTGCTATGTCTTTATCGAAATTGATGATGTATTGAAAAACCAACTGATTTCTTAACTTATCTCCGGGCTTTTTTAAACCATAAAGCCCGGCATTTGAAATTTCTTTGTCCAAAACAAATGTTTGCCTCAGCGTTCCGGCTCCAAAGCGCATCCACAAATAACTTACAGGTTTGTATTCAATCCCCACAGAGCTTGTAAGATATGCAGGAGCTAAAAAATTTGAAATCAGTGAGTCTTTATTTGAATCTACGACGCTCTTTGTTTTAAAATCATAACCGGGTTTGAACTGGCTCAAAAAGTTAATGGAACCAAAGGCCGACCACTTTTCAGCAAGCCGTTTCCCCAATTTAAAATCATAGAAAATCCGGTCGGCATTTTTGCGTTGCAATTCCCCTTTTAACTGCAGATATCCCAGTTGCATTTGAAGATCACTGTTTACATCAAGATGAGTCGATTTATATTTTGCGAGGTAGTTAAAAAACCATCCCATTGCATAACTGCTCACGCCTCCGCCTTTCCAGTTATCGCTGTAGCTGGCCTGATTTATATTAATTCCGGTTTGTATATCATGCTTCCATCTTGGGGCAACTATGCTGTCAATCTGAGCCGCACAAATACGGACGAAGATTAATAAAAGGGTTGAAAGGAGTATCTTTTTATTGTTTATCATATTGGGGTTGTTTTAAGTTTACAGGTTTTGGAATTTATTTCCGTTTCGTAATTTATACTCCGGTTTGTTGATTTGGTTTCAGCATTTCTTTTAATTTTCCCATTACGTAATCAATCTCTTCCCGGGTATTTTGTTTGCCAAATGAAAATCTCACAGAAGGCCTGTCCTGTGCAACATTTAAAGCGGCCAGCACATGTGATCCCACATTTGAACCCGAAGAACAGGCGCTGCCTCCGGATGCAGAGATACCGGCAATATCAAGTTTAAACAAAATCATTTCTGCAATAGGAGTCGGCGGGAAATTAACATTTAATACGGTGTATAACGAATTTCCTTCCGGGTCGCCATTGAACCGGATATCTTCAAAATTCGATTTCAGTTCGGCAATCATATAATCTTTCAAACCCTGAATATAGGTTCTGTCGTTTTCTAAGTTTGAAACAGCCAGTTGCAATGCTTTTGCCAGACCCACAATACCATAAACATTTTCGGTCCCCCCCCGCATATTTCTCTCTTGTGAGCCACCTGTTATCAATGGTTTTATTTTGGTTTTATGGTTGATGTAAATAAAACCCACCCCTTTGGGACCGTTAAATTTATGAGCAGCTCCGGCCAGAAAAGTAATGTTCGTTTTTTGTAAATCAATTGGTATATGTCCAATGGTCTGAACCGTGTCGCATTGGAACAAGGCATTGTATTGCCGACACAGTTCGCCCACTTTATCAATGTCCAGCAAATTTCCCAGTTCGTTGTTGGCATGCATTAAACTAACCAGGGCATCCGGATATTGCGCTAATAAATATTCCAGGTGATTTAAATCTATGTGTCCGTTTGGAAAGAAGTTTACCATATGCAAATCAATAGCATGTTGCTTTGCCAATTCTTCAAGAGTATAACTTACGGCATGGTGTTCAATCGGGGAGCTGATGATGTTTTTAATTCCTAAATCAGTAACCGCTTTTCGAAGGGCCATATTATCAGCTTCGGTACCTCCGCTGGTAAAAAAAATCTCTCCGGGCGTACAGTTTAACAATGTTGCAACCTGTTTCCTCGATTCTTCCAGCAAGGTCCTTACTTTTCGTCCGTGCGAATGGGTTGAAGACGGATTTCCAAAATCTTCTTCCATTACTTTAAGCATTATATCAATTACTTCTTTGTTAATAGGGGTGGTTGCTGCGTTATCAAAATAAACTTTCATTCTAATTGTTTTTTAAAGTTTGGTATCCAATTAATTTATAAACCAGTTTTGCCATCGTATATTCCGATAATACATTTCCTTTAACCGGGGCTATTTCTACTACATCAAAACCAACAACGTTTCTGCTGGCAAATACCATTTTTAAAAAATCAATGGTCTCATTCCAAAAAAGTCCGTTGGGTTCAGCCGTTCCAACAGCCGGAACTATACTGGGATCAAATCCATCGGCATCTATACTGATATATACATGTTCACCTAATGTTTGTAATGCTTCAGCTGCCCAATGCTTGTTTTTACGGATTTGGTGTGCATAAAAAGTATGGATATTGTTACTGTTCTTAATCAGATTGGCTTCTTCAATACATTGTGCGCGGATTCCAACTTGAGTTAAAGGCACTTTTAAATCATGGATACGAGCCATAACCGATGCATGTGAATACGGATTGTTGTGGTACTCCATTCTCAGGTCGCTGTGTGCATCAATCTGTAAAACATGCACATTGGGAACAAATTGTTTTATAGCCCGCACAATACCATAAGTTATGGTATGTTCAGCGCCTAAAGTTACCGGAAATTTGTTATCAGAAAGCAAACGGAGGGTTTTCTTTTCAATATGTTTAATTGCATTTAAATCAACGAGACCTTTAAAATTCATCGGCTCCAATGTGCAAATTCCACCCAATCTGTAACTTTCCTGATCCAATTCTTCATCATACAATTCAACGAACTGTGATGCTTTTAAAATAGCCGCAGGGCCTTTATCAGAACCTGACAGGAAGGAGGAGGTATATTCATAGGGAGCCGACTGGATTACATATTTAGAAGATTTGTACGAACAATATTCGTCTTCTTCAACAGCTAAAAAATTCTTTTTATAGTTTAAATGTTTCATTTTAAAATTAAAGGTTTCAAATTACAGATTATAAATTACAGTTTGCAAATTAAGGTTTGCCACGTAATGGATCCGCAAAATCAAATATAGCTAAAAAATCTCTTTGGGTATTTCAAACTCATGGTCAATATCAGTTAAAACCAGGGGTTTTTCTTTGGTAACACAAATGGTATGTTCAAACTGAGCCGAAAGTTTGCCATCTATGGTGCGAGCTGTCCAACCATCCTTTTTATCTACCTTACTTCTGGCTTTACCAGCATTAATCATGGGTTCAATGGTAAAAATCATGCCGGGTGCCAGTTTCGGACCCGAGTTTTTATCTGCCACATGGCTCACTTCGGGTTCTTCATGAAATTTCAAACCCACTCCATGTCCGCAAAATTCATACACTACACTATATCCAAAAGAGGTTGCATATTTATTGATTTCGTAGCCAATATTTCCAAGGTAATTACCGGCTATGCTTTGTCTGATGCCAATTGCCAGACATTCTTTGGTAACCCTAATAAGTTTTTTTGCATGTTCACTGATTTCGCCAATGGCAAACATGGTAGAGGTATCTCCAAAGTAACCATTGAGTATGGTTGTAACATCCACATTTACAATATCTCCTTCACGCAGTTCATAGCTTCCGGGAATTCCGTGACAAATTACATCATTCACCGAAATACAGGTTTCTTTTGTATAACCGTGGTAACCGAGTGTTGCGGGAATTGCTTTATGATCACGTATAAAATCTGTGCATACTTTGTTTAAAAAACCGGTACTTACCCCCGGTTTTACGAATGGAATCACAGCTTTGAGGGTTTGAGCCGCCACAATGCTGCTTTTTTTAATTCCCTCAATCTGCTCGGGAGTTTTAATAATGATTTTGCTTTTGGTGTCTCTAAATGCCAATGGAATATGAAATTTAGGACAAATGTAGCTAATTTTTCCGCATAAATTCTACTACAGCATTCTACGTATTTTTCTAATTGTTTGTGGCAAATTAAAATATTTCATTATATATTTGACCTACAAACTTTAACTAATTACAAAATCATGAAACTCAAAATTTACTCTTTAGCCTTCCTGATGGTTGGTATTTTTAGTTACCAAACGGCACATGCACAAGCCGATGCAGCTCAGTTTCTGAAAGCTGGAAAGGAAGATGGGAACAAATTAATCAATGCCTACCTGAAGCCATTGTTTGATGGGTTCGGTGCTTCTTTAAACAATGGTTGGTACAATACCGCACGACCCCATGGCATTCTTGGATTTGACGTGAGTTTTACATTAAACCTTGTGCCCATTTCGGAAAGCCAGAAAACTTTTGATGCAACCACACTTAACCTGAATTCGGATCTCAGCAAACCGAGAATGGTATTGGTTGGTTCAAACGGTACTTCCATTCCTACAATATATGGTGATGATAAAACCTCCACCAGTATTAAAGTGGTTCAACGATTTAATGCTTCCGATCCCGCTTCTGATTCTGTAATTACATCATTTCCTTTTCCTCCCGGTTTGAACCAGCCTTATGGAGTGGGTTTGCCAACAATACAAGCTGCAGTGGGCGTAGGTTTTGGAACAGAGGTAATGTTAAGGATTACTCCAAAACTAACTGCCGATAATTTTAAAGCAGGCATGTTTGGTTTTGGTGTAAAACACAGTATTTCACAATGGATTTGGACAGATAAAGAAAAGAAACCACCTATCGATATTTCAGGTATATTTGGTTACAGTTCCTTAAATGCTGAGTTTAGTATGGGTGATAACTATTTAAAGCCGGATAGCACCTACCCGGGAGCATTACCTGATGCAGATTATAAGAGCTCTCAAAAAATGACTTTTACGGGTAATGGAATGATGATAGGAGCAGTGGTTTCAAAGAAACTGGCGTTCTTAACCGTTTATGTTGGAGGAAATTATAATACTTCAAAAGTTAGTTTAAAAATGGAAGGAAAGTACCCGGTAACATTTATTGAAACAGATGTTGCCAGCACAAATTTCGGTAAAAGAAAAATAATAAATTTCGATGACCCCATTAATATTGAAAGTTCACTTAATTATTTCAGGGGTACAGCCGGTGTGAGAATAAAATTGTTAATTCTTACCATTAATGGTGAGTACAATATTGGCAAGGTAAATACCATAAGCGTTGGATTGGGAATTAATCTCCAATCGATCAAACCATTTAAATTGTAGCTTAAAAAACATAAAAAAAACGCCCTATTGGAACATAGGGCGTTTTTTTATGTTTTTTTTTATAAAGTGGTTAAAATTTCTTTAATTTCTACAATTGAAAGTTCAACTTGTTTTTGAATTTCATCGATTATGGCAGGAATTTGTTCAATATTGCTTCCTTCTTTACCATATTTTTCCAAACTCCTTACCAGGTTAAACAGGTCATTGGCACCAAGCATTTGTATCGGAGCTTTCATTTTATGTGCCAGATGTCCAATTGCCTCATAGTTGTTTTCTTCTAATAAAACATAGTATTGGCGAGCTTCTGTAGCCGTCGTGTTCATATAGAGTTCAAGCATTTCTTTAATAAAGCTGCTATCACTACCCGAAATCTCATTGAGGTAACTTAGATCTATTATTTTTGACATGGTATATAAATTGCTTACAACTTTAATAAAAAAAAATGTTCTTTGCACACAGCAAATGAAAATATTATGCACCAGGGTATTTGTAAACTGAGCATTACACCCATCAGAGCGGAGCCAAATGGCAAAAGTGAGTTGCTTACCCAGCTACTTTTTGGAGAAACCTATGTTATTTTGGAACAGCAGGATGATTGGTTGAAAATCAAGACAGATTCTGACAATTATTTGGGCTGGATGAACCAAAACCAGTTTTATGAATACACGGATAGCTGCTCAGAAATGCAGATTGCTAAAAAGTTTCCGATGCTGGCATCTTTGAACCTGTTAAGTAATACGCAGGTTTATTTACTGCCGGGAAGCGTAATGCACAGGTATGAACCTGCTGCAGATGGTGCATTTTTTTATGTCAATAATGATAAATTTTTTGTCCCTATTGTAGCCGCCGATATTCAAAATATTGATGCAACAAACCTGGAGGCCTATGCACTTCAGTTTTTAAACTGCCCTTATTTGTGGGGTGGTAAAACCATGTTGGGGATGGATTGCTCCGGGTTCACACAGATACTATACAAAACCATGGGCATTCAAATTCCCCGGGATGCACACCAACAGGCAGAGGTAGGTGAAATAGTGACCTTTAGCAATGAAGCCCGGCTGGGTGATCTCGCATTTTTTGAAAACGAGCAAGGTGCTATTATTCATGTTGGCCTTATACTTAGGCCCGGAGAAATCTTGCATGCCTCCGGTAAAGTTAGATGTGATATGCTTGATAGCTATGGTATATATAACTCAACCTATTGCAAACACACCCATAAATTACGTTTTATTAAACGAATTTTAAGATAAAACAGATTCACATTGAATATTTATTTCTGTTTGCTAAAGGTAAAAATCGGAAATTACTGATAAAATTCGTAAATCGTAATCTGTAATTCGTAAATTGCGACCCCAATTTAAAAATTATAATTATGCAATTACAAAAAGGCGATAAAGCCCCTTCATTTAAATTAGTAGATACCGATAAAAAGGAAGTTTCTCTTGAGGACTATAAAGGCAAGACCCTGATTCTTCATTTTTTTCCGGCTGCATTTACCGGAACCTGCACCGCTCAATTGTGTGCAATTCGCGACGGAATAAGCATGTACCACAACGATCATTGTGATGTTGCGGCAATTTCTGTTGATAGTGTCTTTACCCTGATAAAGTTTAAGGCAGATCAGAATTTAAATTTCACTCTGTTATCTGATTTTAACAAAACCGTATCCCCTGAGTATGGCGTTTTACTTGAAAATTTCACCCTTGGGATGAAAAATGTAAGCGGACGTTCCGTTTTTTTAATTGATGGCAATGGCATTATTCAATATTCGCAAATTTTAGAAAAACAAGGTGATATGCCCGATTTCGCAGCTTTAAACTCAGCTTTAGCAGGTTTAACAGCCAGTAATCAGTAGAGAAGCGATTCAAAGTGTCTTTACCATTCATCGCATCTCTACAAATTACAACATCTCCGCGGTTCACCGCGCCTCAGCAATCCCGATATATTTTCAAAAAACGGACTTTGCTTTTAAAATAAATAAGGCTACATTTGCAGCCCTATAAAATGGTTTCGTAGCTCAATTGAATAGAGCGTCTGACTACGGATCAGAAGGTTGGGGGTTTGAATCCCTCCGAGACCACAAGTAAAATAAAAGGGCTTCGGGCTGAAATTAGCCGGAAGCCCTTTTTTATTTGTTTGCAAAAACGCTGTTTACCTGTTCTTAAGCTTTGATTCCGATATACCGGATTATTTCTGCAAGCCCTTGATGTGACTGGCCTTCATTTAATTCAACCTGAACAGATTCAATCAATTCGGTTTGTAGTGATTCAAAATCACCTAGTAAATGTTCTTCACAATAAAGCATGGAAATCTCTTTGGGACCACCCGAATTCATATTGATTTGCGCGGTATGAAAGGCCTCGATAATAATTTTTCCACCCGGCTTCAACCAACTGATTGCTTTGCGATGAACTGTTTTTCTGATTGCATCAGGGAAATGCGCATAAATAAATGCAATAACATCAGCGGCTCCCTCGTCAAATTCTATATCACGGGCATCTCCAATCCTGTAATCAAATTGTGCATCTTTTTTAGTTGCCAGCTCCAGCGACTTCATTTTGGCTGCAAAACTCAGGTCGAATGCCTGAACTTCCCAATTTAAATTGGCAGCAAAAACAGCGTTTCTTCCTTCCCCTTCGCATGGCAGTATTAGCTTACCCGGTTTTAACTTTTTAACCTGTTCAGCAAAAAACAAATTGGGATCTTCACCATAAATAAAGGCTTTTTCTTTATAGCGTTGATTCCAATAATCTTTCATGCCCATATTAGGGTAAACTGCATTCATTAACTAAAATTTAATATATCAAATATACTTTTAATTTTAAATTAACCAAATTTTATTTTAACAAAAAATTAAGAAAATAGTGATGGTAAATTTACAACTATCAAAATAAAATTTACTGCTGCTAAAATTAAAAAGCAGCTCCGTAAATAAAAGCGGGGGACTTGTTAAAATTGACTTCAGGATGTTTTTTTATAGTTCCAAACCGCCCAGGAGTTAAAGAAAAGTGCAAATAAAAGTACTTTTACCAGATGTGGTAATATGTCGTTAAATCCACTTCCTTTGAGCACAATCATACGCATCACTTCTATCATATAAGTAACAGGATTTAACTTGGCAACTATTTTGGCCCAGGGTGGCATGCTCTCTACAGAGGTAAACAAGCCTCCCATTAAAATAAAAATCATCACAAAAAAGAAGGCAATAAACATAGCTTGCTGCTGGGTTTCGCAATAGGTTGAAATTAATAAGCCCAGGCCTAAAACGGATAATAAGTACAGGGCAACAAATTCGTATAAAAGCAACAAACTGCCCAGTGGAATAATTCCGTATACTATAAATGAAATACTTAAGCCCAGTGAGAATACCAACAGCCCCAAAACCCAAAAGGGGATGAGCTTGCCCAGAATAAAATGATGTTTTTTTATAGGGGTAACATTAATCTGTTCGATGGTTCCAACCTCTTTTTCTTTTACAATGTTAAGTGCGGTCAAATAGGAGCCAATCATAGTTACCAGTATGGCCAGAATTCCGGGTACCATAAATAAATTATAATTCATTAACGGATTGAACCAATTAACAGGTTTTATTTCGATCAGCGGAATTGGACTTTTCTTTTCATTTTGAACAAATTGCATACGAATATCCTCGTTATAATTCCGTATGATCGTATTGAGGTAAGCTCCTCCCAGATTGGCTTTGGTGCCGTTTATGGCATTAACGGCAATCAATACCTTTTGTTTATTATCCCGGATTAGATTTCTTTCAAAATCAGGGGGAATCTCCAGTATTAAATCCGCCTGGTCGCTTTCTATCAACTGATAGGCTTTGCTATAGGAATTGCCAAAAGAGATCAGTCTGAAATATCCGGAAGCGGTAATATTTGAAACCAATTTTTGCGAATATGTTGAATGATCGTGATCCACCACAGCCAGATTTATATTTTTAACCTCATAATTGGCGGCTAATGGCAGTATCAGTAATTGCACAATGGGTACAATCATCATCATTCCCATAATAGGTTTGTTCCTGAAAATTTGTGTGAATTCTTTCTGCAATAAAAAACGGATGGTTCTCATGCTAAACGGATTTTAAAATTTTTAAGACTAACCAGAATCAGAAATGCCGACATCCCTGATAAAATAAGTGTTTCCTTCCAGATGGCCTGAAAACCGAGTCCTTTAATCATTACAGATTTAACGATTATATAAAACCATTTGGCAGGAACAATATTTGAAAGAATCTGCAATGGCCATGGCATGTTTTCAATGGGAAACATAAATCCGCTAAACAGCAGGGTAGGGAGGAGCATACCCATCATGGAAATGAGCATGGCAATTTGCTGTGATGCTACCCTGATTGAAATCAATATGCCAATTGATAAGCAGGTGATGATAAACAAAGTGCTTTCTGCAAAAAGGAGCAGAACACTTCCGTTGATGGGCAATTCGAGCACAAAAACACTTAACAACAAGATGGAAGCAACATTTACCAATGATAAAATCAAATAAGGAATGGCCTTTGAAACTATAACCAGCATGGGCTTGAATGGAGATACCAGTAATACTTCCATGGTGCCAAACTCCTTTTCCCTAACTATAGATATTGCCGTCATCATTACACAAACGAGCATTAATACCAGCGCCATAACCCCGGGCACAAAGTTATGCACACCTTTTAACTGTGGGTTATAAAGCATCCGGGTTTCAGGTATAATCTGATAAGGCAATGCCGCATTTTGATTCAGTTCGGTTTGATAATCTCCAACAATAGCCGCAATATAATTGCTCAATGTATTTGCTATATTGGGGTCAGAAGCATCACAGATCAATTGTATTGCAGATTTGTTTTGATGCAGCAAATCATGGTTAAAATTATCCGGAAAAATAACAGCCATCTTTATTTTACCTTCTTTAAATGCGGCTTCAATTGCCTTCGGATTCACAATTTCCTTCTCAATTTCAAAATAGCGACTGGCTTCAATTTTTGTAATTAATTGCTGACTTGCCATGTCCTGGGCTTGATCCACAATAATTATTTTGCTGTTTTTAACTTCATTGGTGAGCGCAAAACCAAATATAAGAATTTGTACTATGGGTAAGCCAAAGAGAATAAGCAACGTTTTCCTGTCGCGCAAGGCATGCAGAAATTCTTTTTTAACAAATGATAAAAATTGTTTCATAATTATTCTCTTCGTTTTGCGCCCCTTGCCAATTCGTAAAATACTTCATCCATATTTTTAGCATTGAATTGATGTTTTAAATGAACCGGCGTATCCAGGGCTTTGATACTGCCATCAACCATAATTGAAATTCGGTTGCAGTACTCAGCCTCATCCATATAATGTGTACTGATAAAAATGGTGATGCCTTTATCGGCAGCAGCATAAATCAGATCCCAGAATTGCCTGCGTACTAAAGGATCAACACCTCCTGTGGGTTCATCCAAAAACACAATTTTGGGTTCATGCAATAAAGCAACCGAAAAAGATATTTTTTGTTTCCACCCGGGAGGCAATGTGCCGACCCTTTTTTTTGATTCATTTTGCATCCCCAGCGTTTCAATCAAATGTGCACTTTTGTCTTTAATATCCTGGTTGGAAAGTCCATAAATGCCAGCAAAAAAGCGTATGTTCTCTACAACGGTTAAGTCTTCATACAAAGAAAATTTCTGGCTCATGTATCCAATATTTTTCTTAATCAGGTTTGTTTGTTTGTAGATATCATAACCCACTATTTGGGCTTTGCCGGATGTGGGCGTTGAAAGTCCGCAAAGCATACGCATTGCTGTAGTTTTGCCTGCACCGTTTGCCCCTAAAAAGCCAAATATTTCACCCTTTTTTACTTCAAAGCTCACCGCATTGGCTGCAATAAAATTCCCAAACTTTTTGGTTAGTTTTTCTGTTTTAATCACGGTTTCCTTCATGCCGGTTTTTTTAAGAGGTGAATAAAACAATCTTCAATACCCGGAACTGTTTTTTCCATCACAATATTTAGATGCCCTTTTTTACTCAGGTAATTTAATAATTCCTGCTGCATCGATTCTGTATCACTTAAAAATGAAACATGAAGAAATTCGCCGAAGGTAAAGCAGCTTTGTGTATTTGAATGTAAATTGATATCCTTTAACAATGTATATATCACATCCGATTTTATTTTATACAAATTATCCGGATAATCTTTTATGATGTGATCGGGGGTATTTATTGACAAAATTTTCCCGTTTTTTATCAGGGCAATACGGTCACATAATGAAGCTTCATCCATATAAGGAGTTGATACCAGGATGGTGATTTCCTGCTTTTTGAGGCGCTTTAACATTTCCCAGAATTCTTTTCTCGAAACCGGGTCAATTCCGGTGGTGGGTTCATCCAGAAACAAAACCGTTGGTTTGTGGATCAGGGCGCAACACAAGGCCAGCTTTTGTTTCATTCCACCCGACAATTTGCCCGCTCTCCGGTTTTTAAAAGGTTCAAGCAGCATATATATATCTTTTATTAAATGATAGTTTTCTCTGATGCTTGTGTTAAACAGAGTGGCAAAAAATTTGAGATTTTCTTCAACACTTAAATCGGGATATAAAGAAAATTTTCCCGGCATATAACCCACTGATTTACGAATGTGTTTATAATCAGTCACTACATCATGTCCATCGACCGTGGCAGTACCCGAATCGGCAAGCAACAATGTGGTAAGTATCCTGAAAATGCTGCTTTTCCCTGCACCATCCGGACCAATCAATCCAAAAATTTCACCTTTGTTCACTGATAAGGAAATATCGTTTACAGCAATTTTCTTTTCTTTGCCATAGGTTTTGCAGATATGGTTTAATGTAATCATTTTTATTAAAACTTAACATCGGCATACATACCAATTTTTAAAAAACCATCATTTTTAACCCGTATTTTTATGGCATAAACCAGGTTGGCTCTTTCGTCTTTGGTTTGTATGGTTTTGGGAGTAAATTCTGCCTTATTGCTTATCCATTCAACGATACCCTTATATTCTTTAAATGTTCCATCCGGTTCATCAATCAATACACTTACCTGTTGATTCAGTTTGATTGAAGCAAGCTGCGCACCGCTTATATAAGCACGAAGTGTTATGGATGATAAATCTGCGATTTTATAAAGTGGTTTTCCGCTAATGGCCATTTCATTTGCCTCCGCATATTTTGTCAATACAGTACCGTTTAGCGGATTTCTAACTATGCATTTGGCAAGCTGATCATTAATTTGCTCAATCTGAACATATAGGGGTAGCGTTTGCTGGTTAATACTTTCGGTACTTATTCCCAGGGTAGATTGATGTGCTTCCATTTGTTTTTTAATCAAATCAACCTGTGCATTTATATCATCCATTTGCTTTTGCGTGGCTGCATCTGCTTTTAACAGATTCGAAACTCTTTTTTGTTCCGTTTCAAGTGCTTTTAACTGCGTCTTCATTATGGCCAATTGCTTGTCAATATCGGGTTTCTGACTCAATGTAGTTTTAATCTGAGCGATGAGTTGTTTCTTTTTCAGATAAAGCTGCGTGCTGTCTATAATTCCAATTGTTTCACCTGCTTTCAACACATTACCCTCGCTTATGTTAAATTGTTTTAGAATACCTGTAGCTTCAGATGAAACAATGGTTTCAACGGCTTCAAAAGTGCCAGAGGCATCATAGGTATTTTTATTTTTATTGCATGACAGCAACAATATAAGTGTGATTGGGATGATTAATCTATTCATATCATTTAAGTTTTGTTAATTTCCGGTAGTGGTTTGTATATTATAATGTGCAATTAATAATTGTATTTCATGAACCAATTTATTTTGTTTGGCCTGATCTTCGGCATTTAACTCTCTTAAATAATCTGAGGCGCTAAGTACTCCGTTTTCAAATTGTATCATAGCTGTATTTTTAATATTTTGTCGTAATACAATTAGTTCATTATCTGTTTTAATCAATTCCATTAATTTAAGGCTTTCGGCATTTTGCTGTTTAAGCGTATGGTTTGTATTAAACAGAAAAGTTTCTTTTTGTATATCCAAAAGATTGCGGTTAATCTCCTGTAAAGCCTTATCCTTTTTAAATGTATAAAACCCCGATAATGGCCACGAAAGGCGTGCTCCACCTATATAATACGTGTCAAAATTATTATTCAGCATGTCAATGGCTGGTCTGCCATATCCCCCTTGTGCAAACAATGACAGCTTTGGTAGGTTTTTATGAAACAGGTAGCTGCTTTGCACATCAATTAATTTTTTCTGGCGGTCGAAAAGTATCATTTCAGGCCTGTTTATATCAGCATTAAAAATAACATCTATGGGTTTTATCAATTGCACATTTTCGTTGATGGACAGATTGGTAAATAATTCCAGCATGTCAATAAATGCATTACGGGCAGCCTTTAACTCAATGGTGCGCTGGTTTGCTTTTAATAACTCGGCTTGTAATATTTCTCCATTACTTTTAAGTGCCACACCATTTTTTATTGCCGAGGTGGTTTTACTCAAAGCAAGTCCAATATCTTTTTTAAATATTTCGGTTTGAACCAACTGTTCATTCACCAGCAATATTCCAAAGAAAAGCTGATTGATCCGATCTTTCAGCTTATACAATTCAATTTCCAGTTTTTGCGCTTCAACCTCTGTATTTGCCCCGAGGGTTTGTTTGTGCATTTTTATAAAGCCGGCATCAAATATTGTTTGGTTCAGTTCAGCATAAATTTTATACTGATCTTTACTTAACTCAGGAATTGAAAAGCCCGGAACCTTCATGGGTACATGGGTTACATCGGACTGGTATGTGGCAAAACCATTAATACTCATTTGTGGAAAATAGCCTTTGGAGGCATTCTCAACCGAGTATTCCCTGCTTTTTAGAATCAATTCTCTTTGCTTAACCAGCGGGTAATTTTTTTGAGCCAATTGATAACATTCCTCAATGCTGAGCGTTTGTTTCGTTTGTGCATGGGCTGAAAATAAAATCAGACCTATGCCGATAAAAATAGAATATTTCATTTGTGCATTTTTTTGACGATAATATTTTTATTACACAAAGAAACTAAGAAACAAAGTCTGCTTTTTTTATTTTTTAATCACCTATTTTAATCAAATGATTAAAATAGGTGATTAGCTGCATAATCAATTGGTTATCATTAATATAAAATTTGATTGTTTAACGCGTGCAGTGACCGCTAATAAAAAGAAAATCTCCTATGACGACAATTCTTTAAAAACCTTTTCGGCTTTAAATTTTTTGGCGGGTCTTCCTTTACGGATTATTTTTACATGAATAATTATATCGCCCTGCTGTATTGCATTAACAACATCCTGCCCGCTTACCACATGTCCGAATATAGTATGCCTGTTATTTAGCCACGAAGTTTCCTTATGCGTTATAAAAAACTGGCTGCCATTGGTTGCAGGGCCCGAGTTTGCCATTGCTAAAATACCCGGACCGGTAAAGCTTAGCTCTTTTAAAAATTCATCTTTAAAAGAATAACCGGGACCGCCCATTCCAGAGCCCTGGGGGTCACCCCCCTGAATCATAAAATCGGCAATAACCCTGTGAAATTTAAGGCCATCGTAAAATGGAACACCCTCGGCTTTGGCATTATTTTTTATTTTGCCTTCGGCCAGTCCTACAAAATTAGCTACGGTTAAAGGGGTTTTTTCAAACTCCAGCATCAATAAAATTTTTCCTTTTGAAGTTTCAATTTCGGCATAAAGCCCTTTTTCCATTTTGGATTTCTTCCAAAATTGTGCCTGGCCACCAATAGCCATTAATAATAAAGTGAGTGCAATAAGTGATTTTTTCATATTCTGCCTGAATTCAATTTTTAAAAGGACGCTAATTAATACAAAAAGGTTGTAATACAAAAAGGTTCTCCTTAAATGGGAGCGATTAAGATTTTAACCGGTAAAATAGTACCGTTTAAAAAACCTCAAAACATTGAATATAGCCTTAAGTTTTATTTGAAATATATGAAAATAAAAAATTAATAACCAGAATATCAAATAAATATAAAAAATATATATAAATTAGTTTGCATTATAAACTAATTTATAAATATATTTGTGCCGTCAAATTAATTTATAAAACCATGAAAAAAATAAAATTAACCGTATTCAGTATTTTACTGACATTGGGCATGGCAAATGCTCAGCAACAAATTGCAAATGGTGGCTTCGAATTATGGGACACGATAGCCAATTATTCACAGCCTGAAAACTGGTACACTTTAAATCCGTTAAGCGTTTTTGGTTTTGAACCCAGCACAACCATTACCACAGATGCACAAAGTGGAAACTACGCGGTTGTGCTCGAATCGAAAGGAAACACATTTACCGATTATACCGGTTTATTATGTTCGGGTCCAATTTTAGATGCAAATAATGACCCGGATTTTGAGCATATGAATATTAAGTTCAATGGAAGACCTACGCATGCCAGATTTTATTATAAATCGTTGCCTGAATTAAATGATACCTGCGTATTTATTATGGTGCTGCTTAAATGGAATGCTGTTTTAGGTAAAAATGATACCCTTGCACAAGCTTCTTTCTCAATGGGTGATTCTGTTGGAAGCTACACCTTGGCGAATGTCCCATTTGAATATTATTCAATGGCAACGCCCGATTCAGCTTATTATATTTTTAGTTCAAGCATTGATGGATTTAATCCGGTTGTGGGTAGCAAGTTTATTGTGGACGATTTTGAATTGGTATATTCGCCTTCAGGAATTGTAAACTTTGACAAAAAATTAGAGGCTTCTGTTTATCCCAATCCATCATATAACGTATTAAATATAGATTTTGAGAATGAAAAAATGAGGAATATAGACATATACAACAGCCAGGGAAAATTACTTTTCTCAAAACAATTATTTTATGCCCATAATTTAGTGGAGCTTGATACTTTTGAAACCGGAATATATTTTATTTCTATCAGAGGGGAAAACAATGAAGAAAAACAGGTGAAGCTAATTATTCAAAACTAATTGACATTAATATGAAAATGGATGAAAAAGATGCACTGTTGTTAATTGAACAAATGATTAACAATGCAAAAAAAGAATTGAAAGACAACGGCTTTTACTTTTTATTTTGGGGTTGGCTGGTTTTTATAGCCGCAATTACAAACTATTATTTGCTGATGTTTACCGATTTTGAAATTCATAGTTTGCCCTGGATGATATTAATGCCATTTGGAGGAATTGTTACTTTTGTTTTATCGGCTAGGGAAAAGAAAAACACTCCCAGGGTAAAAACCTATGTTGATGAGATTCTGAAACAGGTTATTGCGGCTTTTGCCATTTCTTTGTTTACCATTTGTTTATTTATGCCCATAGGAGGGCAGTGGAAAGCATTTTATCCCTCTATTATGGTAATTTATTCGATATGGCTTTACATTTCGGGCGGGATGTTAAAATTTAAACCACTGATTTGGGGAGCCTTTTTAAACTGGATTTTGGCGGCAGTTGGATTTATTTACGCGTCAACCCAGGTTCATTTATTATTAATTGCCTTTGCTGTATTGGGTGGATTTATTATACCCGGATATTTACTAAAACAGAAATTTAACAGAAATGTTCAGGGAGCTTGATCCTATATTACATTCGCAATTAAGGTTGGCTGTGATGTCTCTTTTAATGAGCGTTGAAGAAGCTGAGTTCAATTTCCTGAAAGAGAAAACAGGTTCTACTTCAGGAAATCTCAGCGTGCAAATTGATAAACTGAAAAAGGCCGAATACATTAGTGTAACAAAATCATTCCGCGATAACTACCCCTTAACCATTTGCAAAAAAACAAAAAAGGGAATCGCTGCATTCGAAAATTATGTGGATTGCTTGAAGAAGTATTTGAATAGTTAAAAGTTAAAAGTTAATAGTTAAAAGTTAATAGTTGACGGTTGATGGTTAATAGACCATAACTTATTTACTATCGACTATGGACCATCGACTTGTTAATATTTCAATTTATTTATTGTTTAATGATTTTTTGGGTAGCAATAATGCTGTTATCAGATATAATTTTTATAAGGTATAAGCCATCAGTCAAATGCTGGATGTTTAATGCAGAAGTTATTGAATTAAGATTTTCTTCCAATACTATCTGTCCGGTTGAATTTAAAATCTGGACGTAAATATTATTTCTTATACCGTTTATATCAATATTTATTATTCCACTATTTGGATTGGGATAGATATTTATATTGTTATTGTATGTATAATCGTTGATCCCGCTGGTACCCTGGCTCATTTTGTGAACAATAATGTCAGAAGCCCCAGTTGATGTAAGGAAATAAACCCCATCTCCGGGATCAAAATCGGCACTGGCTACAAAAGAACCTGTTGTTATCACACTTCCGGAAACATCCACAGCGAGGGCTCTGCTATAATCGGAATAAGGCCCACCCAAACTTAGTGCCCAATCCAAATTTCCGGTGCTATCTAATTTTAGAATATAAATTTCAAATTCTCCGGAGCCGAATAATTGGTATTCTGCTGCCCCGGGATCAAAATCAACTACATCGCCAAAATAACCGGTGGCATAAACCGCTCCGTTTTTGTCCACATCAACCCCTGACCCTATATCATTCAATATTCCACCGACGGTTTTTGCCCAAATCATTTTTCCCGAAGTATCCAGTTTTGCTATAAAGATATCTGCACCGCCAAAAGAAGTTTTATTGAATGTGCCGGGGCCGGGATCATAATCTGTTGTACCGCTGAACCAACCTGTAAATATGATGTTTCCCAATAGATCCAAAGCCAGTGAAGAACAACCTCCATATTCTGTTCCTGATATTTGTTTTACCCAAACCAGATTGCCAACTGTATCCAATTTTATTACAAAAATGTCTCTGAGGCCGGTAACTGTAAGGTAATGTTTGCTTTCTCCCGGGTCAAAATCTACTACGTCACTGAATGCACCCACCACATAAAGATTGCCCGATTGATCTGTCTTTATGGAATTAACATAGTCATCATCGATCCCTCCGATACTTCTGGCCCAGATAAAATTGCCCGAAAAATCCAGTTTGACAATGAAAAAATCATAAGCACCATTGGCGTTGAAGGAATGGATGCGTAAAGTGTCCGGATTAAAATCAGCTGAGTCAGAAAAGCCACCTGCTACAAATAAATTACCATCTGTATCAATACATAAAGAGATGCCTGCGTCCATAGATGCTCCTCCCATTTGTTTTGCCCAAACAAAATTTCCGGATGAATCCAGTTTAGAGACAAACACGTCATTGAACCCACCTGCTGTCATGTTGAACGTGCTTTCACCCGGATCGAAATCAGCGGTTCCATAAAAATAACCGGTGGTATATACGTTGCCTGATCTGTCAACAGTTATTGCATTTGCATAATCCGACAAAATCCCACCCATTCTTTTTGCCCAAACAAGATTTCCGGAAGAATTTAACTTTGTGATAAAAATATCCATCCCACCTGCCGAAACCATATTGAATGTTCCCGGTCCGGGATTGAAGTCAGTTAAGTGGTTGAAATAGCCCGTTGTATAAACATTACACACCGAATCTACTGCAACCGCAATACCTTCATCACGCGAAATACTGCCCATTTTTTTTGCCCATTGCATAGAAAAGGAAGGTGCTTGTGCAAAAAGGCATGACTTCGAAATCAAAAAAGTTGTTACAAGAAAGATGATTCGCAATGACATATTTGTTGGTTTATAGTTTTGTAATCCTGTACACACCCAATATCCAATTCCCTCCTGTTATTTTTACAGCATATAACCCGGCAGAAAGTTGTTGAATGTCAATCATCGAGTTCGCTGTTAACGCCGTCTTTTCCATCAACACTTGTCCCATTAAATTCATAATCTGTATGTCGAATACACCGCCATTTAGTTCATCCGCCTCAACATTTAAAATACCTCTGGTTGGATTTGGATATAAGTTGAAGAACGTCTGTTTTGAATCATTAATGGACTCAATGCCCACAAGCGAAAGATTCAGTTTGAGAACAAAAATATCGCCATCACTGGATGATGTGAGATTACTGGTTCCGGCATTCGGATCAAAATCACAGGTGCCCATAAAATTTCCGGAGGCATAAATATTACCTGCAGTATCAGTAACTGTACAAATCCCTGCTTCAAAACCGGTACCGCCAAATTGTTTGGCCCAAACAAACTTACCCAATGAATCAAGTTTTGCGATATACATGTCATAACCTCCTTTTGAAGTAAGAACAAAGTTGACCAAAGGATCGGGATCAAAATCGGATATGTATTGAAAATTCCCGATGACGAAAGCATTACCACTGGCATCAACATGAAATCCATGTGCAAAATCATTACCTATACCGCCTAAAGACTTTGCCCACATTAAGTTTCCGGAGCCATTTAATTTCATAATGAAAACATCATAATAACCTGCGGATGATAAATTGACATTACCCGGTCCCGGATCAAAATCAGCAAGCGAAAAATAAACACCCGCAACATACACGTTTCCGGCAGCATCCAGGCCCATCCTGTTAGGATAGTCACGCGATTGACCGCCCATTTGTTTCGCCCAAACATAATTGCCGGATGAATCCAATTTTGCAACAAAAATATCTAACTCTGCTCCGAAAGCCGGAATAAGAAACTTCGCCACTCCTGGGTCAAAATCTACAGTGTCTTGAAAAAACCCCGTGAAATACACATTTCCCAAATCATCAACAGCTATGCTTTTCGGCCCATCTGGTTCCGACCCTCCTACATGCCTGACCCACACAAAATTTCCTGCTGCATCCAATTTGCTTACGAAAATGTCGTAGCTCCCGGCGGAAGTCAATTGATAGACGCCTGTTCCGGGATCAAAATCTGCAGTATCCATAAACCCGCCGGTTGTAAAAATATTTCCACTCTTGTCTAAAAAAGAATTTTTCGCGTAATCATCACTTTTCCCTCCCATTTGCTTTACCGAAACAAAGTTTCCGTTTGCATCTAATTTCAATAAGAAAATGTCCTCACCGCCAAAAGAGGTCAGATTATATATCCCCGCTCCGGGATCAAAATCTACGGTTTCGATGAAATAGCCGGTAACATAAACATTGCCATTGCCATCTAAATCTATGTCGTAACCACATTCCTTATACGATTCTAAACTCAATCCGCCTACCTGTTTTACCCATACAAAATTGCCCCCTGCATCCAATTTTGATATGAAAATATCTTCGGCTCCTTTGGCACTCAAACTGTAAACAGCAGCTCCCGGGTCAAAATCTACAGTTTTTTCAAAATAACCTGTCGTATACGTGTTTCCCTGCTTATCAATGGTTATACCATTACCGGTTCCATAGCTGGTACCGCCCATGCTTTTAGCCCATTGTAATTGTGGTGTTTGGGCGCTTGTTAATACTGCAGCAATAGTGCATATTAAGAAAAAGATTAATTTATTTTTCATTGTTTGTTAATTAAATTTAAGACAATACTGAGTGGTACTAATTAATTGGCTTTGTCAATAGCCAAGCAACTCCCAACTTATAAGTGTTGGCCCTGGTGTATAAATGTTTAAATATCCATGCCGATTACTCGGCTTTTATTACTTTTAATACCTTAAAGTTGTTGCCCTGTACAAATAAAACCGTATAAATGCCAGCAGGTAAATCCTTCCCAAGTTCTGCCTCATTTTTGTTACCAGTCAGGTTTGTTTTTTGTATCAGGTTACCTGTTATCCCATATATTAAAATTTGTGCTTCCTGTTCTGAATTGCTTTCATAAGTCATTTTAAATGAACTCGCAAATGGATTTGGTGTGCAAGATATTTTCAGAGATGCACGCGTATGTTCTTCTTCTTCAACAATCTCTGAAATTGAGCCTCGTTTATTCAGATTAAAGCTACTATTGCATGGTCCTAACCTATCACCGTTATGATTTATCAAATGTGCGTGTATAGCATTTACTGATGCCGCAACGGTTTTATTTCCGTGACAAACATAAACTAAGTTTTTACCGCTAACCCTGATATCTGTCACGCAAAATGATACAATACACGTGTTACTACAGCCATTGCTGTTTGTTACCGTTACGGTATAGGTATAATTTCCTTCCGCTGTTGGTGTGAATACCGGACTTTGACAGTTATTACAGCTTAAATTAGTTGACGGACTCCATGCATAGGTGAACCCGCTTCCGCCGGTTGCATTGGCAGTTATGGTTGCGCTTTGAGGGCCGTAACCCAGGTAAATATTTGTGTCCACGCCGCCGGTATAGTTGTTGTTTTCAGGAGTTACAGAAATGTTGCATAATGGGATTGCTCCATTCATGGTTACAGCAATAGTATTTGAGGTTTTGGTTCCGCATGACCTGGAGTTGCTTACATTATAGTTACCTGCTTGAGAAACTATAATGGATTGTGTCGTTTCAAGATTCGACCATAGGTTGCCTGAAACGTTGTCAGAGGTGAGCGTAACCGAACTACCTTCGCAAATATCTGTTGAACCGCTTGCTATAATTACCGGTTCAGGAACAGGACTTACCATTCCATAAATATTTTTGGTTGTTGCGATAACCTGATCGGTGGTGCAATCAAAGCTTATAAGGGTTGCTCCGGATTCCAGTGTAAACACATCACCCGGACCGGTAAGTGTTAAAGTATGCTCAAGCAAATCCAAAGTACCGGATTGAACCCGGAAATCCTGGCCAATTCCATTTAATCTAAGATTCTCATTTAAATAAACGGTACCTGAAGGTTTATCAATAGTGAACAAACCATTTGGCAAATCCAAAGCATTTATATGTTGATCTGTTGTTCCGTTTAACGTGATAGTTGCGTTACCGCCGACTGCAGCATCAACAGAGTACAAATTGCCTTTCAAAAAAACAGAACCTGAATAAATGTCGCTTTTAATGTTGTTTATTATAAGATTTCCACCTATGCTGATGGTTCCGAGATATAAATAGTCAACATAGTTTAAAGTTAGATTGCCGGTAATCACCAGTGGATTGCCAGTTGATGTTCCTTTAACCTCAAAGTTATAACGAACAACGGAGGGAAGCGAAACTGTAATATTACCAAAGGTAAGCGAGCCCGGGGTAATACTTGTAGTATACATACCAGAAAAACTTATTGAAGAAATTTCCGATGGACTTACTGTCCCGGCAATGTGTTCGAAAGACCCACCAATTCGCAGATTCGCATTATCAGCACCTGAAAAATCAACTGTTCCCGATGACTTGTTAATAATGATTCCCGGAAGCATGGCATTTGTTCCTGTGCTTACATATTGAGTTCCTGTTCCGTTAAAAATAACATTGCCTAAACTTATGAAGGAAGTATCGTAAGAGGTAAGATTACCTTTCAAAAAAACAGAACCTGTGTGGATGTAGCTTATAATGTTGTTAATTATAAGATTTCCACCAATACTGATGGTCCCTGGAAAGAAAGTAGTTACATCGTTTAAAGTTAAATTGCCGGTAATCACAAGTGGGTTGCCGGTTGATGTTCCAATTACTTCAAAGATATCTAAATATGAAATAGAGGGAATCGAAACCGTAATATTACCGAAGGTAAGTGAGCCAGGGGTAATACTAGAAATACTAGAAAAATTTATGGAAGAAAATGCCGATGGACTTACCGTCCCGGCAATGTGTGCGAAAGATCCACGAATTCGCAGATTCGCATTATCAGCACCTGAAAAATCAACTGTTCCCGATGACTTGTTAATAATAATTCCCGGAAGCATGGCATTTGTTCCTGTGCTTACATATTGAGTTCCTGTTCCGTTAAAAATAACATTGCCTAAACTTCTAAATGAAGTATCGTAAGAGGTAAGATTACCTTTCAAAAAAATAGACCCCGTGTAGATGGCACTTTTAATGTTGTTTATTATAAGATTTCCACCAATACAGATGGTTCCGGGATATAAAGTAGATACATCGTTTAAAGTTAAATTACCGGTAATCACCAGTGGGCTGCCGGTTGATGTTCCTTTTACTTCAAAGTTATAATAATATGCATTGGAGGGAATTGAAACCGTAATATTACCGAAGGTAAGTGAGCCCGGGGTAATATTGGTAGTACCAAGACCAGAAAAAAATATGGAAGAAATTGCCGATGGACTCACCGTCCCTGCCATGTGAACAAAAGATCCACCAATATGCAGATTTGCATTATCTGCACCAGAAAAATCAACTGTTCCCGATGACTTGTCTATAATAATTCCCGGAAGCATGGCATTTGTCCCTGTGCTTACATATTGGGTACCTGTTCCGTTTAAAATAATATTGCCTGTACTTGTAAAGGAGGTATCATTAGAGACTAAATTTCCTTTCAGGTAAATTGAGCCTGCACCAATTGACCTATTGATTGAATTAATAGTTAAATCTCCACCTATGGTAATAAATCCAGGATTCAAAACATCCACACTATTTATAACCATATTACCTGCAATTTTCAAGGGGTTTGATTCTGTTGTACCGATGACAGTAAAGGATCTATTTGTACCAACTGTCAAATCGCCAAAAGATATAGACCCAGGAATTAAACTTAAGTCATGATTACTAAGGAATATAACCGAAAATATAACCGACGGAAATGTGGACGGATTTAGCGTTCCCGAAAGGTTTACAAAAGAACCCGCCATTCTTAGATTTGCATTGTCAGCTCCTGTAAAGTCTGCCGTACCTGATGACTTTTTAATGATTATACCGGGTAGCATGGCATTTGTTCCGGTACTTATATATTGATCACCGGTACCACAAAGTATTACATTTCCCGGGCTAACATATCCTACATCATTAGAGACTAAATTTCCTTTCAGGTAAATCGATCCTACACCGCCTGCACCGATTGACCTGTTAATTGAATTAATAATTAAATCTCCATCTATGGTAATAATGCCGGGAATCAAAAGATCCACACTATTTATAATCAGATTACCTGTAATTTTTAAGGGATTTGATTCCGTTGTACCACTGACAGTAAGTATTCTATTTAACGCAACTGATACAGTCAAATCGCCAAATGTAATAGAACCCGGAATCAAACTTAAAAATTGATTACTAATGAATATAACCGACGGAAAGGTGGACGGATTTACCGTTCCTGAAATGTTCTCAAAAGAACCGACCATTCTTAGATTTGCATTGTTAGCTCCTGTAAAATCTGCTGTACCTGAAGGCTTTTTAATGAATATACCGGGTAGCATGGCATTTGTTCCGGTACTTATATATTGATCTCCGGTACCACAAAGTATTACATTTGCCGGGCTAACATATTCTACATCATTAGAAACTAAATTTCCATTCAGGTAAATAGAACCTGCACCAATTGACCTGTTGATTGAATTAATGACAAGATTTCCACCAATTGAAATAAAACCTGGAGTCAAATAATCTAAACTATTAATAACCAAACTCCCACTAATCTTCAAAGGGTTTGATTCTGTTGTACCACTGACAGTAAAGGAATAACTTGTACCAACTGATATGGTCAAATCATTAAATAATATATCGCCAGGTGTTAAAGTTGGGTAAGTTCCGGTAAAATTTATGTTGCCATTATTATGTATGTACGTCCCACCTGAGTTTGTAAAATTTCCGCCAACAGTGAACAATGCCGGGGCAATGAAAACACCATCGGCCTGACTAAACCCACCGCTGCCAATAGTAATGGTTGCTGCGCCTGCAACAGAAACGGTTCCGGTGTAGCCCGAACGCATCGCCAATGAAAGCACATTTACATTTACATCCACCAGCAAATCATCAGTTCGTGTAATATCTAGGATCACATCATCTGATGTCCCGGGAATTCCCGAAGGTGACCAGTTGGAGGAGGTTGACCACTTGTTGTTACCCGATGCATTCATCCAGGTCTTTGTTGTTCCATATACATCCATTAACAAACAAAATAAAATAAAAATGATTGCTAAATATTTCTTCTGTTTGCCTTCAACGGCAAATGAACGTTTAACAGGTTTGTGCACATTAGGGGTAATGCTGCTAAAAATCAATATTGGTTTTTTCATATGGCTGAAATTTAAGTGCCCCCTAAAAGAGGACTATCTATTTGTTCAACCAAAGTTAGCAGCAGTAGAATAAGGTAAGCAACCCCCAACTTATAAGTGTTGGACTTGGGTGTATAAGTGTAGAGAAATGAGTTATTTTTACAAACGTACCCTTTTTAGAAAATCATCTTTTTTCCTCACGGATACATCCACGAGGCTGTCGTCATTCATAATAACATGACCACCGCTGCCGCGAACATATTTTTTGACCTGTGCGAGGTTGATGATAAAGGAATGATGCACCCGCATAAAATTGTCTACTTCCAAAAATTCTTCATATTCTCTTAAAGGTTTGGAAACCATCAGGGTATTTTTTTGCAAGAAATGAAAAATGGTATAGCTGCCATCCGCTTCTAATTTTATAATATCTTTTACATCAATAAATATTAAACCTTCTTTAGTAGGAAGTGCAATTCTTTGATTTTTTTGTTTTGGCTCCATAATCGTTTGAAGCAGCAGGTCAATCCTATCTGAATTGTCCTTTTTATTTTTATTGCTAATTGATCTTTCAACGGCAGCTATCAACTCCATGTGGTTGACCGGTTTCATCAGGTAGTCTATGGCTGCGTACTTAAAAGCCCTAACAGCATAGTGGTCAAAAGCAGTGACAAAGATGACGGAAAAATTTCGTTCGCTTATTTTGTCCAGAATTTCAAATGACAACTTGTCCCCCAACTCAATATCCATAAAAACTATTTCCGGTTGCACAGCAGATAAAGCATTAATGGCATCTTCAACATTACCCGCTTCACCAACTACATGAACTATGGGGCAATGCATTTTCAACAGTCCTTTTAATACGCTCATGTTTCGTTTTTCATCCTCAACGATGAATGCCTTGCTATTTGCTTCTAACATATAGCAAGTTTATGAAAAATATCCGATAAAATTCAATATGATTTTGGTGCCGGATGCCATACCGTTTGCATTCGTTAAATCTTCAATATTCAGTACAATTTTAAAGCTGCCTTCGGAATTATACTTTTCAATTCGCGATTCAATTATGTCCATTGCAGCCGACTTGTGTCCTGAAGGTTTTTGCAAACCAGCTTTCACCCTGCCACAGCCATTGTCTTCAATGCTGCATAACAAATTATTTGATCTTTTTTTAAAAGATAAAATCAATGATCCATTCCGTTTGCCACATAAACCGTGATGAATCGCATTTTCAATAAAAGGTTGCAACAACATGGATGGGAATTCACACTCTGGAGTATCGATGTCAGCGTCTACCTCCACACCAAATTGAAATGAATGGTTGCAACGCAGTTTTTCCATTTCAATATACCTTGTCAGAAAATTTATTTCATCAGAAAGTGGTAATTGTTCTCTTCGGGCATTTTCAAGAGTCATACGCATCAAAAGAGCAAAATCGCTCAGATAAATGCTCGCTTCCATTTTCTTCTGCTTTAAAACAAAATCCTGAATAGAATTAAGTGCGTTAAACACAAAATGAGGATTCATTTGTGAACGCAAAGCCCGAAGCTCAACCTTTAAAGATTCAGTTTTCAATTGCTCCTCCTTTCTGATTGTGACAATACGTTGCCATATAAACCCTATAGGGGCCAGGCTCAGGAAACCAACGACCAGCAGCATAAACCAGATTTCTTTCCAAACGGGAGGATGAATATAAAAATCCAGGACTTGTGATTGTGTATTCCACGTGTCATTTAAATTTTCTGCCTGCACCTCAAAATGGTATATATCGGGAGAAAGAGATGCAAACGACACATTTGGTATACTTGTATATGTCCATTCTGTATCAACGTTATCTATTCTGTAACGGTAATTAATTTTTCCAAAACTCCGGAATGAAATTCCGGTAAACGAAATATTAATATTATTTTGCTCATGATTGAGATCATACGTTTTTCCAATCCTTTTTTCTTCATGGTTGATGTATATTTTCGAGATGAGCAATCTGGTTTCATGATTTGGTTGATTTGTTATATCTACCGGGTATTGGATGACTCCGTTTTCGGTTGCTATCCATAAATTGCCCGCTTTAACAAACACATCATATATAAGCATGGGTGGCTGGTAAGGCAATTTTCGGATTTCCTTAATTTTTACAAATCCATTGGCTTTTACAAAATCTATTCTATATACGGAATAAGTACCTACAGCAAAAACTTTGTTTCCATCAATACACAAACGGCTTATTTCATGTTCCATCCCATACTTGCGTCTTAAGGAGAGGATAGAATCTCCCGATTTTACCAAAACACCTTCGGTTCGGCTGGCAATCCAAATAGTGCTGTCATCACTAGCCCGCATCATATTTACCGGGGCATTATAGTGTTCATTACCTTTGAGAGGCACAAGTTTTTCATCCTGAAAATAAAACAGCCCCTTTTCAGTTCCGGCAATTATTTTGTTCTTTTCTTCTGCAAGGCCATATATCCGATAGGGGTTATTCTCCAAAGTGTGCCTTATCCTTTTTCCTTTTGGGTGAAATTCTATTATTTCAAATCCTGCAGCATAAAATATTCCTCTCTTTGACAAGTAGCCAGTTTTAAAAAACCCCTTTTTAAATGGAACAATTTTATTATCAGACGAAATTACTTTGTGTTGGAGAATATAATAATAGTGTTTTTTTTTGCATACCAAATCATAAGGAACAGCATGCCTATCTGGAGCAAATAATCGATGTGCCCCAATTTCATTGAATTGATACAACTGACCGTCTGCTGTTCCTGCCAAGTAATGTTTTTCAGTTGCGCTTATTCTACTTACTACATTTCCTCCGAAAAACTTATTATCAAAAACTTTCAGGTTTAGTTCGGGCAACAACAGCAAACCATGCGAATAAGTACCCGCCCACAAATTGCCTTCCTTATCTCTGAAACAATTGGTAATATTGTAATCCCCCAGCATTTTATTCTTCAATTCAAATTCACTGCTATAAATAAATATCCCTCTATTAGAGGAAACCAGTAAGTCACCGGATTTATCTTCCAAAATCCGGCTAACATTTAATTTAACCGGAAAATAGGCTACCTTTTTGATAGAGGTAAAATCTGAAAAATACAAACAGCTTTCAGTTATTAATATAAGTCCCTTCCGGGAAGGGAATAAACTGTATGATTCAGTCCAATTTTCATTAGGAGGAAGGCCACCCATTCCCTGCTTAAAGGTTTTATCAAAATACCATACCTTTGAACTGTCAGCTAAAAAACTCATACGTCCGAATTCATCAATCCATGGTTTGAATGGATCAGATTCATCTGGTACATTAGGCATCTTATATTTTTCAAAATCTGCAGAGCCAAATGTTTCAATCTTATTATTTCTAATCTTGCATCCTTTGGTTGCTATCAACCATGTATTTCCAAAGCTGTCATTGATGGCATGTGCAATATAACCTTCCAAATCCTTATTCTTTAGAAGGGGCTCATTTGAAGAATTTGAAATCCTGTTATTCTCATAATAACAGAGTTTGCCATTCATGGTTCTAAACCAGATTCGGCCCATTTTGTCCTCAATCATTCCCAGTACTGAATTATCGGATAACCCTTCAGCAACGGTAAAGATTTCAAACCGGGTCCCGTCAAACCGGCAAGCCCCTTTGTCGGTCCCAAACCAGATATAGCCCTTTGAATCCTGCATAATTTCATAAACGGTATTTGAAGGTAAACCATTTTCAACTGTATATTTCCGATGGAAAGGATCCTGGGCCCGAAGCTGACAAGCCAGGATTATAAAAGTGCAAATAAATAGAGCAGCTGGATTTCGAATATTCATAAGGCTATTCAAAAATAAGACGATTCCAAAATAATGCAATTAAAAATTAATATTTTTAGTTTAAAGTAAAAAACGTAATTTTTTCATAGCTGCCGCTTTGCGGCTTCTCTGAATGTCTAAAAGTGATAAAATTTCGGGCCAATACGTTCATTTCAACGAAGGCCCATAAGTTGTTTAGGGTAACTTTGTCCATTGACCATAGCGAATTTACTATCGACTATGGACTATCGGCCATCGACTTGTTAATATTTCAATTTGCCAGTTCGTTTGGCTTTACTTACTTTTGCCCAAATCTAAACTATATTGAGTCGTTCAGTTAATAAGTTCCCTGCTACGTTGCTTTTAGCCGATGGCACGGTATTTACCGGTACTTCAATCGGTAAAATTGGTTCTACAACAGGCGAAATCTGCTTTAATACAGGCATGACGGGCTACCAGGAAATTTTTACAGACCCCAGTTATACGGGTCAGATATTGGTTCAAACCAATGTGCATATTGGCAATTATGGAATTGCCGAAACCGAAGAAGAATCCAAAAGCATTAAAATTGCAGGCCTTGTGTGTAAAAATTTCAATGTTCCATACTCACGCAAACAAGCCGACCAATCGGTTCAGGAATATTTTGCCTTAAACAACCTGGTGGGGATTGCAGATATTGATACCCGCGAAATTGTACGCCACGTGCGGAGCAAAGGCGCCATGAATGCAATTATTTCATCAGAGATTAAATCGATTGATGAGTTGAAAGCCGAACTGGCTAAAGTTCCTTTAATGGAAGGACTAGAGCTTGCATCAACGGTTTCCACCAACAAAACCTATTTTATGGGCAATGATGGCGCATCCAAGCGTGTTGCCGTGCTGGATCTGGGGGTTAAACAAAATATATTAAGGTGTTTGCTTGAACGCGATACCTATCTGGCGGTTTTTAACTGTAAAACTTCATTTGAAGAAATGATGCAGTTTAAACCGGATGGATTTATGATCAGCAATGGACCCGGAGACCCCGGCGTTATGCCATATGCTGTTGAAACCGTTACCAAAATTGTGAATGCAGGAGTTCCTTTGTTCGGAATTTGTCTGGGACATCAGATGCTTGCTGAGTCGCAGGGTTTGCACACATTTAAAATGTTTAACGGGCACAGGGGATTGAACCATCCCGTTAAAAATATCATTACCGGACATTGTGAAATTACTTCACAGAATCATGGTTTTGGAGTGAGTCTGGAAGAAACCAACAATCACCCTACAGTAGAATTAACCCATATTAATTTAAATGATAACACCGTAGAAGGAATTCGCCTGAAAGGCAAAAAGGCATTTTCGGTTCAATACCACCCCGAAGCTGCTCCGGGGCCTGAAGACAGCAGGTATTTGTTTGATGATTTTATAACCATGATGAATTAATTCTTTAATAAATATAAAGATTACTTAAGTTCTGATTTAGTACAACTAACGAAACAAAAAATGAGTTCAATTATCGACATTCATGCAAGACAAATCCTCGATTCACGGGGAAATCCTACTATTGAAGTAGATGTAATTACTGACCAGGGAGCTATGGGCCGCGCTGCGGTACCTTCAGGTGCTTCTACGGGAATTCACGAAGCTGTTGAGCTGCGCGACAACGACAAAAAAGTTTATATGGGTAAAGGCGTTTTAAACGCGGTTAAAAATGTAAACGAAGAAATATGTGATAAACTGATTGGGGTGGATGTGTTTGAACAAAACGAAATCGATCGCAAAATGATTAAACTGGATGGTACAGACAATAAAGGCAATATGGGTGCCAATGCCATTTTAGCCGTTTCGCTGGCCTGTGCTAAAGCCGGAGCCATTGAAGCCAATATGCCTTTATATCGTTATGTTGGGGGAGTTAATGCCAATACTTTACCCATCCCTTTAATGAATATCCTCAATGGGGGCGCACACGCCGACAACTGCATCGATTTCCAGGAATTTATGATTGTTCCTACCCGTGCAGATAGTTTTGCAGAAGCATTACAAATGGGAACTTCTGTTTTCCACCATTTAAAAGCGGTATTGAAAAAGAAAGGCTTTAGTACTAATGTTGGCGATGAAGGAGGCTTTGCACCCAACATACAATCGAATGAAGAAGCGATTGAAATTGTGTTGAAAGCCATAGAAGCAGCCGGGTACAAGCCGGGTAAAGATATTTATATTGCGATGGATGCTGCCAGCAGCGAATTTTGGGATGAGAAAAAAGGCATGTATGTGTTTAAAAAATCGGACAAACGCGAACTTTCTCCGTCTGATATGGTAAGCTACTGGACCGACTGGGTAAATAAATATCCTATTATTTCGATTGAAGATGGTTGTGCCGAAGATGATTGGAAAGGCTGGGCGCAGCTAACCCAGGCCATTGGCAGCAAGTGTCAGCTTGTGGGAGATGATTTGTTTGTAACCAATGTAAAAAGATTATCACGAGGAATTAAAGATAATATAGCAAACTCCATTTTGGTGAAAGTAAATCAGATTGGAACCCTTACCGAAACCATTGATACGGTGAACATGGCAACCCGTGCTGCATACACCAATGTGATGAGTCACCGCAGCGGCGAAACAGAAGATACCACCATTGCCGATTTGGCCGTTGCATTAAACAGCGGACAAATAAAAACAGGCTCAGCCAGCAGAACAGACCGGATTGCCAAATACAACCAATTATTGCGCATTGAAGAAGAGCTGGGTCATAATGCATATTACCCAGGCAAAGATTTTAAATACGCGAAATAAAAATAAGTACGAAAATGAACAGCAATATCATAAAAACAATTCGTAACAAGTATTTTCTTGCCACCCTTGCTTTTGTGTTATTGCTGTTGTTAAACGACCGCAACAGTTTGTTTGACCAATATGAATACAGTAAAAACCTGAAAGAGGTGAAGGAAAAACACCGTTACTATCAACAGGAAATTACCAAAGTCAGAAACCAACAAAAAGAGCTTTTTGGTTCAGCCAAAAACCTTGAAAAATTTGCCCGTGAAAAATACCTAATGAAACGAGATAATGAGGATATTTTTGTAATGGTGGAAGAGTAATTGTAAATTTAAATCCCCGGTTTTAAACAAAACTCAAATTTTTGTGTTTAATGTAAAAATTTGTATCTTAGTTTTATTGATAATAAACTAATAGGAGGGGTTATGGATAAAAAATCAGAAAGAAGAAGTTTCCTGGGTAAATTGGGTTTGGGCATCGTCGCACTCATGGCCAAGCCTTTTGTAAGTAAGGCCGAAACAATCCAAAGTGAATTAATGGAACTCAATAAAATAAACGAATCCAGGCAAAGCATCCTTAAAATAAAGCCCATGGGCTTTCAATGGGAAACAGCCGATCCTTTTTTATTTTGTGTGCATCATGAAGATAAATTCCCCAGGGGAAATGACGAAATGGGTCCTGCAGTTTCGCTTGCAGGCAGGCAACTGGGCGATGATTTTATAACCAAAGATGGATTCAGGATGTATCATGGCAAAAGGGTTCCGGGTTTTCCCGGGCATCCGCACAGGGGATTTGAAACCATAACTGTTGTGCGCGAAGGCCTGGTTGACCATGCCGATTCATTGGGTGCTGCAGGCCGTTATGGAAATGGCGATGTACAATGGATGACAGCGGGTGGGGGCGTGCAGCATTCGGAAATGTTCCCTTTGCTGCATAAAGACAAGGAAAACCCGATGGAACTGTTTCAGATTTGGCTCAACCTGCCTAAAAGAAATAAAATGGTTGCGGCCCATTTTAAAATGTTATGGGCTGAAACCATACCCAAATACAAGTATAAAGATAAAGCAGGTAAGAGCACTGAAGTAGAAGTAATGGCGGGCAAAATCGGCAAGTATCAGGCACCCGCTCCACCACCTGATTCATGGGCATCAGACCCCGGCAACGAAGTGGCTGTTTGGAATATAAAAATTCAGCCAGGCGGAAGTTGGGAAATTCCTAAAGCTTCGACCGGTATTAACCGGACTTTATACTTTTATTTAGGAGAAAATATAACTATCGAAGGGCAGTCAATTCCAAAATACCACGCCGTTGAAGTGAGACCAGAAAATGAACTGAGTATTAAAAACGGTAACACTGAAGCCCGCATTTTATTATTGCAAGGCAGGCCCATTAATGAACCCGTAATTCAATATGGTCCGTTTGTAATGAACACTAAAGAAGAAATTAACCAGGCATTTGAAGATTACCACAACACCCAGTTTGGTGGATGGCCCTGGCCTAAAACAGCCCAGGTACATCCGAGGGAAAAAGGAAGATTTGCCAAACATGCCGATGGAAAAATTGAAGAGAAAGGCTAAGCCTTGTTTTTATTTCTCAACACAGTTAAACATCCACTGAACTCCAAATTTATCGGTGCAGCTGCCAAAATAAGCGCCCCAAAACATATCCTGAAGCTCCATGGTTATCTTACCGCCTGCTGACAATGCATCAAACAATTTTTTGGTTTCTGCTTTGGTATCGGGTTCAAGATTAATATGAACATTATTACCAAAATTAACCGTAAAACCCATTGATTCCGGTGCATCGGTTGCCATAATCACATGGCCGCCAACAATAGGTAATTCAATATGCATGACTAATTTTTTATCTGCTTCAGGAAGAGGAGGGGCACCTTCCGCAGCGGGTATATCACTGAAACGTGCAATACCGCCTGCGCCAAAATCTCCACCGAATACAGATTTGTAAAAATTAAATGCTTCCTCCGTACAACGGGGAAAATTCAGGTAAGTACTTGTTCTTGCCATAGTTGATTTTTTATAAGTACAAGTATAATTTATAAATTAATATTTCAGGTATTCTTGTTTGTAAAATTTTTATGGCTTGAAAGGATCAATCGCAATGAAGAATTTTTTGTGATATACGTCCAGGCCCAGTTGATGAAAATGATCAGTTTATTTTTAACACTCAATATGAGCATCAAATGTAAAAACATCCAAACAATCCACGCAAAATACCCTTTGAAATGAATGAAAGGAAGGTCTACAACAGCCTTATTGGTGCCTATGGTTGCCATCGATCCTTTATCTTTATACTCAAACTCAATCTGTGGTTTGTTATTGATTATTGATTTTAGATTCTTTGCAAGCAGCCTGGCCTGATTGATGGCTACATTTGCCACTTGCGGATGACCTTTTGGATATTCAGGAGTTTCCATATACGCAATATCACCCACTGCAAAAATATTTTCAGTTTCAAATACTTTATTCATTCGGGATACTTTGATTCTGTTTCCTACAGTTATTATTTCGGGAGGGAAGCCTCCGATTTTGTTTCCTATAACTCCTGCACTCCATATAACCGTTCGGGTATTAATCAATTCTCCTGTGTTCAGGGTTAATATCTTTCCGTTATAATCTTTTACAAAAGTTTCGCAATAAATAGTTACACCCATTTGTTCCAAATATTTTTTAGAAGCTTCCTGAGCCATTTTGCTCATGTTACTGAGGGTATGTTTACTTCCTTCGATCAGTATAATTCTGAATTTTGAAAAATCAATTCCCTGATAATCCTTTGGCAATACATGGTTTTTTATTTCGGCAAATGCGCCCGATAATTCAACACCGGTTGGGCCCGCACCCACAATAACAAGATTCAACAAGCCTTCTTTTTCTGTATCATTTGCCGAAATAATTTTTTCAAAAGTTTCAAGAATATGGTTTCGTATGGTTATAGCGTCGTAGGTTGATTTTAAGGTAAACGAATGCTTTGCAATTTCAGCATTGTTATAAAAATTGGTTTCACATCCAATGGCAATTACTAAATAATCATAATTAAATTCACCTATCGTGGTGCTTATTTTATTCAGTTCCCTTTCAACATTTAACACCTCAGCCATTCTGATCTGAACATTTGGGTTATTTTTAAAGATATACCTGAAAGGAAACGAAATACTGGAAGGCTCAATCTGAGAAGTGGCAACCTGATAAAACAAAGGCTGAAACTGATGGTGGTTTATTTTGTCGATAAGCAGTATATCAAAAAGTTTTTTGTCCAAATGCCTGGCCAGTTGTATACCTGCAAACCCACCTCCGATGATGATTATTTTTTTTCGTTGAAGCATTTTTCTGAAAGTATCATTGCAAATTAAAGCGGATATAAAAAATTTCTTGTGCAGCTTATACCCTAAGCGAGCCGCGGAACCCTCTTCCGGCATAGTATGATTCGGCACCGTTGTGATACACAAAGACAGTGCCGAAACGGAAATCCGCAAAAATAGCACCGCCCAATTTTCTGATGGCAGCAGGGGTTTTTATCCAGCTCGAAGTTTTCGAATCGAATGTGCCCAATTTTTGCAACTCACGGTATTGTTCTTCTGTTAAAAGTTCAATACCCATGTCGGCTGCCATTTCAATAGCGCTGTTTTGGGGCTTATGTTCTTTCCTTGCCTCCAGTGCTTCATGGTCGTAACAAATGCTTCTGCGGCCTTTAGGACTTTCTGCTGAGCAGTCATAAAAAATGAATTCACCTGTCTTATTATCTAAAGCAACAACATCGGGTTCCCCGCCGCTTATTTCCATTTCATTAAGCGACCATAGTTTTTCATTATTTGCCTCCAGCTTTGCCCGTATTTTAGCCCATTCCAAACCTTTATGCCGATTCATGTTTTTCTCAAAACGAGCTTTCAGTATTTTGAGCAGCTCCTCACTTGGTTTTGGTGATAATTCCTTTTTCATACGATTAATTAATTTATGTATTCAATTATTAACTAGTTCAAACTATTTTACAATTATCTAATTTGATTAATAGGGAAGAGTATAAATTTTCTAGT
Source organism: Bacteroidota bacterium (assembly GCA_030680835.1). Classification (GTDB taxonomy): domain Bacteria; phylum Bacteroidota; class Bacteroidia; order UKL13-3; family UKL13-3; genus B1. The sequence goes on from JAUXUD010000023.1 coordinate 76,502, forward strand.
ATTCGCGTTTCAGTTCTCTTGCCAAGCCCCCAAATCCAATCGTTATATAATGCATATTACCAGAAATCCCATTATATTTTTTATCAAATCCGGGTATGTTGTAGGCATATCTTACTCTTATAAAACCATAACTGGATTTAGGACGGTAAGAAGGTGTTTTTTGTCCAAATTTTACATCAAAATTAACACCAATCATATACGTTGTTGTAAACTCCAACGACACTTCTTTTAATTCTGGCGTTTTCTCCGTATCTTTTGATGGTGGACTAATACACATGGCACCAATACCGGCAAAAGGCGAAATCTTCACCCTGTTATTATTTAATGTTACGTAACCAATAGACGCTTCTGGCAAATACACCATTGATTTTGAACCTTTTCCCCATATTCCTAATGAATAATAAATATCCTTTTTTGTCTTGTTGAATCCTATATAATCACGTAAATACAATTCAAATTTTTTATAACATATATCAAATGCTACTCCAAACGGTACATTATTTGTGTAATTATCGCTTAATATACCTGTATAAAAGCTATACCCACTAAAAAACTCAAAAGCCATTCCCCAATCCTTATGAACAAGTTTATATCTGATATGTTTTTTAGTGAAATCCTTATATTCACCCGTAGAATATTCTTCAAGGTATTTATCAGCCTTACTATTTAAGGTATCCTGTGAGAATTCACTTTTTTGCATATCGGAGGTAAGATACTCAAAATTTAAAAGGAGAAATTTTTTTGATTCAGCATTAATATCTGCTATTTGTATTTGGTTCATTATTTTTGCCGCGTTTTCTTGTGATTTTATTTTTAACCTCTCATACAGCTTGTCGTCTGGTGGCTTTATGCGTTCATTATAGCTCGCAACTTTAATAGAATCAAATGCTTTAATATTATTTGCTAATTCTTCATATTCATTAGTCCAATACAATATAAACCAATATTCAACAGGGTAAAATGCAAAGTAGTTTTTATCATCTCCCTTTTTTATTAAGTAATTTTTGATCTCCTTCACTTTATTAATGTCATTTTCTATAAATCTATCCAACAATAAATTTCTTCCTTTGGAAATAATGGTTGATTTAGAATCCTCATAGTTTAAAATTTGCTTCTCTAAACTATCAACCTGACTATAGATAGAAGTCGTCACAAGAATCAAAATTATTGAAATCGTTAACCTTGTCATTTTATCTTTAATTAATCATTAGTTTATGCTTGTTATTATTTTTCAAAATTCGACACCGGTCTTATTACAATAAGTTGTTGTGGATATTATTCAGTAAATCTATCTCCCGAAACTACAAAACGAAAATATATTATTTACCGGGAACTACAAAAGACCAAATTAATTCTATGCAATGTTAATGGCTGCCGGTAGTTGAAGTGAAGGTCTAAATAATCACTTGATTCTCTATAATAACGATATGCTTTTTCAAGAATTATCGCATGGGCTTATTTTAAAATAAGTTTTAAAATTGTCGACTATTGAACAATTAAAAAAAAATCGCCTACACTTTCTTCCACTTTAGCCGCAGACTGTTACCTACCACACTCACACTGCTGAGCGCCATAGCAGCGCCTGCAATCATGGGATTAAGCAGGAATCCTGTGAAAGGATATAATATACCGGCTGCAATTGGAATGCCTGTGATGTTGTAAATGAATGCCCAAAATAAATTCTGACGAATGGTGGCAACGGTTTGTTTGGAAAGCATAATCGCTTTTGGAATTTTATTCAGGTCGGATGAGATAATAGTCATTTTTGCAACGTCCATAGCTATATCACTTCCTTTGCCCATGGCAATGCTAACATCAGCCTGCGCCAATGCAGCGCTGTCATTAATGCCATCACCCACCATGGCAACAATTTTTCCCTTGGCCTGTATGTTTTTAATAAAATCTGATTTTTGTTGCGGCAACATTTCTGCTTTATAATGTTTGATGCCTGTTTGTTCAGAGATCGCTTTGGCGGTAGCTTCGTTATCACCGGTTAGCATATATACTTCTATGCCCATTTGATGCAGATCCTGGATAGCTTCCCGTGAAGTAGTTTTTATTTTGTCGGATATGGTTATTGCTGCCAATGCATGAACAGGGTTTGCAAACCATACAACTGTTTTTGAAGCTTCATGCCATAACTTGGCTTGCTCCGATAGTTGTTCTGAAATCTGTATGTTATTTTCAATTAACAATTTTTTGTTTCCAACAACATACATTTGTCCTGATATAATGGCTTTTACACCCTTTCCGGTAATACTTTCAAAGTCTGAAACGTTTATGGGAGTCAGGTTATTAAAATGCCTGACCACCGCTTCTGCTAAGGGATGCTCAGATTGTTTTTCAATACTGAATAAAATTTGTTTATCCGAATCATCATTATTAAACCAGACAATTTCACTCACCATGGGTTTGCCTTCAGTGATTGTTCCTGTTTTATCCAGAACCATTGCGTTAATGCTTTTTGTTAATTCCAAACTCTCAGCATCCTTGATGAGAATTCCGTTTTCGGCACCTTTGCCAACTCCTACCATAATTGCGGTAGGTGTTGCCAAACCAAGTACACAGGGGCAGGCAATTACCAATACAGTAACCATTGCCATTAATCCTTGTGTAAAACCGTTTTCAGTACCCATTAACCACCACGCTGCAAATGAAAGGATGGCAATAACAATAACTATGGGCACAAAAATCCCAGCAATTTTATCAACCATTTTTTGAACGGGAGCTTTGCTGCCTTGTGCATCCTGAACCATACTAATAATCTGTGCAAGCATGGTTTCACTTCCCACCCGTTCGGCACGAAACCTAAAACTGCCTTTTTGGTTGATTGTACCTGCAAATACTTTTTCGGCTTCTCTTTTCAAAACTGGAACGGATTCTCCGCTCAACATGCTTTCATCTACATAAGAATTACCATCTGTTACCACTCCATCCACAGCTATTTTCTCGCCGGGTTTCACCCGTATAATATCACCTGCATTTATTCTTTCAACCGGAATTTCCTTTTCGTGGCCGCAATTTTGAATTACCCTTACCGTTTTAGGCTGCAAACCCATTAGTTTTTTTATAGCAGAAGCAGTATTGCCTTTTGCTTTTTCTTCCAACAGTTTTCCCAATAAAATGAATGCAATAACTACGGATGCCGCTTCAAAATATACATGACCGTGCAAACCCCGTTCATGCCAAAAGTGTGGAAACAACGTATTAAATACACTGAACAGATAGGCAACACCTGTACTTAATGAAACAAGTGTATCCATATTGGCAGAACGATGGGTAGCCTGTTTCCATCCGTTAATAAAAAAATCTTTACCGAACCATAGAATAACAGGAGTGGATAACAACCACATGATTTCATTGGCATAAGATATTTCCATAAAAAACATTCCAATGATGACTACGGGAATAGCAAGAATTGAAGCCCATACAGTGTTTCTTTGCAGTTCCCTGTATTTTTTATCATGAATGGCTTCAAGGGTTTCTGATTCTTTTGAATCGTTTTCTATCACCAAGTCATATCCAATAGATTGAACCGCTTCACGCAGGTTTTTTGCCTGAATGAGATTTGGCAGATATTCTATGGTTACTGTTGCTGCTGCAAAATTTACAGAAGCATTCAGCACCCCGTTTTGTGCATTAATAATGCTTTCAACGCTTAGGGCACAAGAAGCACAGGTCATTTGTAATACAGGGAATATTTTCTTTATTGTGGGAACTCCATAACCTAAATCACGAATGGTTTTTACGGCCAGTGGAATTATTTTGGCGTTTTCCGGGGGGATAGTTACCCTTCGGTTATTGAGTTCTACTTTATACGAAGAAATTGCGTTCAATTGTTTTAGTCCATTGTCCACAATGCGTGCGCAATGTTCGCTCTCAACTCCTTCCAATGGAATATAAAATGGTGGTTTTATTTCTGCTGCCATAATTTTAATTTTAATTACGGCACAAAATTGACGGTAGCAGAACACAAAAACGTTATACTATTTTCCGAAAGCGTTATATAAATTTCACTTCATCCAAAGGTTTGCGTTTTTCACTTCGGATGTCTTTGAAATGGCTGGGAGTTAGTCCGGTAACCTTTTTAAACTGTGCACTTAAATGTGCCACACTGGAATAATTGAGCTGAAAGGCAATTTCTTTAAGAGAAAATTCATCGTAAACGAGGAGTTCTTTCACCCTTTCAATTTTTTGTGCAATAAAATATTTTTCAATTGTAGTTCCTTCCACTTCTGTAAACAGGGTAGTTATGTATTTATAGTCATGATGCAACTCACGGGTTAGATAGTCGGAAAGATTGGTCTTGAGTTCATTGTTTTTATGATGCACCTGTTCAACAATCAATGTTTTTATTTTCTCAATTAACCTGCTTTTCTTATCATCTATAATTGCGAATCCAACGAGTTGCAGCCGCTTATCTATAATTGACTTTTCATGGTTTGTCAGTTCCTTTTCCAGTGTAACTTCGCCTAATGAAACATATACAGGCTTGTATCCGAGTTGTTCCATCTCCGATTTCACAACCATCTTGCAGCGGTTACAGACCATGTTTTTAATATGCAGTATCATCGGTCTGGCAATTGTTTCACATAGAAAGCAAAAAAGCCCGCACAATTGTGTTCGGATTTCATAAAACCATCCTTGTTTTCTTTATTCACTTTATTCTATCTGTTAATTATTAAACTTTGTTTGAAATGCTGATTATAGAATCGGTGAATGTTATATTTCCAACTGGGTATGATTGTGAAAAACCTTTTGTAAGAAATTGGTTCGGAAAAAACACAGAACCCGGTGGAAATATTATTGCAGAATCCAAACTTCCTGTATTTGCAGGATCCATTGCCCCAATTAATATTTCCCCATTAATATCTTTGCGCAACCAAAAATAATGAAACACGTTCGTGTCAGAAGGATTTATCGCCGGAACTTCAAAGCCTTTTTGAAGATAATAAAGTTTACCGTTAATAGAATCCGTGCGTATTATACTGTTATAAGTAGTTCGTGCTGACCATCCTGAAACATGATCCGGTGAATACAATTTTAAATAATTGCCAACACATAATGGAAGATAATAATCTGAAGCTGTTTGTGCAAAAGAAATCTGTGCCGTAAAAATTGAAACTAAAATATATAAATATTTTCTCATAAAACTTATGTCGGTGTTTATAGTGCCGACCCTGCACTTTTATATTTATAATTGATTGTCAATTTGTTTTATTACTGGGGTTCATAACGAAATTATAAAATTTACAGGGAACAAAAAAAACTAAAATAATTTATGACTTTGTTGCTTGTTTGAAATATTTTTATTCCAAACTTATTACCAATTTACCGCTTGCATGTCCCTTACTCAGGTAATTCATCGCTTCTGCAGACTGGTTAAGTGAATATAGCCGTTCAATAACCGGCTTGATACTGCCTTTTTCCATAAGTTTCGAAAGCATCTCCAGGTCTGTTTTATTTGATTTTGCCATCATGGATTTCATCTTTTTCGAACCAAAAGACAATATACCTCCGAAAATAAGTGATTTAAAAATTTGAGATAATGAACCGCCTATCATTACAAATACGCCACCCGGAGCCAGGGTTCTTTTATAATCCAGAAGCGGATAATTTCCATTAATACCCAATATGAGGTTATAATGATTTTGTTTTTTGCTGAAATCCTCTTGTGCGTAGTCAATTACCTCATCTGCACCCAAAGATTTTGTCTGTTGTATATTCTTTGAACTGCAAACTCCGGTTACCTCAGCCCCAAAATATTTGGCAAGCTGAACAGCAAATGTTCCCACACCACCCGCACTACCAACAATTAAAACTTTATACCCTTTTTGAATGTTGCCTTTATCACGCAAGGCCTGAAGTGCAGTTAAACCTGCCATTGGCAGAGATGCTCCCTGCACAAAAGATATCTGAGAAGGTTTTGCTATCAATGCTTTTTCAGGCGCTGTAACATATTCGGCAAGGCCCCCAAAGCCATAGCGGGCCAAATACCCAATTACTTCATCACCGGGTTTAAACAGTTTAATATTCTTACCCACAGACTCTATACTCCCTGAGATATCTGACCCAAATATCCCTTTCTTTGGGATGATGATCCCCGCCTTCATAGAACGGTAGTCAGCAGCATTCAATGAAACGGCATGTACTTTTATTAAAGCTTCATTGTTTTTTGGTACGGGTTTATCCATTTCACAATAGATAAGTTTTTCGGGTGAACCTTTTTTGTTGTATACAACTGCTTTCATTTTTCCCATTTGATTAGGGTCTGCTAAACTCAGCTAAAGAAATCAAAATTAATATTCAGTTTGGAATTATTTTTCTTTTTTTAATAAGTGTAACTCCAATCCCCAGAAACCAAAACAATGAAAGAAAAGATCCAAGTACCACTATACTTTCCAATGGTTCAAAAATATATCGACCTAGTGCTGAAATAGCGTTACATGTTCCTGAAATTAATCCAATAACAGATATGGCTATACTTCCAACCCTTTCTTTTATCATTACATAACTTGCCAATATTACAGCTATCGAAGGAATAAATATACAATAGAAAGCTGTAATTGGTGTTTGGAATTCTACTGATAAAGTTTCTATGGCTGCAAGGTAAATTGTACGAAGTTCATTATTTTCCGTTGCCTGATATCTGCTTACAATTTCCAGCAAAGCAGGGTATTTTGACCAGGTAATAGCCAATTCCAGAAAAACAAACAATATAAATAACATTAAAGAAATGAGCATTATTCCTTTGTGACTTTTTTTTAAAAACTCATATAACCCGTATGCAACAAGTATATACAAAATGTCGGTTATGATCGAGAACCAAATAATAAACCACCATAAGCTTGACTTCCCATTTAAATATGTAAGCCATGAAAAAGCATCTTTTGGTAAAGGGGATCCTGATAAAACAAATAAAATCGTTATTACGACATATCCAATGGCAATTGCAATACCTGAAATACCTGCCCAAAGAAACATTCTTTGATTGAATAAAATGTTTTGGTTTTCTTCATTACATTTGGTTTTCATTTTAAATACTTCCTTATTTTAATTAGAAATCACAACAAATCTTCTTTAACCTGTTAATGGCTGGCTTTTATTTTTCACTTTTGATAATTACAAAAGGCAGGCATTAAAAATTAATGCCAAAATGAAGACCCGGTTCTCCAATAAAATAATTCGGCCATTTGTTATTCAATTGGGTAAACGATTGAGGCATTTTGGTGTATATAGGTCTGTGAGTTACAGCAATAGAGGGTTCTATGAAAAATCTGTTGTTGAAAAACTTTAATTGGTAACCTAAGCGATAGGTATTAAACATCTGATACCCATTTTTTATTTTGTCACCATTGTCATCAACAAAAGTCTGCCTTGCTTGCATTATGTGGATGGCAGTATATAATCCCTTCCACCAAAACCGTTGATATGCTATAGCTATTCCATATTCCCTGATGTATCCTGGAAATTTTTCTTCAGGAGCTTCAAATGACTTTCCATAAGGTATACCCAGTGGCCATGCATATTTCCATGTTTTTGCTTCAACGGAAATTACATTGTTAAGCTTTACCCGGTACCCAAAGTTGAGCTGCACAAAGTCAGGAGTATTTGTAGGAACCAAATTCCCTAACATAAAAAATGTGCTCCCAATAAAGAAATTTCCCTGGGTTAAATCTTGCTTTTTTATTTGTCCGTTCAAGGTGTACGTTGTCAATACTAAAACAGATACCCATATAACAAGCTTCTTTTTCATAAAATGAAAATATTAACTATTTATCAGCCATATCCTGATGATGAATTGAATGAATGGTTTTAATGGCAATTAATTCTTTCAACAAATTTCTTTGTCTGGCTATAATCTTCATTACTTTTCTTTGCCAATTCAATTGCTTTCGCTGCCTGAATAAGTGCTTTTTTTGAGTCTCCCAATTTGTATAACAAACAAGCGTAGGTGTCGTTATTTGAATAATTGTTATTAAGTTCAATTGAACGAACAGCGCATTTCATCGCAACTTTAATTTTATCACGGTCTTCTTCTTGTTCATATATATTCCAGGCAAAGTTGTTTAATTCAGTTGCGTCGTTCCAGATTTTAGAAATGTATTTGATAAGCGTTTTATGGTATTTATCTGCTTCACCTTTTTTATCATAAAAGGCCAATAGGGACGAAAGAACCAAATTTTTACTCCCAATTACACCTGTTAGTCTGCCATCCATTTCCTTAAAAATATATTGCACTCCTGTGTCATACTCCTTTAGCATTTCAATGGCAGTGTTGAAAGTAGAGTCATCTTTTTCGTCAATTGCTTTATAAATAGCATATTTTAAAATCCATACGATCCTTGTGTTTACCTGGTCTTTTTCAAAATACTTGTAAAATATGACCTTGTTTTTAACCAAAAAAGTGAAGGCTGTAGTTTGAAAGGGAATAAATATTTTAAATTTGTGAACACTAAACTCAAAGATAAACCTGATGTTTTTTTCCTGCCTAAATTCTGTAGGATTGACCGAGCTTAAATATTCATTCGCAACTGTTGAGTCAAGTTCCGATGCATCACGCAGCATATAGGCGTATTCAAACAGAAAATTGGCATCCCGGTTTCCTTTGTTGTACAGGTCTTTGTAATTTGAAAGGGTTTTATTTGTATATAAAGCATTTTTAGCTTGTTTAAAAAAATCTTCCGGAGTAAAAACACCGACGATCTTATGCAGTTCCTTACCTGAGTTGTCAAAAAAAATAAATGATGGAAAAAGCCGGACATTATAAATTCTATTTAACTCAATTCCTGTTTCCTTTTTTGTATTAATTTCAAAGTTTATAAATTTTGAATTGTAAAAGTCGTAAACCTGTTTGTCTTTAAAAGCTGTCTTTTCCATTTTCAAACAAGCACCACAGCCATCAAAATGGAAGTATAGCATAACAGCCTTGTGTTCCCTTTTGGCAATTTCAAATACTTTTGTGTATTCAATTTTATTGAAGGCAATGGTTGTATCTGAAGCAAATGCAGTTGTACTCCAAATAAACAGTAACATTAGTATGGGTGTTTGTTTCTTTTTTATCATTACTTGATGCGTTTTTTGGGTTTCTATTTTTTACTTTTTAACAGGTCGATTTAAAATAGTTATATAACGGCTTGTCATCCCTATGACAATAATTTTATATATTACCCCTATTCCAAAAATGTTTTTTATTTTAGGGCAGAATGGTTCAACTTGAAGGTTGGTATTGCCGGATTATTTTGCGTAGAAATTTAAATATCAACTCATTATAAGTGATACCACTGCATATAAAAAGTTGGGTTTGTTTAACAAGCTAATGGATTGAAAATTTGAAAACCGGCAGCTATCAGGCCTTAATTCTTAATTTTTAATTCTTAATTTATTTTTCGCTGTATCCACCAAATAATATACCATCGGTACTAAAAATACGGTCAGGATTAAAGATGAAAGCAGTCCGCCAATAATTACCCAGGCAAGTCCGTTTTTCCATTCGGCTGCTGTTCCTGTTGCCATTGCAATCGGTAACATTCCAAAAACCATTGCGAGAGTTGTCATCAAAATGGGTCGCATACGCTCTTTACCGGCAATAATCAATGCTTCTTTAAAATGTTTCCCCTGAGCTTTTAACTGGTTGGTAAAATCAACTATCAAAATTGCATTTTTTGCTACCAGACCCATCAGCATAATCATGCCCAACAATGCAAATAAACTAATATTGCTTAACGACAAATTCAACGCAAAAAATGCTCCGATTGCAGCAACAGGGATAGAAAATAAAACTACAAACGGATAAACAAAACTATCATAGAGTGCTACCATAATCAGATAAATCAGCAAAAACGAAATCAGCAATACAGAACCCAATGCGCCAAAGCTGTCGTTCTGTCTTTTAATATCGCTACCCCAGGTCATTTGCAGACCGTTTGGGAGCGGATTTTCTTTAAAATATGCCATTACATCGCCCGCCACGGTTCCGGAGGGTCTTCCCAATGCGTCTGCTGTAAGCGTAACTGCCGGTTGACGGTCTTTTCGCTCAAGCAAGGAGGGAGCGTTGTCTTGCTCAACGGTGGCAAATTGTGAAACCTCAACAGGCAGGCCCATGGGATTAACAATTGAAAGCCGTTGCACATCCTCAAAATCTTTACGGTTAAAATCATCTAACCAAATTCTTACGGGATATTCTGTTCCATTTTCTGTTAATGTTGCATCTTCATTTCCTGTAATGGCTGTTCTGAGGTTCACTCCAAGATATGCTGTTGTTAAGCCCAGTCGTTGCATTTTATCTTTATCGGGAATTATTTTGTATTCGGGATTTCCTTCTTCTACCGACAAACGCACATTATCGGCACCGGGTATTTTTTCAATAATTGATTTTAATTCCTTGCCAGATTTCATCACCAAATCCAAATTATTTCCGCTTAAAGTTATTTCGATAGGTGCAGATTTTGGAATTAAACCCAGGGCAGCCATCGAATAATTTATACCCGGAAACTTTTGTTGTAATTCACTTCTCAATCGTTTCATAAATGCTTCTGTTGGCTCTCGTTTCAGATGCGCATCGTTTAACTCCGTCTTCTTCATATTTAGCTGAATGGTAAATTCAGATTTGTTGGCTGAACCAACACCCAAACTACCGATACCTGTGCTGGGTCCGCCAATGTTGCTGAATACGGTTGCCACTTCGGGTTGTTTAATAATGTAGGTTTCAATTTTTTGAACCATTAAATTATTTTGCTGGATGGAAGTTGATTTATCAAATTCCAAAGCCATCCTGAATTTCCCCTGGTCGCCTGTTGATATGAGCTCCTTGCCAATAATGCCCTGTTTCATGATACCTAAGGTAATAACAAAAAGCAACAATACTATTCCGGTAAAAATAAGTTTGTGGCTTAAAACCCATTCTAATTTTCTGCCATACCAATTGATAAATTTTACTAACTGATGTTCGAACCCAAGTAAAAAACGATTGAAAAGGTTGCCCGGTTTTAAATCTTCTTTTTTCCCTATGCGTGATGCCATCCAGGGAGTTAACGTAAACCCGACCAGCAAACTGGTAAGTGTGGAGGTAATTACCACCACCGAAAATTGTTTGAGCATATCGGCAACAAATACCTGTAAAAAAAGAATGGGTAGAAAAACAACTACGTCAACCAATGTGATAGATAATGCTGAAAATCCAATTTCCATACGGCCTTCCATTGAAGCGGTTCTTTTTTCCTTGCCCATATCCAGATGGCGTTGAATATTTTCTAAAACAACGGTTGCATCATCTACTAAAATTCCTATAATTAACGACATTGCCAATAAAGTCATGAGATTAAGGGTATAACCCAAAAGCCACATTACTGCAAATGCCGTAACCAAAGAAGTAGGAATAGCAACCAATACAATTAGCGAATTTCTGAAACTTCTTAAAAATAAAAGCATTACCAATGAAACCAGGATCACTGCCAATATCAAATCAAAAACAACTGAATTAACTGCTGCAATCGTATTGTCGGTACTGTCGTCTGCAATAATAAATGCAACCCCCGAATGTGTATTTTGCTGTTCAATGGTTTGAAATTTTGCACGAACTGATTTTGAAACATCTACCGCATTTGCATCTCCCTGTTTTTTTAATAAAAGTCCGATACCGTTTTTGCCATTAAAACGACTGATGGAAGTTGTTTCTTTAATACCATCAATAACATTTGCCACATCTTTTACATAAACAGGACTACCAGAAACAGGCATTGCTATCTGAACATTTTTTATGTCTTCTAATGTTGTAAACTTTCCGGTTAAGCGAACCGAATTGCTTTCTTTGCTGGTTTGCACTTTTCCGGCAGGCAAATCCAAACCCGAACGGTTAATTGCATCAACAACCTGATATAATGAAATTTTGTAAAGTTTCAGTTTGTCCTGCTTTACTTTTACTTGTATTTCTCTTTCTTCTCCCCCTAAAATGGTAATTTCTGCCACACCTTTTATTTGTTGAATTTGAGGCAGGTAATCATCTTTCATTTTTTGATAAAAGCCGGTAGCCGACATATTACTTGTTGCACTGATTGACATGATGGGCAAATCATTTGGCGAAACTTTACTCATTACCGGACTTAAAATATCCCTGGGCAAATCTTTGCGTATATTATCGATATAGCGCTGAGCATCCTGCATGGTTTTATCCAAATTAGTTCCGTATTTTAAATTGACAATGATGATTGAGGCATTGGGTAACGACTTTGTTACCAGGTAATCTACACCTTCCAGATTTGACAAAGCATCTTCTATTTTCCGTGAAACGGAAGTTTCTACTTCATTGGGTTCCGCACCGGGATAAACAGTTTTAATCACCACAACAGGTTGATTAAAGTCGGGCATTAATTCGTAGCTTAAATTTTTATACCCAATAATTCCCAGGAGGGTAAAAATGCTAAAAAGCACAATTATCAGCGATGGGCGTTTGATTGCAATTTCTGTAATATTCATTTTTTTGCTGATTTTAATTGATCCTTACATTCGCACCATTAAAAATATTTATAAAGCCACTTGTTACCATTACATCACCTGCTTTTAAACCTCCCGACACAACTGCCTTATTCTGTATTTTTTTTGAAATAGCAATGTTTTGCAAAACAGATTTACCGTTTTTGATAAGATAAACCTGCGGTTGATCTGATGATCCTACAATTGCTGTAGCGGGAATGACAATTTGTTTTTCAGCGGTTTCATTTTTCATTCCGGCAGCCATCGATGACACTTTGCCAAACATTCCTGATTTTATTTTCAAATCAGATGTATTGGTTACCGTAAACTGAACCGGGAAACTACTTCCCATATTGGCTTTACTCCCTATCAAAATAGCCTTCCCAAGTAATGAAATTTCAGCGTAAGCATCTGCTGCAACGGAATAACTTTGATTTAATTTGAACTGCCTTAACTCACTTTCGGGAACATTTACTGTGAATTTTAAATTGGTGATGTCGGTTATCTGAAGCAACGGAACTCCGGGTGCGGCATAAGCGCCTTCTTCACTTAGCTTTGCAGTAACAATACCGGTAAAAGGAGCTTTGATACTTGTTTTATTTATTTGCTCGAGCAAAGTGGCTTTTTGCACTTTTGCAGATTTCAAACCCAGTACAGCTTTTTCAAGCTGAACACCTTGAATAGCGTCTGCCTTGGCTAAAATTGTATAGCGATTTACATCTGCTTCCAGTCCTTCAATCTGCAATTCAATCGCATGCAGTTGTAATTTCAGCAATGAATTATCCAACTGAATTAGCGGTTGTCCTTTATTTACAAAACTTCCTGCATCAACCTGTATTTCATTTATTTTACCCTGTATCTCTGCACTTATTTTGGTTTCCTTATTGGGTTCAAATGTTCCCGAATAGAAAAATTCTGCATGTACATCTTCAAATTGAAGGGTATCTGCCATAACATGGATGGCTTGCTCCTTATCATACTGATAAATTTTTTGCAGCGTAATTTCTTTATTATTCTTCAGTTTTACTATTACCATAACAATTATTGCAAGTCCGGCAACAATTCCGGTTATTTTATTCCAGTTCATATTCATAATATATTATTTCTTATTTAAAAGGTTTCCGGTTAATTTTTTTAATTCCCAATCTGCTTTCAGATAATCAATTACGGCAGACAGATAGGTTTGTTGGGCTTCCCGTAACGTATTGTCTGCCAGCAGCACATCAGTTAAACTTGCAGTTCCTTGTTTTTGTTGGAGTGCGGTTTGTTCAAAAACAGATTGAGCCCATTGAATTTGAACTGTAGTTGTTTCAATTGTATTTTTAGCAAGCATCCTTTGCTGTTTTGCATTTTCCACCAGCATCGTATTTTGTTCGGTAAGTAAATTCATTTGCAGTTCGTTGTTTTGCAGTTCAATTTTCTTCTGATTAATTTTTCGTTGCGTAACCGTTCCGTTAAATAAAGGGTATGACAATTGAATGCCTGCAAAACCGATAGGATAAAAATTTAAAAAATCGTTCGGTTCTTTGTCATATCCATAACCTGTTGTTCCGTATGTACCGTAAAGGGAAAGCGAAGGCAATCTTGAAAATTTTAAAGTACTTAGTTCACTTGCCAGTAATCGGTATTGTGTTTTTGTAAGGCGAATATCCAGGGTTGATGAACTTATATATTCATGGGTATTCTGAAAATAAATGTTCGGTTCAATTTGCAGACTTTGTTCGATGGGAATACCCATTGTGAATTTCAACGCATTTAAAACCTGACTGTATTTACTGCTGATGCTTTCCTTTTGTGCGGTTAATTGTGCTACCTGAAATTTTACCTTGTTTACATCTGTTCCCCTGGCAAGAAGCTGTTCATTGAGCAGTTGCATATTATGTAAAAGTTTTGTGGCATTTATAAGGTTGCTGTCTATAAATGCAGATTGGCGATGCAGTATTTGAGCATTATAATAAAGGTTTGAAATTTCAAAATAAATCTGTTCTTCAGTTTTCAGATATTGCAAATCTGTTAATTCCGAAGCTATTTTAGTTGTTTGAATAGCTCCGTACACTTGCGGATTATACAATGGCATTGACAATTGTAAGTTTGCATTGATATTGTGCGGAACTCCAAATTGAGCTTCCTTAAACTTTCCTTCAGGCGCTGTTGGGTTAAAAGTAGACAATGGCATAAGCTGATAGGGCAGATTTGTAAAATACCTGTAATCAGCATTCGCCGTTACTTTTGGAATTAAACCGGCTTTTGCTTCTTTCTGCTTTTGTTCGCCAACAGAAATATTATTTCTGCTTATCTGCAGGTTTTTGTTGTGAACCTGTGCCGTGTCCAAGCACTGTTGTATTGTCCATATCTGGGCACTTGATTTATGAAATCCGGATACAAAAAGCAGCAGGATAATATATTGTGTGTAAATACTTACTAACTTCATGAATTAAATTTTTTTGATGAATTGTACTATTGAAAATATGGGTTAAACAGGGTGAATGAGCCCTTAATATTTAGAAATTGCTTTGCAATGGTCATGTAATCCTTTTGTTCATTCCTGCAGAAAACAGAAACATCATTTTCCATATTGTGAATATGCTGCAGTGTATTTGCATCAACTTTCCATTTCTTACCACTATTAAGTTTAAGGGTGTGCATCTCATTATTTTGCTGGAGTTCCGGATGCATATAGGTTTCTGCCTGTACTTTTAACTTTTCTTCAGTTGCGTTGCCCAATCCGGGTAAAAACAAACCAACTGATCTAAATAAAATTATCGTTTTCATATTTTGTAATTGTTTATTTTTCTATCATTTTTAAAAGCCCGTTTAACACGGTATTACCATCTTTAATCAAATCAGAATGATGCCCCGATAGTTTCCATTTCAATACAGTCATACGCATACTGCCCATTATAATAGTTGTAATAGTTGCCGGACCGATTAATTCACGATAAATTCCTTCTTTCTGCCCTTTCTTTATAATCGTACTAATATGTGTTTGCATCAGTTCCATCATGGTTGAAACCTTTTCGCTAAGCTCTTTATTAAATTGAAAAATTCCTTCCGAAAAAATAACGCTGACAATAGCCGGTTTCTTTAAAAATGTTTTTAATTGTGAAGCAAATATTGCTTTTAACTGTTCTGTTGGCGTGTTTCCCTCTTGAGAGATTATTGCTGCAATCCGCTCTTTCATTTCTAAAATAAAATACGATAAAAGTCCCAGCATAATATCATTCTTACTTTTAAAATGCCGGTATAATGCAGCCTCTGAAAGTCCAAGATCGGCAGCCAGGTTTTTTATGGTCAATTCCTGTATGCCAAACTGATCAATCCGCAAAGTGGCGGCTTCCATAA
The DNA here is from genome assembly GCA_030680835.1 of Bacteroidota bacterium. GTDB lineage: Bacteria > Bacteroidota > Bacteroidia > UKL13-3 > UKL13-3 > B1. Next base: position 92,315 of record JAUXUD010000023.1, read on the forward strand.
TTTCTATTTGTCTGTCTGTGAATTTAATGTTTTTCATTTTCAAGCTTCTCTTTATAAACGACTTTATGAATGTAAGTAAGTGTTCGCTTACAAAGGTAATTGTTTTTTTTTCACACATGCAAATTTATTTTTCAGAAACAGTAATATTCTAACGGGAATCCTATGGTACGGGGTGAAATGGGTTGGGATTTGTAATGGATTGATTTGAGAAGCTGGGCAAATCCGGGGTGAATCTGTGTTATGGATTGCGCTAAAATAATTAATTTATGCGTCACGTTAATTAAGGAGCTAAGACAGGCGAATAAACATTTAACTTTTAGCGTAAATTTTGTATTATTGACGGAGCATGATAAAGGTTACGGAACTGTACAAATCTTATGGAATTTTGCCGGTATTGAAAGGTGTTAATTTACATATTCAAAAAGGTGAAATTGTTTCTATTGTAGGGGCCTCGGGGGCAGGTAAAACCACCTTACTTCAAATTATGGGTACGCTGGATGCGCCCGATAAAGGCTCGCTGAAAATTGACGGACAGGAAGTATCGGGTTTAAAAGGAAGGGTTTTGGCCCGGTTTAGGAATAAAAATATTGGCTTTGTATTTCAGTTTCACCAGCTTTTGCCGGAGTTTACTGCACTTGAAAATGTATGTATGCCCGGTTGGATTGGCGGACAAAACGAAGCTGAAGTGCATAATAAAGCCAAAGACCTGCTCGGTTTTTTAGGATTGAACGACAGGATTTCGCACAAGCCCTCAGACCTGAGTGGGGGAGAACAGCAACGGGTTGCAGTGGCACGGGCTTTAATCAATAATCCGGCAGTTATTTTGGCAGACGAACCCTCGGGCAACCTGGATTCGAAAGCGGCTGAAGATTTACATCAATTGTTTTTTAAATTACGCAATGAATTCCATCAAACCTTTGTTATTGTTACGCATAACCAGGTTTTGGCCAGGCAGAGCGATCGGATGCTAACCATCAAGGATGGAGTAATCATTTAAAATATCAAACTCCTTGACTATTCAGCAAATTTTAAAACAATATTGGGGTTACGAGCAATTCAGACCCTTGCAGCAGGATATTGTTGAGGAAGTAATAAAGGGAAACGATACCCTGGCTTTATTACCCACAGGAGGCGGTAAATCTATCTGTTTCCAGGTTCCGGCATTAGCCATGGAAGGCATGTGTTTGGTTATTTCACCCTTAATTGCCTTAATGAAAGATCAGGTGGAAACCTTGCAAAAGCTCGGAATTCAGGCCCATGCCATTTATTCAGGAATTCCATATAATGAAATCAAACTAATCCTGAATAATTGTGTTCACGGTGGCGTAAAATTTTTATATCTATCTCCCGAACGGCTGGGTTCAGAACTGTTTAAAGATTATTTGCCCCAGTTAAAAGTGAACCTGCTGGCAGTTGATGAAGCCCATTGTATCAGTCAGTGGGGCTTTGATTTCAGACCTGAATACCGGAAAATAGCAGCATTACGAAAGTTACTACCCAACACGCCGGTGCTGGCCTTAACAGCTTCTGCCACCAAAGAAGTGGTGGAAGATATTCAACAGCAACTGGCTTTTAAAAAGAACAAAGTCTTTAAAAAGAGTTTCGAGCGGTTAAATCTGCATTATGTGGTTAGAATTACGGAGCGCAAGTTCGACCAGATGCTGGATGTATTTAATAAGACCAAAGGAAGTGGTTTGGTATACGTGAGAAACCGGAGAAAAACTGAAGAAATAGCAGATTATTTGTTGAAAGCCGGAATCAGCGCATCATTTTATCATGCCGGATTAAGTAATGAACTTAGGGTGGAAAGGCAAGAGCAATGGATAAAAAACCAAACCCGGGTTATGGTTTGCACCAATGCCTTTGGAATGGGAATTGATAAACCCGATTGCAGTGTGGTGGTTCACTTTGAAATGCCCGATTGCCTGGAAGCTTATTATCAGGAGGCGGGCAGGGCAGGGCGGAACGGAGAAAAAGCCTTTTGCGTACTTTTATACAATGGTGCCGATGAAGCCGAATTGAAACACCGCATTGAACAAAACTTTCCACCTGAGGCAGAAATAAGAAAAGTTTATGATGCGTTGGGAACTTATTTTCATATTAAGGTAGGTGCAGTTTCTGAGCGTAGTTTTGAGTTTGATTTACCCCATTTTTCTGCACATTTTAAGATGAGTCCGGTATTGGTTTATTCGAGCTTAAAGTTGTTGTCGCAGTTGGGCTTTATCCATTTGAGTGAAGCCTTTTACAGTCCTTCGCGCCTGCAGGTTCTTTACAAACAAGAGCAACTTTTAAACTTTCAGAAAGAGAATGAACCATTGGATGATTTACTGAAATTATTACTAAGAAGCTATGGTGGAATTTTTGATGCACGGGTTGTGATCAATGAAAAATTTCTTGCCATGAAACTGAATGTATCGGAAAACGATTTGCGTTCAAAACTACAAAAGTTACATACGTTAAAAGTGCTGGAATACCTGCCTCAAACAGATGCTGCCCAATTGAGCATTATCGATCAGCGCTGGGATGCAAATTATATTCATTTGGATCAGGCCCTGATAAGAGACCGGAAAAATTTGTTTATCGATAAACTTAACCAGATGGTGTATTATGCAAAAGACCGGAATATGTGCAGAAGCCGGAAGATACTGGCCTATTTTGATGAATTGGGCGCATTGGATTGCGGAACCTGCGACACCTGCATTGAAAAAAGAAAGCACTTGTTAAAAAACAGTGCGTATAAATTAATTGAAACAGCCATAAAAAATGCCTGTTTGGCTGAACCTATTGATATACAGGGATTGTGTAACAAGGTTAGCGCATACAAACAGGAAGATATTGTGGGTATTGCGCGCATATTATTAGATAAAGGTATATTGCAACTCAACTCTCAGCATCTATTGTTTTGCAAAAAAGAAGATTCATAATTTTAACGGTAACAAACGACCTGAGTTTCGATCAGCGCATGCAGCGCATTGCAGGGGTATTGGCCAAAAACGGGTATGATGTAAAACTGGTTGGGAGACGGCGAAAGCATTCTATTCCGCTGGATAAAATGCCTTTTGAACAGCACAGAATCTCTTGTTTATTTGAGAAGGGAAAGCTTTTTTATCTGGAATACAACCTGAGATTATTTTGGTATCTACTGTTTTCGAATGCCACGGTTTATGCTGCGGTTGACCTGGATACGCTTTTACCCTGTACTTTGGTGGCTAAATTAAAAGGCAAAAAGCTGGTATTTGATGCGCATGAATATTTTACCGAAGTTCCGGAAGTGACTGAAAGGCCTGCTATAAAAGCCATTTGGCAAGGCGTTGCAAATATTTGTATTCCCAGGGTTGACAAGGCCTATACGGTAGGCAATGAGCTGGCTAATTTGTTTTCAAAACAATACGGAATTCAGTTTGAAACCATTTTAAATACACCTGAATATATTAAGCGGGATATAGAAATAAAAGGAGCAAATGAAATCCCGATTATCATTTACCAGGGGGCTTTAAATGAGGGGAGGGGTTTGCCCCAGTTAATACGCGCCATGCAACAGGTGGATGCAAAACTGCTAATCGCCGGAGAAGGTGATTTGAGTGTATCTTTAAGGCTTTTGGTAGCAGAATTAAAGCTTGAAACCAAAGTTAATTTTACAGGATTTATTAAACCAAAAGATTTATCGGCTTTTACAAATAAGGCAACTATTGCCAGCAATTTGCTTGAACCCAAAGGTCTGAGTTATCAATATTCCTTAGCCAACAAGTTTTTCGACTATATGCATGCTGGCATTCCTCAAATATGTGCCGATTTTATAGAATACCGGCAAATCAATCAAAATTATAATATTGCCATGCTCTGCAATTGTGAGGAAAATGAGATTGCACGAAACTTAAATAAATTACTTAGCGATAAGCACTTATACCAGCAGATGGAACAAAATTGTGCATTAGCCGCACAAGTTTATAATTTGCAGCGGGAAGAAAAAAAATTATTAAACATCTACAAGCAATTGTTTACTTGAACCCATTATTAAACATCGTTAGTTTTGATATTCCATACCCTGCCAATTACGGAGGGGTAATTGACGTGTTTTATAAACTGAAAGCCTTGTCGGAAACCGGGGTTGATATTATTTTGCATTGTTTTGAATACCGCGACAGGAGCAGGAGTGCAGAGCTTGAAAAATACTGCAAAAAAGTATATTACTATAAACGAAAGGTATGGATCAATCCGTTTCAGCGATTGCCTTATATAGTAGCCACCCGAAACAATGCACACCTGCTGGAAAATCTGCTTGAAAATGATGCACCGATTTTGTTTGAAGCCTTGCACAGTTGTTATTTTTTGGATCACCCGAAACTGGCAAAGCGAAAAAAAATTGTGAGGATGCATAATATTGAACACGATTATTACCGCTTGCTGGCAGAGGCCGAAAAAAATGTTTTCATCAGAGCCTATTACCGTTTTGAATCGAAATTATTGTTAAAATACGAAGAAATACTTGCCAATGCCGACATGATTCTGGCCATCTCCCCCAATGATACCAAACAGCTTTCGGCCATGTTCAAAAAAAGCTGCTTTTATCTGCCGGCCTTTCATGCCAACAAGGAAGTATTGTCGAAAACAGGTCGCGGAAACTATTGTTTTTACCATGGCAAACTAAGCGTAGCTGAAAACAATCAGGCTGCACTGTTTCTCGTTAACCAGGTTTTTAGCAAGCTCAGTATACCCTTTGTTATTTGTGGAGATGGTGTTTCACGGGAGCTTAAATTAGCTGCCTCCGGATGTCCAAATATTCAGATTTTAGAAGGACTATCAACGGCCGAAATTGATGAGCGGATCGAGCATGCCCAAATTAATGTGCTCTCCACATTTCAACCCACCGGGATTAAACTAAAATTGCTTAACGTGTTATACAGAGGCCGCTTTGTACTTACCAATCCTGCAATGGTTGACAATACCGGGCTGCAGGATTTATGCATTGTAAAATCACGGGCTGATGAATTTGTTGAGATAATTCCTAAAATTATGGAACAGGAGTTTACCGAACAGGATATAGCAAAAAGGAGGGAAGTACTATATTCAAACTTTAATGTTGAAAAAGATGCAATTATTTTAAAAAGTCTTATCAATTAGATTCTGTCACCAGTTTATTTACAATTACTTTTCCTCCTTCGCAACGCATAATGGTTCCCGGAAACTTATCGATGATCCGGTAATCGTGGGTTGCCATTAGTACTGCCGTACCGGTTTTACTTATCTGATGCAGGAGATTTAAAATATCATCGCTCGTTTTGGGATCCAGATTTCCGGTGGGTTCATCGGCAAGTATTACTACCGGTTTATTAAGCAAAGCCCGGGCAATAGCCAAACGTTGTTGCTCGCCACCGCTTAATTCAAAAGGCATTTTGTGAGATTTGGTATCCAAACTCACCATTTCCAATACTTCCTTGATACGCTGTTTTATATCGTGCTCGCTTTTCCAGCCGGTAGCTTTTAAAACAAATGCCAGATTGTCAAAGGCATCCCGGTCAAAAAGCAATTGGAAATCCTGAAACACAACACCCAGTTTCCGTCTTAATTTTGGGATATCCGATTTTTTTAAATCCTTTAATGGAAAGCCAACAATTTCACCGGTACCATTTTCAAGCGTTAATTCTCCATAAAGTACTTTTAGTAAACTGCTTTTTCCACTGCCGGTGCTGCCAATTAAGTAAACAAATTCTGATGGCCCCACCTGTATCGTAACATCTGACAATATCAAATTATGTCCCTGAAAAATTCCACCTCTTAATATGGATATGATTGGTTTTACGCTGCTCATGTAAGTTCTATTTTAGTCATTTGTCCAAATGGAATGCTGTTCATCAACTCCTTAATTTTTTCAATTTTGTCACCAAGACCGCATTTTTCGAGTGCTCTTTCGGGTCTGTCGGTTCGGGTATAGGCAATTAGTGTAAAATTGTCGTCCCTTACCTGCAAGTAATCAGGTATTTTAGCTTTACCTTTAATTTTAATTATATACAAAATTAATTTTTATTATTATTTATTTGGTTCAAAATAAGTATAATTGCGCAACAAAAAAACTAAACAATGAAGGATTTTTCGCAAAAAGTTCTCCCGATCGGTATGGCAACTGCCTTATTTTTAGGAGCATGTGCCGGCCCGGCTAACTTTACCAAAAACAGTTATACCGTAAACCCGAACCCGCTTGAAATGAAGGGGGACTCGGTGAGCATCATGATTGTAGGTAATGTACCGCCTAAGTCAATTAAGGCAAGTACTTTATTAACCTTTCAGCCCATTCTTAAAACGAGTGATGGTCAGGAAATTAAGTTAAAAGAAGTTTCTGTAAAAGGAACCAAAGCCAAAGGCGCTGCTGATTACACCATTGACACGAAAACAGGTGGCAAAATTACCTATACCGACAAAATCGCTTATACCAGTGATTTGAAGAAGGTTAAAATGTATCCCCGTTTTTCTTTTCAGGGCAAAGCCATCCCGGTTGCCGACAGTATTATGGTTCAGGGAACGATTACCACTGCATTAATGCTGAATTTTACAGGTGAAGTGCTGATGAATAAGGACAATTATCAGCCGATTCTGAACAATAAAGCTGTGAGCATTTATTTCCCAATGGATGTGCAAAAGTTTAACCCGAATTTTAAAACGGGTAATACCATTAGCAACAAGGTACAGATTGCAGAATTGAAAAAATTATTGAAAAAGGATCCTAACTGGAATGTTAAAGGGATTTCAATCAATGCATTTGCATCACCTGATGGGGAATTGGAACGCAACAACAACTTATCGAAAGGACGTTCGGAAAGTACTTTTGCGTATTTTAAAAATGAATTGAAAAAACTGGGCTTTTCGGAAGTGAATGACGAAAACTTTAGCATGGGTTATATGCTTGCCGAAGACTGGAAAGGTTTTAAAACGGAACTTGAAACTTCAAATCTGGCTGATAAGGATGGTATGCTTGAAATATTAAACAATTCAAGCATCAGCGATGAAGAGCGTGAAAGTTTATTACGCAGAAACTTTGAGAAATCGTGGAAAAAAGCGGCTGAATCTATTTTACCCAAATTACGCAGGTCGGAGTTAGTTTTGATAGGTGGCAAACCTTTTAAAAATGATGCAGATTTAAAAAATTACTATGGCAAATACGATCAATTGGAAAATGAAGAATTGTACCATTTGGCAATTATCACTACCGATTTAACACAAAAAGCTGAAGTGTTAAATGCTTATAATACAAAGAATCCAACCGACTGGAAAGGATTTTCGGACCTGGCAGCCGTTCAGATTCAGCAAAACAATTTATCGGATGCTTCCAGCAATCTGGATAAAGCCAATACGTTGAGTCCGGATAATGGAATGGTATTAGCCAATATGGGTGCCATTGCCCGCGCAAAAGGTGATTATGCAGGTGCACATGCACTTTATGTAAAAGCAGGTGCCAAAGGTGCTGATGTTAGCTATAACCTGGGATTGTTTGATATTAAGAGTGGCAACTACGCATCGGCAGTAAGCAATTTAAACAAAAGCGGCAAAGCCGATTTTAACGTAGCCCTGGCTCAGTTGTTAAATGGTGATGCTAATGCAGCCAAAACAACTATTGACAATATAAACACCGAATCGTTAACCTGGAAACATTATTACCTGCGCGCAATTTGCGGTGCCAGAATGAATAACCAGGATGTAACCACCACCAATGTTGCCCGTGCAGTAGCATTAAGCCCTGATGCAAGAACCTGGGCAAAAGATGATCTGGAGTTCAGAAATTACTTTTCTAATCCATTATTTGAAGCTGCTATAAGATAAGAAGCTTCAACAATATTGTAAAGCCCCAATGTTCGGTTGAACATTGGGGCTTTGTTTTTTATTGAGATTGCCGGCTTTTAGTCACCCTTGTCAGATTCACCGTTATTCCAAAGAACATACGTAAATCAAATTGTGCCCCAATCGAATGATAACGCTCCAATCCATTGAAGATATTCCGGATTGTCAGGTTCAGGCTAAGAATATCATGAACAGCCCGTTTTGAAATGCTGAGATCACACACAAGAAATCCTTTGATCAGTTTGTGTGGATTCTTTGATTCAATGGATCTGCCCGGAGTAATCACATCGAAAGTTGCAGCGCCCTGGTACGCAGTTCTCAGGCATGCATTAAATCTTTCAGGCAACTGGTAGTTGAGGAGCATTGAGAACCGATGTACCGGGAGACTGCGTGTTAGTTCACGATTACCGGCTACCTGGAACGTGATAAGTCCCTCCATACCCGCATTCAGTTTTGGCGTGATCAGTAACTTTGCTGTACCCCCACCTATAAAGTTCAAGGTTTGCCCGCTCGAATATCTGCCAACCACAATATCAGGAACTGTTGAATTATTATAAAGATATGCCACATCATAAAAAGGCAATGCATCAATAAATTTAAGTCCGGTATAGAGCTTCCACATAAACAGGCTGTGGCCGTTTGATCGTAATGAAATATCTGTGCTCAACTGTCTTGTGCCGCGCAGTAATATATTTGTCCGGCCTCTTTCATATGCTGACACAAAGTAATTCTCTTCTTCATCAATAAGGCGATAACTATGGCAAATGTTGAAACTCCAAAGGCGATTGGTTTCCGATTTCCACCTCAGCGTTGCAGCGGCTTTTGATCCCATATAACCCGAACCCGCTGCCGATACCAATTGAAAATCGCCTGAAAAGGATAAGCCATTTCTGTAAATTATATGTGTGTGAATACTGGGAATATAAAATGCATGAATGCCTGTTGTACTTAGTTGGTTACGATAATATCTATAAGCAAAGCCGGGTTCAACAGCAACACGATGGCTTTTCCAACAGGTAGTGTGTGAATATGATGTGTTTATAACCCCATGTGTATTTGAAGGCAGCATGGGTGAATTTTTGAATTGACTTTGTGCATCTTCCCATAAAATAGCTGTTGAAACTTTTAAGTTGCCCTTATTGCTAGTTTTTAATGAAGTAACAGAGGTTGCACTGTATTGTTTTCCTGTCACGAGAATCTCATATTTCTCCGGGTCAAAAAGATAATCTGAGGCCTCAGTCACGTACGCCTGCATATGATGCCTGAGTTTGCCACCATCATAACCCAGCCCGAATCTTACTGATTCAAGTGAAGATTTTGAGGTTAAAGGATTGTTAGTATTAACCCGGTTAAAAATTGCAGCATCCCTGAAGAAATAATCCTGGTATGTATACGAACAGCCCGCGCTCCAGGTATTGTTGCCAAAACCTGCAACATGGCTGTAATTCAGCCCCACTTTATCTACATTCGGTGTAGGTGTAATATACCTGAACGGGCCGGGATCTCCTGTTTCATTACCATTGCCCAGATATCCGGTATATGATGGACTGTTCTTCTTCTTTGTGATTATATGAACAATACCTTTATCTGCAAATTCTCCGTAATATAAACATGGCTCGGTTACCACCTCAATATGGTCTACATCGGCAAGTGCAATACCGGTCATATTTACTGCTACTGCATCAAACCTGCTAAGATCAATCCGCACACCGTCAACCATGAAAATCCATGATTGAAATTTATAGTTTGAAGTAGCTCCAAATTGTGCAAAATACCTGTCGCCATTAATAGTGGTGTAAGTTCCGTTCTCAATTAACAGGAACAAATCGCTCAATCGCGAAAGCCCTGCATTTAACATCTGCTCACCTGTGATTATCTGAATGGAAGGATTCATGTGAATGGAATCTTCGTTTGATTGTTGCACCTCATGCCCAATATTTACAAGGGTTGAGGCTTGTGAAAGCAAACTACAACAAATTGCGGGTATGATTAAGATAGCCTTCATTTCATGACCCTCCCGAACCATTGAGGTGTGTTGAAATAATAACGAACGCCTATGGTTACATTCGTAAAATCTATTCTTGTCTTTGTGAATTCTCTCTTCCAGCCTGCACCGGCCGAAACTCCCCATTGTGCATACGCTGGCCTCCACTCAATATTCGAAGCGAGTTGCATCATCATTTCAGATTCCCTAAGGTTTCCGGCACCAGGTGTTTCATTGAATACCATATATGCATTTCCAATTGAGACGCTGTTGATCCAACTAAATTGTTGATGGAACTTATAGGTATAATTGTAACCCAGTGCGCAATGATAATCAGAATAGGAAGGAACAATGCCCCGGCTCTTCATTTCTGCCATTTCTGTGCGCAGAAACAGATACCCATTCCAGAAATTGCTGCCAAACTCTATTGCAGACGAATTGGGTAAGCTATACCATTTATTAATTGAGGGTACACTTATCGTAGTTCCACCAAAAATACCAATTGAAAGTGTTTTGAAGTTCTGCCTGTCCTGGGCTAAACCAACGGTCATGATGGATGATAATGCGAAGAGCAAAATAAGTCTCATAAGGTTGAGTGGATGCTAACAGTCTGAACAAATGTAATGAATTTTTAATCATTGTCATTTTTAACAAAAAATTAAATTAGAAGTAATAAAAAATTCAGGTAAATTTGTTTGATTGAAATAGAAGCCATTTTATTTCAACTATAATACCCAAACAAAAACTAAACCATTCAATAATGAAAATATTATTAGATATCCCTGATAATAAGGCTGCATCTTTACTGGATGTACTAAGAAGTATTTCTTACGTAAAAGCCAAAACACTTAGTGATGAAAAGGCTTTACTGATGGAAGAGATCAAGGAAGCGGTAGAAAACCTTAAATTAGTGCGTCAGGGGAAATTAAAAGCCCGTCCTGCTAAAGAGTTATTGAATGAGTTATAGTATATGATAAGTCAGAAAAGGAAAATCTTTCGGATAATGAACTTGATGATCTTTTGAAAAACATTCCTGAATAAGTCAAATTGAATTGTATCATATGTATTTATAATGAGGGTGGTAACTCATAAAAGGAAACTGTTTTAATGGTTTGACCCAACTTTTGGGACTATGCCTCTGGAAAAACCAAAAATCTGAAAGATATTAGTAGCTTCGTGCTTTGATTGTGCTATTTTCGAGTGGAAATGATGTTAAGGCAATGGTGTTCGAATCATTCTTGGTGCATGGTACAAATAAGAATAAAACAATATTTCAAAAATACAATTCCTAAAAGCTATGGTTATTTAAAATCAATTATATAAAAATTAAAGAAAATGAAATTCAAGTGGCATTTTTATTTTTTATACATAATTTTTATTATTCTATCCATACAATGTTCCAAATATGATCCTTGCAAAGGACTAACTAAAAAAACATTTACAGATACTGCCTGGATAGAAAATATATATAAATCAAAAATACCATACCATTGTCCCGACACCCTCGTATACTTAAGTAATTTTGGCGATTCCGCTGTACTTTATGGGAGTTGTTCACACAGCTTTTTTAGCAATAAAACTTCTGCGGCTAATAATATCGACTGCCCTGATGACATCATCACTGTATACGAAAAAATTGATTATCGATTTAAAGGAAATAATGTTGAGCTATCTGACATACAATTAGGTTTAAGTTCATTCCATACTTCAATTAATAATTATAAGCCTGGAATTTTTTTCGGCATCGATAAGCATCATTTTGTTGACTATGAGTTCTATTTCCCCTATAATCAGGATTCAATCTTTGTAAACAATGTTACTATTATAGGTAATTTATTTTATACTGATCGATACACGGCTCTTTTATTATACAATTACGTTTATGGTTTGATAAGGATAAATTATAACGGTAAAATCTGGACAATACGAAATATAAAGTAATTACAACGGCATAATACCTTCAATTTACAGCATCGAAAAAAGCCCGGAATCCACATTACCACCAGGCAACAACAGTCAACCGGGAGTACACAAGGTCCATTATTTTTTTTAGAATGCCAGTCGTCAGCGGCCTCTACACCCGTTTATCCACAACCCTGTGCAAAATAAGCCTGCAGGTTCAACAAAAAGCGCGTATTTTTACGCTTTATTTTTGAAATGGCAGCAGAAGCAGTTAGGTACGACGAAAGTAGCATTAAATCATTGGATTGGCGGGAGCATATACGGCTACGTCCGGGTATGTATATTGGCAAATTGGGCGACGGTAGCGCCATGGATGACGGGATTTACATTTTATTGAAGGAGATTATTGATAACTCCATTGACGAATATGTGATGGGCAATGGTCGCCAGATTGATATTAAAGTTACAGACAGCAAGGCATTTATAAGGGATTACGGACGTGGAATTCCATTGGGAAAGGTTATTGAGTGCGTTTCACAGATAAATACGGGCGGGAAATACGATTCCCAGGCGTTTAAAAAGTCGGTGGGTTTAAATGGAGTGGGAACCAAGGCGGTGAATGCATTGTCGGCGAGTTTTAAAGTGCAATCTTTCAGAGATGGTAAAACCAAGATCGTAGAGTTTGAAAAAGGGAATCTGATTAAGGACCACAAGCTTCAGGATACCATTGAACCCAACGGCACTGCAATTACCTTTATTCCGGATGATGGCATTTTTAAGCATTATCGGTTTATCAGCGAGTTTTTTGAAAACATGCTCTGGAATTATGTGTATCTCAACTCCGGATTAACGATTTGGTTCAACGATAAAAAATTCTTTTCCAAAGATGGTTTGCTGGATTTGCTGAAACGCAAAACCAATGAAGAAGCATTGCGTTACCCGATTATTCATTTAAAAGGGGAGGACATTGAAGTAGCGATTACCCACGAAAATCAGTATGGAGAAGAGTATTACAGCTTTGTAAACGGTCAGCATACCACGCAGGGTGGAACGCACCTGAATGCTTTCAGAGAAGCATTTGCCAAAACAGTTCGTGAGTATTATAAAAAAGATTTTGATTTGGCGGATATACGTGCAAGCATCATAGCTGCTGTAAGCATCCGGGTGCAGGAGCCTGTATTCGAAAGTCAGACCAAAACCAAGCTGGGTTCAAGCAATATGGCGCCCACCGAATCGCAATCGGTAAAACAATTTGTAACCGATTTTTTAAAGAAAAGTCTGGATGATTATTTACACAAACACCCCGAAACCTCCGATGCATTACTACGCCGCATTAACCAGAGTGAGCGCGAACGCAAGGAGATGGCCGGTATAAAAAAACTGGCTAATGAACGTGCTAAGAAAGCGAATCTGCACAACAAAAAATTACGCGATTGCCGCGTACATTATAACGAAAGCAAAGACGAACGTAAATTTGATACCACTTTATTTATAACTGAAGGAGACTCGGCAAGTGGTTCCATTACCAAATCGCGAAACGTGGAGTTTCAGGCAGTATTTAGTTTACGCGGAAAGCCATTGAACAGTTATGGTTTAACCAAAAAAATTGTATACGAAAACGAAGAGTTTAACCTGCTACAACATGCGCTTAACATTGAAGAGAGCATTGAAGACCTGCGTTACAACCGCATTGTAGTGGCAACCGATGCCGATGTGGATGGGATGCATATACGTTTGTTATTGCTCACTTTTTTCCTGCAATTTTTCCCGGATCTGGCAAAAAACGGACATTTATATATTTTGGAAACCCCTTTATTCAGGGTTCGTAACAAACAAAAAACCATTTACTGTTACAGTGATGAAGAAAAGCAAAATGCAATCCACCAATTAGGAACCCGGCCCGAAATTACCCGTTTTAAAGGCCTGGGAGAAATTTCGCCCGAAGAGTTTGGTTTGTTTATAGGAGAAGATATGCGCCTGCAACCGGTATTGGTTCGCCATGATACCCCCATCCAAAAAATGCTGGAATATTATATGGGCAAAAACACCATGGACCGCCAGGCATTTATCATTGATAATCTACGTATTGAAAAGGATATGGTTTATAAATCAGAAATCGAAGAGGAATTGGTGTAGGCAACAAATGTACGATGTACGATGTACGATGTACGATGTACGATGTACGATGTACGATGTACGATGTACGATGTACGATGTACGATGTACGATGTACGATGAAAATATTGGGGTTACAATTTAATAAAAAATAAAACAATTATTTTATATCAATTCGTTCCGGAGCGCTATAAATATTAAACCGCTGTTCCCGTAAAAAACCTACCAAAGATATATTTAATTCCTGTGCCAGTTGAACGGCCAGGCTGGAGGGGGCACCTACGGCTGCAACTATTGGGATGCCTGCCATGGAGGCTTTTTGTATGAGTTCAAAACTGGCTCTGCCGCTTAATAATAATATTGAGTTTGTTAATGGAATTTGATTTGAACCCAATGCGGCTCCGATGAGTTTATCCAATGCATTGTGCCTGCCAACATCTTCTCTGCTTAATTGCAATTCGCCTTTGTTATTAAACAGGGCACAGGCATGTAAACCACCTGTATGTTCAAAAACATTTTGGGTTTTGCGTAAGGTATCCGGTAGTTCAAACAAGGTTGTATTTGTTACGGTAAATGTATTATTTTGTTGTATGTCGCAAAGCGTGTGTATGGCATCAATACTGGCTTTTCCACAAACCCCGCAGCTTGATGTGGTATAAAAATTTCGTTGTAGTTTTGCAAAATCTATGTCTGAATTTTCGTTGAGTTCAACCCGAACAATATTAAATTGATTCTCTATGGTGTTGGCTTCTGTGCAATATTTTATCTGTATGATTTCTTCTGTACTTTTAATGATCCCTTCGGTGAATAAAAAACCTAAAGCCAGTTCAAAATCGTTGCCGGGAGTACGCATGGTAACCGAAATACTTTTTTGCTCACGATGTTGGTTCAGGCCATAACCCAGGCGTATTTCAAGCGGTTCTTCCATGGCTAGTAAATCGGGGAGGGCAGAACTGTTGTTAACATTAACTTTAATTATTTGAACAGGACTTACGGAAGACTTTGTCATGCTAGTTTACAATAAATTTTGAGTTAACCTGACCCAAACCATCATTGAATTTTAGAATATAGGAGCCTGGTTTCCAAAGCGGGGTTTTCATGACGAGTTCATTTTTACCTGCTTCTATGTTTTCTGAATAAACCAGTTTGCCAGTTATATCATATACTTCAATGATGCCCGCATTGTGCTCAAATGGAAATTCAACTTTCACCATTCCTTCACTTGGGTTGGGAAAGACTTTAAATAATCTCTTCTCATTTTCAACAGAACCTATTCCTGCTTTTACATCATAATATCCAAATACATAATCACCTTTTTTAAGGTTGTTTACCCAGAACCTGCCGGTTTTATCCGTAAGGCTTGAACCGGTTTGTTTGGTTAAATCTGTTTCAATGGCAAATGCGGTTTGTGCATTCGGACGATACAACAGAACCAGGCTGTCTTCTGTTCCTGTAATCAATTCGTTATCCAAATGTCCTGAGTTTTTATTAGCAGTTGTACCATCATAATTAAAAAAGGCTGTTGATTTAAATCCTTTAGGCCAAATGCCATTAATATGCCAGTATCTTTCTGATGAAACCCTGATTCCATTCGTGAAAAGGCCTTTTTCCTGCCAGGGTCTTACAAAATGATGCTGTACAAAAACAAAGGACGAGTCGGTGTTTTGTTGAGGTGTGAATGTAAACAAAGCGCTTGGAAACGACTGCACGCCGGTACCTTTTACCCATGCCGACTGAGTTGTTACACCCAGCATCGTTCCCGGCTTTTCTCCAAGCAGGGCAAGATTAAAGGCATCCCAGTAGCCTATAAAATCTTCTGAATATTTATTACGTACCAAAAGCTGAAAATACTGATTCACTTTATTAAATTCACCATCATAATATTTAACAAAAGCAAAAATGCTGTCCGGAATATTTGTTTTGTATCTCGACATTAAGCGGAATACAGGTTTAGAACCGAAATCACCTCTTGGGTCAGCTCTTACAAATTGCAAATCAATATGTCCTTTATCAAAAATATAGGAATTGAAAAATGAGTTGATCATTCCTCCGAAACGTTTTGCAAAATGATTTTGAAGGTCGGTACTTGACGCATCTTTGAAACTGTATTTTTGCAAATAAGATTTACAGGTATTAAAGAAAGCGGTATCATCATTTATCAGCATGCGTAAACTATGCACCATTAAGGCTCCCTTGGTATACACATGGGTTCCATAGGTTTGGGCCAAAGGCACAACTGATACCGGCATATAAGCACCATCTCTAACATGAGCCCAACGCAAAGCGGTAAATAGCTTGTTATTTATGTCTGCATTATAGGCGTCATTTCCATAAACACATTCCAGATACAAGGCTTCACAATAGCTGGCCCAGCCTTCGTTTAACCACATATCAGACGGCGTTCGGGCTGTAACCAGATTTCCCCACCAATGGTGCGAAAGTTCATGGGCAATGAGTGATTCACTTGCTGTGGTGCCGTCAACAGCATACAATGGGTATGATATGTTACCGGCATGCTCCATAGCTCCCGAATTAAAAGGCACTCCCACATAGCCAATCCGGTCGAACAGGTAAGGACCAAATTTTGATTCAAAACAAGTTAGGGCATCATTCAGTCTGATAAATGATGCTTTCATATTTGCAGTATCTTTGGGTTCAACCGCCAGAATAATTGGAATATCGCGTTGAATGCCATGGTACACATTGTTTAATAAAACATATTTGCTAACTGCAACATTGGCTATATACGTTGGAATAGCCTGGTGTAAATACCAGTTCCAGCAAATACCTCCATTATTGGGTGTGGCCGGTTCCTGCAGTCCATTGCATACAGCCATATAACCCGAATCGGTGGTAATATGAAATTCATAAGTAGCCCGGTCGGTAAAATTATCTATGCAGGGAAACCAGCACCTGCCAAAGCCGGGCGGATTGGAAGCCATACCAACTCCCATATTATAAGCATAGTTTCCATTAAAAAAGAAACCGCCCCATTTGGGGTCCAGTACCGGAAAACCGCTGTAAGATATAGACAAATTTATAGTATCAGCCAGTTGGTAATTTTTGGTAATGCTGATGTGCACGGTTGAATCGGTTTTGCTGAAATTTAGCGTATCTCCATTGCCTGTTATAAACTCAGGGTTGAGCTTTAATAAATCAAGGGTAATATTTTTTACCTGATTGTATTTAAAAACAGCTTTAATATAAACGGTTCCTTCAATATATTTACTGCTAAAATTCCGGATGCTGTTATTTATATTATAGTGAATAATATCAATAGAATCTGTACGATTCGCCTGTATATAAGCAGGTTTAAGATTAAATAATAACAGAAAGCATAAGATTGAATATAGTTTCTTCATATAGTTCCAAAGGTAAGTGAAAATTTCAAGAGTTTTTTTGTCCACAAAAAGTCTGATTTTTGTGGGAATTTAAGCATCGAAATATGCTATTAAAACCTTACTTTGCAATGATTTTAAAGTTTCATACATAGAAAGCAGATTTTGCATGTGAAACTGTAACAAAAATTAGTATATGGCAGAAGATAGAATTATTCAAATCAACATTGAAGATGAAATGAAAACAGCCTACATCGATTACTCGATGTCGGTGATTGTGAGCCGTGCCCTGCCCGATGTAAGGGATGGTTTAAAGCCGGTTCACAGAAGGGTTTTATTTGGCATGACAGAGTTGGGAGTCGGTTCAAACCGCCCCTTTAAGAAGTCGGCACGTATTGTGGGAGAGGTAATGGGCAAGTATCACCCGCATGGTGATTCATCGGTATACGATGCCATGGTGCGAATGGCTCAGGAATGGAATATGCGTTATATGCTGGTTGATGGCCAGGGAAACTTTGGTTCGGTTGATGGCGATAATCCGGCGGCCATGCGTTATACGGAAGCCCGTTTGCGCAAAATGGCTGAAGAACTATTGACTGATATAGAAAAGAATACGGTTGATTTCAGATCGAATTTTGATGATAGTTTGCAGGAACCTACTGTGCTTCCTTCAAAAGTTCCCAATTTATTAATGAACGGAGCATCGGGGATTGCGGTGGGTATGGCTACCAATATGGCTCCCCATAATTTAACCGAATGTATTAACGGCATTGTTGCATATATAGAAAACAGGGATATCACCATTCCGGAGTTGATGAAATATATTAAAGCTCCTGATTTTCCTACCGGCGGTATTATATATGGTTATGAAGGGGTAAAAGATGCCTTTGAAACCGGCAGGGGACGGATTGTAATGCGTGCCAAAGCAGGCTTTGAGGTTTCCAAAACCGGTAAAGACCAGATTGTAATTAATGAAATTCCATATCAGGTAAATAAGGCTACTTTAATCAAACAATCGGCAGATCTGATAAACGAAAAAGTAATTGAAGGCATTAGTGATGTACGCGATGAGAGTGACCGTGACGGATTGCGCATTGTTTATGATTTGAAACGTGACTGTGTGCCTAATGTGGTTTTAAACAAATTGTTTAAATACACTCAGTTGCAAACTTCTTTTAGTGTAAACAATGTGGCCCTGGTAAAAGGGCGTCCTTTATTGCTGAACCTAAAAGATTTAATTGTACATTTTGTTGAACACCGCCATGTGGTGGTGGTTCGCCGTACCCAGTTTGAACTGGAAGAAGCACAAAAGCGTGCACATATTTTAGAAGGATTGCTAATTGCCTTAGATCATCTGGATGAAGTGATTGCATTAATCCGCAAGTCGCGCACACCTGACGAAGCCAAATCCGGTTTGATGGCAACCTGGGCTTTATCCGATATTCAGTCAAAAGCTATTCTGGATATGCGTTTGCAACGTTTAACCGGATTGGAGCGCGATAAAATTAAGGATGAATATGCACAGATTATGGAGTTGATAGACCGCTTAAATGCAATTCTGAGCAATGAAGATGTGCGCATGCAGATTATAAAAGATGAGCTTGCCGAAATGAAAGATAAATACGGCGATGAGCGCAGAAGCCGGATTGAAATGATAGGCAATGAAATGAGTATGGAAGATTTAATTCCGGATGAAGAAGTGGTAATTACCATTTCACATTTGGGATATATGAAACGTACTTCACTGAATGAGTACCGGACGCAAGCCCGCGGCGGACGTGGCAGTAGGGGAGTAGCCAAACGCCAGGAAGATTTTGTTGAAGATATTTTTATGGCAACCAACCACAATTATTTATTGTTGTTTACCGAACAGGGACGTTGTTTCTGGCTTCGTGTTTTTGAAATACCCGAAGGCGAAAAAACAAGTAAGGGAAGGGCCATACAAAACTTAATAAACATTCCGGTTGAAGATAAAGTTAAAGCATTTTTATGTGTTAAAACATTAAGTGATCCGGAATATTTAAATAAGAATAATGTTATAATGGTGACCCAAAAAGGAACCATCAAAAAAACAACGCTTGAAGCCTATAGCCGTCCGAGGGCAAATGGTATCAATTCGATGAATGTGCGCGAAGGCGACACATTGGTTGAAGCCCGTTTAACCAACGGAACCTGCGAAATAATTATAGCCAGCAGGTTGGGTAAAGCCATTCGTTTTAATGAAAGCGGAGTAAGACCTATGGGAAGAAATGCTACCGGAGTTCGTGCCATTCGTTTGGGTGAAGGAGACGAGGTAATAGGCATGGTTTCTATTGAAGATCCTAAGGTTACCAATGTATTGGTAGTAAGTGAAAACGGAATGGGCAAGCGTACCGAAGTGGAAGCATACCGTATAACCAAACGGGGTGGCAAAGGCGTGATGGCGATGAATGTTACTGAAAAAACCGGCAAGCTTGTTTCCATTAAAGATGTGGACGATACCAACGATATCATGATCATTAACAAGAGTGGAATCACCATCCGTTTAAGTATGAGTTCGCTCAGGGTATTGGGACGCGTAACGCAGGGAGTACGTTTGATTAATATTGGCGGCAAAGACGAAATAGCCAGTGTTGCCAAAATAAACTATATACCCGGAGAAGAAGAAGGAGAGGGAGAAGGCGAAGGCGAAGAAGGGGAAACCGTTGAAGGTTTTGAAGTGATTGCCGGAACGGATAAAGAGGTAGAAGAAACAGGTCCTGAAATGCCGGAAGATGATACAGATGAAGCCGGTGATGAGGAAACAGATGACACTGAAGAGGAAGTGCCTCCGGTTGAATAGATAGATATTAAAATTGTTAACAAAAAAAAAGCAATGAACTCAATTGTTCGTTGCTTTTTTTTTATGAATAAATTTAGTTTTCGCCTTAAAAAGTTAATTGAATATGTAGTTAATTTGTTGATAAGTAATAATTTTACGGTTTTGTACAAATATGAATTTATGAAACACTATTTAATTAAATTTGACTTAAAATAATCTTAAATATTTTTTTTAACAATCGATATTAAGCCGTAACAATTATTGTAAAAATAAATCCAATCAAATATGAAAAAACAACTACAAAACTATTTTTTATGCAGCATGCTATTTATCCTTTGGGGGATAAAAACCAATGCCACACAATTAAGCGGAATCTATACTATTGATTCTGCAGGCACGGCCAGTTCAACCGTTTTTAAAGATTTTACATCGGCTATCACATTTCTTACAAGTTCCAACACGCGTGGTGATGGCGGGCCATCCAATTCATCTCCTTTTGGCGTGTCGGGTCCGGTTGTTTTTGATGTGATGCAAGGTACATATACCGAACAAGTTAGTATTATTGCGATACCCGGAGCTTCTGCAACCAATACTATTACATTTGACGGAGGTATTGGGAATGCCGCAACAAGAATACTGCAGTATGCAGCCACCAGTACAACAGATGGACATACATTAAGGTTCAGTGCATGTACGTATATAACTGTGCAAAATATAACCGTGCAAGCAACTGGTAGCTCTAATGGATTGGCTGTTCATTTTTATGGAGCCTGTTCCTTCAACACAATTAAAAAATGCAGCGTGATTGTAGCTTCCAGTTCATCTGCTAATTTCAGAGCAATCAATTGTTCCGGTTCAACAGTACAAACAAGCGGAGGTGGCTGCAGCGGCGCATCTCCTACATCTGCTATCAACAATATCTTTATTGATTCCAATTATGTATCCGGGGGTTATTATGGAATATTTCTAAGTTCAAGCAGTGCAGGCCCGGGTTCATATAATTTTTATATCAGGGGCAATCAATTATACAATGCCTATTTACATGCTATTGGAGCATCGGGCAGTTATGGTTACCTGATTATGGGAAACCACATAAAACCAACCGCGCAAAGCGGAAGTTATGGATTATACCATTGCAATGGTTCAACAGGTGCTCAATCCTATCATATTGTAAACAATATCTTCGAAAATTGCGGAGCTGCCGGAATCAACTGGCTTACTCCAAATCCTGGATCCGCAACCCGATCAAGAGTACTGCAGAATTATTTCAAACCCACTTTTATTAGTGCAAGTGCTGTTGCAATAAATGTTACTTATGGGCCTAATACGGATGTTTGGTCTAATACTATCCTCATGAATAGTCCGGGAGGTACCGGAATTGTTACCGCAAATGCTGCTTCTCAGGATATCAGGAACAATATTATTATACATACTTCACCAACTGCAACTGGTTTGTGCATAACTCAGGCATCTTCAACTTCGCTTCTTAACTATGATTACAATGTATATATAAAGAATAACCCTTCAAGTCCGGATCTCATTCAGGTTAATGGAGCAAATTACCAGGCTTCCAATTTTAAAGGGGTATCAGGATTTAATACCAATTCAACTACAGACAATCCTGCTCTTGTTGCACCTCCAGCTGATATCAGGCCCAATAATATTTGTCAGAAAGGTGCTGCTTTAACCATTACCGTTCCTGCATACGGAACTTTAAATACCGATATAAACGGTATTACCCGTTCGGTGCCTCCTCAGATTGGTGCATCGGAACCTGCAGGCGGATTGCTGCTGGATGCCGCAGCAGTTAGTTTCACATTGCCTGCTATTTACCCGGTAGCGGCTGGTGCACAGGATGTGAAAGTAGTCATTAAAAATTCAGGAAACTCTTCAATTACTTCACTGAATGTTACGGCTTCTTTAGGTGGAGCCAATTTTAAAACAATTGCATGGAGCGGAACTTTGGCTTCATGCGCAGTGGATACGGTAACATTCACAGGCGCAAATCAATTGACTTTAACTTCAGGCTCAAATACATTAAGGGCCTGGGTAGATGGTCCGAATGCTTCGCTTGACAGCAACGCAACCAATGACACAATAGGCAGAACCTTTTGTACCCCTTTGGCAACAGGTACCTACACAATTGATACAAGTGGACTGGGCAATTTTACCAGTTTTGCACAAGTGGCAAACGTGTTAAATTGCGGGGGTATTATCGGATCAGGTCCTACCGTGTTTAATGTGGTTTCGGCTACATATAATGAGCAGATCGCCCTGGATTTAATAAACGGGACTTCTGTTGACAATCCTATTATTTTTCAATCATTGGCCAATCATCCCGATTCGGTTAATCTTACTTTTAACGCAGGTATTGGGAATAACTATACTATAAAACTTACCAGCGCTTCGTATATTAAATTTAATGCAATTACATTAAGCTCAGCCAATGCAACTTATAGCAGAGTTGTTGAAATGAGCGGTCAAACATCTTTTGACACGCTGATAAACTGTAAATTAATCTCTGCTGCTGTTGGCACAACTGCCAATACTGCGGCAGTGGTTTACGGAAATGGAATAACTGGCAAGCGAAATGTTTTTATGAACAATCAATTTACAAACGGAAGCTATGGCCTTTATTTTTATGGGTCATCAGCCACTTCAGTAAGTGATAGTAATATTGTTGAAAATAACACATTTACCAGCTGTTATTATCAATCACTTGCAGTGAGCTATACCAATAATATAAAAATCAGAAAGAACATAATTTTACCTGCTTCCTATACCACTCATTATGGAATATATGTAACTAACTCTGCAAATGCCGTTGAACTGATTGGAAATAGTGTTACCGGAATGTTAGGTGGATATGCAATATACTTTTCGGGAAATAATGGAACCGCTGTAATGCCGGGAACAATAAAAAACAACGTAGTTGCAGGAGGAATTTCGAATAATTTCTACGGAATGTATATGTCGAGTTGCACAAACTATCAGGTATATAACAACAGTATCAGCGCTAATTCTACAGCTAACACCAATTATGCCTGCTACACACAATTTACATCTTCAACAGGAAATACAAATGTGTTTAGAAACAATGTATTTGCCAATACTGCAACCAATACAGTAATAACCAGTGCCGCCTTGTATGTTTACAATCTACTTTATTTAAATAGCGATTATAATGATTTATATACTGCAGGTGCAACGCTTGTAAATATAGCTACACCAGCAGCCTCACATCCCAATATTTTCTCATGGAGGAATGCATCCACCTATGAGAAAAATTCTATTTCCTATAGACCGGGTTTTGTAAGCAATACCAATCCAAGACCCAACCCAATGGATTCATGTTCATGGGCATTGAACGGAAATGGAATCATCATTGCGGGCAATAATTACGATTTTGACAATAACCCAAGGTCAACCAATATTTATGATGGTCCGGTTGATTTGGGTGCTTTTGAATTTACCCCGCTTTCGGCACCTCCAATGGCCACCACTACAGCAGCGCAACTGGCACCCGATTCAAACCAGGTATTTATGTTTGGCGGAGATACTGTAGCAACCATTAAATGGGATGCCGGCTATGCAGTTCCCTCTTCAGTTACGGTAAGAAGATATAACGGCAACCGGCCGGTATTTATTGATACAGGCGCTACCAATTATATGTATCAGTATATAGATGTTTCGGGTACATCGGGCTATTATTTGTTTAACCTGAACCAATATTACAAAAACGAATGGCTGGGCAGAGTGGCTTATGAATCGCTGTTAAGAATGGCCAGAAGAGATACCAATGCTACCGGATCCTGGGTTCCTTATGCTTCTACTTCAAGTTCGGTTGATACCGTAAGAAACGTTATTACCCTAAACTTAATTAATGATCTGGGTTATATTTATACAGGTACCGATAATAACAATCCACTACCCGTTAAGTTAATTTATTTTGCAGGTATTAAAAAGCAAAATGAAGTATTGCTAAACTGGACCACCGCACAGGAGATTAACTCGGCATCCTTTACTATTGAGCGTTCTTTTGACAAGAACAAATGGGAGAAAATAGGAACGGTAAAAGCAGCCGGAAACAGCAAGCAGTTGAAAAATTATCATTTCACCGATTTGGTTAATAACAAGGGAATCCTGTATTACCGTTTACGAATGAATGATTTGGACGGTAAATTTGAGTATTCGAAAGTGGTGATCATTAACCCTGATAAAGACAATAGCAAAGATGTTGAGGTATACCCAAATCCGTTTGACAACCAGTTGTTCATAGCGCTGAATAATTTTACCGACCTAAACGTTCAGGTTGATTTAAAAGACATCACCGGCAAATCTGTTATAAGCCAAATGCTAAGCTTTACAGCAGGCAGTGGGATATTGAATCTTGAAAAATCAACAGACCTGAAACCCGGAGTTTATATTTTAAGTATGAAAGTGAATGGGATTGATGTAGTGAGGAAGATTGTGAAGCAATAACAGTTTAAAGCTTTTGTATAAATTTTAAAAAATCCGCAAGCATATAGTTTTGCGGATTTTTTTTGATTATTAGATATAATTATTCCAAACCCAATCTCAATTCATTGAATAATATTCGACTCCGATGGAGTCGCATGTTTATAGAAAATGTACGCCCCTATAAACATGCAACCCCATCGGGGTTGAACAAAAAATCTTATGTGAAAACTAAGTAAATTGTCAATATCTAATTTTGTATATTTAGTTTATTCAATCCATTCGAATAAATATTCATCATTGTATTCTATTTCAAATTTTACTAAAAAATCTTCAAACTCATCTTTAAAGGTTCTCAATTTATGGTGCTCTTTTTGATTCATAATATATCTGATTATCCTATCTAAATTTGAATGACTATAAGAAAATGCACCATACCCTTCCTGCCATTGAAACATAAATTGTGAAAATTTTTTCTCTTTAATAAAACTATTCGATGCCTTTTTGACCTCTCTAACCAAATCCGATAAACAACAAGCTGGTTTCATTCCGATTAAAAAGTGAATATGGTCTGGCATTCCGTTAATTGCCAGCATTTTTTGACCCTTATTTTTAACTATACCACTCATATATTTAAACATTTGTTCTTCCCAAATTGGATGAATAAAGCTGTTTCTACCTTTAACGGCAAAAATTATTTGTACATATAACTGTGAAAAAGTACCAGGCATAATAAGTTAATGAATAATGTTAAAATTCTTTATTATTTCTTCCTCTTATCCTAACTCCATATATTACTCCTGCTACTACCAAGATTGCAACCCCGCCATCCAGTGGAGCATCCTCTACTTCATCTTCAAAATCGGGTTGCGCACAAACCGGTAGGGATTGCAATGATAATATGAAAGCAAAAACTAAAATGTGAATGTATTTTTTCATGTTAATTTGATTGTTGGTTGAAATGGAATTTTATTGATTCGGGTTCGTATTCAAAGGCATCAGTACTTGAAAAACTTAATAAGTTGAGAACTGCTTTTAGGGTCAAAAAGGCTGATAAAATACAAGCCTGGTTTTAAATGAAGTGTTGATATACTGGTATGGCTTTCAAATATTTTACCACTTTCCATTTCCTGTCCCATAATATTGAATAACCGATAAGTGAAAGATGTATTTGGCTTCAGTAATTGCAGGTTTAACAAGTCTTTTACCGGATTTGGATAAACCAGTGCCCATTTACTTTCGCTTGATGCTTTCTCCAAAATTTTTGTAGCAACTTCATTAAATAAAAGCTCAAACCGTCCTTCCCCCTGGGATAAACTATCAGCATTAACTTCAAAAAAATAATTTTGATTTTGTAGCAGATCTATAATAGTGTTGAGATAATTATCTTTTAAAACAATTTGGGTATCTGCAAAACTGTTTAGCTCTTGAAAGCTGAGTTGATAGGATGCTTTAACGGCTTTAATTCCGAGCTTGATCGAATATGATTTTGTTGGGTCAAAATCATTTAGGTAATTTATTGAAACTTTACGATTTTGTTCCGGAATTAAATAAATATTGATATTCGCATTCATCAGTTTCAAAATATCTTCATTTGCATTAAAGCTATCTGATTTGTTTTCTAAAAACCTGATAACACATTCATCGTTGTTGGCCTGATCATAAACTAATTTAATACTCAAATAATTTGTTTTTTTTGCCTTAAACAGATTGGATGGGTTACTGTTAACTTTTACTGCCTCGGTGCATGCCAGGGCCGGGTTTGAGCCGTTTGCCCGCACAAAAAATGCCTGTCCCGATGCAATAATTCCAGACACATTATTGGTTTGTGTAAGTCCGTCGAAATTTCCGTAAGAACCAATACCCGGATTCCAGATCCAGATGATATCCTTCATATTCGTTTTCGTCCAGCCGCTTGCCGCATTCCAATCAATGGCAGAAGGGTAGGGGTTTGCAATTAAATTCCATCCGTCATCAGTGTTTATTGCCTGGGTTCCTGCAACATTCAGGCATCCATTGGAACAACTTACCGCAAAGTTTTGCGTTCCCGTTTTTACAAGTCCACCCGCCAATAAAATTGCCGATTGAGGTGCCGGTTTGCTGCCGTCGATACATACGGTGCCTTGCGAAACCGGACCTCTGAAATAAAAACGATACCCGGTTCCTGCAACCAAACTTTGTGTGCAATTAGTCACACCTTCCCAACGCGAACCCGATGATGAAGCATTTTTACTTTCGTTGAAATAAAAAACGGAAGTATCGTTTGCCTGCGAATAGTGAAATCCATTTGAATTGTAATTGGCTGCATTCAGCGGGCCACTGCCGGTTCCGGGGCCTGTAATCCAAACATCATCGCGGTAATCCAGCAGATTTACGCCCGAACTAAACGGGAATCCCACAAATCGGTTTCTTCGGGTATTTGAATTGATATAGCGTTCAATATTTATATTGCCGGTGATTAGCGATTGATGTGTGTTTCCAAGGGATGCCGTGGCAAGACTATCCGACTTTAAAGTGAGTTTATTAGCTGTAAATAAAACAGAATTACCAAGAACCCCAAATCTTAATTCACCTCCGGGTTTTATGTTCAGATTGGATCCAATGGTTGCGGTTGCAGGGTTGGTTCCATCTCCAATGGTAAACGTTCCCATTGTGTTATTATTGGGATCAAAATAGAGTGTGTTATCTCCCGAAACTGGTGAAACATTGGGTCTTCCAGTTATGCTGATGCTGGAGTTGTTTGTTACGGCTAAACTCCCATTGCCTGAAATTTGGTTTACTGTGAGTGCATTTGCACCCAATGTAACGATGGATGAATTGGCAATTGCTAAAATTCCTGTTATGGTTAAAGGCCGGTTTGTACTGATTGAATAATTGGCTGTTACGTTTGCCGGATTTCCAAAACTTGCCGCTTGCACAAATGTAGGGAATGCGCTTGAGGTAGCGGCGTTAAATACATAGCTGGCCCCTGCATTAAATGTTCTGCTTAAGTTTGTTGTTCCAATGCTGGTATTAATACCGTCTGTATTGGATGTATATAAACTTGCCCCACTGTTTAAAATAAAATTTGCATTGGTATTGATGCTTGTGCTGTTAATGCCGCCATTAAATGTGTAAATATCCGCATCCAGAATTCCATGTACAGTTAAGGTTCCCTGGTAGCTTGTGTTTGCAGCGCTTTCTCTTCTTAACAACAGATTCGACAGGAGCCGCACTGCCGTTCCTGAATTGATACAGATATTGGTATAATTTAAACAACTAATGGTGTTTAATGAAAAGGTTTGAGGCGAATTTATTGTGCCGGTACCGCAAAAATAAAGGGTTCCGTTTCCGGTATTGGCAGTTGTTAAAGTTCCAAATAATGCGGTTTGAACCAAATTGCCTCGCAGTTGTACTTCACCCGAAGCACTTGCTGAAGTGGATGCAAAATCAAGGGTACCGCCGGTTAAATTCAGGTTTCCACCAATAGCCAATACCTTCCGTGTAGAATTGGTTAAAGCCACAACCCCTGATGAAACCGTGACGTCATTGGCTACAAAAATAGAATCGGCAAGTGTTGCTTTACTGTCTCCCGAATACCTTAAATTATAGTAATGGGCTCCGCTGCCAACTGCTAATACAGGTATGGTTTGAGATGAGCTCCCGCAAAAATCTATCGTGCTGGTTCCAATGGTATAATTACCGGAGCCCGGAGTAAAAGTTCCGGTTAAGCCGATAACACCGTTTGCCAATGTTCTTGAATAATTATCGGAACTCAGATTATTGTATATAAAGGCGGGAATGCTTTGACCGTTTCCTCCTGCAAAATGGATGGTGCCGCTTAATGCAGCAGTAAAGCTTCCGGGATTAAATATTCCATAGATATTAATGATGCCCGAAGGAAATACCCGTGTTCCCGACCCGCTTAAACTTAAGTTTCCATAACTGGTTTGGGTAATATTTTGTACGCCTGAACCGGCTCCATATACAATACTGCTCAGTAAACTTACATAGCTAAAGTTTGGGATTGTGGTATGGTTAATTGTTAATGTTGAATTCGCTGAAACATAAATTCCGTTTGAACAGTTTACTGCAAAACTATCTGGAATTAAAAAGTCAGTAGGATGCAAACTGTCGCCAATAATAATTCCCGAGCCGCTGCCGCTTACAAGCCAGCCTGCGCCAATTGTTGCATTTGATTGATTTACCACATGAAACATTTGGTTCAGGGCAGAAAAATTTGCCGGTGCATTGCCTGCACTTAAAGTAGAATCATCGGTCCAGCTGTTTAAATCATTACAATAGCCCGATGTTTTTAAATAAAAATTTGTGATGCCGCCTGAAGCAGAAGTAGTACCGCCAATTGCAATATTATTGATTCTGAAATTTCCTGTAGAAGTGGCACCATAACCCCAGATTCTGAATGTTATTGTTCCTGTTGTTGCTGATACAGGCAGGTTTGAATTTGCAGAGATACTACTTAAGGTACTTGTATTTGAGTTGGCAGCTCCGTTTAGTATTGTGGTTCCTGCAGTTGCAAATGCATCCAGACTATATTGTACCGTAATGCTTTGTGGCCCTGTAGCACTGCGGCCTGCATCAAATGCAAAACTGCTCACAGATGTTTGGTAATTCGCATCCGGGGTAATGCTTAGCTGCCAGTATTTGGTAGATGTAGAAAATGTTCCCGCGGTTGACCAGCTGGATACACTTACCGATGATGAGCCTGAAATATACGAAATGGTACCGGAGCTTACCGTTAATGCCGAAGCTGTAATATTACTGAGTGCTCCTGTTTGGTTATAGTTGGCAGGAGCCGAAGCCCAGCTCCAGGAGGCTATTTGTGAAAATCCTGTATGTGTAAAACATACCATAAAAGTTATTGTGAATACGCGTTTTACTTTTGAAAATTTCATGTCAGGTTTCCTTCCTAAAATTTAATGGTTAACTCCAATTCCTTTTTTTAGCCAATAACATTTCAAGCCCAAACAAAATTTGTTTTGAGCAATGTTTCTAATAACTGATTGGTTGTGGTGAAAACGGTACCTGTTTACACTTACATGTTAAGCGAAGCTTTGAACTTGGTTAACAATACAAAAGCGCAAAGAAGGTTGGAAAGTAAAAGAAATAATAAACTATGAATCTACCTTTTCCGTTGTTACTACCCATGGCTCCTTCTTTGCTGATTCAAAGGAAATACCTTTAAATTTACCAAACAAGTTTTTGAAGCAACTTAAATCCTATAATTGGGATTTTATTTTAGTGCTATTTAAATTCAAAAATTGCATGCATGGTTCGACCCTGATGGGGTAGTAGGTTTATTGCAGATATGCCTCCTGCTATACCTGCTATAATCATTCGACTCCATCGGGGGGGTCGAATAAAACATTAGTTAAATAATTCTTCGTTAGCTTAAAAAATAAAACAGTTTTTTGACCTTTTTTCAGAAAATGCCCAGGTCAATCCAATTGTATGATTCCACAACCAGTTATGCGTAGTTGAACCAATGGATGAATTATTTTTATTTGATGTCCAGGCAATATTGGATTGCATATTGATAGAAAATTTTCCTGAAATGATGATGTTAACCCCGATTCCTCCGGGGATATTAATCTCATAAATTCCTTCCCTGTCATTACCAAAAAGGCCAAAGTTGGGTGTTAAACTTGAAGTTTGCACTCTTCTGAACCCGATGCCATACATTAAATAAGGTTCAAACACAGAGGGGTTTATTTTATGCATAAATTTCCATCTGGGCGTAAATTCAATACCACTTACTTTATGATGAAAATGATAATTGTTATTTGTATTATAATAACCCCATTCACCATGATATGCTCTTAAAGAAAAATCATAGATTTGATTGTGGTATTTATTAATTGAAATAAAACCGATTCCCGGCTCGTTTTTCCGGTTTGGATCATCTGTATTGATACCTATTTTATGTTTTACGAGATCAAAATCTAAAAATCCAACTCCAAAATTGCCGGCATATTCTGAAATTCCGACTCCTGCAGTAATACTCCATTTATAATCGGGGATTTTATAATTCCCGGTTTGTGCGTTGGTATGGTAAGAAAAGCAAATTGAAAGAGAAACAGTCAATAATTTAATTAACTTTGATTCTAACATTGTTTTTGGTTCACAAGTTTTAATAAAAAACAATCAGGATATAAATACATAGCCATTCTTGTTTTTAATACTTGTTTGAACACAATATCAATATCGCAAATATTGAGCCGTTAAAAAAATATACATAAAAGAAGACTTTGGCGTTACATAATTCTGACTAAATAAATGCGCTTTGGGCATTAAACAGAAGTCTTCATAATATCAGAAAGCCGTGGTTATCCGCATAATTTTAAATTTGTGGATAGTGTTTTTATAATAATCAATAGCTTTGCTTGCATTGACTATTGACGAATGGACGAGATGAATTTAGATAATAATCCTGAGAATCAGGATGATGAAACCCCGCATGAATACCATATAACGGCTGTAAACGGCTTGTATGAAAATTGGTTTTTGGACTATGCTTCCTACGTAATCCTTGAACGTGCAGTGCCTGCCATTGAAGATGGATTAAAACCCGTGCAGCGTCGTATTATGCACTCCATGAAGGAGATGGATGACGGCCGGTTCAATAAAGTAGCAAACGTAATCGGACAAACCATGCAATATCACCCACATGGTGATGCTGCCATTGGCGATGCACTGGTAAATTTAGGGCAGAAAGATTTATTGATGGAAACCCAGGGAAACTGGGGAGATGTAAGAACCGGAGATTCGGCTGCTGCACCCCGTTATATTGAAGCCAGACTATCGAAGTTTGCTCTGGAAGTTGCATTTAACAAGCAAACCACCCAATGGCAGAACTCTTACGACGGAAGAAAAAAAGAACCGGTATGTCTGCCCATGAAGTTTCCTTTGTTATTGGCACAGGGTGTTGAAGGCATTGCCGTGGGCCTGGCTACCAAAGTGATGCCCCATAATTTTTGCGAATTAATTACAGCTTCCATTGATTATCTGAAAGGCAAAAAATTTGAACTTTTCCCTGATTTTGCCACAGGAGGCACCGTAGATGTTGCCAATTACAATCAGGGTCGCAAAGGCGGAAAAGTAAGAGTGCGGGCACGGATTGAGGAATCGGACAAAAAAACCTTATTTGTAAGGGATGTTCCTTATGGTACCACAACCACTCAGTTAATTGATTCCATTATCAAGGCCAATGATTCGGGGAAAATTAAAATCAAGAAGGTAATCGACAATACAGCTAAGGATGTTGAAGTTGAAATTCAACTGGCACCTGGCGTTTCACCCGATAAAACCATAGATGCGCTTTATGCTTTTACCGATTGCGAAATCAGTATTTCGCCCAATGCATGTGTAATTGTTGACGACAGACCCGTTTTTGTAGGTGTTGATGAGTTGTTGCAGATTTCTACTGAAAAAACAAAAGAGCTGCTTCGCCAGGAACTGGA
Source organism: Bacteroidota bacterium (assembly GCA_030680835.1). Lineage (GTDB taxonomy): Bacteria > Bacteroidota > Bacteroidia > UKL13-3 > UKL13-3 > B1. The sequence goes on from JAUXUD010000023.1 coordinate 124,202, forward strand.
AATTAAAAAGGGGGAACTGGAAGAACAGTGGCATTACAGCAGTATTGAAAAGATTTTCATAGAAAAGCGAATTTACCGCGATATTGAAGAATGTGAAAGCTTTGAAGAAGTAATTGATGTGATCTGGAAGGGGATGAATAAGTATAAAAAATTATTCAGGCGTGCTTTAACCGAGGACGATATTTTACGGTTGACTGAAATCAAAATCAAGCGCATTTCCAAGTACGATTCGTTTAAGGCTGATGAAATTATGAAAGGCCTGGAAGCTCAATTGGCGCAGGTTATCAGCGATATTGAAAACCTCAAGGCATATTGCATCAAATACTTTGAAAACCTCTTAAAGAAATACGGTAAAGGCCGTGAACGCAAAACCGAAATAAAAACTTTTGATACCATTGACTCAAAAACAGTTGCGATTGCAAACCAAAAATTATATGTAAACCGGGCAGAAGGCTTTGTGGGTTATGGTTTAAAAAAGGACGAATACCTTTGCGATTGCTCAGATATTGACGATATCATCGTATTTAAGAAAGATGGGAAGATGATTGTGAGCAAGGTGCAGGAAAAAGCATTTATGGGCAAAGATATTATTCATGTGGACGTGTTCAGAAAAAATGATGAACGCCGCATTTATAATATGATTTATCTGGATGGCAAAACAAAGGTTAGCTATGCCAAACGCTTTCCGGTAACCGGAGTAACCCGGGACAAAGAATACGATTTAACTCAGGGAACACCCAATTCGAGGGTTTTATATTTTACTGCAAATCCATCGGGTGAAGCCGAAGTGGTAAACATTACTTTAAGTCCGCTAAGTCATGCACGCAAGCTGAGTTTTGATTTCGACTTTACCGATTTAGCCATTAAAGGCAGAGGTGTACAGGGAAATATACTAAGCAAATATCTGGTTAAAAGTATCAAATTAAAATCAAAAGGCATATCAACCCTGGGTGGCATAAACCTGTGGTATGATGATGCCATAGGCAGAATAAACACCAATGAACATGGCAGTTATCTGGGCAATTTCCTGGGAAATGATTTGATTCTGGCATTATATAAAGATGGCAATTACGAGCTCACCAATTTTGACATCAGCAATCATTATGAATACGAGCAACTCATACATATCTGTAAGTTTATTCCCGACAGACCTGTAAGTGTAATCTATTATGACGCAAGAGGAAAAAACTTTATAACGAAGCGATTTTTAATTGAGACGCTAACCCTAAATAAAAAATTTATTTGCATACCGGAAGAAAAGGGCAACTATATTTTGCTGGCAACCCATTACAAAAATCCGATTGTAATTTTAACTACAGGCAAAGGAAAATCGCTACTGGAAACCCAGATTAACCTGGCAGAATTTATAGAAGTTAAAGGGTGGAAGAGCATTGGTAATAAATTTGCAGGCAGCGATTTAACAAAGCTCGAATTATTACCTCCTGATCCGGAAGATGAACTGGAAGAAGCCATTCAGGATGCTACCGAGAATTTGGTGAATGAAGATTTGTTTTCACAGGAAGAAGAGAAAATCAAGAAACTATTATCGGATGATTCTGAAATGGAAACCCATATTAAAAAACCCAAACCAAAAGGAAAAGGTCCGGAACAACCGAAGTTATTTTAGCAGAGTTACTTTATTATTCCTATCTGTAAAAGTCCAGGCTACCACCCGGCTCGACTTTTGTCCCTGAGACATATTGATCGTTTTTACTGCAATGGCTTTAATCAATTTTAGCTGCTGATAAATGCCAGGCAGGTTTTCTTTTTTTGAAACCAAAGTAGAATACCAGCTACATGATAATGGAAATTGTGCGCTCTCTCTGATCAATTGTCGCACAAAGCTTTTTTCGCCACCCGCGCACCAGAGCTCATTATTTTTACCACCGAAATTTCGGGTATTATGCTTTGATTTTTGAAAACCCAGATTCTTCATTTTACGATTCGTTCCTGCCATCGCTTCTGCCAGTGAAGCATGAAAAGGCGGGTTGCAAATACTCAAATCAAAACACTCATTTTCGTGAATGATGCCTTTGAAGGTTTGTGACGGATCCTTTTGCAAACGCAATTCAATGTTCCCTCCTAATTGTGGATTGGCATCAATAATTTTTTGGGCTGAAACCAAAGCAAGCGGGTCTATGTCTGAACCCACAAATCGCCACCCATATTCACTGTGACCAATTATAGGGTAAACACAATTGGCTCCTGTGCCAATGTCTAAAACTTTGATTGTATTTCCTTTTGGGATCTTGTCGTTATTATAGTCAGCCAGCAAATCGGCCATATAGTGGATATAATCGGCCCTGCCCGGAATAGGAGGGCAGAGGTAACCCTCTGGAATATCCCAGTTGGCGATGCCGTAAAAATGTTTCAACAAAGCCCGGTTCAGTATTTTAACCGCTTCGGGATTTGCAAAATCTATCGTTTCATCATCAAATGTATTCACAAAAACAAAAGCTTCCAATTCAGGGCAATCCTGAACCAATTTCCTGAAATTATATCTGAAACGATGTTTGTTTCGCCCATGCAAACCCATTTTTTCGCCAAATATTTTTTTAGCTTGTAGTTTATTTTTCAAGAAAGGTTTCATAAAAAATATATTTCAAAATTTGATGATATATGTAGATTCAGATTTGCCACAATTGTTATTCGTACCCCGATAGCTATCGGGGCGTAATTCCATAGGTTTCGACTTCGCTCAACCTGACATAACATACATTGTACATCTTACATCGTACATTGTACATCGTACATCAATAGCCTTTCAAATCAAAACCATCGGTTGGTATGGCTTCCATAAGTTTTCCCATTTTTTTCAAGATTACATGAAAATGATGCTCTTCATCAGGACTTATTAATGAAATGGCAGTTCCCGGCGAATCGGCTCTTCCGGTTCTTCCAATGCGGTGAATATAATCTTTGGGTGAACGCGGCAACTCATAATTAATCACAAAAGGTAAAAAGGGAATATCAATACCTCTTGAGGCCAGATCGGTTGCAACCAGCACACGGAGTTTGCCGTTTTTAAACAATTGCAGTGCCTCGGTACGCGCGCCCATGCTTAATTTACTATGCAAGGGCAGCGCTTGTATGCCATTGATATTAAGTTTCGAAACAGTACTGTCGACCTTGTGAATGGATGAAGCAAAAATCAAAACCGGTTTCATTTCCTCTTTTTTAATTAAGTATCTCAACAATGGGCCTTTTCTTTCTTCTTTTACCAAATATGCAATTTGGGTAATCAATTCTAAGTTTTCATTAATATTTTCTTTTTCTGAATCGGGTTCAATACGTACCGGATCTTTTAACAAAAGTTCGGTGATACTGCTAATTTCCTGATTAAATGTTGCCGAAAACAGTAAATGCTGACAATTTGGGTTGATGCGGGCAAATATTTTACCCATTTCTTCTTTAAAACCCAGGTTTAACATTTTATCGGCTTCATCCAGAACCAGAATCTCTATTTCAGAAATCTGTACCGCATTCGAATCCATCAGGTCCAGCAAACGGCCGGGAGTTGCTATTAAAACATCTATTCCCTGCAATTGAATCATCTGCGGGTTAATAGAAACACCTCCATAAACCGCCATACTTTTTACGCGCTGGGGTAGGTTCATACCGAATAATTGAAACACTTCAGCAACCTGAACCGACAACTCACGTGTGGGAACCAATACCAGAACTTTAATATGCCTGCTTTTTGCTTTGTGGGTTCCCTGTAATTTTTGCAGTATGGGTAATACAAAACTTAATGTTTTTCCTGAACCGGTTTTGGCAATGGCCAGTATATCCCTGTTATTCAAAATGGCAGGAATAACCCCTTGCTGAACCGGATATGCAAGTGTATATTTTTGTTTGACTAATTCTTTTAATAGAGGTTCAGATAAACCTAAGTGTGAAAATGACATATTTGAACGGTTTAATAAAAAAAGGAAGGCATCATAAGAACGGGTCCGATGATGCCTTTTGAGAGTAAAACCTGCAAAGCAGGTAAAAAGTTTGAATACTTAACTATGCATTCTGTTTTTCTTTTCCAACAATGCTTCCTGGGTTTCAACATGGTCAGGGTCGGGAATACAGCAATCAACCGGACAAACCGCTGCGCATTGTGGCTCTTCGTGGAAACCTGCACACTCGGTACATTTTCCGGTTACAATGTAATACACATCGTCTGAAACAGGTGAATTACGTTTGGTAACATCTATGGTTTCTCCATCAACAGTGATGGTTCCGCTCAGATTGTTTCCATCAGCCCAGGCCCATTCGGCTCCGGCTTCATAAATTGCATTGTTTGGACATTCAGGTTCGCATGCACCACAGTTGATACATTCGTCGGTGATAATTATTGCCATATTTTTTGTATATTTTTAGTTAGGATGATAACAGGTGCAAGTTTAGTTTTGTTGCCACAATCAAAAAAATAGAATTAGTCTAAATTACATGAATTATACACAACGTTTCAATGTTATATCAGAATTGGGAGTCATTTTTAGACAATCGAATCCTGATTTTCCACTTTTTGAACAAGCATACCTTTCAAATAATTGGTTTACAATCGACATGCAAATTAAAGCAATAAAAGCATGGGGACAATTATTAACGAAAGAAAATTTAGAAAAATGGCTTGCCGACTATCAATTTCCGGTTCAAAATGTGCCCAAAACGGTAATTATCATTATGGCAGGCAATATACCCCTGGTGGGACTTCATGATTTGATTTGCGTTTTTATAAGTGGAAATAGGGCTTTGGTGAAGCCATCATCGGATGATACGATATTGATAAAATGGGTGATAGATGAGTTAAAAAAGATAAACCCCTTATCCGAAAACCTGATAACGATTGCCGAAGATTACAGAACCAACAGTTTTGATGCAGTTATTGCAACCGGAAGTAATAACAGCAACCGCTATTTTGAATACTACTTTAAGAACAAACCCAATTTATTGCGTAAAAGCAGAAATAGCATTGCAGTACTTACAGGAAATGAAACTGCAGCAGAGTTGGACAAGCTGGCTGATGATATCTTTTTATACTTTGGTCTGGGTTGTCGCAATGTATCTAAAGTGCTGCTGCCGCAGGGTTACAACCTTGAACCCATGATTGTAGCTTTTGAACGTTATAAGGATATCATCAACCATAATAAGTATGCAAATAACTATACGTATCATAAGGCAATTTTTCTTATGAACCTGGCTCCGCATCTGGATAATGGGTTTTTAATTTTAAAACAAGACGATTTAATTGCATCTCCATTGAGTGTTTTACTCTTTCAGTTTTACGAAAGTTTAGACGACGTTTATGCCTTTATTGAAGCACATAAAAACGAACTGCAATGTGTAGTCGGAAATATTAATGGAGGGCTTGCATTTGGCCAGTCGCAAAGCCCTGAATTATGGGATTATGCCGATGGAATAGACACGTTGAAATTTCTTGAACAATAACCTTGTAGAGACGCATTTATAGCGTCTTTTTTCATGAATGGTCGGGAGACCCCATAATCCCAATCATTACCTTTTCAATAATCTCTGCGGCAACATCTTCCATGGGATTATTGCGGTCGAGCAAAGGATTAATTTCTGTGATTTCAAAAATCTTCAGATTGGGCTGAACCAAAAACATTCTTAATAACTCAATGGCTTCATTCTTCTTAAAACCGTCAGGAACCGGAGTTCCTGTACCATAGGATACTGCGGGATCAAGGCTGTCTACATCAAATGAAAGGTATATATAATCGCAGTGTTCAAGATGCAATAGAGTTTGTTGGGCTACCATTTGCAATCCCAGATCTTTAATATTCTGTGGAGAAAACGATTTAATATTAAAATGATTTATAATAGAAAGCTCTTCGGGTTCCAGGTCTCTTATATTAACAAAAACAAGGTTTTCCGGCATAATTTTAGGACTAATCTTGTGGTCGCCCAAAGTAATCAGTTGATTCCATTTCTCCGTTAACTCGTCGGTTAAAAAGTGCTTATTGTCTTTTTTTGAACCAATGCCCAATGCGGCAGCCAGTGGCATTCCATGAATATTTCCGCTTGGAGAGGTATATGGAGAATGAAGATCGGCATGGGCATCAACCCATATAACTCCTATTTTTTTATCAGGATAGTAATTTTTTAAGCCACTTATTCCACCCAATCCGTTGCTATGATCTCCGCTGATAATAAATGGGAATTCGTTTGCCTCAAGTGCTTTTTGAACCAAATTAATAATCCGGTTTTCAATGGTAATAATATTATCTATATTTCTGGCAGATTCAGGTTCTTCAATAAGTTCCAGGTCACTTGTAATTACAGCTTCAACAGGAATATTTTCAAATAATGAAGGATTTAATTTATTTATTGATTTCAAGAATGCCCGGGGCCCTAATTTTGCACCACGAGTTCCTGCACCAAAATCTGATTCAACGGTAATTATTTTTACATTTTTCACAAAACCTCCAAGAGTGGGTTGGCGACAAATATAATAAAAACCGCCAATTTGCGCCAAAACAGAAGTGCTATTTAAATACCTTTAAATAATAAACAATTTATTTGCACCAATAAAAGTTTCTATTCATTAAAATTGCACAAAATTTTATTTACTTGAGCACATTAAATATAAAAAACCGGTACACCGACCTCATTCATCAAACCTTTTTCTTTCCCCGCCATGGGTTTGAGGTAGTTGACAAGCAATTGCACTTTCAGGGCGTGAACCTGATTGAGTTAATCGAAAACTATGGTACCCCATTAAAATTTACGTATCTCCCCAAAATTGGCTCACAAATTCAAATTGCCCGTGATTTATTTGCCCGTGCTTTTGAAAAATATGATTACCAGGCCAATTACAACTACTGTTATTGCACCAAAAGTTCTCACTTTAGTTTTGTAATTAAAGAAGTGCTTAAAAATGGTGTCGATCTGGAAACCTCTTCGGCATTTGACTTGGAAATTATCAAAAAACTAAATACAAGCGGACATTTTAACAAACAGCAGTTTGTTATTTGCAATGGATACAAAACACCTCAATATGCCCAAAACATTGCAGATTTGGTAAATGCCGGCTTTCAAAACCTGATTTGCGTGCTGGATAATCCTGAAGAATTTGACCTGATTAATCAAAACACAACAAACCCAACCCAGTTGGGAATTCGCATTGCAACCGAAGAAGAGCCCAACTTTCTGGTTTATACTTCCCGTTTGGGAATGAGTTATAAGCGCATTCAGGATTTATACCTTAACAAAATTCAGAATAACCCGAATTTTAAACTGAAAATGCTTCATTTTTTTGTGAATTCGGG
>JAUXUD010000029.1 GCA_030680835.1 Bacteroidota bacterium
TGCATATAATTGGGGTTGGTACATAGGTTATGTTGAAACCGAGTTTGGAGGCTGCACAGGAATAGACAGTATATTTGTTAACAAAGGACCCTATTCAATCGCACAAAATGATACGGGCATTTGCATTGGAAGCAGCATTACCCTAAGTGCCAATCTGCACAATAACTGCAATCCATTTGGTGCACCGGCAAGTGTTGGGTATGCCGCAGGACAACCCATACCCGGTTATACCTATAAAGGTGAATACCACGGACACCATTATTACTTAGCCGACGTGCGAAGCAACTGGAGTCAGGCTGCCCAAAATGCTTTGGCTCAGGGCGGACATTTAGCCTGTATAAACGATACACTGGAACAAAATTATATTGCCGCAGTGGTTGACAGCAACGCATGGATAGGTTTGTTTAGAAATGCAAACGGTTACCACAACTGGATGAATTGCGATACACTTACCTATACCAATTGGGCAACTGCTCAAGCCGAACCATCCGCTTCGCCAGAAGATTATGTTTTTATGATCCGCTATGATTGTGCAGATGCTAAAATGTGGAATAGTTTTATTGACGATGACAACAGCACTGCTGATCCATGCCTTTCTGGAATATACGGTTTGCTGGAAATTGAACCGGACTGGTATAAATACACATGGACACCGGGTGGTGAGATTACATCAACAATTACAGTCACTCCTTCTGTAAATTCAGTCTATAGTTTAAAAGTACGCAGAGATCAAAGCTTGGATCCAGGACTTTGTTCAGCTGGAAATATTACAGTTACTATCATCAACGAAAACTTTGATGTATTCCCCGATAGCGTTGAAAAAATAAATTGTGCCGGAGATACCGTTATGTTGGAAGCTGCACCCGGGTTTAGCAATTATGCATGGAACAATGGCGAAACGGTTCAGATAGCCACCTATGCCGATTACGTGGGCTGGGCATACTGTTCTTATAATAATGGTCAGTGTATTTTTACCGATAGTGTTTATGTAAATGTACCTCCTGCATTTACTACGGCTCCCACTTTTACAGACATTACCTGTTATGGTTTAAATGATGGTTTGGCCGCGGCAAATGCAAGTGGTGGCGTTCTGCCTTATAATTTAACCTGGTTACATGATGGTTCAAACACAACAAATATTACCAATTTAAGTCCGGGTACCTATATATATACAATCATTGATGCATCAGGTTGTGTGCTCACCGACTCTGTTGTAATCACCAATCCCGACTCCGCCCTGATGCTTGATTTTTTAACCCTGCAGGGAGTGAATTGCAATAATGATACCAATGCCATTGTATTCCCCTGGGTGTACGGGGGCAGTTTACCTTATGTAGCAAACTGGATTGGATTGAGTGCCATAGATACTTTGAAAAATATTGGCGCAGGTTTATATACCTATACCATAACCGATGCAAGGGGTTGTACCATTACCAAAGATTTATTGCTTACCGATCCCGACCTGATGCAGGTATCAGCAACCGTTACCAGCCAGGTTGTTTGTTCGAGTGATTCAAACGGAGTGGTGGAAATTAATGCCACAGGTGGAACCAAACCTTATTATTATTACTGGAACTATGCATTGCAAACATCAAACATCATCAGCAATGCTTTTAAAGGAACCTTTAAAGTGGTAGTAATGGATAAAAATGGTTGTTATGATTCAACAACAGCAACTTTAATATCTCTTGATCCTGAAAAATGTGGATTGTTAATTCCGCAAGGATTTACACCTAATGCCGATGGCAAAAATGATTTCTTCTACATAAAAGGTTTATTGGATTACCCCGATAATGAACTATCGGTATTTAACCGCTGGGGAGAAACCATTTATCATAAAGTAAATTATAATAACGACTGGGATGGCAGACCCAGCAAGGCCACTTTAATAACCAGTGGCGATGGCATTGTTCCCAATGATACCTATTTTTATGTTTTGAAAACATTTGCCAACAACAAAACCTATTCGGGATATGTTTACCTAACCAAATAAAATATACAGATTTATTTTATTAACATTTAAGATATGAAAAAATTAATCGGAGTAATATTGTTAAGCCTTGGATTGTTAAACGCCAGGGCTCAATTAACCCCAAGTAACCAACTGTTTTTATTTAACCCGGTTTTGGTAAATCCATCACTGGCGGGTTTGCATAACGGACAGGCACAATTGGCTTACGATACCCGCTGGATAGGATTGGACGGCGCTCCAAAAACTGCATTTTTACGTTACGACAAAAGCTTTAGCGGAAACACGGGCTGGGATATAGCTGTTATGTCGGACCGGATTGGCCCCATAAGCACCATGAGTCTAGCCAACTGTTTTTCGTTTTTTGTACACATAAGGGATGAAGAACGTCTGGCTTTTGGGATCAGGCATCATATAACACAAAGTTACCTGAACCTGAGCGTAAATCAACTGATTGACCCTACCGACCCGCTTTTGGCAGCAAATCAAACCGGGATCCCTGTAAACAATTTCGATGCTTCCGTTTCTTATTATAACCCCGAGAAATATATGGTAGGTTTCAGCTATATCAATTTAATTCCGCAACCCCGTTTCAGGTTCACCAATACAGTAGAACAGCCTGTATTAAGTCTGCATGGCTGGTATGCCCAGGATATTGGAGGTGATATGGCACTTGAGGCATTTGCCTTGTTTACCAGCAGTCCCAATACCAAAATGAATATTAATATTGGCTGTATGGGAACCTTGCAACAAAAATTTGGTGCCGGACTCAACTTCTCCCCAGCCAATCAAATAGGGATATTTGCTTATGTACGGGCTACCGAAAAACTAAGTGTATTCTATAATTACAATTTACCCATATCCGATATTTACAAAGTAAGCAAGCAATCACATGCCATCGGGTTGTCATTCCGTGTAGGTCAGGAAACCCTTTCCGGCACCCGCTTCCTCTTGCAACCCACCAATGAAAGTACAAGTAACCGAATGTTTTAATAAGTTAGCCTGAACTGATTACAATATGAAAAGCCTCTCCTGAAAAGGAAGAGGCTTTTTTGTTTGATGGTGCATAGGGCATGGAGCATAGTGCATTGGGCATGGAGAGCAATCCCGAAGGAATTGAATAATATGGAAAAGAATACAGTAAGGTCTTACTGTGCCTATTTTAAAATGTAAAGTATATACAGTAAGGTCTTACTGTGCCCATTTAAAAATGTAAAGTATATACAGTAAGGTCTTACTGTGCCTATTTTAAAATGTAAAGTATATACAGTATGGTCTTACTGTGCCTATTTTAAAATGTAAAGTATATACAGTAAGGTCTTACTGTGCCCATTATGAAATGCAAGGTATATACAGTAAGGTCTTACTGTGCCCATTCTGAAATGCTAGGTATATACAGTAAGATCAGACTGTGACCATTTTAAAATGCACCCTCATTCCCCCCCTACTTCAACTCCCCTAAAGCCTTCTCCAGTTTATCCAATAACTCGGGAATATCTCCCTCCTTTAGTGTGCCAATTGAAATACGGTACCAATCGGTGCTGGTATCGCAGCCAAATGCTGTAAAGGGAACTATGGCCAACTGCGCACGGTTCAGCAAAAAATTGGTAATGTCCTGTGTGGTTTCTATGAGGGTGCCCTCTGCAGTTCTTTTGCCTTTAATGGCAAAGCGTGCCGTTAAATAAATTGCAGCCTCGGGTTTTATTATTTCAACCGGAAATCCTTTTGCCTTTAACTTTTGAAATCCTTTATACATGCCATCAAAACGAATGACAATTTTAGCTTTCAGTGCTTTTAAAAATTCATTGAGTGCCTGTTCATCTGCTAAAAACCTGGCTGTGGCTACCTGCTCCGGTTTGGGTGCCCAGGCTCCTATATGACTTAAAATGGCTTTCATTTTTACAATAATTTCGGCCGGACCCAATCCCCACCCAACTCTTACGCCTGTTGCACATAACGATTTGCTGATCCCATCCACAAAAATAGTATAGGCTTTCATTTCAGGCCTGAGTGAAACCGGATTAAAATGTTCAATCTCATCTGCCCGCAGCATCCAGTATATCTGGTCGTATAAAACATATAAAGGTTTTTTGATTCCGGCCCTGCGTTTATTTTCAGCCAGCACCAAATCACATATTGCAGTTAATTGTTCCTTTTTAAAAGTAGTACCTGTTGGGTTCAGGGGTGAACACAAAGCCAATAAAACAGCTTCCGATAAATGCGGTGCCAGCTCTTCGGCAGTGGGCATAAATCCATCTTCAGCCTTGGTTGCTATTTCAACTTTTTGTGCATCGCTTAAATGGCAATAATGATTATTATTCCACGATGGAACCGGATATATTACTTTTTCTCCCGGATCAACAATGGTTTTATAAATGGCATGTATAATGGGACGGCCACCCCCGGCAACCAGTACTTCATTATCGGCAAAATCCAGATGCTCATATTTACTGATAAAATGAATGATGGATTGCTTCAGTTCCGGCATACCATCGGCAGCAGGGTAATTGGTTTGGCGGGCTGTGTATGCCTCTATAATATACCGCTGCAAGGCATCGGGAATTGGAAATATCTCTGAATTAAAATCACCAATGGTGAGGTTATAAATTTGATTGCCTTCCTTTATTTTCTGATTAATTTCGGCACCCAGTTTTATAATTTCGGAACCTATTAAAGTAGCGGCTTTTACTGATACATTTTGCATGGTGCCGAAGCTACAAATTACAAAAGAAAAAAGGAAATGAAAGTTTGAACCTTCTGTGCATTATCTTCGCAGCCCAAATATGATAGCTTTAACCAATATAGGATTTGAATTCGGTGGTAGATTTTTATACCGCGACGCCAACTGGCACATTAAACCCAACGAACGCATTGGCCTCATTGGCCTCAACGGAACCGGAAAATCAACACTTTTACGAATTATTACCGGCGAATACACCCTTACCGAAGGTACCATTTCGCGCCCCAGAGACCTCACCATCGGCTTTTTAAACCAGGACCAGCTGAGTTTTGACAGTGATCAAAGTATCTTAAATGTAGCCCTAACCGCCTTTGAACGCCAACTCGAACTGGAAAAGGAAATCAATGAAATTATAGTATTGCTTGAAACCGATCACAGCGATGCCACCATTCAGCGGCTTGGCGACAAGCAGGAAGAATTTGAGCATTTGGATGGTTATAATATTCATCACAAAACCGAAAAGATTCTGGAAGGCCTTGGGTTCACCACAGAACAGTTGATGCAGCCATACGACAAATTTTCGGGAGGCTGGCGCATGCGGGTAATGCTGGCCAAAATGCTATTACAGGAACCCGATTTATTATTACTGGATGAACCTACCAATCACCTGGATTTGCCCAGTATCGAATGGCTCGAGGAATACCTGCGCAGCTATAAAGGAACGGTAGTTGTGGTAAGTCACGACAGGTTTTTCCTAGATAAAATGGTGAGCAAGATTGTTGAGGTAAGTTCACAAAAAATATACGAGTATGCCGGTAATTACAGCTTTTATCTGGAAACCAAGGAAGAGCGTATGGAACTGCAGCAACGCGCTTTCGATAACCAGCAGCAATACATAAAAGAGCAGGAAAAACTCATTAACCGATTTAAAGCCAAGGCCAGCAAGGCTACCATGGCACAGAGCCGGGTTAAAATGCTCGACCGTATGGATCGGATTGAATCGCCCGAAGATGATAACCGCGAAATCAATATTCAGTTTCGGGTTGGCGTTCAGCCCGGAAGAACCCTTGCCGAAATGAAAAATGTGAGCAAGAGTTATCCCGGTGTGCGTATTATCAGTCATGCCGATGCCCGGGTTGAAAAAGGGGATAAAATTGCGTTGATAGGTGCCAATGGAAAAGGAAAATCAACCATACTCCGCTTATTGGCTCAAACCGATTCGTATGAAGGCGAAATTAATTTGGGTCATAATGTACGTAAAGCTTTTTACGCCCAGCATCAGTTAGAATCGCTGAACCTGCAAAACGAGATTTTACAGGAGCTTTCGAGCTTTGCCACCGACCGGCCCGAAACCGAATTGCGCACCGTATTGGGTTGTTTTTTGTTTGCCGGCGATGAGGTTTTTAAAAAGATAAAAGTATTGAGCGGGGGTGAAAAAGCAAGGGTGGCACTGGCCAAAACCCTATTAACCGAAGCCAATTTCATGATTCTGGATGAACCTACCAATCACCTCGACATGCGCAGCATCAATATCCTGATCCAATCGCTGCAAAAATACGATGGTACCTTTATCGTGGTGAGTCACGATAGGTTCTTTATCTCTGAAATTGCCAATAAAATATGGTGGATTGAAGACGAACAAATAAAAGAATACCCCGGCACTTTTGCCGAATACGAATACTGGCATCATAAAAAACTCGAAGAAGAAAAACTCCAGGTTCAAAGCAAACAAACAGTTCCTGTAAAAAAAGCAAAACCTGAGTATGTTGAACCCAATAAAGCTACGGATAAACAAAAAAATGCGCATGTACCTGTATCCAAAGCAAGTCAGCATTACCTCAACAATTTACGCAAGCAATTTGATGAATACGAAGCTTTAGCCGACAAAGCAAAAGCAAAAATGAAAGAGCTTGAACAGGCATTTGCCCTTCCCGAAAATGCGTCGGATGCAAAGAAAATTACCGAACTTAACTCCTTTTACGAAGCTGAGAAAAAAGCCCTCAAGCATCTGGAAAAAGAGATGGAATCGGTGTTTGAAGAATTGCTGGAACTGGAGAAATAATTAACTAATTTTATTTTGTGGCAACTATAAGGAGGAATTAAACACATACAATCATAGGAAAACCATAGGCTCATAGAAAATTTCCTATGTGCCTATGGTTTTCCCTACTGTTCCTATGTGTTTAATTCTTCCTCGAAGGGCAACCAAGCCTAAGCCAGTTTCTCCGAATTCCTCCTGATAAAATTGGTCAACTCCTCCCCTTGCAGCAAGTTCTGCGAAAGTTTAGCCAAATCAAATGCCTGTTTCATCAATTGTGTTTTTTCTTCGCTTTCTTCAAGCTTTGCCAGCTTGCGGCTTAATGCATGGTTGCTGTTAATTACCACATTATAGCTATCAGGCATCACCCCAAAAATATCCATGCCCATGCCCTGCATTTTTTGCATTTCTTTCATGCGGCGCTCCCATTCTGGCTTTATCAAAGTCATAAACTGATCGTCGGGTGCAAGGGCTTCGGTTTCAAATTTAAATTGGCCATTATTGGCAAATTGTTTTTCATACCCTTCTTTTAAACTGCTTTGGTCCGCATCACTCAATACCGATTCTTTCTTGATGTCTTTGTCAATCAGTTTATCGATACTTTCGCTGTCAACCCGCTTCCAGGTTACTCCTTCAAATTTGTGTTCAACATTGCTTATAAAATGATTATCGAGCACCCCATCCATCTTTATTACATCATAACCCCTTTGCTCAACAGTTCTGATAAAACTATCGTGAGCAACCATATCGTTGCTGTATAAAAATACTACTTTTTTATCCTTATCAGTCTGTGTTGAAGCAACTTTTTCCTTGTATTCTTCAATAGTAAAATAGTCGTTGGCTTTGTTTTGCATCAGACAAAATTTTACGGCACGCTCATAAAATTTCTCTTCGCTTATCATTCCGTATTTCACAAATGTGCCTACACTTTCCCACTTGCTGTTGTACTCAAGCCGATCGGCTTTAAATATTTCTTCGAGTTTATCAGCCACTTTTTTGGTAATATGACTGTTAATCTTTTTCACATTGCCATCGCTTTGCAGGTAACTGCGACTCACGTTTAATGGAATATCCGGAGAGTCGATAACCCCATGCAATAACATTAAAAACTCAGGTACAATGTCCTGAACGCTATCAGTAACAAAAACCTGGTTGCTATACAACTGTATTTTGTTTTTGGTAGGTTCAAACTCGTTTTTAATTTTGGGAAAATATAAAATACCGGTCAATTTAAATGGATAGTCAACGTTTAAATGTATCCAGAATAAAGGGGTTTCACTAAACAGATAGAGTTCTTTATAAAAAGCTTCATACTCTTCTTTGGTGCATTCAGCCGGGGTTTTGGTCCACAGGGGTTTGGTATTATTAATTATTTTTTCTTCAAATTCTATTTCAATAGGTAAAAACTTACAGTATTTATCCAGGATCGATTTTATTTTAAAGCTCTCATTGAACTCCATCGAATCTTCTGCAAAGTGCAAAATCACTTCAGTGCCGCGTTCGGCTTTTTCAAAATGGGTTATTTCAAATTCGGTGCTTCCATCGCAGCTCCATTTTACTCCTGTTGCACCTTCTTTATAGGATTTGGTAATTAGTTCAACCTTTTGAGCCACCATAAAGGCACTGTAAAAGCCCAGTCCAAAATGCCCGATTACCTGAGCTCCTTTTTCCTGGTATTTCTCTAAAAACTCTTCGGCACTGCTAAAGGCAATCTGATTTATATATTTGCCAACTTCTTCTTCATCCATTCCCAAGCCACTGTCGATAATATGCAGGGTTTTGGCTTCTTTATCCAATTTAATGGTAATTTTTAAATCCCCCAGTTCTCCTTTTGCCTCACCAGAACTTGCCAGGGTTTTTAATTTTTGGGTTGCATCCACTGCATTGCTGACCAGCTCACGCAAGAAAATTTCGTGATCGCTGTACAGGAATTTCTTAATAATAGGGAAAATGTTTTCGGTATGAACACTAATGTTTCCTTTTGTTGCCATAATAAAATTTATATTTGGTGTTGGCTTTTCAAATTGCGTTCCACGAAGTGTTTCGCTGTCAAATTGTCCAAAAACCACTTACACCCTGCAATTTTGAGTGTATTTGTTCGTTACAAAAACATATTTTTGAAACCAATGAAACCTGTATTCACTTTATTACTTTTAAGCATCAGCACACTTTGGGTTCAGGCCCAGGTTGGGGGTATGGGAACATACCGTTTCCTGTATCTGCAACCCAGCGCACGCATTGCAGCTCTTGGTGGAAATGCCATTGCCACCCCGGATCATGATGTTAACTTAACGGTTCAAAATCCTTCCCTGCTCAATAAAGATTTCCACAATCAGGTGGGACTTAATTTTGTGAATTATTTTGCAGACATCAAAGCAGGAGATTTCAATTATTCCTATCATGCAGATACCATTCACACCACATTTTCGCTGGGTATGCAGTTTGTTAACTATGGTAATTTTACCAAAACCGATATAGATGGTACGGTATTGGGGAGCTTTAGTGCGGGCGAATACAATTTGCATTTTTCGGCAACCCGGACTTATAAACAATTTCAATACGGAGCCAGTTTAAAAATAATCAACTCTACCCTTGAATCCTATAATTCATATGGCATAGCGGCTGATGTGGCAGGTTCCTGGTTCAGCAAAGACCGCTTAATGATGCTTACCACAGTAGTTAGCAATTTGGGCACCCAGTTAAAGGCATATCGAAATGATAATTATGAAAACATTCCCTATAATATTCAATTGGGATTTTCTAAAAAGTTTGAACACAATCCCTTGCGAATCGGTATCATTGCCCATAATCTTCAAAGCATGGGTAAACTCCTTTACCAGATTGATGACCGCAACCGCAAGGAAATCAATTTTGAAACCGGATTACCAAATGAAGAAAAATTCAGTATTTTTGACCATGCACTGAGTCATTTAATTGTGAATACCGAATTGATATTTGGAAAAACCCTGAACATCCGTTTTGGATATAATGATTTGCGCAGAAGAGAAATGAGTTTGAGGGATGTGCGGGGGATGAATGGATTTAGCTGGGGATTTGGAGTTAGAATATACCGCATCCAGGTTTCTTATGGAAGCGGTATTTTTATGACCGGACGCAATACAAATAACTTTAGCATTGTTACCCGGCTTGATGATTTTAAACGTAAAAAAAGCACAACAAATTGAAAGATATAATTGTAGCAATTGATGGATTCTCATCATGCGGAAAAAGCACCATGGCCAAGCAGCTGGCCAAACTGCTGCACTATCATTACGTGGATACGGGGGCAATGTACCGGGCAGTAACCTTATACCTGCTGCACAATCAAATTGATATTCACCATCCCGATATGGTGGCACAAGCGCTCCCTCAAATAGAAATTTCTTTTCATTTTGATGAGGAAACCCAAGCCCAGTTTACCTTATTAAACGGCGAAAATGTTGAAAAAGAAATTCGCGTAAATCCGCGCGTGGCCAGTGCTGTAAGCGATGTTAGTGCAATAAGTGAAGTGCGCCGTTTTTTGGTAAAACAACAGCAGGCACTCGGTGCAAACAAAGCTCTGGTAATGGATGGCAGGGATATAGGCACCGTTGTTTTTCCCAATGCCGAACTTAAGTTGTTTATTATTGCTGAACCAAAAATAAGAGCACAACGCCGTCTGGATGAATTAAAGGAAATTGGTCAGGAAACCACTTTTGAAGAGGTATTGGCCAATCTGGCCAAACGCGATCATATAGACAGCACCCGTACCGATAGTCCGCTTAAAAAAGCAGAAGATGCCATACTCATTGACAATTCTTATTTAACAAAGGAAGACCAGTTGAATATGGCCATAAAACTGGTTAATGAACGAAAATCAGCTACCGCATAATGGAAGCGAGATATTGAGAATCGAGAATCGAGATTAATTTGTTTTCTTTTATTTGTCTCGCTTATCGCCTCTCGTAATCTCGCATCTCAAACTTTACATTTTCATAAACTCCAGCACCTTGTTAACCATATTGGCTGAACCCATGATAACAGGTACTCTCTGATGTATTTCTGTGGGTTCAACATCCAATACCCTTTGTGCCCCTGTGGTTGAAATACCTCCGGCTTGCTCCGCAATAAACGACATGGGAATACATTCAAACATTAAACGCAGTTTTCCTTTAGGTGATTTTGCGGTTGGCGGATAAATAAAAACGCCGCCTTTCAGCAAATTGCGGTGAAAGTCGGCAACCATGGAGCCAATATAACGCGCGCTGTATGGACGCGAAGTAGACTTGTCATTTTCTTTTACCCATTTCAAATATGCTGTAATTCCCTGAGGAAATTCAGCTGCATTTCCTTCATTGATTGAGTACACTTTTCCATCTTTCGGGGTTTGAATATCCGGGTGACTCAGGCAAAATTCGCCAATGCTCGGATCGAGGGTAAAGCCGTTTACCCCTTTGCCCGTGCTGAAAACCAGCATGGTTGAAGTGCCATAAACCACATAACCTGCTGCTACCAGGTGGTTTCCCGATTGCAAAATATCAGCCTGTGTAGCCTCGGTTCCCTGTTCTGTTATCCGTTTGTATATCGAAAAAATAGTACCTATGGAAACATTCACATCAATATTACTGGAACCATCTAATGGATCAATACAAATAACATACTTTCCATTTTTAGAAAACTCTCCGTCCAGTAAAATCATGTCGTCGTTTTCTTCGCTTGCCATTGCACAAACTTCACCCCCCTTGGCAAGTGCCCAGATAAATGTTTCATTACCTATTATATCCAGCTTTTTCACATCTTCACCCTGTACATTCACAGAGCCATGGTCACCCAAAATCTGGGTTAAACCCGCTTTGTTAACTTCCCTGCTGATAATTTTTGAAGCGATTCCAATATCCCTGAGTAATCTGGATAATTCGCCTTTTGCATAAGGAAAATCCTTTTGCTTTTCAATAATAAACTGACCCAATGTAGTGATTGACATAGCTTGTATTTTAGATTGCCGCAAATCTATGAAAAAAAAGTTAATTTAGGTATGAGGTATGAGGTATTAGGTATGAGGTATGAGGTATGAGGTATGAGGTATTAGGTATGAGTTAAAAAGTTTTCAGCTCATACCTCATAACTCATACCTCATACCTATCTAAGCAATGTCAGCGAACCGCTGTATGTGTATTTCTTATTGTTGAAGCTTACCGCGTTTACCTGGTAAATATATGCGTCCTGCTGACACTCCTGGTGCGTCTGCATGTCGGTTCCATCCCATCCCTCTCCCACTGTGGTGTTCGATTTGTAAACCATCTGGCCCCAGCGGTTAAAAATATAAATTTCAATACTCTGATAGCCATTTCCTGCAACTTTAAAGGTTCTGTTACAACCGTTCGGACAATCAACCTGACTTCCAAAATCTCCGCCTGTTTTGGGCCTGAACACGTTTGGAATGAAGATGGTTATATCAGGTTCTATCCTCACAAAATGCATTATCGAATCTACACAACCATGATCACTGGTTACTTTTAACCAGATTGGAATACGTGCTGTATCGGCTACAAACACAACCTGCTTCAAATTCGCATCGTAGAAATAACGAGTCGGTCCGTTTACAACATCCGATGGCATGGTCCAGATATAACTCTTTACTCCGGTCGGATCTTTTAGTTGTGAATTGTTGTAAAAATCAAAGTAC
>JAUXUD010000042.1 GCA_030680835.1 Bacteroidota bacterium
GCGTTCAACCTTGTAGGTACAATAGAAGATGCAATTGCCAAGGGTCAAAAAATGTTGGCGGAATCTAATTAATTATTTTAAAAAGGAATTATGCAATTAGACATCATAACAGCAGATCAAAGTCTTTATAGCGGAGAAGCCGATGTGGTTACTTTACCGGGTACTGATGGAAAATTTCAGATATTAAACGGCCATGCTGCATTGATATCAAGTCTTTCAAAAGGAGTAGTAGTGGTAAAAAATAAAGAAGGCAAGCAGGAATTTGAAATCAGTGGTGGAGTTGTTGAAGTGCTGAAAAACAAAGTAATTGTTTTGGCGTAGAACGCTTGAACCAAAAAATATAGTGAAGGGCGGTTAACATAAGTTTTCCGCCCTTTTTATTAATCATTAGATGTAAGTAAAACAAACTCCTCTTTCTCTGTGTTTTACCTCTAATAACTCTGTGGTAAAATGGTATGCTTAATTGGAAGCAAAATTTTGAAATAGAGATAGATTTAAATCTGCTTAACCATCAATCTTCTTCTTAAAATTAGAAATTGTATTTTACCACAGAGGAAGACGAGTTAACAAAACAAAGAGAAAAAGGAGAAGAATGATTCTATAGACTGACCGCTTGTTATACAAGCCAGCCAGTTGAATTCCCATCATCATATTTTTCCACCAATAATTGTCAAATACCTTTTATGTATAAAATTAGTTTAGCTAACTTGCATGGGTTAATTTTACGCGGATGAAGAAAAATACCCTGTATTGGATTTGCCAGATTGGGAGCTGGTTGCTTTTTGTTTTACTTGAATATGTTGGGTATGGTAATGTATACGGATACAACAATTTGCTGGTATTGAATGTTATCATTAATTTTTTTGCAGGGGTGATTTTAACCCATTTATACCGTTTGTTTATCATCAGAACCAGTTGGATTAATTTACCGGTGGCTTCATTAATTCCCAGGGCTGTATTGGGCATTATATTCATTTCTATTTTAATGACCTTATTGAATATTAAACTGGACAGGATGACCATACCCCTGATGAGTCAGTTGCCCATTGATGCCATATTAATTGTAAATTATTTGTATAACTGGAGTAAATATATTTTATACTGGGCATTGGTGTATCATTTGTTTCAATACTGGGAGCGTTCGCTGGAAGCCGAAAAAGTTAAATATCAACTCCTGGCAACCATTAAGGAAAACCAATATCAAAATTTAAAAACACAGCTGAATCCGCATTTTTTATTCAACTCACTCAACAGCATCCGAACACTTATTGATGTGAATCCGGAAACGTCCAAAGAAGCAATTACGCGTTTGTCAAGTTTACTAAGAAGTTCATTACAAATGAGCAAAAAACGCACGGTAAGCCTGCGACAGGAAATTGAAACGGTAAAGGATTATCTGGCTATTGAAAAAATAAGATTTGATAACCGCATGCAAATTCAGTTCAATCTTGCGCCCGATACACTTGATACGCAGGTGCCTCCCATGATGTTGCAAACACTGGTAGAAAATGCAGTAAAGCACGGAATTTCCAAAAGTAAAAGCGGCGGACTTATTGTTATCAGTAGCAGCAGAACCAAAACATTTCTGCATATAGAAATTATTAATAACGGCCGGCTTGAACCGGGCACGGGTGAAACAGGTGTGGGTATAGAAAATACCATGCAACGACTCCAGATTTTATATGATAACCGTGCAAAATTTTTGATTGAAAATATGGATGAAACCAGAGTGATAACTAAAATTGACATACCATTATGATACAAGCTTTAATTATTGATGATGAACGTTTGGCCCGTGAAGGGCTCAAAAATTTATTAAAAGAATTCCCCGATATTCAAGTGATTGCTGAAGCAGCAAATGTGGATGAAGCACTTGAAATCATTGACAAATTAAAACCCCAGTTATTATTTCTGGATATCCAAATGCCCGAAAAAACGGGATTTGATTTACTGGAAGAACTGATTGATACTCCGGTGGTAATTTTTACCACAGCGTATGATGAATTTGCCATCAAGGCATTTGAAGTAAATGCGCTGGATTATCTGCTTAAGCCCATTCAAAAAGAGCGTTTGGCAGAGGCCATACAAAAAGCAAAACGTCAGATTGAAGAAATAAAACTGGACCGGATGCGACACAAATTGCAGCCCGAAGAGCGTGTTTTTATAAGGGATGGCGACCGTTGCTGGTTTATTAAACTGGATACCATCCGAATGATAGAATCGGCAGGCAATTACGCAAAAATATTTTTTGATAAATTTCAGCCACTCATTCACCGTACCTTAAATTCATTGGATGAACGCCTCAGTGAACAACTCTTTTTCAGGGCCAACCGGCAACAAATTATCAACTTAAATTTCATCGAAAAAATTGAACCTTTTTTCAATTCCGGATTTCTGATTTACATGAAGGACGGAACCAAAGTAGAAGTAAGCCGCAGGCAAGCCGTTAAGTTTAAAGAATTGATGAGCCTGTAGCAGATTTACGAGTTACGAGTTACGAATTACGAGTTACGAATTACGATTTACGATGTACGATGTACGATGTACAATGTACAATGTACGATGTACTAAATTTTAGGAATTGCAAGGTATGGAAATGAATTTTATTTCATAGTTCATACCTCATACCTCATACCTCATACCTCATACCTCATAGTTCATACTTCATACCTCATACTTCATACCTCATACCTCATACCTCATACCTCATACCTTTACTCAACATTAAACAATTCTTTCTCCAGATTCGGGTACACCTTTTTCATTAATTCAGACACCAGGCTCACGTAGGCATCCATGCCGGCTTTTTCTTTGGTGATTTGAAAGCCTCTGATGCCGGCAAGCGATTCGTGAAATACTTCTGCTTCGGTTTTTACATTGAGTAAACTCATGTGCATT
Source organism: Bacteroidota bacterium (assembly GCA_030680835.1). GTDB lineage: Bacteria > Bacteroidota > Bacteroidia > UKL13-3 > UKL13-3 > B1. The sequence continues at coordinate 2,899 of JAUXUD010000042.1, forward strand.
TCAATGCTTGATTGCAGCATGGTACCCCACATAACGCCCTGGTCTTTGGTGTTGGAATTTATATTTAAAATATAATCGGCCAGTTCCTTTTTATTGATGAACCGACAACCGTTTTCCAGTAATTTCTTTTTGATAGCGGGTTCAATAATCTGGTAACTTAATTTTTTATCGAGGTTTAATTCCTCACTTTGCATATAAATTTTTATGGGTTCAACTTTAAGTCTAACATTGGCTAAAGGAACATCCATATTCATTAATAAATTACGCATGCTGTTGTTCATGCTGTCCACCTGAATCAGCTTTTCCAGATCGGGTTTGACTCTTAAAATCTGAATGGATTCTTTGCTCATCACCTGGTTTAATCCAAAAGCAGCAATGCCATCCTGCTGGGTTTCGGTGTTTACATTGCCATACAGTTTTTGTTTTTCATCCGTTATCAAAAGGGGTAAACAGGTAAGCATCATTTCGTTTGAATCTTTACTTCTTAAGCTGACTTTCACCTGTATGGGTTTATCCAGGGGCTTGCCAATTACCGCATTCATAAATGGCTCTTCAGCAATAATCTTTATCAGGGAAAGCTGGTATTGTAATTGTCCCAATATTTCATTTACCAGATATACATCCTTGTTTTGATAACGTGCTTCAATGGCTTCATTCAAATAATTTTGCAAAGCAATAACCGCTTTAACATGCAGTTTAAAAATCTGGACATATTGTGTATTCAAATCCATATTATCAGCCCGGTACATACAGTCTAAAGCTTTTTCAATGGCCTGATTAATTTTCTTTTGTTTATACGCTTCAAAATCTGCTTTGCGCATGCGGTAATAAATCCAGTAATCCGTTTTATTTTCCCAGCCATCCACTACCTGAAACCCTTCAATGGTTTCCTGTGCAATTAAGCGCGTATCAGAAAAAAACTGCTGATTAAAATGCGCATTGTTCTGGTATTGTGAAAGCAATGAATTTGATGAAACCATAACTTTTATTTCCCCCAGTAAATCACCCAAAGCATTTTTTTTGGCCACCACCTGAAAATCGTTTGCATTACGTATTTTGCTCGCATAACCAATTCCCACATAATACAATCCATCAGTTGGTCTTTGCATCACCCATTCCGGCTTTTTATTACTATTGCCTGAACCCATATTCATAGTTGAACACGATGATAAAAACAGAATCAGACTGAGTAAGGGTATTAGATGATATGTTTTATTTGAAGCCATTATTGTATTGTAAACAGTAAATGTTTTGTCAGTTCGAGCGGAGCCAAGAACAGCATTGGATGAAAGCAACATACGATTACTTTTGGGATGATTTGTTTTCAATGCCGGATAGTTCTCAACTGCGCTCGAACTGACATACATCGTACATTGTACATCGTACATCGTACATCGTAAATTTACCGATTCCCTTCCCGTTCCCTTGCCATTCTCTCCATTTCTGCATTAAAAATTTCTTCGAATTTCTTTTTGTCGTAATCCTGTTCAATCTTTTTGTTTGCAGAAATTCCTTTTTCGATTCCGTTTAAAACAGTTTGTTTATTGGCTTCAACAGCAACCCAATAAGTGTAAGTATTATTTGATTCCTGAAATAATTTTTCTCCAATCACTTTTACATCTATGAGTTCTTGGTTAGTAACCTCGCGGGCGAGTTCTTCAAATTTATTGTTGAAGTCCTGTTGGTTGCTCACAGTGCGTTGGTTGGTATACTGATCGGTAACTTTTTTAATGGTTGATTGGATCAAACCGGCCATTTCGCTTTTGGCATTTTGCATGGCAATTTTCTTTGCGGTTTGCAAATCCATGCTGTTGCCACTGCTTTTGGCCCTGAAATTTTCTTTATCGCTCCAGTATGCCTTGGTGCTGAATGGAACGCTGATTTCAACAGCTCCGGTACTTTTTTCAATAGGAGTGGAGACCGTCTTTTTAGATTTACATGCACTTAAAGAAATAATAACTGCTCCTAAAATTACGCCTGAACGGATCAGGTCTTTCATTGATGCTTTCATGGTTTATAAATTTAATTATTTGCATATGATTACAAAACCAATGCCAAAAAATAAATTAGAGTCTGTCTATAATGTCCTCTGGCTGCGTTATGCTCACCCCCAAAATGCTCATGTACACCAGTACACTGCGCTTTTTGGGTGCTTCGCATGCCTTGCCAGAGAACATTCTAGCTCAGACTCTTGACTAAGCAGGCAAATACTAAATTCGCAATTATAATTCTGATTCATTCCAAAATAAAAAACCTCTGACAGGTTAAACTATCAGAGGTTTTTTCGCATCTCTCATCTCTCATTTCCCATCTCTTTTATATACGAAGAAAAGGACTATGGAGGCTGGAATTACTTTACCGTATCCATATGGCAAATGAGGTCTACCACTTTATTGCTATAGCCCCATTCGTTATCATACCATGAAACGATTTTAACAAAATTATCATTTAATGAAATTCCGGCTTTTGCATCAAAAATAGAAGTGCGCGGATCTCCTAAGAAATCATTGCTCACTACTTCATCTTCAGTATAACCCAGTACGCCTTTCATTTCATTTTCCGAAGCATGCTTCATGGCTGCTTTAATGGTACCATAACTGGCACCTTTAACAAGGCGGCAGGTTAAATCAACCACAGACACATCGGGTGTTGGAACCCGGAAACTCATGCCGGTTAGTTTTCCTTTGAGTTCAGGAATTACCAATCCAACCGCTCTTGCTGCGCCGGTGCTCGACGGAATGATGTTCTGGTAAGCACCGCGTCCGCCGCGCCAGTCTTTGGCTGAAGGACTGTCTACTGTTTTTTGAGTAGCAGTAACTGCGTGAACCGTTGTCATTAAGCCCTCTAAGATTCCGAAATTATCATTTAATACCTTGGCAATTGGTGCCAAACAGTTGGTAGTACACGAAGCATTTGAAACCACAGTCATGTCGGCTGTATAATTTAAATGGTTCACACCCATAACAAAAGTTGGGGTATCATCTTTGGCAGGAGCGCTCAGGATAACACGTTTGGCGCCTGCCTTTATATGCAGTCCGCCTTTTTCCTTGTCTAAAAATAAGCCGGTTGATTCAACAACATACTCGGCACCGATCTCATCCCATTTTAAGTTGGAAGGATCTTTTTCGGCAGATACACGGATTTTCTTCCCGTTTACTACCAGGTGTCCGCCTTCAACAGCGATATCGCCTTTAAAAACACCATGTGTGGAATCGTACTTTAACATGTAAGCCATGTAATTCACGTCAATTAAGTCGTTGATTCCAACAATTTCTACTTTAGGGTTAGTGATGGCAGCCCTAAAAACCAGGCGGCCAATGCGGCCAAATCCATTGATTCCTATTTTCATTGTATCGTATTTTGGGGGTTTATTAAAAGTGGCGCAAAGATAAAGTTTTTAATTTCAGAAAAAAGATTTTGAATTATACCAAAAATTCCTACTTTTGCAAACCCAAAATAATGGCCCGTTCGTCTATCGGTTAGGACGTTAGATTTTCATTCTAGTAAGAGGGGTTCGACTCCCCTACGGGCTACCGTCAAAGAGAACGCTTGCATTTGCAGGCGTTTCTTGTATCTGTAAATACTGAAGCTCCTTGTCTGATGGACGAAAGAGAGAAATGAAATTATTTAGTCGAGGGGTTCGATAATGAGATTGTTCAAAAATGAGTTTTTCAGGGAAAATCGAACCCAGGATTGCTGATTTGGCTTCAAGTGTGCCGGAAGAGTAGTAATAGTCAAGGTTTCCCACTAAGTTTATTCCCCAGTCCAGATATAGTTTGTAATTCTTTTCTATATCCCTTACCTCTAATTCCTTGTTTTCAATCTGGGTCAATTCCAGTTTTAAATTTTCTTGTAGACGATAATAGTCAGATGATTTTAACCCTCCCTCAAGTAAAAGATTATCTAAATGTTGCAGTTTCTGTTTGATTTCTGCTTTCCGTTTGTGTGTGTTGGTGGTATGGGTAATCTTTGCCTGGCAATCAGTTTTGAAAGTATCTTCCAAAACCATTTTATAATAGCTTAATAGCTTCTCAGTGGGCTGTAATTCACCTAATAAATGAGTAAGTAAGTTATGGGCTTCTTGAATCTTGTGTCGTGTTTTACAGGTGCCAATACAGTGATAATAACCAAACTTGCCTCCATGTCTGCCAGTTGAAAATGAGGCACGGAGCATTTTTCCGCAAGTTGGGCATAACAGAATGCCTTTTAGTGGGAATGATTCGTGTTTCTTAAGTTGCTTTCTACGCTTACCATCTAAGATGTCTTGAACCTCTTGAAATATTTCTCTGGAAACAATAGGTTGATGTTTACCTTCGATAATTATCTCAGATTCATCTTTAAGTGCTGGAACCTTAACCTGACCACAATAGAGCACATTACGAAACATGGTGTAAATATTGCTATGAGCGTGGTAAACTTTGTTTTCTTTGAGATAGTTAATAACTTCTGGAATAGTGTTACCGTCAATAAGCATTTGAAAGCCACGGAGAATATCTGGGGCTTTCTCATTTGGTGTTAATAGGCTCTTATGATTCTCCCTTACCATTTTATATCCATAGGGTGCGTTATTGCACCAATATCCCTGTTTTAAGGCTTGTCGGGTACCGTTCATGGTTCTCCGCCTTATCCGTAATCTTTCTGCGGCAGGAATGGCAAAAGTGATTGCTTGGTTTACCACTTCATCCGGATCATCAAAATCAAGTCCCATTGGTTTGAATACACAGTAAAGACTGCAATTCAAATTATGGAGGATATTAATCATGTTATATGTTTCCCATTGGGGAGCACGAGTAAAGCGATCCCAATCGATAAACACCAGGGAAAATTTTTGTGCTCTATGGTTTTTTAAATATTCAAGTATTTTTATAAATCCTGGTCGTTTAAAATTCTTCCCACTGGCATCATCTGTAATATCCAAGTGGACTTCAACTGATTCCTGATTATTAAGGAAGCGGTCAATGATATCATTTTGTGAAGCGAATGAGTAATTAGTAGATTGCTCATCAGTGCTGACTCTTCTGTACTTAATTACATTCTTGTGAATCGGTGGTATTTGCATGGCGGTTACTTTGGAGCTTTAAAGGTACATTTTTCATATAATATTTCCAAAACATTTCCACTTCTTTTTCCGCAAGTTTTACACAAAAATCATGGATGGCTTCCAGTTCTTCATCGGTGAAGTCCGGGCCAAAATGATTGCGTGTTTGCTTTAAAGTTATCATTGAAAAATATGATGAGAAATTTTGTTCTGCTTGTGAAGATGAATGTGGGTCAGCAGAATATTTGTCGAGACAAATACTAATGAAGTTTACCGAGCTTGGGATTGCAATGTAGGCTTTTAATAAAGTTGAAGTTATAGGTAGATTGAAGATTGATGATAATTTCAATTGATATGCCAAGCTGATTTTAAAGACAAAATGACATCCAAGAGAAAGCCTTGACTAATTGAAGCGTTTTTAGGTCAAAATATTTAGAAACGTCTTCGCTTTATGAACCGACCTTTTTCATATATATATGGAGAAGCTCTGCGCACTCTTTGATCTGGAATAGGTTTGGTCGGGGGCATAAAATTCGGATTGGAATTTTGTAAACTTATTTTCAAAACTTTGTCATACCTGTCTCTATAGTTTGAGTCGGAAAGCCTCTCATAAGCGATTTGAATCTCTTTGAATTTTTCTTCAAAGAATTTGTCTCCATCATTTACATCTGGATGGAATTTCATTGCTAGCTTTCGGTGCGCTATCTTTATCTCCTCCAGTGAAGCAAAATCCTTAACTCCTAATATCCTGTAATAATTGTCCATAGTTTTATCATTAAATCAGTTCAATTATTTATATATTGCTATTAATACCTTGGCAATTTAATTTCTTTTTTGCTTCTTTTTTCTTTACCGGCCAATTTTATATTGAGTGGTCGGAAAAAGAAAAAAGAAGCGCGACAAAGGCAGTCCTATGCAAGACCGCCTTTTAATGAAGAAAATTGAAATCAGAAAGAGCTTCCGGTGAGGGAAACTCTTTCTGACTCATATGGGCATCAAGCCTTTTTCTCTTTGCCTCCAATCATTAGGAATTCATTTACAAAAATTTCGGTAACATATTTTTTTACTCCATTTTTGTCGACATAATTCCGGTTCATTAATTTACCTTCAACGGCAATTTCGTGGCCTTTGTCGAGGTACTTTTCTATGGTATCAACTTGTTTACCCCATACCACCAGGTTATGCCACGTAGTTTCAGATACTTTCTGACCCTCGGCATCTTTGTAGGTATCACTGGTTGCAAGTGAAAAATTGGCAACTTTTTTGCCATTGGGAATTGTTTTTACTTCTGGTCTCTGACCTACATGGCCAATTAACCTTACGCTGTTTTTTAAATTTGTCATGTTAAATTGATTTTATTGGTGAATAATTAGTTTTGGCCGTACAACATGATTTTTTGGTCGTACTCGGCAATCTTGGAATTAAGCAAAGTGAGTAAATAGCTTTGCACATCCTTAACCAGTTTGGCATTGTTGATGGCATACTCTTGATTGTTTTCATCATGTAAAGAGATACGCACACCATACCTTTTTTCAGTTTCAAACTTTACCAGTTCTTCATCTGAAATGGTCAGTTCTATTACTGCTTCACGGTGAGTTTCAAACCTGCGTTTGATGTTTACCAAGATTGCCAACCCGTCAAAGTATTTCATTTGCTCCTCAATGGTTTTGGATTTTCCATTCAGAACGGGTGATGCAATTAGAAGCTTTTCCACCGGTTTGACTACCTGAACTTCTGCGGGTGCATGTCTGCCGTTGGCTTTTGTCTGTGAGGCGTTCACTCCCTGAGTGCCCTTGTCCTCTTTTTTAATTGTTGTGTTCATTTTTCGCTTCATTTTTTCAAAAGAAAAACAGAAAAAAGAAAGCGATTCCCAGGAGGGCGTGGATAGGCTGTCAAGGTTTTTTGAACAAAAATTTTAGCAGAAAATTATTTTCAAAAACTGCGCATGACCTTTACAGCTGAGTGCAGATGGACGGTGCAAACCCGATACCTTTGCTTTCCTTTTTACTGGTTTTTGAAACTAAATGATATTTTAATTTTCCCTATATTTCGGCCGATGAAAGAAAAATTTCTATATTTATTTGGTGCAGGAGCAAGTGCGAATGCTCTACCAATTGTAAAAGATTCAGCAGATGGAACAGTTACTGGTTTGGCAAAAGCATTTAAAGGGTTAGCAGTATATCTAAAAAATGAAAATCCTCAGCATGGTTTCAGCCCTAAACTTGTAAAACAAATGAATGAGAACCTTTTATGGCTGCAAACTGAAAGTGACAAACACCAAACCATTGATACCTATGCCAAGTACCTTTATTTGATGAATCAGCATTCGGAACTTAAGCGTTTAAAGCTGACACTTTCTTTTTATCTCACTATAGAACAGTTACACCGAAATAAGCTTGACTCACGTTATCTTATTTGGCTTATCAGCATTTTAGATCAGGCAATTTTCCCAGAAAATATCAAAATACTTACTTGGAATTATGATTTTCAGTTGCAGTTGGCAGCAACCAATTTTCGTAAAGAAAGCTTGACTGTGCATAAGGGGGGTGGTTATCAGCATAGCCCGCCACTTGTTGATTATTACCCTCCGGTAGGAAACATTTTCCCGCACACAACCCAGGATTATGATGCGATGAAATTTAACATGGTTCATCTTAATGGAATTGCTGGGTTCTTTAAAGAGGGCAATAACGGGCATTTTGACAATGCATTTTTAAAGCATAGCGAAGTCAAAACCCTTCTCAATAAAATCATAGAACAACCTGAATCCTTTATTCATCTGCTAAGTTTTGCTTGGGAGAAAGGGACAGATGAATCGACAGAAATATTCAGAAGAGTTGAGTTTGCAAAAGCTTTAGCCTCTGACACTACTATTTTGGTAGTAATTGGGTATTCATTTCCTTTTTTTAATAGAGTGGTCGATAAGCAAATTTTTGATATTTTAAAACAAAGTGGAAAACTAAAAACCATCTATTTTCAAGACCCATACTTAGACGGTACTTTCTTGCATAATCAATTTGGATTAGACCCGAAACAAGTTATCATTAAACATACCAAAAAAACTGAAACATTTTATATTCCTGCTGAGTTATAAATTAGTTCGGCCTGCTTAAAAAGGAAGTAAATCTGTTCTGACAAAATGAGTTTGCGAGAGCAAGTGTTTTGTCGGAGCAGTTTTACCGTGCGGTTGGGGCGGGTTGGGAGTGTGGCTATTTAACATAATGGCCTTATAGGGCAGGTTCTCGGTTTAAAATTTTTAAACCCTGAACTATAAGATGCGGTTATGTTTCAATATGCTTTGGTGTTGATTTTACTGGCATGAACAACACAGTGCGGGGAATGGGGTGTTGTGATGTTTTTAAGTCAAAAACCATGACTGTAAAATCAATAGTGGAGTGGGAGTGCGGGAACACAGGAAAAGACCGAGCAAGTTTTGAAGAATGAGAAACGGGGCTTTTCCTGTGTGAGGGTAAGGATTAAGGGGTTTATTTCACTGGTAATTCAAGTTGAACTATTGCGGATTTGGAACTGAAAATTGAACCGAAAAAGTTGGAGGTTATTTTGTACTTACAGCTTTCTTCATAACTGTTTGCCTTGTAAAGAAGGTATATTTTGAACCCACTTAAATCTTCCAACCTAATTTCTCCTATCAGCTTCTGTTTGATTGTATTCGGATGGTTTTTTAAGACCTCAAAAGTTTGGCTATTGTGGAAATTTACAGTACTGTTCTCCATCAAGTTTGAAAAAACTAAGATATAGTTGTACTGCTCTTTAAAAATACTCATTCTATTGGCTACCTTGGCTATCTTCTCAAAGATAATTGAGTGGTCCAGGGATTTGTGATTACTTAAGCTATCCAAATACTGAAACCGTTTAATAATTTCATTTTTGAACCTTGCTATGGTTTGTAACCGATATTTTTCACTTACCAATAAGTGATTTTCTTCTGGTAATGTAATCTCCCACTGGTCTGATATAAATAAGTTGCTAATAGTTTCAATACGATGGAGAATACGCGCAAACTGACCCACTCATTCCGCACTAAAGAGGTCCACTGATTCCGCGGCAAATTGACCCACCCATTCCGCGGCAAACTGACCCACCTGAAATAAATGAAGGCTCTGCTGTTTTGCAGTCCATAAA
>JAUXUD010000060.1 GCA_030680835.1 Bacteroidota bacterium
ATTCAGGATTTGATCTATGAAGCCATAAAGAAAAAGTAATTAGTTTTCGGTTATGCTGGCTATTTTACCCAGCTTTAGAGCAGGGTCAAAAAAATATTGCAAAATGTGCAACTATTGTGCAAATCTTTATTTTCTTTTTGGAAAAGAGATATTTACGATTATATTTGTACTTCTTATTTCTATATATTCATGAATATTTACATCGGAAACCTAAACTGGACCGCAACTGATGATGAGTTGCGCTCACTGTTTTCTCAATTTGGCGAAGTTACTTCAATTAACATCGTAAATGACAAATTCACTGGCCGTAGCAAAGGTTTTGGCTTTGTTGAAATGCCAGACAATGCTAGCGCACAAAGTGCTATTAACTCTCTAAACGGTCAGTCTTTTAAAGACAGAAACATTACCGTTAACGAAGCGCGTCCACGCGAAGAAAGACCTAACCGCGAGAGAAGGTCTTACAACGACAGAGGCGACAGCAACAACAGAAGATCTTATTAATATTATTTCTAAGACCCTTAAACGCTTTCAAAAAAGCCGTTTCAATTTTTTTGAAACGGCTTTTTTATTTGACAGGCATATAAAAAATTTATTTTTTTTGGGTGACTTAAATCAGAATTTATAGAAACTAATGTCAATTTTACATTAAAGATAAATAGTCATCTTCGCCGAAAGTTTTATAGAAGTGTTCGTAAAAGCAAAGCCAACTATTTCATTATTTATTAGTTTGTGGTTGGTTATCATGTTCCATGAAATAATTCCTCATTATCACCCTGAGGGCGATGCTCTGAAAGTAAGTATATTAACAGGGAAAGATGAAAAAAGCAATGAAGAAAAAAGTGATGAAAATGGAATTTTAGATAATCTGGAAATTGTTCTCAGCAAACCTCAAAGTACCCTAAACCCTTTTTTTACTTATTTAAGCAATTATTTATCTAACGGATTAGCGGATATTAATTTTTTTTATTTTCCTGATTTAATTGCTTACCTCAAATATTTCAGCACAAAGTCCCCGCCTAATTATTTAAGTGTTTATAAGGTTTCACACTTAAGGGCACCTCCTTCATTATTGTAAAACGAGCACATGGTGTTCAGTATTTATAATAATAATTTTAATAATAATTTTAATAATAATAATAGAATGAAAAGTAAAAATATTTTATTTTTAGCAATCGTATTTGCTATAGTTTCGATGATAGGTATTGCCTGTAAAAAGGAAGAAAAAGCGGTAACTGTTGATCCCCCTGCCGGACCAATAACCAGTACCACAGAATTAACCTCACTTAAGGTTACTACTGCACCCACTCTTGATGGCAGTATAGATGCAGCATGGAATAGCTGTAATAAATTAACCGGTTCGGCTTCTGTTCCCAATGTTACAGATTTCGCATTCTTTACAGGTGAGTCGTACAGTTTTACCATGCGTTCCATGTATGATGCAACAAACATGTATTTTTTAATTGAATATCAGGATCCAAAAGAAAGTATTGATCGCGAATCATGGTATTTTAATTCCACTACAAAGCTTTGGAAACAGCAAAACAAATATGCCACGTCGGCAACAGATAAATTTTATGAAGATAAATTTGCTTTTATGTGGCCAACCAATACCGTAACTGCAGAATATAACAACAATACCTGTTTTTCTACCTGCCATGGCGTGAATCAAACGCTTGGATATACCACAAGTACAAAGCACTATGCCGCAACCGGAGAAATATTGGATTTATGGCATTGGAAAAGAGTACGTACAGGCGCTAACAATCAGGTTGATGATCAAAAATGTATTTCCATTGCAGATGTAAATAATCCATCAACAACCGAAAAAGGTGAAGGAGGCAGAGGATCAGATGCCAAAACTGCCGGTGGTTATTCCGACAATAAGCAATCACTAACCATTACCGGAACCAGTACTTCTGTTTCTGTACCTAAATATGTTATTCCCGGCAAAACCGGATACTCAGTTATTACACAAACCGAAATTGATAATGGAACTGCAAAACTCATTACGGCAGTTGACGCCAATGGTATTCTCACCTATTCTGGAGGCACAATTGACCCAACAGGAGATGCCGCTTACGAAAGTGGTACCGGGGTAAAAAGATTTCCAAGCATTGTTAATGCAGGATCATTTGTTGGAAGTCGTGGCGATATTACCTGCTTTGCAAAACATACCGGAACCGGTTGGGTTATTGAGATCAAACGTGCTTTAACAACAACAGATGTTGTAAATGATGTTCAGTTTGATCCTACCAAAACGTATATGTTTGGATTCGCAATTTTTGAAAATGCCGCCATCGGACATGGAACAAAAACCAATTTATTGCTGAAGTTTTAACGCATACGTTCATTTAAGTTTATTAAAAGGCTGTTCTTTGGGACAGCCTTTTTTTATCAACTTTATTTGTTTGCCATAAATTGGAACAAAGGGATATTGATATGCAGATACTGGCTAAATTACAGTTGCTTTTAATTCAATTTCAGGTTTGGCAAATTCATGTACATCGTTTCCCTGCAACCATCTGTTTTCGTTATCCGGGGTAAGTATAACCGGCATGCGTTTTTTGTGGTTGTGAATCTCTGCCATTAACGCGTTGGCTTCGGTGGTGAGCATCGAATAGGTATTGATGATTTCGCCACTGCTTTTGTCTGTCCATTGGCTGTAAATACCCGCAAACGCAAAGGGTTCATCGTTGGGCAATGAAATTAAATATTGTTGCTTCTTTTTCCCTTTTGGGTCAAGCCATTGCCATTCATAAAAGCCATCGGCCAAAATCAGGCATCGGTTGCCAATGTTGTTTTTAAAGGAAGGCAGCTCACAAACGGTTTCAATGCGTGCATTGAGGGTGCTTGCCCGTATGCTGGTGTCTTTTGCCCATACCGGAATTAAGCCCCAGTTGAATAACTGGATAAGCTGTGGATTCTTGTTGGTGATAACAGGAGTTTTCGGGAAAGTGAATCCGTTGAAACGATCGGCGCTGAGCTGTGCATCTTCAGCAGCTTTTGCCTTGAACCGTTTCTCCAGCGTTTGAGCGTCCTTGCTTTGTTTTGAATGAAAACACATTATGCTTTTACTTTTATTGCTTCCTGAATGCGCGTAGAATATCGGGGGGAAAGCTTTTCCTGCCTCATTTTCCAGGTTCGCTCCAGATCCTGTGAAGCTAGCTTTATCTTATGGGTTCCCATTCCCTCATTCAGCTGATCAAGGGTTTCCATTAACTTCCGGTGTTTGGGATTTATATTGTTAAACAGGTTTATCTGATCATAATTTTCCGGACTAAAATCCATCACAATAACTCCCGCTTTTTTGTATGCATATCCCTTCCTGAATATTTTTTTTAAAGCCAGCGTTGCCTGTTTGCTCAGTTCAATGGCTGAGTTGGTGGGGAAGGGCAATTGCAGCAGATAGTTTCTGGCATACTGAGGTAAATCCTTTCGGTACCCGTTTGTATGCAGGAAAACCATAAGGGTATTGGCACACGATTTTTGTTTTCTTAACTTTTCGGCGCAGGTAACCGCAAAGGTGGATACCCTTTCTTTCAAATCATCAAACTCCGTATAATTTTTATCAAAACTGCGCGTGGTGGCAATGTCTTTTTTACTGGCGGGTATTTCCATCTCCAGGCATTCGGTTCCCTGTAATTCTTTCTTCAGCCTTAATCCCACAACGCTCATGTGTTTTTTTACCCATTCATCGCTCAATTGGGTGAATTCGTATGCGGATTTTACACCTATTTTTTCCAGTCGCGCTGCATGCTGATGACCTATGCCCCATACATTGGCAACGGCAAGCCATTTAAGGGCTTTGATCCGCTTTGCATCGGTATCCATTACGTATACATGCGAAGTTTTATCAGGAAATTTTTTAGCCACCTTATTGGCTGCTTTTGCCAGGGATTTTGTGGTGGCAAATCCAACACTAACCGGTATGCCTGTACCTTTATAAATGCGGTGCCTGATTTTTCTGCCAATGTCTTCAAAATTAAAATGCGTTTCAAAACCTTCAAATTTCAGAAAGGCCTCATCAATGCTGTATACTTCAATTTCGGGGGTAAACTCCGTTAACAGATCCATTACCCGGCTGCTCATATCGCCATACAAAGCATAATTGGAAGAGAAAACATGGATCTTCTCCTTTTCAAATAGTTCCTTGTGTTCAAATGCCGGCGCCCCCATGGGAATTCCGCATTTTTTGGCCTCATTGCTTCTGGCAATTACACAACCATCATTATTGGATAATACCACAATCGGTTTATTTTTCAGTTGGGGTTGAAAAACCCGTTCGCAGGATGCGTAAAAATTATTGCAGTCAACTAAAGCAAACATATTAGTGTTTTTGTATGGAGAACGTAACAATACCCCAGATTTCAAAATCGTTGTATTCGGTAATTTTTGTCGGTTTGTACTGCATATTCGCCGGCATGAGCCAGATGCCTTCTTTATTCACGCAGAGCCGCTTCAGCACAAACTCCCCATCAATAACGCAAACCGCAATTTTACCATCCGAGGGTTCGAGTGATTTGTCAATAATCAGCAAATCTTTATCCGCAATGCCTGCGCCACTCATCGAAACTCCATCGGCAAAAGCAATATGGGTTGTGGAAGGGTGTTTGATGAGGTATTTATTTAAATCAATGCGTGCATCGGTAAAATCGGCAGCGGGCGATGGAAAGCCGGCGCTGATGCCCGTTTCAATTAAAGGCAGCTCCAGTTTGGTATCTGCCGAAACGCTGTAGATTTTGAGTGTGCCTTTTGTATGTATCGGTGTAAATTTCATCGCACTTCAAATGTAAAAAAAGTATTGCGCCGAAATTGCTAAATATTCTGGCAAATATTTCAGCGGACGCAATTATTTTGCCTAACCGGAAGCCGTAGTAACCAAACCGTAAGAGGTGGGTTTGCTAAACTGTTGGTAGATTCATTCTAAATTAGTACCTTCGTGTCCGAAATAGAAGCACTTATTTTTTGAAAAACGCAATCTTATATATCTTAATTCTTGCCGTATCATTTGCTTATAGCGGTGAAACTATTGAGTATTTTTCGAAAGCATTCGGAAATGATTCAGCGGCATGGATGGTGGATATTGATTGTGAGAATAAAAGTTCGGAACAGGAAGATTCCAACGAAGAGAAACCGGGCTATTATCATGATTTGCACCTGAATATCAATTTATATCCGGGTAATAGCTTGCATCCGGGCAGTTTGGGTTACAGACAAAATCATATCTTCCCTTCGTCCGATTACAGGTCGGAAGTATTCTCGCCTCCTGAAACGCTGTAGGATTTTTCATTAAATCAGGGCTATTGCCCAAAACCATTCACATTTTTTATCATTTTCATGGGTTATAACCTGATACAGGTATAATCATGAATCATAATATTCATATCTATGAGTAAACACAAAATAGTATTAAAAGGACTAACGTTTAATTATTTAAAAAACGATTTACCGGCAGGGTTGGTTGTTTTTCTGGTGGCAGTCCCACTTTGTTTAGGCATTGCGCTTGCATCTGGGGCTCCCTTATTTTCAGGTATTATCGCCGGTATTGTGGGAGGTGTTGTTGTATCGTTTGCCAGCGGATCGGCATTGAGTGTAAGCGGGCCTGCTGCGGGTTTAGCCGCAGTTGTTCTTAGTGCCATTACACAACTTGGAAGCTATGAAGTATTTTTAGTAGCCGTTGTGTTAGCGGGGTTAATACAAATTACATTAGGGTATTTGCGGGCAGGTTTTATTGCTCATTATTTCCCATCAAGCGTGATAAAAGGAATGTTGGCTGCCATAGGCATTATTTTAATATTGAAACAATTGCCTCATGCTTTGGGAAACGATAAAGATATCGAAGGGGACTTCAATTTTATTCAGTCGGACGGACGGAATACATTTTCAGAAATTTTAGACACGATTAATTTTATTCATCCCGGGGCCTTAATTATAGCCGTTGTATCTTTATTGATATTAATTATTTGGGAGCGACCGGTTCTGCAAAAGTTTAGCTTTTTTAAAATTGTTCCGGGTGCATTACTGGTGGTAATTTTAGGAATTATAATTAACGAATGGTTTAAAAAATTCAATCCTGATTTATACTTATCGGGTATAAAACTGGTACAGTTGCCGGTTGCAAGTTCGCCAAAGGGATTTATTCAGCAGTTTACTTTACCTGATTTTTCGGCACTCGCCAATTACCAGGTTTATGTAGTTGCTTTAACCATTGCGGTAATTGCCAGCCTGGAAACTTTACTAAGCATTGAAGCTGCTGATAAGCTCGATCCATACAAACGTGTTACACCCACAACACGCGAATTAAAAGCACAGGGGCTGGGCAATCTCATTTCGGGTTTGATTGGAGGTTTGCCTTTAACTGCCGTTATTGTGAGGAGCTCTGCCAATATCAATGCAGGCGCAAAAACAAAGCTATCAGCCATTATTCATGGGGTTCTGTTATTGATTAGTGCCATCGGTCTGGCATCTGTACTGAATAAAATTCCTTTGGCATGTTTGGCCGCATTGCTCTTAATGGTAGGTTATAAGCTTGCAAAAATTTCACTTTTTAAATCCATGTATAAACTGGGCTGGGAACAGTTTCTGCCTTTTATTGTAACCATCATTGCAATCCAGCTGTCTGATTTATTAAAAGGAATTGCAATCGGAACGGTAGTTTCGTCATTCTATATATTAAGAAACAATTATCGGAGGGCTTACTTTTTTCATGAGATTGACCACTTCGACGGTAAAATGATCACGATACAGCTTTCTGAAGATGTAAGCTTTCTGAACAAAGGAAGTATCGCACGGGCACTGGATCGTTTACCTGAAAATTCTAATGTATTGATTGACGGAAGCAAATCACAAAATATCGACATGGATGTGCTTGAAATAATTCATGATTTCAAAAACAATACAGCAGCGTTAAAAAAAGTTAATATTGCCTTAAAGAGTATTCCTGATTTCGTGGGATTATCAGGACATTAAGATGTTTAAAATGAAGAAGAACGCAACCATGCATATGGCTACTGATATTCAAAAAAAATCAGATCCAGGCCACTCTGTGCCTGATGTGCAGGATAAGCGGTTCAATAAGATGGACCCGGATTCGTCATTTGATGAAAAAAAAGTATTGCATCTGTTAAAGCACCATTTGCCTTCTCAAACTCCTTTAAAGGATTTTATACATCACAATACTTTGCATGCATTTCAACACATGAAGTTTTATGATGCTATTTTTAAAGCTTCCAAAATGTTCGGATATCAGGTTACGCTCGAGTTGAGTGATTACAGAAAACTGTACCATACCGGACGCATCCGTAAAGAAATTCTGGAAAGAATTATCATCCAAAAAAAAGGTGCTGTGGCTCTTAAGCTCTGGAATAACAATTTACTGATTCAGGATTATGATGAATGTGTTACGCCCTTAGTCGGAAGGTTAAGATCAGACTGGAAAAGCAGGTATAAACTGGATTTGGATTCTTTGGTGCAACCCTTATTGTTCAGAATCCTCTGCAGTTATCTGGACCAGGGAATTTCTATCTGGAATTTCCCGCTTGATAAGGACGGATTTTTAGCGTCCCTGAAGCAATTGGAGCGAAACAGTTTTGTGGGGTTTTTTAAAACTCCCAGAGCCAAACAGCTTTTATTAAATGATCACTGTGAAATAACACAGCTTCTTAAAATTCTTGTGGGCAATGAAGCCTATTATGAGCAATACCTGTTCGACCAGCAGTTCAGCCATCAGGGCTGGTCGGGGATTGTTGCCACCATTGAAGAGTTTCCGCAATCCCTGCACGACCGTAAAAACATTTCACTTAAAGATTTAATAATATTTGAACTTTTGCTGGAAATTGATGCACTCGATTTCCATTTGGGTAAAAATTGGGAACCCCTTTGTAATGGGATCAACAGTTCGCCTGTTGATTTATTTACCGATATCCTGAAAACAGAACTTCATGAAGTGTTTAACATTTGGCAGGAAGCATTTGAATGGAGTTATTACGATGAGGTTCTTGCAGGCATCGCATTTGAAAAAGGGAAAAAAAAGCAGGAGGTAACGAACAAAAGTTTTCAGGCCATGTTCTGTATCGATGAAAGAGAATGTTCTATTCGCCGGCACCTCGAATTTTCGGATCCGGAATGTGAAACCTTTGGCACTCCTGGTTTTTTTGGCGTTGAGTTTTACTTTCAGCCCGAAAATGGAAAGTTTTATGATAAGCTTTGTCCGGCACCTGTAACGCCTAAATATTTAATCAAAGAATTTGAAACAAAGGATAAACGAAAACATGAACTCTTATATACAAAGTTAAGCCATACCTTTATTATGGGTTTCCTCATTAGCATAAGCCTTGGGTTTTGGTCTGCTGTTCGTTTAATCCAGAATATCTTCAAACCTAAAATGAGTCCGGCCATCTCCAATGCTTTTGCACACATGGGTAAAGATTCGCAACTTACTGTAGAAAACAAAAATACAGAAGATATGGAGAAGGGTTTACAGATTGGTTTTACCCTTGAAGAAATGACTGTACGGGTTGAAGCTTTGTTGCGAAACATTGGGCTGATTAAAGATTTTGCCCCACTCATATATATTGTTGCACATGGTTCAAGCTCTGCCAACAATCCGCATCACGGGGCGCACGATTGCGGTGCCTGCAGTGGCCGGCCGGGTTCGGTAAATGCAAAAGTAATGGCAATTATGGCAAACCATCAGAAGGTAAGAGCGCTGCTAAGAGAGCGAGGCATTCACATACCCGATGAAACACAGTTTGCAGGAGCCTTGCATGATACTGCCGCTGATGAAATTGAATTTTATAATGAACAGCTATTCTCTTCTGTAAATATTGAAAAGCACAAAAAAAGTGTATTGGCATTTGAAAATGCATTGGATTTAAATGCCAAAGAACGTTCGCGCAGGTTTGCTTCCATCAATACAAAAAATAACATTAAAAAGGTTCGTCAGGATATTAAGTCCAGATCGGTTTCTTTATTTGAACCCAGGCCCGAACTGGGACATGGAACGAATACATTGTGCATTGTTGGTGGCAGAAATTTAACCAAAGGTTTGTTTTTAGACCGGCGTGCATTCCTAAATTCCTATAACTATAAAACCGATTTGGACGGCGCTTTGCTTACAGGCATTATGAAGCCGCTGGGTCCGGTTTGCGGAGGCATCAGTCTCGAATATTATTTCTCGAGAATGGATAACCATAAGCTGGGTGCAGGAACAAAATTACCCCATCATGTTATGGGGTTAATTGGCGTTGCCAATAGTTGTGATGGCGAT
Organism: Bacteroidota bacterium; assembly: GCA_030680835.1. Lineage (GTDB taxonomy): Bacteria > Bacteroidota > Bacteroidia > UKL13-3 > UKL13-3 > B1. The sequence continues at coordinate 9,269 of JAUXUD010000060.1, forward strand.
TTAAGACCGGGTCTGCCGCTGCAAATGATTGAAGTTCATGATCCGGTGCGTTTACTCATTATAGTTGAACACTTCCCGGAGGTGGTATTGAACACCATTCAGGCAGTTCCCGAAATGTATGAATGGTTCATAAATGAATGGGTTCATTTGGTTGTATTAAATCCTGAAACCAATGAATTTAATTATTTTAAAGACGGAACCTTTACCAAATATATTCCCCTTACCAGAGACTTTAATATAATGAAGGATTTAAATGCTTTATTAGAAACAGCCCAGGAAATGGAAACCAATTATATAGTTGATGCCACCCGCGAAAATTTACCGGTTTACGCACTAAAATAAAAAGTACATGTCACAAATATTGCAGCTATTTATCTGGATTCCTTTAATTGGGTTTTTAGTAAGCCTCTTCATTCCGGGTAAAAGAGAATCCCTTATTGCATGGATTGCTATGGCAACAACCGGAATTCAATTTTCAGGACTTGTTGCTTTTGTATTGTATTGGCTGTTTAATAAACAAGTTGCCCTTGACATTAAGCATTTCGTTTTTTTTAAATCTGAAGACATTGAAATCTTCATAGATTTTTACTTTGATAAAATCACTGTTGTATTTTCACTGGTAGGTTCATTACTTACTTTTTTAGTAGCCATATTCAGTAAATATTATATGCACAGGGAAGAGGGGTTTAAACGCTTTTTCAATACCAAACTGCTTTTCTTTTTTGGTTATAACCTCATCATTTTCTCCGGTAATTTCGAAACCCTGTTTATCGGTTGGGAATTTTTAGGAATCTCTTCATTTTTGCTGATAACTTTTTTCAGGGACCGGTATTTGCCGGTAAAAAATGGTTTAAAAGTAATTTCTGTTTACCGCCTTAGCGATATCTGCCTCATACTTGCCATGTGGATGAGTCATCATTTATGGCACGAAAATATTTTATTTTCAAAATTGAATGATGTAAACCTGGTGGCTGAACACCTGAAACTTCATTATGGGTACGGCGTGTTTATTGCCTGCATGATTTTTCTAGCCGCAGCAGTCAAGTCTGCACAATTGCCCTTTTCTTCGTGGTTGCCCAGGGCAATGGAAGGACCAACAACTTCCAGCTCCATTTTTTATGGCTCGCTTTCGGTTCATCTGGGGGTTTTTGTATTACTGCGCACGTATCCCTACTGGGAAAGCCTGATTATTATTAAAGCATTGTTAATTTTCACAGGCATTTTTACCGCCCTCATTGCTACAAGTATTGCTAAAGTTCAATCTTCTGTAAAAGTTCAAATTGCCTATGCATCCATTGCTCAAATTGGATTTATGTTTGTAGAAATTGCGCTGGGTTTTCATATGCTTGCACTGTTACATTTTACCGGAAATGCTTTTTTACGCACCTATCAGTTACTGGTTTCTCCATCTGTATTAAGTTACTTAACACATGATCAATTTTTTAACTATGAACCCAGTAAACAAACGGGTTCAAACAGGGGTCTTCAAAAAATAAAAAACACATTCTATATTTTGGCGATTAAAGAATGGAATCTTGATTTTTTACTCAAGCGTATATTATGGAATCCGTTTAAACAGGCAGGCAATAAACTGCAATTTATTTCAGGAAAAATTGTGCTGCTTATTATTATAGCAATTTATATATCGGGTTTATTTTGTAATTTATATCAGTATACTATACCGGTGTATTTATTTAATATTTTGCCTTTCTTTTTCTCTTTTGCAGGCTTAATACTTATTATAAAAGCTTTTGCCGAAAGAGGTGATGCATTATGGGCCTGGTGTTGCATTGTTGCAGGGCAGTTATATATTACCCTTTCCATTACCCTGCTCAACGAAAATTTTGGACCCAACCATGTAATCCTATACCTGAGTGGTTCGGTTGCCTCTGCAATTGTTGGATTCATATGTCTGGTTAAAATTAAAGCAATAGATACCAATATTCAGTTAAATCAGTTTCACGGTTATACCTATGAGCATCCAAAAACCGGGTTGGTATTCCTGCTTGCTTGTCTGGGACTGATAGGTTTGCCTTTTACTCCTACTTTTATTGGCATCGATTTGTTGTTTAGTCATATTCACAAGCATCAGGAGTTATTGATTATTTCTACTTCCTTAAGCTTTGTTTTTTTAGAATTATCTATTTTGAGAATTTACGCCCGCGTTTTTCTGGGACAGCACAAAAAAGCATACCATGCAATGGCTTATCGCTCTTCTTAATTCAGGTAACAAATTCAAACAATATGTTTAAAAACGAGAGGATGATTTTCTTTACAAATTTAAAAAACGACATCCCGGCAGGTATCGTAGTTTTTTTAGTGGCATTGCCTTTAAGTATGGGTGTGGCATTGGCTTCGGGTGCACCCATTATTTCGGGAATCATTTCGGGCATTATTGGAGGTACGGTGGTAGGTATGCTGAGCTCATCGCAAACCAGTGTAAGTGGCCCGGCTGCAGGACTTATTACCATTGTGCTGGCAGGGATTACCCAATTGGGTTTTGATATATTTTTGACTGCAGTATTCATATCAGGAATATTACAGGCGGCAATGGGTTTTTTAAAAACCGGAATTTTTGCCAATTATATTCCATCCAATGTAATTAAAGGGTTGTTGGCTGCCATAGGCATTATACTTATTTTTAAACAAATACCCCATGCTGTTGGATATGACGTTGACGTTGAAAATGACTTTTCATTTTTTCAGAGCGACAATGAAAATACCTTTTCTGAATTGATAAAAATGTTTAATTTTATTGAACCCGGGGCAATTGTTATTAGTTTGGTTTCGGTTACGGTTTTAATTTTTTGGGATCAGTTGGCTAAAAACAAGTGGATTCAGATTCCTTCTTCCTTGTTTGTTGTAATTCTTGGAGTTGTAATGAATTATGGGTTCAGGCAATTCATTCCTTTTTTAAGCATTGAATCAACCCATCTGGTGAACATTCCGCAGGTAAGCATCAGCAATTTATCATCCTATATTCACCTTCCCGATTTATTACATTTTACAAACTTTAAGGTATTAACCGTTGCATTTACTATTGCAGCCGTGGGTTCACTCGAAACGCTGTTAAATATTGAAGCCGTTAATAAAATCGATCCGCATAAACGGGAGCCCTCCCCCAATCGCGAATTGCTGGCCCAAGGTGTTGGAAATATGTTTGCCGGAGTTTTTGGTGGCATTCCCATTACCTCTGTTATTGTGAGAAGTACGGTAAATATTAATGCCGGAAATTCCACTAAGCTTTCAACAATATTTCATGGTATTATTATGCTTGTCAGCGTTCTTACATTACCCGAAATATTAAACCAAATTCCATTGTCATCGCTTGCTGCCGTGTTATTGATTACCGGATATAAATTAATTAAATTAACCCTGTTTAAAGAGATCTATAACAGAGGTTGGCAACAATTCAGTCCATTTCTAATTACCATCATTGCAATTGTATTTTCTGACCTTTTTATTGGAGTATTAATTGGATTGGCTGTAAGTATTTTCTTTTTAATGCGCAGCAATTATAAAAATCCGTTTACCATGGATAAAGATAAACTGCATATTGGTGAAGTGCTTCGTTTTGAGTTTCCAAACCAGGTATCCTTTTTGAACAAACCTTCTGTTAAAGACACTTTATGGCTGGTACCCAAAAATTCAAAAGTGATCATCGATGCTACGTACGCCGATTTTATTGATGATGACATTCTGGAACTCATCCATGATTACAAAACCACGGTAGCCCCTGAGCGAAATATTCAGCTCAATGTTATCGGTTTAAAAGACAAATATGAATTGTCGGATCATATACAATTTGTAAATATTTTGGATAAAACCACGCAGCAAAATTTGTCTCCTACCGAAATCTTAAAAATACTGATTGCAGGCAATGAAAGATTTAAGAACGGGAAATGGAGCGAAAAATATTTTCGCCATCAGGTAAATGCCACTTCAATGGGGCAAAATCCAATGGCCGTGGTTATCAGCTGCATCGACTCCCGCACCTCCCCCGAAATTATATTTGATGCAGGAATCGGAGATTTACTGATCATTCGGATTGCCGGTAATATTATTAATCCCGAAATTATTGGCAGCATTGAATTATCCGTTAAAAAAATAGGGGCTAAACTCATTTTGGTTATGGGTCATTCAAACTGTGGCGCCATTCATTCGGCCATTCAGCAAATTCATGAAGGAAATATTGGATTTGTAACCACTAAAATTGATAAAGCGATAGCAAGCTGCGGGCTCAAACATTCAGAAATTGATGAGCAAAACAGCATTCAGGTAAAAAAAATAACCTGGGTAAATATCGAAAATTCCATTTCCGAAATATTGGATCAAAGCAGTTATTTGAAAAAAAGGGTAGAAAATAATGAAATTGGAATTTTGGCTACGTATTATGATACGGCAACGGGAGCGGTCCATTTCAACCAATCAGGTTTGTTTTCGGGCACATTAAAATACTGATTTTAATAATTTTACGTTTTAAGTATTGTTTTATTAATAAAAATTTCACCATATTTGGACCGTATGCAAGTGGCAATTACCAAAGATGTAAAAATTGTGGTTGAAACCGCTTACCAAAGCAGTAAACCCAATAACCAGAATGGCGAACATTTTTTCGCCTATCGCATAACGATACTCAATCAGGGCGAATACACCATCAAACTATTGCGCCGTCACTGGTATATTGTTGATTCAATTACCGGAAAAAGCGAAGTGGAGGGAGAAGGCGTTGTAGGTTTGCAGCCTGTTTTGGAACCGGGCGAAAGTCACCAGTATGTATCGGGTTGCGCCCTGCAGTCGGAACTGGGTAAAATGTATGGAACCTACCAAATGGAACGGCAAATTGATGGCGTTTTATTTGAAGTTAAAATCCCCGAATTCATCATGGGTGTGCCGTTTAAGTATAACTAAATAGGAAGGTATGAGGTATGAGTTATTAGGTATGAGTATACTTACCGATTAATATACATTCACAGTCTCATACCTCATAACTCATACCTCATACCTCATAATTCGTACTTCAATTCTTACAATTACAACCCTTATAAAGCTTTTCGGTTCCGTCGGCATAAATAAGCTTCACCTTTTGGTTCTTTTCGTTATAGAGGATGGTCCATTGCTTTTGGCCCTTTTTCCAGTTTTCCTTGCGTTCAAGCCGGCCGGTTTCTGCATAATAAACCCACATTCCCCTTTTTTCTGAACCCAATTGCTTGCCCTGTTCCATGATTTTACCACTGGGATAATAATTTTTTACCCGCTGGGGTTTCTGACCATAGGTACAAATTGCAGAAATAATTAATAAACAAAAAAGTACGGTTTTTCTGAGCATATAGTGGCGAAAATACGATGAAATTCGCAATAAATAAACCTTTTGAAATTAAAAACTTTTAGTATTTTGCGGACTTAGCGAATTTATATTTTGATAGCACACATAAACGGAAAAGTTACCTATCGCTCCCCTGCATATATGGTTATAGAGTGTGGTGGCGTGGGATACGGAATTCAGATTTCATTGAATACCTACGGGAAAATTTCGGTGGCTGAAAATGTAAAATTACTTACTTATTTATCTATAAAAGAAGACAGCCATACCCTTTATGGATTTGCTGAAGAAGAAGAGCGTGTCTTGTTTTTACAATTAATATCTGTGAGCGGCGTTGGAACCAATACCGCCCGTATGATCTTATCGAGTTTAAAACCTGCCGAAATTAAACTGGCTATTCTTAATGGCAATTGGAATTTACTGAAAACCATTAAGGGAATTGGTCCGAAAACCGCGCAGCGCCTGGTTATTGATTTACAGGACAAACTTAAAAAGGTAGAATCACCCGATATGGTGCATGCAGCCCAGTTTAATAATCCTGCATATCAGGAGGCTCTGGCCGCACTGGTAATGCTTGGTTTCAGCAAAGCAGAAGCCGAAAAAGGTTTGTTAAAAATAAGGCAACAAAATCCCGAAAGTAGCGTTGAGCAACTGGTAAAACTCACTTTAAAAATTCTCTGATGGCAAAAATCTACTCTTGATAAGTAACTCAAAAAGTATATATATCCGCGGCATTTTGTCGGCTTCTGTTTTGCTAAGCATGGTTTGGCAGGCTACCCCGCATGCTGCACCCAGGAGAATCCGCGACTTTATTGTGGTGCCCCCGGATACCCCCGATATTAAGAAAGTGGATTTGCCGTATCCGCTTCTGGATAAAAAACCCTATGAGCAAAACGGGAAACGCCATCCCCTCGATCTGGTGGATCCCCCTGCCATCAAAACCAAATATGTACTTGACCCCGATAAATACAAATATGACTACTCTTCAAAAGTGGGAAATGTTGACTACAAACTTCCGGCGAGTGAAGGCATTTTAAAGCAACTTAAAACCGACGGCAAAACAAACAACAACAACTATTTCAGGCAGCGGGCCCAGGCACAGAACTTTGCAAAGGGAAATAGCATTATTCCCCAATTAAATCTGGGTTCAAGCAAGTTAATTAACAGCATTTTTGGCAGTGGCGTTATCGATATCCGGCCCAGAGGTACTGCCGAGATTATTTTTGCCGGAAACTTTAATACGGTTCGTAACCCGGCCTATTCACTGAGGCAGCAAAAAACCGGACAATTCGATTTCAGGCAAAAAATACAGCTGAATGTTACCGGACAGGTAGGCGATAAACTGAAGGTAAACATGAACTACGATACCGAAGCGACCTTTGAGTTTGAGAACCAGATGAAGCTCGATTTTGCCGGTAAAGAAGACGATATTATTAAAAAAATAGAGTTGGGGAATGTTAGCTTACCCCTTAACTCTTCCCTTATTCAGGGCAGCCAGAGCTTGTTTGGCGTAAAAGCCACCATGCAATTTGGCAAGCTCACCGTAACCAGTGTAATAACCCAACAAAGAGGTAAAACCCAGGAAACTGAGCTTACCGGGGGAACCAGTACCACAAAATTCGACATACAATCGGATGCCTATGATGTAAACCGCCATTATTTTTTGGCTCATTATTTCAGAGACAATTACGAAAACTGGCTCAATAATTTACCCTTTGTAGGTTCACCCGTTGTAATTACCCGCGTTGAAGCATGGGTTACCAACAGAAGCGGTTCCTTTGAGCAATCGCGCGATATATGCGGGTTCAGCGATTTGAGTGAAAACAGCAAACGCGATAATAAATACTGGGCTGTTAATCCAAACGCTGCAGTCAACAATCTTGGAAAATACGTTAACAGTTTATATCATTACCTGAATGGAAACGGAGACTCTGCAAAAGCTGCAAAATTTAGATCAAGTTATGACCTCGAAAATCAGATTGCGGCCGATTTCCCAACTACCAATTTAAAGGCCATTTCACAGTATCAGATTGTAAATTACGCGCGGCAATTAGGTCCCAATGAATTTACTTTCAATGCCCGGCTTGGCTATATATCCCTGAACCAGGCTTTAAACAATGATGATATTTTAAATGTGGCTTATGAAGGAACCATAAACGGAGAACCTTTTAAGGTGGGAGAATTTAGTCAGGATGTACCCCGCAATACCCAAAAACCCGAAATTCTGTTTCTGAAAATGCTGAAAGGACCGTCCCTCAGGCCCGATTTGCCTATCTGGGACCTGATGATGAAGAATGTATATTCATTGGGTTCTTTTCAGGTTCAGCCCAAAGACTTTAAACTCAGTATTATTTATGCCGATGATCCTTCGGGGGCCGACCTGAATTATTTACCTGTAAAAAATGAAGTATTGCTGAGTGGAACGCCTTTACTCACTGTATTTAACCTCGATAATTTAAACACCCAGCAGGAACGAACCGCAGATGGTTTGTTTGATTATATTGAGGGCGTAACTATTAATTCGCAAACGGGTCGCATATTTTTACCAACGGTTGAACCGTTTGGAAAATACCTGGAGAAGAAATTTTTAAGTGACCCCACACTCGCTAACTATTATTGTTATTTTGCCTTATACGATTCAACCCGTTTTTCGGCAGTACAGCAACCCCAGTTCAATAAATTCTTTTTACGCGGAACCTATATGGGTTCAAGCACCAACGAAATATCTCTGGGTTCAACCAATGTACCCCGGGGCTCTGTGAGAGTTACCGCCAACGGAGTACCTTTAACCGAAAATGTTGAATTTATTGTTGACTATAATTTAGGCCGGGTTAAAATTGTGAATACCGCCTTGTTAAATTCGGGTGCGGTTATTAAAGTTTCTTCCGAAAGCAATAACCTGTTTCAGATACAACAAAAGAGTTTAATCGGAGCCCGCTTTGATTATAAATTCAACAACGATTTTGTATTGGGTTCAACATTTATGTATTTAAATGAACGCCCCTTAACTCCTAAAGTAAATATTGGCGAAGAGCCTATTTCAAATATGATTATTGGTTTTGATGGAACCTATACCCGGCAATCGCGGTTTATTACCAAACTGGTAGATAAGTTGCCGTTTATACAAACCAAGGAAATGTCTAATTTTACGGTTTCGGGCGAATACGCACGTTTGATACCGGGGGTTCAAAAAGCGCTGAACCAAAAAGGAACCGCGTATATTGATGATTTTGAAGGCGCCGAAACGCCCTTTGATTTACGCATGGGTAATGCCTGGGCTTTGGCCAGTACCCCGCAGGGTCAGCCTGATATTTTCCCCGAAGGAAACTCGCTCAACAACCTGGAATATGGTTTTAAACGGGCCAATCTGGCATGGTACACCATTGCTACCACTTTTTACAGAAACGATAATTATACGCCCGCTCATTTACAAAAAGACCCCAATGCATTATCAACCCATGCTACCCGCGAAGTATTGCAAACCGATGTTTTTAGAAGCAAACAAATTCAACAGGGATTGCCTACCACTTTGCCAACTTTGGATTTATCTTTTTTTCCCAGCGAAAGAGGGCCGTATAATTATAATGTAGATAATTTGGATACCAATGGTACGCTAAAAAATCCGAAAACAAACTGGGGTGGCATTATGCGCAAAATTGACCAGAACGATTTTGAACAAGCCAATATTGATTATATTGAAATTTGGGTAATGGACCCATTTGCCGACAAACCAGCCAGTGTAGATAAAGGGTATTTATACCTGAACCTGGGCAATATTTCGGAAGATATTTTGCGTGATAACAGACGTTCGGCAGAAAATGGGTTGCCTAAAAACAGTACCCAGCAAGGATTAACCGATTCAACCATTTGGGGGATGGTTCCACGAGCCCCGGTAATTAACTATGCTTTTGATGCCGATCCCAATTCGCGTTTGGCGCAGGATATTGGTTTGGATGGTTTGAATGATGATGATGAAAAGGTATTTTATGGGTCTGCGTTTTTACAAAAAATTCAAAACAAATATGGTACTGCAAGTACAGCTTATCAAAATGCATTAAACGATCCATCCAATGATAACTACCATTACTATTTGGGAAAAGGTTATGACGATGAAAATTTAGGTTTGCTCAATCGATACCGTAAATTTAACCGGCATCAGGGCAATTCTAAAACCGTTGATCAGTCGTTAAAAGAGGAAGACTATCCCACAGCGGCTACCAATATCCCCGATAATGAAGATTTAAACCGCGATTATACTGTGAATGGGGTAGAAGAATATTTTCAGTATAAAATAGAGGTAGCCCGTGATGCTTTTGTAATAGGCAGAAATTATGTTGCCGATACCCATACGGTTCAGGCACGATTTATCAATGGTACCTATTCGCCCGAAATCTGGTATCAGTTAAAAATTCCGGTAAGGGAGTTTGAACGCAAAGTGGGTGAGATCAACGACTTTAAATCCATTCGCTTTATGCGTATGTATATGCGTGGGTTTTCTGAACCGATTGTGATGCGTTTTGCTTCGCTGCAACTCATCAGAGCCGACTGGCGTAAATATTTAAACAACCTGGAAGCGGGGGGTGAACACAAACCCATTGACCCAACCGACAATACCCAGTTTGTGGTTTCAACGGTTAATATTGAAAAAAACGGAGACCGGAAGCCGATTGTTTACACCGAACCACCGGGTATACAAAGAGAAGTTGATTTTAGCTCGCCCAATGCTACGCAGCAAAATGAGCAGTCGCTAAGTTTGCTTACCTGCAACTTAAAAGACGGTGATGCAAGAGCGGTGTTTAAAAATTCGACCCTCGACTTGCGGCAGTACGGAACGTTGCGAATGTTTTTACATGCCGAAGGTGCCACGGTAAAAAATAATGAACTTACCGCATTTATTCGGTTCGGAACCGATTTAACAAATAATTACTACGAGTACGAAATTCCTTTAACCATTACGCCAAACAGCACATCAGATCCGGCTGTTATCTGGCCATCGGCTAATGAAATGACCATTTCGCTGGAAGAAATGATTAATACAAAAATTGCCCGTACCAATGCAAACTGGGCGTTTACTGCACCTTATAGCCGTAAAGTTGGAGGCGGAACCTATACGGTGGTGGGATTGCCCGACTTTAGTCAGTGCAAGGTTTTTATGCTGGGGGTACGGAATCCCAAACGCAGGCCCGGAAGTACCGATGATGATGGCTTATCGAAATGTTCGGAAGTTTGGTTTAACGAGTTGCGGATGACAGACTTTAATACGCGAGGCGGAGACGCGGCAAATGCAAGAGTGATGGCTAAACTTGCGGATTTGGGAAACGTGTCGCTAAGTGGCAGTTATAAAGGTGTTGGCTGGGGAGGCATTGATAAAAAAATGCTCGAACGCAACCTGAGTGATAACTATCAGTACGATTTACAAACCAATTTTGAACTGGGAAAATTCCTCCCTAAAAATACAGGCATTTCAATTCCCTTTTTCTTTTCCTATGGCAATACATTAATACGTCCTTATTACAATCCGTTAAATCCGGATACACGACTGCAAAAGGAAATTGACGAAACCACCAGTCCCGAAAGAAGCGCACAAATAAGCAGGGCATCCGACGATTTTACGGCGCGCAAAAGTTATAATTTCACCAATGTGCGAAAAAACAAGGTAGGTTCAAAAAAGTCGTACCTGTGGGATATAGAAAATTTTACTTTTACGTATTCTTTTAACGAAGTATACCGGCGTAACCAAACGGTTGATTATAATTTGTTGCGCAACTATAAGGGTATGGTAACCTATAATTACAACTTTGCCAATAAACCGGTTGAACCCTTTAAATGGATTAAGAGCAAACATCTGGAATTGATTAAGGATTTTAATTTTAATTATTTGCCCGCCAGCTGGGGCGTGCGTGTTGAAGCCGACAGAAGATACGGGGAACTGCTGAACCGAAACAACGATAACCAGGAAACTGTGCTTCCGGTATTGTTTGATAAAATGTTTACCATGCGCCGCAATTATGAAATGCGTTATGATTTAACCCGAAACATTAAAGTAAATTATAATGCTACAGCTGATGCACGTATTGAAGAACCCATTGGAAAAGTAGATGCCAGCACTCCCGAAAAACTGGATAGCATGAAACATAGTTTCTGGAATGGCGGACGAATGACCAAGTACGACCAAACAGCCCGTGTGGATGTAAATATTCCGGTTAACAAACTTCCGTTAATGGGTTGGGTAAGCCTGCTCAGTTATAATTATAATGTTAATTACCAATGGATGCAGGCACCCCCTGCAGCCGACAGTTTGGGTAATACCATACAAAATTCACAGCAACAGCAATGGAATACCACTTTAAATTTTGTGACGCTGTACAATAAAGTTCCCATTTTACGAAAAATAAATTCCGCAAATCAGTCGGGTCCGTCGCGGCCCAAAAACCCGGCGGAAACAATGACGAAAGATGGCAAAAAAGTTAAAAAAGAAGATACGGGCAGGGATAAATATCCGTTTTGGGTAACAGCTCCTTTAAAACTGTTAACGAGTTTAAAGAACATGGGAGGTTCCTATAGCATTACCCAGGGAACACTGCTTCCGGGCTTTAAACCCAAACCGCAATACCTGGGCCAGAATTTCGACAACAATGCTCCCGGATTCGATTTTATTTTTGGTATACAGGATCCCGAATACCGTTATAAGGCAGCTAAAAATGGTTGGATCAGTAATGATCCCAGAATTGTGAGTCCGTATGTGCAAAACTACCAGGAACAAATAAATGCAAGGGCATTGATTGAACCCCTTGAAGATTTCAGGATAGAATTAAGTGCCACCAAAAGTTATTCAAAAAGCACCACCGCCTATTTCAGGTATGACCCCGACAGTGCAGGTGGCATATTCAGGGACGTGGGTACGCCTATTGAGCAGGGTAGTTATAGTATCAGTTACAGTATTATCCGGACTGCTTTTTCAAAGGAAAACAGCGAAGGGGTAACAGAAGTATTCCAGCAATTTGAGCGGAACCGTATTGAAATTGCCCGAAGACTGGCTGTACAAAAAGGCATATCAGTTCCTTCAGATACCTTCCCGGAAGGGTACGGACCTTATCAGCAGGACGTGCTGATTCCCGCTTTTTTAGCTGCTTATAGCGGAGTTTCTGCTACGGATATATCTTTAAGTGCATTCCAGAAGTTTCCAATTCCAAACTGGAAAATAACGTATAACGGTTTAAGTAAATTACCGATTATTAAAGACTTTGTTTCCAATGTTAATATTCAGCATGCTTACAGTTCCACCTATAATGTAGCCGGTTTTCAAACCGTAATGGATACGGCCCGCAACACCATGCTGAGCAATGATTTTACACCCGACTATGTGATTCGCCAGATTTCAATATCCGAACGTTTTGGGCCTTTGTTTGGAATTGATGTAACACTGGTTAATAATGTAACGGCCACCATAAAATACAACAAAGACCGAACCCTGAATTTTGCATTGGGCAACCGGCAACTCAATGAGCAAATGGGAGAAGAATTTGTATTTGGGGTGGGTTACAGAACCACCAAACTTGTGATTCCTTTCCTGATCGGGGGCCGGAAGCGCCAGTTAAACAACGATATTAATTTCAGGTTCGATTTTACCATACGCCAAAATCAAACCAAAATAAGAAACCTCGACCGCGAAAGCAATGATCCGGTATTGGGTCAAACCATATACAGCATTAAACCCACCATTGATTATATGATTAATGAAAAACTGATGCTTCGTATTTTTTACGACCGCAGGCAAACCAATCCTTATACTTCCAATTCGTTCCCTACAATTATTACAAGCGGAGGGTTTTCAATTAGATATACCATACAATAAAATGGATCTTATTTCAGAGGCATTCAATAGGTATTGCGAGGCCCATACTACAAAAGAAAGCGAGGCATTACAAAAACTAAACCGATACACAAACGCCAATGTATTGCAACCCCGCATGCTCAGCGGACATTTGCAGGGCCGCTTTTTATCCATGATCAGCAATATGATGAAGCCGGCGCAAATATTGGAAATAGGAACCTATACCGGGTATTCGGCAATATGTCTGGCCGAAGGTTTAAGCGAAAACGGGAAGCTGGTAACCATTGATGTGAACGCCGAACTGGAGCAGGTGGTAAGGTCGCACATTGCCCTGGCCGGTATGGAACACAAAATTCAGTTTATTATTGGCGATGCGTATCAGGTAATCAGAACCCTGCCACAAACCTGGGATCTTGTTTTTATCGATGCCGATAAACCTTCATACGCCAAATACTTCGATCTGATTATTGACCGCCTCAGACCGGGAGGATGCATTATTGCCGACAATGTTTTGTGGAGCGGCAAAGTGTTAAACCCTGCAGACCTTGCAAAAGACAAAGACACCCAGGCACTCGATGCCTTCAATAAAAAAATACAGGCCGATCCCCGCGTTGAAAACATGCTGCTTCCCTTGAGGGATGGATTGATGCTGATTCGGAAAAACGCCTAAGCGGTTTTAAGAGTTAAGAGGTAAGAATTAAGAGTTAAGAGTTTTATTTTTTACTCTTAACTCTTAATTCTTACCTCATACCTCATACCTCATACCTCATACCTCATACCTCATACCTCCTCTTAACATTAACTTAACATTGAGGAAACATAGGGGTAATAATAACTTAACACCTTTGCACCAGTTAACAATCAAATAACATTACAAAGGCAATTATGGCAAGATTACATTTTAAAATTCTATTCGTTTTATTGACAATCGTATCAATAAACACAAATGCACAGGATATTACCAAAGATTCAGTTCTTGTAATAACACCTGCCAAAGAAGTTGCTAAAGAAACACATACCAAATGGTATGATCAGATAGCAATCAGGGGTTATACTCAGGTAAGGTATAACAGATTGTTTGAAACCAATGATGCCTTAAAATGCGAACAGTGTGACAAATCGTGGGGTAGCGGAGGTTTTTTTATCAGACGGATGCGAATTATCTTTAGTGGTAACGTTCATGAAAGGGTATACATTTATGTTCAACCCGATTTTGCATCTTCTCCTGCAACCGGAGTAAACCATTTTGCACAATTGCGTGATGCGTATTTTGATTTATCGTTGGATAAAAAGAAAGAATACAGGTTTCGTATTGGTCAAAGTAAAGTCCCCTTTGGTTTCGAAAACTTGCAATCCAGTCAGAACCGTTTGCCTTTGGATAGAAATGATGCGCTGAACAGTGCTGTTTCCAACGAACGCGATCTGGGTGTATTCTTTTATTGGGCACCCGCCAAAACAAGAAAATTATTTACCTCTCTAGTAAACGATGGTTTAAAAGGAAGCGGAGATTATGGTGTTTTTGGAATCGGAGCATATAATGGTCAGACTGCCAATAAAACAGATGCAAACAAAAACCTGCATGTGGTTGCACGATTATCATACCCTATAGAATTTAAAGGACAGATTATTGAACCCGGGATACAAGGTTATACCGGTAAGTATATTGTTGAAAGCAGAACGGTGGGCGTAAAAGGACCCAATGCAGATTTTTCATTTACTGATGAAAGAGTTGCTGCAAGTTTTGTTTTGTATCCTAAACCCTTTGGAATTCAGGCAGAATATAATGTGGGACGCGGACCCGAATTTAATAAGGTAACAGATTCAATAGAAACCAAAAAGTTACAGGGTGGTTACGTTACTTTATCATATATGCTTAAATTTAAAAAGCAAATAATCATACCTTTTTTAAGAACGCAACATTACGAAGGTGGTAAAAAACATGAAGCAGATGCAAGAAGCTATACAGTAACTGAAAATGAATTTGGAATCGAATGGCAACCGTTTAAAAACTTTGAATTTGTAGCTATGTACACCATTTCGGAGCGGAGGTTTGAAGATTTTAAGTTACAAAACAACGACCAAAAAGGAAGTTTGCTGCGTTTACAGGCTCAATTTAATTTTTAAAAAAAACCATTATGAAAAAAATAATCATATCCATCATCGCCTTAGTTGTTTTATTGAGCACAACCCAGGCGCAGAAAATTAAGGGCAGCGATACCGTATTGCCATTGGCTCAAAAAGAGGCAGAACTATTTATGATGAAAAACAAAAGCGCGCGCATCACCGTTACAGGTGGCGGAAGCGGAGTGGGAATCTCTTCTCTCATCGACAATACCACCGACATCGCAATGTCGTCGCGTAAGATGAAGCTGAGCGAAAAAATGAAGGCAAATGCAAGCGGAAGCACAGCACAGGAAATTGTAATTGCACTGGATGCGCTCGCGGTAATTGTTCACCCGGCCAATAAAGTAAGCAAGCTAACCCGTGAGCAACTGGAAGGCATTTATACAGGCAAAATAAAAAACTGGAACGAAGTGGGTGGTGATAATATGACCATCGTTGTTTATGGACGCGAAAGCAGTTCGGGCACCTACGATTTCTTTAAAGAGCATGTGCTCGATAATAAAAATTATGCAGCCAGTATCTTAAGTATGCCCGCAACAGGTGCAATTGTGCAATCGGTAAGTCAAACCAAAGGCGCTATAGGTTATGTAGGACTGGCTTATATAGAAAAAAATGTAAAAGCAGTGAGTGTTTCTTTTGATTTGGGTAAAACGTTTGTGAAGCCAAGCTTCGCAAATGCAAAAAATAAAACCTATCCAATTGTTCGTCCATTGTTTTTTTATCACATGTCAACCACTGCAAATCTGGTAAAGCCTTTTATTAATTTTGTATTGTCGAAAGAAGGGCAGGCAATCGTATTAGCAGAAGGCTATATCACTATTAAATAACAATAGGGGACTTGAAAAAAATATTCGAAAAGGTCATTGAAGGAATTTTAATGTTAAGCGGAACCGTGACTACCCTCACGGTTCTTTTAATTATTTTTTTTCTGTTTAAGGAAGGAATCGGACTGTTTGGAAAGAGCCCCACAGAAGAAGGATTTACCGTTGCCGTGAATCGCGAAAATCCGGTTAATGAGTTAAGCACGGATCAGATAAAAAACATCTTCGACCAGAACATACACAACTGGAATGAAGTGGGCGGTAACAATGACAGCATTATTCTTTTTAGAATGGATGATTTGTTTAATTATTATACCGAAGAAGAACTTGCCGGAATAGACACCAATATGAATCTGCTCACTTCAAAAATTGATGAAGTAATAGATAAGAATAAAGGAATCATTGCATTTATTTCTTCCAAAGAAATTCCGCAAAATCCAAATTCAAAACTCATACATATCAAAGCCATTGGTTTGGGAAGTTTCTTTGGAGGCAAGGAATGGTTTCCAACTGCACAACCTGTTGCCCAGTTTGGTGTATACCCATTATTGATGGGTACCTTATGGGTAAGTTTGTTGGCCATATTGATTGCATTGCCTTTCGGACTGGCAACAGCAGTATATATGGCCGAAATTGCCAGTCCGGGTGTACGCAGTGTTTTAAAACCGGTAATCGAATTGCTGGCAGGAATCCCATCGGTTGTTTATGGGTTTTTCGGTTTGATTGTAGTAGTTCCATTGGTTCAGCAAATATTTGCATTGCCTGTTGGCGAAACCGGATTAACCGGAAGCATTATTTTGGCAATTATGGCATTACCCACCATAATAACAGTTGCCGAAGATGCCATACGTGGCACCCCCCGAAGCGTGAAGGAAGCCAGTCTTGCATTGGGTGCCTCGCAGTGGCAAACCATTTACCGCATTACCATTCCCTATGCTTCATCCGGAATTACCGCTGCCGTTATTTTGGGAATCGGACGCGCCATTGGCGAAACCATGGCCGTATTAATGGTTACCGGTAACGCCGCTGTTGTTCCGCACAGCATACTTGAACCCATGCGCACCATACCGGCTACGATAGCCGCCGAACTGGGCGAAGCAGCCAAAGGCTCATTGCATTACGATGCCTTGTTTGCATTGGGTTGCATCCTTTTTATCATCACCATGATTGTAAATTTAACAGTACAAATGATTTCAGGAAAAAGAACCCGCAATAAACTGAGATAAGCCATGAAACTAAGTACAAAAAAGAAAATATATCAGGGAATTGCCTTTAACTTATTCAGGTTGATGAGTGGCATACTGGTAGTTGTTTTGATATCAATACTTTCATTTATAGTGGTTCGGGGCATAGGCGTAATAAGCTGGGATTTTATCACAAAAATGCCAGAAGATGGAATGACCAAAGGAGGGATCTATCCGGCCATTATCGGTACACTTTGCCTGGTTGCGGGAAGCATGTTGTTTGCTTTTCCGGTAGGGGTACTTTCGGGAATTTATATCCATGAATTTGTAAAAGACAATTGGTTCAAGCGCTTTGTAAAACTAATGACCAATAACCTGGCCGGGGTACCTTCTATTGTATTTGGCTTGTTTGGCATGAGTTTATTTGTAAACACCCTCGGTTTTGGCGATAGCATTATTGCCGGTTCATTAACCCTGGGCTTATTGGCATTGCCTGTAATCATTCGCACCACTGAAGAATCTTTAAAGAGCATCGACAATGTATTCAGGGAAGGAAGTTATGCCCTGGGTGCAACTAAAATACAAACCATCAGGCGGGTTGTATTGCCGCTGGCCATGCCCAATATTATAACAGGATTCATATTATCAATCGGCAGGGTATCGGGAGAAACAGCACCGATACTATTTACAGTTGCCGCTTATTTTCTGCCTAAGTTACCCTCCAGTATTTTTGATCAGGTAATGGCATTGCCGTATCATTTGTATGTGCTGTCAACCAGCGGCACCGATATGGAAGCCAGCAGAAATATGGCTTATGGAACGGCACTGGTTTTGATTATAATTGTATTGTTGTTGAACCTGATTGCTAATTTTACCCGTTCCTATTTATCTAAAAAAGTAAAGCATTAATTATATGATAGAGGCTAAAAACCTGAATTTATTTTATGGCACCTTTCAGGCATTAAATGATATCAGCATGAAAGTGCCTGAGAAATCAGTTACTGCGCTTATCGGACCTTCAGGTTGCGGGAAATCTACTTTTCTGCGAACCTTTAACCGCATGAATGATTTGATTCCCGGGGTTAAGATAGAAGGAGAAGTGATTGTAGATGATATGAATGTTTATGAAAAAGGCGTTGATGTGGACAATCTCAGGAAACGTGTTGGGATGGTTTTTCAGAAGCCGAATCCCTTTGCCAAAAGTATATTTGAAAATGTTGCTTATGGATTGCGTGTAAATGGAGTGAACGACGAAAAATTAATCAAGCAAACCGTAGAAGAAAGTTTAAAACAAGCCGCATTGTGGGATGAAGTAAAAGACAACCTGAAGAAATCGGCCTATGCCATATCGGGTGGTCAGCAGCAACGTTTATGCATTGCACGGGCACTGGCGGTTGAACCTACGGTATTGTTAATGGATGAACCGGCATCGGCACTTGATCCCATTTCCACATCAAAAATCGAAGAGCTCATTCACGAATTAAAGAAAAAATATACCATCTTGATTGTTACGCATAATATGCAACAAGCTGCGCGTGTAAGTGATCATACAGCGTTTTTTTATATGGGCAGTTTGGTTGAATTTGATGAAACAAAAACCATCTTTACGCATCCGGTGAAACAGCAAACGCAAAATTATGTTACGGGAAGGTTTGGATAGGGAATTTACGATGTACGATGTACGATGTACGATGTACGATGTACGATGTATTTTGTTGATTTGAAATATACAATTTATGGTTTCCACTTGTAGGGGTCAATTGCATTGACCCTGATTGGTGTAAACAAATTTTAATACGAAAACGATGTATTTTGTTTGATTTGAAATATACAATTTATGGTTTCCACCCGTAGGGGTCAATTGCATTGACCCTGATTGGTGTAAACAAATTTTAATACGAAAACGATGACACATTTTGAAGAAGAATTGAAGCACCTGAAGCATGAGATGAATATCATGTTTGCATTGGTACACACACAACTGTCGAAGGCAAAGGATGCATTTATCAGGATGGATAAAGATCTGGCGCGCGAGATTATTCAGACCGAAAAAAGGGTAAACGCACAGGAGTTAAATATTGACCGCGACTGTGAAAGTTATTTTGCCTTATACAATCCGGTTGCGGTTGATTTAAGGTACCTGCTTGCAGTGTTAAAAATAAACAGCAATCTGGAGCGCACCGGAGATATTGCCGAAGGGATTGCACGCTTTTTGGTGGTTATTGAGCAGGAATTTGATGAAGACTTACTGCAAAGTTCAAAAGTGCTGAAGATGTTTGAAGAAAGCATCAGCATTATGGAAGAGATAGAAGCTGCATTTGAAAACGAGGATACCATTAAAGCCCGGAGCATCTTTAAGCAGGATGAAATTATAAACAAAATAAACCGCGAAGCCAATGAGCGCATCGCCGAATACATTCGCCTCAAACCCGACAATGTTGAGCAGGCATTGTATATACTTTCAACCATCAGAAAACTCGAACGCGTAGGGGATCAGGCAAAAAACATTGCCGAGGAAATTATCTTTTACGTGGAGGCGAAAGTGTTGAAGCATAGTAAAAAGGTCTAGACTATGATTTATAGGATTTATGTGATTAATAGGATTTAGAAAAGTATGCAAGGGATTAATGGGATTAAACCATTTGGAATTTTATTTCTGAATCGGTTATCTTGCATATCATATTAACTTTCCTTCAGATGGCATACAACGAAAAACTCTCAAATCGCATTCGTGAATCTATGGCAGCACTTCCAGATGTGGAAGAAAAATTAATGTTCGGAGGCGTATGCTATATGCTCAATGGAAAAATGTGTGTGGGCGTAGTTAAGGATGAAATGATGTGCCGCATTGACCCGGATGTTTATGAGGAAGCACTTTCAAAAAAGGGATGCAGGGAAATGATTTTTACCGGTAAACCCATGAAAGGTTATGTATATGTGAGTGAAGAAGGGATGAAATCAAAAAAGGATTTTGACTACTGGATCGGTCTCTGCCTTCAATTTAATGAAAAGGCAAAATCATCGAAGAAGAAGAAATAAAGAGAATCATAAAGGCTGAAAAACAATAAAACTCCAACGGAGTTATATATGAATAGCCGTGGGTTTAAACCCACGGTTTGAAGCACGCCCAACAACTCAGCGCGGCCAATAAGGCAAGGGTCCTGCACAATTTAAATAGCCGCGCAAATAGATGATTATTGTAGGAGCAACACCAGCAAATGCAGCAGGAACTATAGCAGTTACAGAAACAACAAACGCAACGACAGAACGCGTTTTAACAATTACAGAAGGACTTTGTATAATTGCAGTAAGAACTCCAACAATTACAGAAAGAACTTTAGCAATTACAGAAAGAGTTCGTACTACTATAGAAGGAGATTGTATAACTATGGAAGGAGTTCGTGCCATTACAGAAAGAACAATTGCAATAACGGAAGGACTTATACCTGTTAAGGAAGCAACTTGTAGCATACGGAATCAATAATTATCTCCCAGGAAGGATTTGCACAAAAAAACCACCCGGATACTTCTATCAGGATGGCTTTTTTAATTTCGCAACTTAGGTTAAACGATTCTGGTGAACTTTAAACGCGTTAATTGTTTGCTTTCATTGGATGAGGCTTTAAAAACCGAACGCACATAACTTTTTACCGCTTTGGTAATGTCAAACAAATTATCTGCATCCAGATATAAAATGTTATCGCGTTGGGTACGCATATCAGTAAGATTGATATAAGCAACTTCAGCAATATTATGGGTTGCAATTAAACTGGCTTGCATATCCTTAATACCTGCAATTGACAATTCGGCTTCATTGGGCTTATAATTTGCATTGCCCGATAAAAGCGCAAGGAGTTTATCCAGAGATTCCAGTCTATTATCGAAACTTTTTTTAACAGAAGCATGATTTTTTGCAGGAGAAACAGGTCCCTCTGGATTTGTACCGGCAGCCGCAGAAAGACTCTTTTTAGGACGGGTAGTCCCTTTAATTTTTTGGATTACCGTTTTGGCATCCGCGATAATCCCTTTGGGCGTATCCGAACTTTCGAGCGCTCCCAAAATTCCGGAAGCCAGAACATACAAGTCGTTAAACCCCATCTCACGTTCAGTAACTGCTGTGGTGTATGCACCATGCGCCGCATTGAGGTCGTTCATCATCTTTTGTGCGGCTTTTAACTGAAGCTCCATTTTAGGAGTGGTTAAAGCCACTTTAACCGGGTTAAATTTAACCCCAAAGGTTTTGCACGTACTAATAAAGGGTGCAAAGTTGGCCACGTTCTTGGCGTGACCTGTTTCATTGTTTTTTGACATGTTATGCCTGTTTTTATAGGCAAACAAATTTTCGGCAAGATTTTTATTTATGCAAAAGTTGCTGCTGGTACATGGTGTTGTTTTGGTTGTTTTTGGAGGGATATTTTACAGTTTTGGGGTGATTTTGATAGACAATGACACGCTCTTTCCCTTGATAATACTGATCGCTCCGCGATTGGGGAAAACAAAATCCTATATTTGGGATTTTGTTTTGGGGGTTCTGGGTTGGGAGATTGGAGTTTTTGGTTTTTGAGTCTAAGTATGCTTTGGTTTGGGGGAGGATTTTAAAATGTATTTGTTGAACCGAATCTGTTTAATTAGAGAATGGTTGCTTATTAATAATTAATATAAATAAGGCAATGCAAATTGAAAAACGGGGTTTTATTTAAATGAAAAGGAGTAATATTGGATAAGGAAATAACTATAGTAGTAGCTAATAGCTAATTTAAGGGAGTTGGATTGGACCTTATTGTAGGTGGTATAAAAGAGTTGGCGGCAATTTTAAGGTATTCATATGGTTTGACAATCATAAAAGACGAGTGATAAAATAAAGCATTTAGGATTTTAATTTGTGGGCCATCCAAATTAACTTTGTGGGCCGAAAAAATCAACTGTTGGGTTGGGTAGTAGTCTGACTCAACGAAACAGAAATCAGTGGTTGTTAAACAAAATGGAAGTATGTCAATAATCTTAAAATCAGCTATAAAATGAGTGATGTTCTAAATCAAATAGTCGCATCTGAAAGTGAGTTAGTTAACTTACTTGGCACATATAATACTTCATTTGTGGGTTATGTTTATGGCATGAGCTTCGACGAAGCTCTTGTTCTTACGAATGATGATTGGAAACATAGCGTTAACGGCATTCCACATAATTCCTTTCTTGTTGCTGCAGGTTTCAATCCAGAACGATTAGCAGATGCAGCAGAAATAGATAAAGAAGTTGTGTTATTACGTGTTTTAGAACCTGTGACTCTTCCCCAAGATAATGACCTTATAAAAACACGGATTGAACACCACCAAAGACGTACAATAGAAGAGCAATTCCCTGGTGATGTTAATGATGGGCTTGATCCAATAACTGCTGCTGAGTTACAATCAGGCGGACTACGTTGTAGAATTCTTGGAACTTTTTATTTGGAAAATGATGAATTAAGACTGGGAAGCGATATTGAAAATTTCATGACCTTATCAAGAATGAGGGCATATAAACCTACGGAAGCGGCTCTCTCCCTAATTGTAAATCATGTCAACCCTGAAGTAAGGAGAAAAGCTTTAGAAGAAGCTACAAATGCAGGATTTTTACAAGCCCCTTCTCCAATAAATATTGGTACAATAAGATATACGTCAACTGCAAGAATGCACAGGGGAACAGCTCCCTTGGTGGCTGTTTTCATTCAGCCTACAGATTTCCTTGCTCGACGTACTGCTGTTTTGGGAATGACAAGAACAGGAAAATCGAACACTGTAAAAACTACAGTTTCAGCAGTTGCAGTAGCTGCTTTAAAAGACAACATTAGAATAGGTCAATTGATTTTTGACGTAAATGGTGAATATGCCAATGCAAATCATCAAGATGATGGAAGTTCAATTGCTGAAGTGTTTCCAACACAAACTATCCGATATCGTGCTTTGGAAACTGTAGGATTTGAAGATATCCGCCCAAATTTTTATATTGAATGTGCTCAAGCACTCAATTTAATCCAAGCTTTATTCAAGAATGATAATTCACCTTTTAGTGGTCAAGATTTAGACGCTTTCATGTCGACAAGCTTAGATGAGCCAGATATAACGGAAAGAGCTGATCACATACGTTGGCAAAGACACAAATCAGTTTTTCAATGTATTTTATTTCGTGCTGCATATCCAGTTCCTACAGGGTTAATAATCGACATTCCTATTGCTGAAGCCCTACTAGTACAAATTAGAAACTGGGCTCAGGTACAACAACCAGTGGTTAATATTAACATCCCTGCAAACGCTCGGGTTACTCCTAGCGAAGCATGTGCATGGTTTGAACAATTACGATTAATAAATATTTCTTTAAAAGAGCAACAGCATAGAAATAATACTCCTCAAATAGGACTTGTGTCTTCCACAAGAGGTTCATCTTGGGTAGATCCTACACTTGAATCATTATTAAATATGTTAGCTAGAGAAAATAGTCGAGGGCAATCATTCGGTGGGTGGAGAGCGATTCAAAAGTATAGACCTTATCATTCCCAACGTCGAAGGGCTGACATAACAAATGAAATAATTGCTCATTTGGATAACGGACGTATTGTGATCTTGGATTTATCCGTAGGTCCTGTAGAAATACGTGAAGTACTTTCAAAAAGAATTGCTTCTCGAATTTTCGATAGACAAATGGCGGATATGCATGCAGGCAGAGTTCCACAAAATATAGTTTTATATGTTGAGGAAGCTCACAATCTAATTGGGAAGAAGGCTGATCTCACAGATACTTGGCCTAGAATTGCGAAGGAAGGTGCCAAAGCTAGAATTGCATTTGTTTATGCAACTCAAGAACCGTCCTCAGTTCATCCAAATATTTTGGCTAATACTGAAAACTGGTTTGTCACTCATTTAAACAATGATGATGAACTTAGGACGTTAGGCAAGTTCTATGATTTCAGTGACTTTATTGCTTCTTTGAAAGCTGCACAGGATGTAGGGTTCGCTAGAATAAAGACGCTATCATCTCCATTTGTTATACCAACTCAAATTAATAGATTTACGCCTGATGATATCAGGAGACAAATAGAAGAAATTAATTCTAGAAGTGGGAATGTTCAAAGTCAGGAGGTTCCCAATGCCATATAATAGGGAAACAGCCGGTAAAGGAGGACATTCAGATTTCGTCCGAAATCCGGATATTCAGAACTTTCTTTCATCCTGTGAATATTTGAGACCTCCTTCAGATGATGAAGCAAGGGTCATTGCCTCTCAGTTTATTCAAGCACCTGAAGTCAATCCAGCAAGATTACCAAATTTTGTTGTTGCATCCGATGCAAGTAAGAACGACACACCTATCAATGATAAGCTTCCTAGCACACAGATAGGGTTTGTTAAAGTGAGTCACGTGCTTATAGCGATGGATCGATATGCTGAACTTATTGATCCTGCTACAAGATTTGTTGATCCATTTAAAGCTGCTGCTTTGCACCGAAATGCTCAACCAGTAACATATGTGCTACCCGGAAGTAATATAAAGTACCGAGGGGCGGCAACAGTAAAGGATGGTTTCAGACTCGCAGTCTATGATCAATTTACAGTAAACCGTCGGGAGGGGACTAGTCGTTTAGTGCTTACAGAAACTCTTCTTTTACTAAATAATAATAGGCTGACCATTTCTAAATGTCCCTCTTGTTCTTCTCAAATCGATCTTGATTTTTCTTCACAGCAAACTTTAAGGGCATGTTCTAGGTGCGGGGTAAATGTATATGCAACAGATTGGCTAAGGCTACATGAGGGCATAAGCGACTTTGGAGATAATACAAGCGCAATGACAAGAATGATGAATGCTGTAGAACATCTTTTACTTGGAGCTTTTGTTTTGGAGCTTCTCAATAATAGCCCTGCAGCACTTAGTAGTATAGCGTTTATTATCGATGGGCCATTGGCACTATTTGGCGAACCTGCAAAACTACACCAGCGCTTAATGTCACTTATTCATGAGGCAAATGCAAGAATGTCTACGTTGGGTTATGAACCTATTCTAATAATGGGACTTCAGAAAACAGGTAATGTAATGGATCATGCTCGATTGTTAGAGAAGTATCTTCCTAATGGTGTTATTAAAGTGATTGATGATGTATACAGACAAACTTATATAACCGGATCAGATACGGTTTCTGAAAATTTTGGAAATGAGACTTATTACGGTCAAGATTTTCTTTTTAAAACAGAAAAGGGCAGAATTTTCAACTTTGCTTTACCATATCCCTTTCCTGACAAGGGTTCAAATGGTGGGGATTTTGCTACTAGAAAAGTAATGTTACCGAATTATGGATCGTTAATTAAGCGTGCCTGTGACTTAATCCGGTATTTTGAACTTGATCTTTATGATAATGCTATTGTTCCTGTTGCCTTGGCACATAGGCATGCATCTATAAGTCTTGTACCGGGAGGAAAAGTACTTGATTTGATTACTAGAGCAGGTCTAGCACGTTAAAAAAAATGTGTTAATTTTGTAAAAAGATTATGGCAAAAAAATTATGAATGCAACCCCGTTAAGATATCCCGGTGGAAAATCTATTATGTCACCATTTTTTGAGAAACTAATAAAGCTCAATTCACTTAAAAATGTGATATACTCAGAGCCTTATGCTGGTGGAGCTGGTGCTGCTATCAATTTATTACTTAATAATAGCGTCGAAGCAATTCAGATTAATGATGCTTCTAGAGGTATTTTTTCCTTTTGGGATTCTTTGATAAATGAAGGGGAAAAATTTTTAGATAAGGTTTACAAGACCGATGTTACCTTAAAGGAGTGGCAATCTCAAAGATTAATTTTCAAAAATCCCACATCTGCAAGTTTTGATTTGGCATTTGCAACTTTTTTTCTTTCGAGGACGAATCGTTCTGGAATACTTGCTGCAGGACCAATTGGTGGGCAAGACGAAAAAAATCAACAAATTGCTAAATATAAAATTGATTGCAGATTTAATAAAATTGAGTTGATAGAACGACTCCAAAAAATTATCGATAAGAGAGACAAGATATTTGTTTCAAATTTAGACGCATTAGTTTTTCTAAAGCAAATAAGGAGCGAGAATGCTTTTGTATATTTAGATCCACCTTATTACGCTCAAGGTAAAGCACTTTATTTAAATTATTACCATCATGAAGATCATGTGATGCTTGCAAATTTCCTAAGATATTCTGCAAACTTTAATTGGGTGTTATCATATGATAGTGTGCCGGAAATCTTAGAATTATATTCAGACTTTCCACTTTTTGAGTTTGTACTAAATTATTCGGCGCAAGACTCAAAAAAAGGAACAGAATTACTCACTCATTCCTCAAGAATATCTTTTCATTCTATTACGTCAATAAAAAAACAAGTAGAAATGGGGATGTTGCGCTCCATGGAATTTGAAAATATTTAAACCTTTTATTGTATTGGTACATCGTTGAAATTTTAATGGTTTATCCTTCTTGGTGAATATTCAGTACTTATGAACCCCTGACGGTTGGAAAGTTTTGAGGTTTTGGGATACCGAAGTCCATAAAAATATACGATATTGCATAACAAAAATTGAGCGAACCATTAAGACAAGAAAAAATGGCTACTATCCCTAACGCAACACGACTCGCAGCCTAATACATATGAAAGAAGGGCAAAAACTCTGGACAAGAGGAGAATTAATATTAGCAATAAATCTTTACTGTAAACTTCCATTTGGAAGATTACATAGTAGAAACCTGGAAGTGATAAATCTTGCAAATTTAATTGGAAGAACCGCAAACTCTGTTGCATTCAAACTTGTAAATTTTGCAAGCCTTGATCCAAGCCTTAAAGCAAGGGGAATTAAAGGAGCTTCAAACGCCAGTAATCTTGATAAAGAAATTTGGAATGAGTTTTTCAATCATTGGGATGAATTACCTTTTGAAAGCGAAAAGCTTCTCGCCAAAATTGAAAAAACAACCGTAGAAAAATTAAATCATATTCCCGAAAACGAATTGCCAAAAGAAGGAAAGACTAGAGAACAAATAGTAAAAATCAGGGTTAATCAGTCATTCTTCAGAAGTTCCATTTTAGCTTCTTATAATGATACCTGCTGCATTACTGGGATTCAACAATCAGAGTTTTTAATTGCCGGTCATATTAAACCGTGGGGAATTGATGAAAAGAATAGATTAAATCCGAGAAACGGAATTGCAATTAATGCACTACACGATAAAGCATTTGAAACTGGGCTACTTACTATTACAACTGATTTCAAAATCAAAATTTCTTCTGTTTTAAAAAAACAAAATAAAATCCCATCAGTTCAAGATTTTTTTCTGAAATATGAAAATCAATCTATGATTCTACCTTCAAGATTTTTACCTGACATTGAGTTTCTAAATTATCATAATAATGAAAAATTTAAGCCATAACATAAAATTTAATTACCTCTATCGTGATGCAGGGAATTATAAAATTTTCGGCTCTGTAATTTTTGAAAACCCTGATAATATTTCTCTTTCAGAAATTGAAACAAATATCAAACAATGTTTAATTTATAGAGAATTCTTTGACCCAATTAAATTGAATATACCCCAATTAGCGTTTGCAGAAATTGATGAAGAAGTTGACCATAATTGGAATGAGTTTCAAAGTATTGAATTAACATTAGAATCAATAACTGATAAAAGAGCTATCAATTATTTCCTAAAAGAAATGGAATTATTCCAAAACAATTTGAAGCAACGGCAGAAGATAAATTGATGCACTGTTTCATTGGTTTTTTGAAATCACTCAAGTTGGAATTTCAAACAGCTATGGACCTTGCAACCAATTCACGAAATTGTTACAACGGAGCATAAAATCAAAAAAAGGCAATTCAAGTATCATTTTTAATTAAATTTATTAAAAAATATTATAATGGAAGCCATACGATATATAATAACACCGCGAACAACGAACTTACAAATCATTTTACCAGAAAGTTTGGTAGATAAAAAATTAGAACTCATCATTTTGACTTTTGATGAAAACAAGGAGAATGGTAAAGCAAAACGCATTCCCGGAGCTTTAAAAGGTAAAGTTTCCATTCCGGATGATTTTAATGAGCCATTGGAAGATCTAAACGATTTAATGTAATGATGCAATTCGCCAACAAAACGAAATTGTTCTATATTATATCAAAACGTGATTCATTGTAAATCTGGGAGCTCAAACGGCCAAAATAATTGGAACCGAAACGTTATGCCCTACACTTTCACTCGCATCTCATCAATTATCAAGAACATATTGACTGAATTTAACAATTAATAAGTTGAAATTGAGTGTAAATAAAATGTACATTTGCCTTTAATATTCAAATTGTAAAAACTTTGATATTGGACAGAATACCTTTCATTCCAAACCAGATTTACAATCGTAGAAATGATATTCATGCCATTTATGGAGGTAACTGGCAGGGAGGAATTTGTCCTTCAGCATCATACCCATATATATTTATCTTCTCAGGAAAATCAGGACATCAACACGGATATAAAGATGGCTGGGATAACCCTAAGGTGTTTACTTATACAGGAGAAGGACAATTAGGCGACATGAAATTTACCAGAGGGAATCTTGCACTTAGAGATCACCTGCAAAATGGCAAAAGAGTATTTCTTTTTGAAAGTCACTCTAAAGGCTATGTGAAATTTATTGGAGAGATGGAGTGTTTTGATGCAGATTTCTTTGAAACACATGACACATCTGGAATAGCAAGAATAGGTATCAATTTCTTTTTCAAGCGTAAAGGGGCTTTTCTTTCTTATCAACCGGAAATGTATCAAATCCCTTCTATAGTTGAAGAGCCTGAATCTGAATATGGAATTATATTTCAAAATGAAACCGAAAGAAAAGGATTAGTTACTTCTAGAGTTGGACAAGGCGCTTATAGAAAGCGAATTATTCATCGATGGGAATCTAAATGTGCAGTTACCGGTTTCGATAAATTGGACATTTTAATTGCTTCACATATTTTGCCCTGGGCGGAGGCAGATGACAATCAAAGATTGGACGTTCATAATGGCATTTTGCTATCTCCAGCCTACGATGCATTGTTTGATCGACATTTAATAAGCTTTGAGAATACCGGCAAGATTATTTTATCTGATTCAATAGAAATTCAAGCATTTCAAAAAATTGGTATTACAGGTAAAGAAAAGATCAATAACTTAAGTTGTTACAATTTAGAATATTTGGATAAACATAGAATAAATTTTATTATTCAAAACCAATAAGAGCAAGGCAATGAAATTCAAAATATTATTTTTGGCCACTGTTTTAGTATTATCATGCAGTAAACAAGAATCAAAAAGCGATTTAAATATTCAAATTAGAACAACAGTACTACCTGCTTATGTAATACTTTATAAGAATAACGCTTTTTATGATAGTATTAACTTTCAAATTGATGGTTCAATTGGGTTCTGGGACATTGAAGTTCCATTAAATACGAGCTATTCTCTTGAGGTTAGAAAAATCAACATTAAGGATACAGGAGCTGTTGATATAAAATGGTTTAAATCGGCAAATTTGGCTCAGCATGACTATATAAAATTAGATTCCATCAGTTTGAAGAAGTCGTTTTTTTTTAAAATGTAAAAAGGAAATCATATTTACATGGTGCAGCCATCCTTAAAGGTAACTTCCAATGTTTAAAGTAATTTATAAAATAACATATCCAAATGGGAAAATATATATTGGCAAAGACCTTGTTGATTCAATAAACTATTTTGGAAGTGCAGTGAGTAAATTAATAGAGAAGGACTTTACAAGAGAGAAACGTAAAGATTTTACAATAAGAAAAGAAATACTATTTGAAGCAGAGAATTTGACAGACCAGGAGATTAATAAAATAGAAGTTGAATTTATTAAGCAATTTCAATCTAATAACCCAGCCATTGGATATAACCAATGGCCTAAATTTAAAGACCAAACGAAATGAAATTTGGAAAAACAATAAAAATATTCCTCATTGACGGTGAACCTAATGGTCGAATGAGTTGTGAACTATCTAACTGGTCAGGGAAAGCATATAAAATTCCAAGAATTAAAATTAAGGATTGTATCGACCGTGATGACTTATCGAGTACTGGCGTTTACCTACTTTTTGGTAAAGACGATGCAGGAAAAGATCAAGTTTATATTGGTGAAGCAGAATCAATTTTAAAACGACTGAATCAACAGTTGACTCAAAAGGATTTTTGGAACGAAGCAATTGCCTTCATAAGTAAAGATGAAAATCTAAATAAAGCACATATCAAATATTTAGAAAACAGACTTCACGAAATTGCAAAATCTGCTAATCGCTACACAATTGATAATACAATTATTCCAACTCAATCTTCAATTTCGGAATCTGATAGAGCTGAAATGGAAGAGTTTATAGAGTATATCAAAATGCTTGTAAATACATTAGGGCACAAAGTATTCGAAGAAAAGAGAGAATTTAAACCAAAGCAAAAGCAAGAAGCATTTTATATTAAAGCGGCACGCGGTGCTGATGGACAAGGCGAACCAACTTCAGATGGTTTTGTAGTATTTAAAAATTCAAAAGCAGCGGCAATAATTGTCAATTCAATGACCTCTAATTTCATAAATTATAGACAGAAATTAATTAACGAGGGAGTG
The DNA here is from genome assembly GCA_030680835.1 of Bacteroidota bacterium. Taxonomy (GTDB): domain Bacteria; phylum Bacteroidota; class Bacteroidia; order UKL13-3; family UKL13-3; genus B1. The sequence goes on from JAUXUD010000060.1 coordinate 40,205, forward strand.
CTGGTTAACAAAGGAGAATACTTTGAATTTTCTGATGATTACATTTTTAGTAGCCCTTCAACAGCAGCGGTTATGGTAATGGGGCGCAATGCAAACGGACTTACTGAATGGAAAAACAAAGACGGTAAAACGCTTAAAGAATTTGAAACGAATGATAAAACAACGAGGGCATAATAATGCCTTAGCCGCATTATGAATTGAATCAAAAAATTCAAAAAAGCTGGTTTTTATTTAATTTAAACAGAAAAATATGAGAACAGAAAAAGTTTTGACAATTTTATTCCTAGTAGGACTTTTATTCAAAGTTCTACATTGGATTGGTGCAAGTCAAATACTCGCAATTTCCCTAATGACAATTGCAATGCTATATTTTCCAGCAGCATTTTATTTCTTTTGTGACAAAGTTATTAAACGGCAAAACATTGCCTTATCAATTGTCTCAGGTCTTTTCCTTTCATTAATTCCTTTAGGCATTCTTTTTAAAATTATGTACTGGCGGGGTGGACAAGTTTACCTATTAACCGGCTTAGTGACTGCACCAATCATTTTAGCAGTTATTTATTTTCTTAAATCCAAAACGGCTGACGAATTGAAAACATATTATAGAAATATGTTTTTACGAACAAGTATCTTGACCGCATTGGCATTCCTTTTTTATTTAACTCCGACTTCAACGCTATTAGAAATACAGTATTTCAGAGACCCTGAATTAGCAAGATTAAAAACGCTGCATTACACATATCCTGACAATTATGAATATAAAAAACAACATGATGATTATATATCAAAACGTGATTCAATGTATATCTACCTCAACAAGCAGTGACCACTATGCTTACAATAATCTGCAATAAAAATGAATCCCAATTTCCCAAAAACTAAATTCTACAAGGAACTCGAATCTTCCCTCCCTGCAAGCACTGCAGAAAAAAGGAAAATATGGGCAACTACAATTATAGAAAAGGACATAGATATAAAATACCTTTCCGAATTGTTAAGGGGTGAACAGAAAATTGCGATTCGGTTTCTATGGCTCCTGAGTGAGATTGGAACATTAAATCCAAATAGGTTATTGATTGAACTTCCCTTTTTATTGGATTTATGTGATCAGCTCAACCCTATTTACAAAAGGTCCTTTGCCAATTTCTGGCTTATTGCAGGCGTACCCATCGAAAATGAAGGCCGGGCCACCGACTTATTGTTTCAATGGCTGCTGTCGGCTGATACAAATGTCACAATCAAATCAAGGTCGCTCCGGGTGCTGTTCAAACTCACAAAAAAATATCCTGAACTAAAAAATGAGCTAAAACTTTGTTTACAGGATCAGATGGACAAACACTCAAATGACTTTAAAAAAAGAGCAAGCAAAATATTGAGTGGACTATGATTTATATTATTACCCTGAATTAAATAGGAGTCGAAACAAAACAAAAATGGAAAACCGGCAAACATTTAATTTTTATCGGGTTATAAATTCCTATGAAGTGGAATATTTGCCAGGGATTCTCAATTAAATCTTCGAAATCGTTTTTCCTGCATTATTGAAAAGTCAATTTATCATTAATATAATAGTTTCATTTTTAGGAAGGAAATTATTCATTTGGTCAATGAAATTCAAAATATTTTTTTTGGTCTCTGTTTTTGTATTATCATGCAGTAAACAAGTATAATAAGCTTAATGTACAAGTATCTTCCTTGTAATGCATTCTTCCTCCGTGATCACTTTAATAAAATACAACGCAGGCGGAAGTGAAAAATTTAATTCAATTGTATTTTTCCCGTCACAACGTTGTTTCAATATAACTTTGCCACCCGGATCAATCAGTTCAATCAGTTCAATTAATTCTGATGAGGTAACGGTGAATTTCCCATTATTTGGATTTGGATAAATGTTGAGTTCACTTTGCTTTGTATATTCATGAATGCCGTTTAAAACAAATTGAAAAGTATCAGAAGTATTTGAACAACTGTCGGAATTGGTAACTGTCACAAAATAGCTTCCGTTTTGCTGAGGAGTATATGTTTGTGAGGTTGCCCCACTGATTGGTGATTGGTTTAAATACCATTGGTTACCCGTTGCGGAGCTTGAATAAAGCGAATTTAACAATTGGGTTATTATTGGTTTTTGAGGACTGTGATTAACTATAACCAAAACAGGTAATGTTACTGAATCGCATCCGTTGCTAATTTTTACTTTGTAACTTCCGCTCAAGTTAACGGTGATGGATGGATTAGTGGAATACGGTAAATTATTTCTATACCATTGGTAAGTGGAACCTGTTCCTGCTGCATAGAGGATCAAACTATTCCCATCGCAAAAAGTAGTTTTTCCGGTAAAGAAAATATTGGCTGAGGGCAGGTTTAACAACGATACCATTGTTACAGCGGAAGTATCAGTACATTGATGCGGGCTGCTTACGATCACTTTGTAATTTCCTGCAAGGTTGGTCGTATAATCGAAAGCATAAGCCTGATTGATTATATTGCCATTCCGTTTCCATTTATAGGTGTAGCCGGTATCATGGTTTGCATTGAGTGTAATCCATTGCCCGGTGCAAATATTGGTACTGCCTGAAGTTGCTATAGTTGCGCCGGGTTGCGGAAATACTGTTATAGGTGTTACGATAGAGTCTTTGCATGAAGCATAACTGGTCACAATCAGCTTGACTAAATAGGTTTTTGGAACAGAGAAAACTTTAGATGGATTTTTAAAAGTGGAAGTAGTATTGTCATCAAAGTCCCATTTTATACTAAATGTTCCGACTTCAATAACTGAAGTATCGCGCAGAAAAAATCTGTTTCCATTGAGACACTGTGCAAAGCTATTGGAACTGAATCCTGCTTTGGGTTGTGGAGTTACCGAAATAATCCTGGTAAAAGTATCCCGGCAATTTTCAAGGTCGATCACGGTTAATTGAATCAAATAGTCGTTAACATTTTGATAGGTTTTGGAAGGATTGGGAAAAGTCGATGTGTCATAATCTCCAAAGTTCCACAATCGTTTAAGTGGTCCGTTGGAAAGTGGGGAGGTATCATTGAAAATAAAACTATTTCCCAATAAACATTGCTGATCATTATTGACTGTAAAAGCCGCTACGGGTTTTGGTAGTACTAAGATTGATTTGCTTACTGAGTCTTTGCAGCTTCCATTATACGCCAGCAATTTTACTGTATAATTGCCAGCTGCAGGATAATGTTTTACCGGATTAGCACCAGAGGAAGTATCATATGTACCTGTACCAAAATCCCATTTTCTTATTAGCATCCCGTTATACGATGTATCACTAAAAGAAAAGCTATTATTGTTTACACATTGTGAAGAATTATTGATGGTGAACCCAACCGCAGGAATTGTGAAAACTGAGATAGTTTTTAATAGTGAATCTTTGCAACCCTTGTCACTGGTTTCAATCAGTTTTATGCTGTATGAATTAGCAATATTGTATGTTTTAACCGGCGTTTGGTTTGTTGATGTATCGTTCAAAGAACTGCTGAACCTCCATAATCGGGTAATATTCCCGGAACTGACCTTTGAGGTATCATTGAAAATAAAGTTATTTCCGCTGATACATTGATTTGGATTATTGATACTAAAACCAGTTTGGGGTTTTGGATGTACGATAACCGTTTTGATTGCAGAATCAGTGCATCCCAGATTACTTGTGGAAAACAATTTAACCGTATATACCCCCGGGTTGACATAGGTTTTTACGGGGTTGCTACCAGCCGAGTATGTGGCATCGCCAAAACTCCAGAAGCTCTTGAGTGTGCCCTGATCGATTTTAGAAGTATCGCTAAAAACAAACCTGTTTCCGTTTAAACATTGTGCATTTAAATCAAGAGTAAATCCGGGCTTTGGTATAAATCCTATAGACATGGGTTTTTCGATCGCTGTCGTGTCAGGCGGATTACTTGATATTACCCTGAGCCGGTATGCATTTCCAGGATGTGTGGCAGCAGGAATGATCACCGGAATAGCACCGGAAGTAGTACCGTAATAAGAACCAACAATTACACCACTTTCATAATTACCTGATGAATCGCTCAACTGAACTTTAAAAATATTTCCTGAATTATATGATTTTGTGACACTAAAAAAAATGTTCATTGCTGAGCCAATGCAGGCAAAAGATAAAGGACTTGTAAAATTAAAACCGGTATCCTTGCTGATAGCGGCCAGAGAAGTAGCATTGATTCCACCAACATTCATAAAAGAACCACCGGTTGCTATAATACTATCCGAAATACAAATTGTAAAAATTTCCTTATCCGGATCAGGGTTCCAGTTTCTTGCCTGTCCTGTTAGTGCATCGATACTACCAAGACTATTTCGCTTGTTATCATTCAAATACAGGAAGGCTCCTCCGGCATATAAGATATTACCACTTAGCGCAACAGTATTCACATAATTATCTGCTGCGGGATTCCATATTTTACTCATACCCGTGGCACTGTCAAGTGCGGCCAGGTATGAACGGCCTTGCGAACCAATCGTTTTGAAAATGCCCGCGGCATAAACTGTATTGCTGTTTGAAATCAGCGATCTCACTTCTCCATCAGCATTCGGATTCCATGAAAAGCAACTACCCGCATTGGTATCAAGCGCAGCGATCCTGTTCCTGGTTTGCCCGCCGATCATGGTAAATTTACCCCCGGCATAAACTCTGTTTCCGTGCACAATCAAGGTACTTACAAAGTTATTGGGATTGGGATTCCAACTTTTAAGTACTCCTGTTGTTGCATTCAGCGCGGCTAAATAATTTCTTGTTTGGGTGCCTATATGTGTAAAAATGCCGCTGGCATAAATGGTGTTATCCGATACTGCTATTGTATTTACCGCGTTGTCGGGATTTATATTCATGTTATATGAAGCACCACTCACGCGATCAATTGCAGCAATCCTTTTTTCACCTACATCTATGTACATATAGCCACACGCATATATTTTGTTAGCACTGGTAACCAGGCATTTTATATAGGACTGGTTGGTACAGGGATTCCATGAAGTTATTGTTGCTGTTTTCAAATTAATAGACGCCAAGCCCATGCGTTTGAGTCCACCAAGTCCTGTAAATTCGGCACCTGCATACAATGTACCACCCGAAACAGAAAGCGTATAATTACTATAATCAATTGTTGTATTATAAGCATAAGCGAGTGGATGGGACCATGCGATTAAACTTCCATTAACTTTATCCAGGGCGTACAATTTATTACCCAACACATGAATTTTATCAGCAGATGCGCAGATGGCTCTAATACCCGTAAGTCCGCTGGTATTAGGTGTCCAGGGTGTAGCACTGCCGAACACGGTATCAACTGCAGCCAGGTTATTTCTACCTTGCCCGCCAATGGTTGTAAATGCCCCACCAACATATATTTTGCCATCGGCATACGCCATGGCAGATATATAAGCTCTTCCTGCCCCGAACACTACATTTGGATTCCAAGAGGTTACGTTATGAGTATTTATATTAACAGCACCCAGGCAATTCCTGTTCACAGAATTAATCTGGCTAAAAGCACCACCAATATAAAGTGTATTCCCCTGTAATAGCATTTGTGTCGGTTCAGCCAAAAATGTTGTTGTTGTCAAACCCCATTGTATTAGTCCCGTAGTTTTGCTAAGTGCACTTATAAAACCGTCGTTAATATATACCATATTATCTCTCACTGCAATTGCATACACATCAAAAATATGCTGACCGAAAATATAGCCGGAGGGAGGATTCCATGAAATTAGCTGGCCGTTTTCAACATTTACACCTGCAAGGTGATTTCTGAAATGTCCGTTTAACGTAAACGCACCCCCGATATAAATAGAATTACCGAATGAAAAGTTTAAATAGTATCCAAAACTTTCCACCGGGCTGTAACCTATACTCGGATACCAACCTGAAACATTTCCTGCACCCGTATCAACAGATGCTAAAAACCACCTGGGTGTTCCACCAACACTGTCAAAAGTACCATTTAAATATACGCGGCTTCCTATAAAAACGAATCTGCCCACCGCTGCCGAATACGTTTTAGCCATAGGGTTCCATGAGCTTAATGCACCTGATACCGGATTGAATGCTGCCATCCCATTTCGGATTGCTCCATGGATGAAACTAAACGCGCCTGCAACATATAGTTTATTTTGATAAAGTTGAACGGAACTAACCTGCATGTTGGCAGAAAGGATATGTGTGATTGCGGCGCTTGACGTATCGATCGATCCGAAATTTTGAAAATTATAATTGACGCCGCTCGAATTAGAGATATAACCAAAGTTGCCACCAATGAATATTGAATTTCCATAAACTTCCATTGACAGAACAATACCCCCTATATAAGGTGCCCAGTTAGTCGGAATTCCCGTGGTGCGATTAATGGCAACCAATCTGCCCCTTGTCAGTCCACCAACACTTGTAAAATCTCCACCTGCAAAAACAATATTGTTTGAAAATGTAATACAATAAACCGTTCCATTAGGCGATGGATTCCATGGTAACACCTGGTTTGTTAAAAGGTCAATAGCGGCCAAATTACTTCTTTTTACCCCATCAACCAGGTTGAAAAATCCACCCACATATAAAACATGATCAGCAATAACCAGACTATTTAAACTTATCGAAGTATTCGATCCCGTGTCCGTTCGCAATATCGAAAACCATGTGGGATCAATATGTCCCATACTATCCAGATGAAATATTCCCCCGCTACTGAATCCGGCTTTTAATAAATATCCTCCAATAAAATACCCTCCCTGGGCATCACTCACAATACAAGTAATGCCTTTGAAGTTCGACCGTAAACTTAGGGTTAAAGGATTGTTTACAACATTTCCATTGGTATCTAATACACACGATTCTCCAAAAATATGGTTCCCGGCTAAATTAAACTTACCTCCTAAAAATAAGGTATCGTTATTAAGCGTCATCGTGTAAACAGCTTTGTCAGTTCCAAAGCCATTTAGTTTGGCAGTTACATTTCCATTGCTATCAATATGCGCAACTCTTAGCCTGATTGAGTCGCCCAACATCGTAAATTCACCACCAATATAAAAACCACTTTTCCCATCCGGAATAGCTGTTCTCACTATGCCATTAGGCTTTGGCCATTTGTGGTTAATCTGACCGGTTAGGGGGTTTAAAGCAGCACCGTAATCACTCATACTGTCCGCCAGGCCAACACGGTTAAAATCGCCGCCAATATACAAGGTGTCGCCAATCCGTGCACTGCTAAGTACTTTTCCATTAGTAACAGGAAATTTTGTGCTAACCGTTTGTGCAGAAACATGCTGCAGAAACAAGAATCCAATACAACTTAAAATTGAAAATTTCATTTTATTAGTTTCAAATCAAAAAGTTGTATTGAAGCAATTGCTAAATCAGTTCCGTGAACATTAATTTTGTTGCTTACTTTTTAATTAGGCTTTTCAAATATATGAATAATAATTTGTGTCACTCAATTAATATACAACCTTCAAATTGGATTATTAATTAACTTTGGAGAAGCAAGTTTAAATTTCAAACGCCTGACCAACAAAAAATATAAACCAGAAACACCATCTGGACTATGATTTATGTGATTATAAAGATTAATTTGATTTATGACCAAAAGATTAATTTATACTATTATGAAATCAAGAAAAATATTATTCATATTACTGTTCCCTTTTATGGCTGAATTTATTGTTTCTTGTTGTAACTGCGCAGATCCATTATTCAAACATTTTACCAACAAATCCATCTGGGTGAATAACCTCGACAATAGCGGTAAAGTACCTGTTCAAATGCCGGCTGACTCCATTGTGAAAACGGCATTTGGAATCAGACTTCAATTTTCCAGGGAAGAAGCAGCTTTTTTTAAAATACCCGCTTCCCTGTTTATTCAAAATGCGTGTGCAACAAGTTGCAAATGTCCGCCATCGGTCCGGTATTCACCTAAGGAACAAGTAACAGCGATTAAAATATTTACCTTAAATGAATTTGATGGGAATCATCCTGCAAATTCTGACATTTCCATTTACTTTAAAGTTTATAAACAAAATTCATTTACATTTATTAAAGAATTTCTGAATAACCTGAATGTAGTATTTGATAATGAAATGGAGTCTGAACTTGACTTAGACCTGCTTTTAATGACTCCCCCTACCCTCAATAAACTGCATAAGTTCAAGGTACAAGTCACTTTTTCAGACGAAAGAGTTTTAGAAGAAGAAACCCCTGCAATAAAATTATATTAATGCAAAAGCAATATTTCATAGCTCTTGTTTTAAGCATACTGACCATGCATTTATCGGCTCAGGAATCTTTAAATTATAAATCAAAATTGCAAACAAATCCATCTGTTGGGATTAACATTCCGATAACAAAACTTTTAAATGGAAAGCTTACCGATTATTTAATTGAGTACGACGATCAATCCTATTATTGGCAAATTATATCCGGCACGTTCTTCTTTCATAAGTACTGGGGTATTGAATTTAATTTTCAGGCAAATAGTTCAAACAGCATTTCAAAACGAGCTGACAATTTCTTGCAATCGATGCAATCTGAGTATGGGAATGAATATTTTGTTACCCCATCAACAGGAGCAGGCGATGAAAAGGTAAGTATCATCAGCGGTAATTTTGAACGGGGTTATTTAGGATTGATTTACAGAATTGAATCCGAAAAGTATTTCATTTACCCAAAAATTGCTATTGGGGTTACTTCATTTTATACCGACTGGGGAAAGGCTTACTTAAAGAAAAAAAACTTTAATGATATAATAGAAATTTCATATTCATCAGGAAAAGCACCCAATGATTTTTTTATCATAGCCACATCTGCAACGTTTGGCTACAAGCTAACAAAAAGAATCTTTTTTAATTTTGACATTGGGGTATCCCATTACAAAACAGATTTGACATTTATAAAAACGATGACAGATATAAATTCGGGTCAAAGTACCAAAGAAGATTTTGCATACAAAAAAAATGTGTTTAACTTAAGTTTAGGAACAGGTATTATTATCGTGATAAAATGACTTGTAATGCATATAGTGTAATTTGGATAATTGTATATTCAATTAGTAACGGAGAAACCATTTTTCTTCTGGTATAAAGGTTACTAAAAAGTATTGGTTATTAGATAAATGGCACATATTGCCGGACTTCAATTATTTTTTACTTTACGTCAGTTAATAATAAGAAAATCGATCCGGGTTACATAAGAATAGCCGTGGATTTTCAGCTTTTTTCCAAAATTTTTCTTTTAAAAAGGTTTTATTATATTTGCTTGTGAGAATCAATTTAAAAGATGAATTACACAATGTCATTTCAGGAAAGAGCCAGGTTAGGTATGGAGGAATTATCCAAACAATCGCCAATTACCTTGACGAAGGCAAGAGAACAAGCCCGAAAGCTGAAATTAGCAAGCAAGACAAAAATCAAGAAACAAAGAAGTTAGAGCGATATATTGAGCAAAATGATCTATGGGTAGAGATTGATTTGAATCAGTACGTAAGTGAAGGAGCCGAGCAAAAAGTATATCTGAAAGATTCAGAATCTGTTTTTAAACTTAACGACGCAATTTATTATAGTTGTTGGAGAGATTATTTTATAAATTTATTACTTCATAATTTTTTTTTCCCAGACACGGCATATAAATTAATTGGGTTCACAAAGGCTGAGGGCTCAATATTCGCGGTAGTGGAACAGGCCTTTGTCACCTTAACAGAAACAACAGATTTAGATCAGGTAGAAAGATTTCTGTCACAAAATGGATTTCAGAAAACAAAGAATAATGACTATTACAATCCAATTTTAGGGATTATCATTGAAGATCTGCATGATGAAAATGTACTAACAAAGAATAACATTTTATATTTTATAGATACCGTGTTTTATATAACCGAAAATTTCTGATTGAAATGGATTCTGAATAAAATCCAAACCTTCCCAATGTCAACATAGTCGATCATATATCTAAACACCAATCATGACCATACGCAATTATAACTCCGCAGACAAACAAAAATGCATTGAAGTATTCCAAAGCAATTGCCCAAAATATTTTGATAAAGATGAATTGAAGCTTTTTATTAATTGGCTGGATCATCAGCAAGATAAAAGTGTTACGTATAAAAGTCCGACGTATACGAATTCTGAAAAAGACGCCTATTTTGTTATTGAAATCCCGGAAATTGGAGTGATGGGTTGCGGTGGGTTTTACATTGTTAAAGAGCTAAACGAAGCCCGCCTGGCATGGGGAATGATACATGCTGATTTTCACAGGCAAGGTTATGGGAAAGCGCTGTATGATTATCGAAAAGCAATGCTTGATAAGAATTGGCCGGATCATGTAATCACATTGGGAACCAGTCAGCATACGTATTTATTTTATGAGAAAATGGGGATGAAGGTTACCGCAACATTTAAAGAGGGTTATGGTGCCGGGCTTGACCGCTATGATATGGTAGAAATGTAATGGCGTAGAGTTGGCTTTAAGGTAAAAATTTAGAATATGTTTTTTATCTTGCACAAAATACTAAACTTTACAACTATGATATATTTTAAACCTGCCTTTATAAAGTTCTTTAAGGAACTATCAGCAAACAACACCTCCGAGTGGTTTAATGAAAACCGCAAAACCTATGAAAAGGAAGTGAAAGAACCTTTTTCCATTTTCGTGGGCGACATGATAAACCGCATCCGCAAGTTTGAACCCAATATCAATATCAAACCAGCCGATGCAATTATGCGGATCAATAAAGACATTCGTTTTTCAAAAGACAAAATACCTTATAACAATTATGTAGCAGCCATCATCTCCGAAACCGGGAAAAAAGATAAAACCTGCCCCGGACTTTATATCCAGCTTTCGCATGATAAGCTTTCTATTTTTGGCGGAGCCTATATGGTTGAAACTGCTGCATTGCAAACCCTCAGAACATACATAACTAAACATCCAAAAGAATTTGCCGCCGCGTATAACGATAAAAATTTCAAGCAAAAGTTTGGCTCGGTTCAAGGCGAAAAGCACAAAAGAGTTCCACCCGAATTTCAAAGTTTTGCAGAGAAAGAACCCTTAATTGCCAATAAACAATTTTATTTTATGGCCGAGTTAAAAGCAAATATTCTCACCAAAGAAGAATTGGCAGACACCGTAATGGAATATTACCAGGCCGGAAAGAAGATGAATGATTTTTTATCTGTTGCTCTAAAGAAATAACGGGTTGAAATGAAAGGAACGCATCAGGCCTTCAGCCTGAAGGAGATTTGCTGGGCGGATAAACTAGGGGCGGGGCTCAGCTAGGGGCGGGGCCCCTAGTCAAGGTGCACCAGGCTTTCAGCCTGAAGAAGATTTGAAGCAAAACAGCCTGAAAGGCTGTCGCATACCAAATAGGGGCAACGCCCCTATACTTAGCCTGAAAGGCTGTCGCATACCAAATAGGGGCAACGCCCCTATGGAGCCCAAGGAGCCACAATAGATTCACTATATAAGAATAATAACTATGGGACAATCACTATCACAAATGTACATCCACCTGGTCTTCGGAACCAAAGGCAGACAGCCAAGAATTACCTTAGCTGTCGAAGAGCGACTTCACGCATACATGGCAGGAATTTTAAAAAGTATGGAATGTCCGGCTCTTAAAATAAATTCAGTACCGGATCATATTCATCTGCTGTTTAAACTCTCAAAAAATGAGGCATTAGCCAAAGTAGTAGAGCAGGTTAAAAAACAATCATCAAAATGGATGAAAGAAAACGGTGTTGAGGGCTTCACATGGCAGATTGGTTACGGAGCATTTTCAGTCAGCAGATATAATGTTGAAATGGTAACTAATTATATTATCAGGCAAAAAGAACATCATAAAGTCCATACCTTTCAGGATGAAATAGAGCAGTACGTGAAAGAGTTTGTTTTTACAGATTATGACGCCAGATTTTTTTGGGATTAGGGGAAGCGCTAAATCCGGAGAGATTTGTTATGCGGGAAAGCAGGGGGGTGGCCCCCAGCGAAGAAGCATCAGGCCTTCAGCCTGAAGGAGATTTGTTGGGCGGAATGGCCAGGGGCGCAGCCCCTGGTTATGATGCAGCAGGCTTTCAGCCTGAAGAATATATCTCTATGTTAGTAGCAATTTGCTTAAGGCGTCACCGAGAAAAAGCCTGAAGGGCTTATGCTCCTCGACTAGGGGCAACGCCCCTAGGATTCGGCGCGTAATCTTGCCGGTTACGCTTACCGTTTAAGTTCCCGCTGAAGCCCGGCGCTCCTCTGCCCTTTTAATCCGCCGTAGCTTCAGCGAAGGCGGAATGCCCCTATAGCTTCTGAAACGTCTTCATCCATTTATCCGGCAGTTCATCATTAAGTGCGGTTTGATAATCTTTATAGCTGCAGGGCACTAAAAACTTTCCTTCCTGGGCACTGAGTTCCCTCGGGTAAGGAACTTCCATCCACCATCGGTTGCTGAGTTTGCTTTTATAAAATACTACTTCGTGGGTGAGGTTTTTTGAGTTGGTGCGGTAGGTGATATAATCATTGCTTTCGGCAACCGGATAATCGTTGCGGCGATTGGCAAAGCCTTCCACAAAATACCAAAGCATTTGTGCCAGCAGCGCGCTCGTTATATTGTTGATGTCGGCATTGGGGTTCAAATCGTAAAAGCCGGCACTCATTACATCATTGCTCATGCCTGCATAACGGCAAAGCTGGCAGGCTTCTTCGCCGCCAAAACCATTCGGACTGGGTTTTAACTGAGCCGGTGCATCGGCTGCACGGATTGCCTGCATGCTAAAGCCCAGCATGTTTGCATTGCGGCAAAAGGGTTCAATTTCCTGCATATTTCCACGCAAACTTCCCAGGCGCATCATGTCAAAATTCATTCGTTCAAACGCATCATACGTTTCCGGTTCAACATAATAACTTTGATAACCTGCCTGAGTTATATTAAAAAGGTAACCGGGTTCGTGCGCAATAATGCGCGGTAAATAATTGTCTTCGTTATTGTTTTCATGTGTGTGCACATCCACTTTGGCATCAACCAGCAATACATGCATATTCTGACAATTGCCCTGATATGCAGCATACTGTGCAGCCATTAAATCCTGACTACCACCAATGATGAGTACCACAGTTTTTTGTGCAAGCAATGGGTTCAGCACTTGCTTTAATGCAAAATGGGTATCATTGATGCTGTTACCGGCCTGGATATTTCCGAGGTCTATAATTTTTAAATCGTTGCGGGGTTTTATCAGTGCGTAAAATTCTTTGCGAACCTTATTGGGTGCGAGTGCACAACCTTCGTATTCAGGTTTAAAACGGTCTTCATTAACGCCTAAAATGGCAATATCAAATGTCTGGTCTTCGGGGTAACTGTCTTTTAAAAACCAGGTGCTTTGAAAAAGACTTTTTGCACTGCAATGTTGTTTCAAAACAGTGATGAACGACTCGGCAAGGGGATTTAAATATTCGATATTCATGAAATAAAATTAAGAGTGGGAAATTATTCTCCAAAACTCACTAATTTAGCCGGCCATTTAATGCACATTTCCACACCCATGAATATTGTTTCCGGAGCAACCGGATTTTTAGGCGCACATGTTGTTTGCCAGCTGCTGCAGGTAGGTAAAACCGTGCGTGCCTTTCGCCGTAATAAGTCTGATTTAAAGGAGTTCAACCTTATTTTTGAGTGGTATTTGCAAAATAATCTGCTTGAACCCAATGCCAGAGAAAACATGGCTTGGGTGGAAGCCGATGTGCTGGATGTGGACACTTTAGGAACTGCTTTGCAGGACGCTTCGGTAGTTTATCATTGCGCTGCCATTGTTTCTTTTGAACCCGGCGACCGGGATGAAATGATGAAAGTGAATGTGGAAGGAACGGCAAACATGGTTAATATTTCGCTTATAGCCGGAGTAAAACAATTTTGTTATGTGAGTTCTATTGCATCTCTGGGAAGAAGAAAAAAGGGAGAGCATATTGATGAAAATAATCGTTGGGAACACAGCAGGTTAAACAGCAATTATGCAATCAGCAAATACCGGGCTGAACTCGAAGTTTGGCGTGCTGCCGAAGAGGGGCTGAATGTGGTGATGGTGAATCCGGGTGTTTTTATCGGTCCCGGAGATTTTACAAAAGGTTCAAACCATTTAATAGAAAGTATCTATAAAGGCTTACCCGTGTATTCAATGGGTATAAATGGTTATGTTGATGTGAGAGATGTGGCCAGAGCCATGTTGCTTTTGGTTGAACGCAACATCGTACATAAACGTTTTGTGATGATTTCAGAAAACATGCGCATCCGTGATTTGTTTTTTGCCATCGCCGATGGGTTCAGTATAAAACGACCGGCAATTAAGGTTAAACCCTGGATGGCAGCAATTGTGTGGCGCCTGGTTTGGATCGTACGCTTATTTGGTAAAAGAGGAATTGCCATTACAAAAGAAACGGCAAGAGCTGCAGTTAATGAATCGTATTACAGTTCGCAAAAAATAATAAACGAACTTAATTTTAATTTTATTCCCATTGCACAAACCATAACAGATAGTTGTGCAACTTATTTAAAACAAAACCATACAAAATAAATTATGAAAAAAATAACAGTCGTGTTGCTGCTTGTGGCTTTAGTTGCCTGTAAACAGCCGGGTTCAAACAATAACTATGAAGCATTGTTTACAAAAAGCATGCAGGTAAAAGATTATCAATCGGCAATTACCGCCATTCAGTTTTTATTGCTTGAAGATAGTACCAATAAAATGTATTTGGATACTTTACCTGAGTTATATGCAGGGGTTCAAAATTATGCGGCATCCGAACATTATACCGATATCGCGTTAAAAAGTTACCCAACCAATGAGCGCTATTTGCAGTTAAAAGCTTTGTGTTTGCAACAAACCGGGAAACTGGAAGGAGTTATGGATATTTATAATAAGCTCTACGCGGCCACTCAAAAAATTACCTACCTCTATCAGATTGCAGCATTTCAGTTTAGTGCTCAGGATATGCAGGCGGCAGAAGCCAGTTTGAAATTGCTTGAAGAAAAAATGGTAAACAGCAAAGACAGTGTTGATTTTATGGTATCGGAAAGCGAGAAACAAAAAGTTCCGGTTCGTGCAGCCGTTTATAATATGAAAGCATATATGGTTGCGCAAAAACGCGATCTGGCAGGTGCGAAAAAATATTTCGAAATGGCCATAAAAGAATATCCAGACTTTATAACTGCCCGTCAGAACCTGCAACAATTGATGCAAGGCGGAAGAGAAAGACAATAATTTTTAATGCGTAAAATGAACAAGAAAAAAAAAGTTCTTGCATCTTTGATTATTCTTACCATACATTTGCGCCAGTTAAAAAAACAGATAAAATAAAATGATCAATCAACAAAACATGCGAATGCATTCAATGTGTTTCCTTTCTGAGGGGCCTCTTGCATGTATGCGCTAGTTTAACAAGAAACTTATACAGGTAAAAGCCTCTCAGCATGTCTGGGAGGCTTTTTTATTTATAAAAAATCAAGCCTTCCCGCCAACCGCAGGGAGGCTTTTTTTTCATCCGCCGTAGCTTTAGCGAAGGTGGACATCCATAAAGCAAATTTCAACTAATAAAAACCAATTAATAAAATATAACACATGAACCACTTAAAATTAAACACTCAAATCATTCACAACATACCGGTTGATCCCCTGACGGGAGCCATCAGTGTGCCCATTTATCAAACCTCAACGTATGTGCAGGAAGCACCGGGTGTGCACAAAGGCTTTGATTATTCACGAAGTAACAATCCCACCCGCAAAGTACTGGAAGAGCTATTGGCGCAGCTTGAACAGGGCGAACAGGGTTTTGCTTTTGCAAGCGGACTGGCAGCCATTGATGCTGTTTTAAAAATGCTGAAATCGGGAGACGAGATTGTTGCAGTAGATGATATTTACGGCGGCTCCTTCAGAATTTTCACCCATATCTACGAAAAATTTGGGATCAAAGTAACGTATGCAGATACCTCAAATATTCAAAATGTTTTGGAAGTGATGAATGAGAAAACAAAGTTTGTATGGGTTGAAACGCCCACCAATCCTACGCTGAAGATTTCGGATATACGGGCGCTTGCAGCCATTGCCCATACCTATGATGCCTTGCTGGTGGTTGACAATACCTTTGCTTCTCCGGTATTGCAGCAACCCATTACTTTGGGTGCAGATATTGTAATACACAGCGCAACCAAATACCTGGGCGGACATTCGGATATTATTGCCGGAGCTGTTATCGCCAAAACAAAAGCCTTGGGTGAACAAATAAAATTCATCCAGAATTCTTCGGGGGCCATACTCGGTCCGTTTGATTCCTGGTTGCTGATACGGGGCATAGAAACACTTCCCTTGCGGGTTGAAAAACATGCAGACAATGCGCAAAAAATTGCAGATTATTTATGCAGGGAACAGGCAATTGAACAATTGTTTTATCCGGGATTGCAAAATCATCATAACCATGAAATCGCAAAAAAACAACAAAGTGCATTTGGGGGCATTATATCCTTTTCATTAAAGGAAGATACGATTGCGGCTGCCGAAGCATTTGTGTCGGCTACCCATTTATTCAAGCTGGCCGAGAGTTTGGGCGGAGTAAAAAGTTTAATTTGTCACCCGGCACAAATGACGCATAAGTCTATTCCTTCTGCAATCAGGAAAGCTTCAGGCGTATGCGATTCGTTAATCCGCCTTTCGGTGGGTTTGGAAGATGCAGGTGATTTGATAGAAGATCTGAAACAGGCATTTCGGAAATCAGGCAATGCAAATGCTTTTGCAAATGCAAACAAACAATACGAACAAATTAGTGCATCAGGAAGCATAAAATAATAAACATGAAAACACAAAATACAAACATTGGTCTCTTTGGTTACGGAGTTGTAGGGAAAGGATTTTATAAACTCTCACTGGATCATCCGCAATTAAAAATCAATACAAAACGAATTGTTATAAAACATAGAAATAAACATGTAAAGGCTGAACATGTTAGCAATACTGTGCATTCTTCAGAGATACATTTTTCTTTACAGGCGGGTGATATATTAAACGATAAAGGAATTACAACCATAGTGGAATTAATTAATAACAGTGAGGATGCATACCGGATTGCCAAAAATGTTTTAGAAAACGGAAACACTTTAATTACTGCAAATAAAAAAATGCTAGCCGATCATTTTATTGAATTGCTGGAGCTCGAAAAACTTTATGGCGGTTGTTTATTATACGAAGCATCATCGGCAGCCAGCATTCCCATTATCCGATTATTGGATACCTATTTTGCCAACGAAGAAATCCGATTGGTGGAAGGGATTTTAAACGGCACCTCCAATTTTATTTTATCTTCTATTTTCAACAACAACATAACATTTAAAGAAGCTTTGAACCAGGCACAAATAAAAGGTTTTGCAGAGTCTGACCCCACTCTCGATATTACCGGGTTGGATGCGCTCAACAAATTAATCATTATCAATGCACACGCATTTGGGGTAATTGTAAAAACACAGGAAGTTTTTAATTACGGCATCACCCATTTAGATAAACAGGATATTGAATTTGCCCGGCAAAACGGGTTTGTGATTAAACAGGTAGCCCATGCGTCTGTGAATCCGGAAGGGAAATTATTGCTGTATGTAGCACCGCAATTTGTGAAACCTCAAAATCCATTGCGTCATGTAGATTCGGAAAATAATGGAATTGTTGTAGATGCCGTACATAGCGGAAAGCAATTTTATTCGGGCAAGGGAGCAGGCGGCAGCCCAACAGGAGCAGCGGTTTTGGCGGATGTAATTTCCTCGGCACAGCATAAAAATTATACCTATACCAAGCTCAGGAAACCGGTTACGGTAAGATATGATGATTCGTTAAGCGTTTCTGTTTATCTCAGATATTCAAAAGTGATAAAGCGTTTACCTTTTAAAATTAATGTTAAAAAACACTATGTGTTGGGGGAATTTAATTTTACTATTGGGTATGTTTCTTTGAAGGAATTGATATTGTATAAAGTATGGTTGGAAGCAAATGAGGTTTCACTAATTATTTTGAGTTAAGGGGATAATTTGGTTGAAATGCAGGGGGGATTAAACACCTGGAATAACTATGTGTCCTGTTAAAAGCAAAATCCTTATTGAACCAAAACAAAAAGACAGAAGCCGAAGCAATTTTAAAGCAGGTAATTTCATTAAAAAAATCAAAAGAAACAGAAGCGAAAAATTTGTTGAAGGGGATTGAGTGAGTAGGTTGTTTATTGGATAATAATCCTTCGGCAAGCTCAGGATGACAGGTGTTAAAACAAAAAAAATGGTTCTAAACCACGTCAGTGGTGACATCTAAGTAGCAGCAGCATCAGAATGGAATAATATTAAACCACGTAAGTGGTGACATCTAACAATCAATAATTGTAAGTTGATTTTTTTTAAATTTCATAATAATCGAATTCAATTGCTTTCAATGTTAAGAAGAAAGATGCCACAGCTACGCTGTTAAATCTTATATTGCTAATTATTTTGCTACTGAGATGGCACCGCTGACGCGGTTATTGGAACAATAGATTTTATTTGAATTTTTTCAACATCGACGAATACAGATCCATTTATGGATTAAATGTAGGTAGAAAACATATTTATCAAAACCAACGAATACAAATCCATTTATGGATTAAATATGGGTTGAAAACATTGCAACCATAAACCCTGAAATCCCGTAGGGATGAAATAAATGTAACAAATGATAAATCGAATCCCAAATTTATGCTTTAATGATAATTCCACAGCTTCAACTATCTTTAACTAAATTCGCCCTTTAATTTAAAACAACATCCTTTGTCATTTAATCCCTATAAAACCGAATTGCCTGTTTGCGAAATTATTCCGCAGGTAAAAAATGCACTATTGCAGAATAATACATTAATTGTTCAAGCACCTCCCGGTTCAGGCAAAAGCACCTTATTGCCTTTGGTATTAATTGATGAACCCTGGTTGCAGGGCAAAAAAATTATTATGCTCGAACCACGACGGCTGGCAGCACGCGCCATCGCTTCCCGCATGTCGTGGCTTTGGGAAGATGCCCTGGGTTCAACCATTGGTTACCGCATTCGTTTTGATAATAAGGTGAGTGCGCAAACCCGGATTGAAGTGGTAACCGAAGGTATTTTAACCCGCATGCTGCAAACTGATAATGCACTGGAAGGAGTAGGCCTGGTTATTTTTGATGAGTTCCACGAACGCAGCATTCATGCCGATGTGGCCATGGCATTATGCCGCGAAGCTCAACAGGTATTACGACCTGATTTGCGTATGATGGTAATGTCGGCAACCCTGAACATTACCGAACTGAGTCGCTTGTTGAACGCGCCGGTTATTGAAAGTTCGGGCAAACAATATCCTGTTGAAATTAAATATACGGGCGAGCAGGATGAACGTTTGATGCCTGAATTGACTACCCGAATTGTAATCAAAGCAACGCGTGAACATGATGGGGATGTGCTCGTGTTTTTACCGGGTGAAGGTGAAATAAAAAAATGTGCAGAGCTGCTTAAAAAAGAACTTGATGGTTTTGCCATTCATCCCTTATACGGGGTATTACCACAACACGAACAAAATGCTGCGATTATGCCCAATAAATCGGGTAAGCGAAAAATTGTTTTGGCCACATCCATTGCCGAAACCAGCTTAACTATTGAAGGGATAAAAATTGTGGTGGATACCGGCTTCGGACGAACCTCACGCTTTGACCCCAAATCGGGTTTATCGCGTTTGGAAACAGTTCAGATTTCAAAAGATTCGGCCGACCAGAGAGCCGGAAGAGCCGGGCGGTTGAGTGCAGGGGTTTGTTACCGCATGTGGACCAAAGCCACACACGAACGATTGGCCGAACACCGCATTCCTGAAATTAAGGAAGCAGACCTTGCCAATCTGATGCTGGATATGGCACAATGGGGCATCACAAATATTGAACACCTTACCTGGCTCACGCCTCCGCCAAAAGCGGCCATTGCCAAGGCAAGCGAAACGCTGCATCAACTTAATGCGCTCGAAAACGGACGCATTACCGAACATGGAAAACAAATTCATAAGCTGGCCTGTCATCCGCGTTTGGCACATATGTTATTGTGGGCAAAAAAAGATGCAGCTGTTCAGTTGGCAACGGATATTGCAGCAATTCTCGAAGAGCGGGATCCCTTGCCCAGAGACACAGGCATTGATATTAACCTGCGTATTGAAGCATTAAGAAGAGCAAGAAAAAACGGAGGCTCCGGGAATAATTTTTCAAGAATTGAAAAGGTAGCCGAATCCTACAGGAAAATGTTGAATGTGGATATGGATAATGGTCCGGTTGATCCTTTTGAAACCGGTTTGTTAATCTCTTATGCATACCCCGAACGCATTGCATTTGCGAGGCCGGGTAATAACGCACAATTTCAGTTATCCAATGGAAAATATGCAACAGCCGGATATAAAGACGATCTTGCCCATGAGCCCTGGCTGGCCGTTGCACACATGGACATGCGCGATGGCCTGGGTAAAATATTTATGGCCGCACCCTTAAATCCGAAAGATTTATTGCCCATGGTAAAGGAGAAGGAAATCATTACCTGGGATACGCGTAAAGGCGGTTTGATTGCCACAAAAGATTTGATGATTGGAAGCATTGTATTGCAATCAAAACCTTTGCCGGCACCCAACGAAAAACATCTTATTGAAGCCATATCCAATGCCATAAAAACGGAAGGTGAAAACCTTTTATCATTTGATGAACCGATGACTCAATTACAAAACAGAATATTGAGTTTACGTAAATGGAACCCGCAGGATAACTGGCCGGATGTGAGCACGCAAACACTTTTAATAAGCAATAACGATTGGCTGAGTCCGTATTTAATAAACATAAAAAAGCCTGAACAGTTAAAGAAAATAAATCTTAGTCAGGCCTTATTGAGTTCACTGGATTGGGAAAAACAACAGGCACTGGATGTGCTGGCACCGGCTAAAATAGAGGTCCCGAGCGGTTCAAAAATTAAATTGGATTATTTACCCAATGGAGAAACGCCCATTCTTTCGGTTCGTTTACAAGAGTTATTTGGTATGAGTGATACCCCAAAAATAAATAATGGAAAAACATTAATTGTTTTTTACCTGCTTTCACCCGGTTACAAACCCGTGCAGGTAACCGATGATTTAAAAAGCTTTTGGACACACACCTATTTTGAAGTTAAAAAGGAATTGAAACGGAGATATCCAAAACACACCTGGCCCGATGATCCAATCAATGCAATTGCAGTGGCTAAAGGTGGAGTGAAGCGATAGGGAATGTACGATGTACAATGTACGATGTACAATGTACGATGTACAATGTACGATGTACGATGTGTTTCGGTTCGAGCGGTCCAGATAGCTATCGGGGTACGAATTACGTTATGCTATAAACTATGAACTATGAACATGTATTTGGATGTGCAAGGTACACTTACAATGTATTAATCAAAGTGGTATGGTTAAATTTTCTAAAACCACGAAGTGGTGATATTATAGCAATCAATGTGGCACCATTAAATTTCTAAAACCACGAAGTGGTGATATTATTATAGCCCCCGGTTTTAACCGGGGGTTTAGATGCCAAAATACATTCCCGGCGCGGCTTCACAATGATTGTTGGAAATGGAATTGATGGCCGCGCAATTAACAGGTAATTGTGTTGTGAAAATATTTTTGGTTCACGAAATATGAACGAACCATAAATGTATTCGTATTCCAGAAATAAGGGACAATCATTTACCAATGTTGTAATTGTATAGCTTTATCTATTAAACTGAAACTTTTACAGATTAGGTTCAAAACAGTTTCTTAAGAAAAAATTAAGAATTAATTTGACATTAATTTTATCTTCTGTATATATATCTTATGTTATATATTTGAATCCTCTAATACTCAACCAGTATGAATAAACTTTTACCGTTACTGATATTTATTTTATTTAGTTATGATTCTGATGCTATAAAAATTGCGATACCCAATTCCGCCTTATTTGCACCCTGCTTTGGAGCTCCCGCCGCGCCATCGAATTTAAAGGCAATTACGGCTTCTCCTTCAAAAATTATTTTAAACTGGACCGACAATGCTACTGATGAAGAGGGTTATCTGGTTGAACGCTCTTCCGTTTCAGCCACCGCCGGATTTACACAAATTGCTTCACTTGGAATCAATGTTAAGACCTATTCAAATGCCGGTTTAAATGCGAACAAACGTTACTGGTACCGGGTAAGAGCCTATTGCGGAACCTTCTTTTCAACCTATACAAATATTGCAAGCAGCATTACCTTAACTTTTGGTATTGTCCATGCAATTAAACCCGAAATTAAAAGCGGCATCGTTAACAAATGCATTAACATGGCTACCGGAACCTATTTTTATAAGCAGCTGGATTATAATATTCCAACCGTGGGTCGTCCGCTTAAATTTGAACGCTATTATAATTCAGGCCTTAACAATTACAACCGTCAAATGGGTTTTGGATGGAGTCATTCCTATGATTATTTTATCACAAATATTGGAGATACCATCTGGAATGTGCATTATGGCGATGGACATGAGAGTCCGTTTGTAAATTATAGCGATGGAACCGCAACTCCGGTATTTGGCGGAATCTTTGAAACCCTGTTTCGAAATGTAAATAAAACCTGGTCGCTTACGTTCAAAAATCAGGAAGTTTTTCTATTTGATTCTACGGGCGTATTAATGTCAATTACCGACAGAAACGGCAATCAAACCATCCTTAATTATAACGCAGGGAAATTGACAACCATAGTAGGTCCGGGTGGCAGAAAATTAACATTTACCTACAATGTAAATAACCGGATACAGACGATTACGGATACCTTGACGCGCAATTCTGTTTATAGCTACAATGCCGCAGGCAATCTGATTACCTATACGTATCCGAAAGCAGGCACCATGAGACATACCTATGATGGTTCACATAAAATGATCCGAATGATTGATGCCCGCAATGATACCATTGTTACAAACACCTACGATGGATCAAATCGTATCGTTACACAAACCGATGCGGCCAATTTTGTAACCACAATGATTTACGATCAGATACCAGCCGATACGGTATCGGCAATACTTACCAACGGAGCTACTCCAAGGTATATTCACGACTCTTTATACCGCTTGCTGATTGAATACAATGAGAATGGCGATTCGCTTGTTTATACCTACGATCAGGATTTTAACTGCAAATCTATCCTTGATGAATTGAACAACCTGAGCTCCATGATGTATGATGCACGCGGAAATTTAACCCAAATCACTAAATCCAATTTAACCAGCACCCAATATTTTTACAATGCACAAAATGATACCACCAGTATTGTTGATGCATTGAATAAAACCATTAGCATGAATTATGATGCAAATGGAAACCGGATTTCAATAACGGATGCGTTAAACAATATGCAAACATTTAATTACAATCCGGCCGGACAATTAATAGGCGCAATGGACCGCTTAAATCATCCTGTTAACTATACATATAATTCCAGTGGCGATATGTTAACGTATTCAACCACGGCTGGAACAACCACGTATACTTATGATGCCGGCGGAAGAGTTATAAATATAAGCGATGCAAACGGACATGCAACCAATTATACCTACGACAAGGCTGATATGATTACAAATATCCGGGATGCCTTAAGTCAGAATATTATTTGCGTGTATGATAACAACAATAACCTGACCGAATACAAGGACAAAAAAGGATTGAGTACATTTATTACCTATGATAAGAAAAACAGACCGGTAACCATCATGGATCCGTTAAATGCGATTACGCAAATGACTTACGATTCAAAGGATAACATTACGATTCTTACTGATCCTTTGTCCAATGTTTATGTATTTTCATATGATGCAAAAAGCAGAATGAATGGTTCATCCAATTCAATCGGTATCAGGCAATATGCGCATGATGCCGTGGGCAACCTGACATCGGAAACAGACGAAACATTTCACACAACCACGTATGCTTACGATGCATTATACAGACTCACAAGCATTACCGATGCCTTGGGCAATATCACAAAGTTTACTTACGATTCATTGGGTCAGAAACGAACTATGGAAGACCCGAGAAACCTGGTAACTCAATACACATATAATGCAAACCGGCAATTGGTTTCTATCAAAGACCCCTTAAACAATACTTCTACTTTTAGCTATGATGCCAATGGAAACCGCACTTCGGAAACCGACCCCAACGGGCATACCACCATTTTTGGTTTTAACGCCAACGACCGGCACACTGCAACCATCGATGCTGCAACAAATATCACTACCTATTCTTATGACCCAAAAGGGAATTTGATTTCAAAAACATCACCCAATGGAGATATCTCTGCATACACCTATGATGTAATTGACAGGCTAATCAAAATCAATTATTCAACAGGTGATAGCAGCATGTTTACTTATGATCCCAATAACAACCTGTTATCCATGACTAATTTAAATGGCACTACTACGATTTCGTATAACAAAATAAATAATCCGGTAATTGTTACAAACCCCTTTGGGAATAGTCTTTCTTATGCATACAATGCTGCCGGTTTAAAAACATCCATTACGTATCCTGGCGACCGCGTAGTGAGCTATACTTACAATGCTGTTAAAAATTTAACCCAGGTTACCGACTGGATGGGGCATATTACAACCTATGTATATAATGATGCCGGAAGGATAACCCGGACAAATTATCCCAATGGAACCTATAATTTAAATGTTTTTAATAATGCCGGCAGACTGAGCGAAGTATCCAATCGTTTTGCCAATAACAATATTATTAACCGGAGTATTTTTACCCTGGATGCAGCGGGCAATGAAATTCTGGAACAAAGAACAGAACCCCTGGCAACTATATTGCTTCCACAAATCAATAACTATATATATTTAACCGATAACCGTTTAAAAACCATGGATAGTGTTAACTATACCAATGATGGCAACGGCAATCGATTATCTGAAACCGGTATTTATCCGGCAACATATACATGGACTGCTAACAATTTACTTGCATCGTTAACACAGGGAACACAAAGACCGATAACTTATAAGTACGATCCACTGGGTAACAGGATTCAGAAAAAACAGGGAACAGAAACCCGGAATTACCTGCTTGACCTGACACAAAATCCACCGCAAATAATGGAAGAAACGGATTCGGCAGGCAATATAAAAGGAACCCATATTTATGGAATCGGATTGATTGCACGCAGTGATTCGGCAAGCAATGTATCCTATTATCATTTTGATGCCCACGGAAATACCCTTGCCTTATCTGATTCACTTGCGCAAATAACCAATACCTATGCTTACGAACCATTCGGAGAATTGCTGAAGCAAGTTGGAAACTCAAGACAACCTTTCCTGTTTGGAGGCAGGCAAAGTGCATGCTTTGAAAACTATAATATCTATTATATTCATAAACGATATTACGACGCCAGTACGGGAAGGTATCTTAATAAAGATATCAATATGGGCACGTTTGAAAATCCGCAAAGTTTGAACCGCTATCCATTTGAATTAAACAATCCTTTAAAAGTACTGGATAAAGCATTGCACTTTGGTCAGACGGATACCGGCAGATTTAATCCGCGATTTGGCAAATATGAAAATTGGCTTTCAAAACAAATAAATCTAACAAAATGAAAAAGCTAATTATCCTCATCATCGCGAATGCATTTGCATTGATTTCATTTGCACAAAGCATCTCATACCAATACGACTATCTGGGAAGAGTAAGTCTGATTTTATATCCGAACGGTCAGGCAATATCCTATAACTACGATGCAGCCGGAAACAGGATCTTTAAGGAAAATAATGTCCCATGTGGGTTAATTCCTTCACCCACCATTACGGCCGATGGTCAGACCTTTATTTGTCAGGGAGACTCTGTAACTTTAAGTGCAGCATTGGGTACCGATATCACGTATCAATGGAGGAGGAACGGACAGGACATTGCAGGGGCCACCAACGTGAGTTATGAAGCAAAAATCCAGGGAAGTTATAAAGTAGTTATAACCCGAATCAACGGATGCATTGATTCATCCAATGCAATTCCTGTATCCCGGTTTCCACAGCCTTCTGCAGGATTTACCATTAATGATACCCTGCAATGTTTAAATGCAAATAGTTTTATTTTTAACGACACTTCAACCATTTCAGGAGGACCCTTAACCCGTTTGTGGAATTTTGGAGATGGGAGTACTTCAACACTTGTCAATCCGGTTAAAACATATTTATTGCTGAACCCATATTCGGTAAAGTTGATTTCAATAAGTGCATTTGGTTGTAAAGATTCGATAACAAAAACAGTTTATTTAACAGCGCCTCCGCTTGCAAATATTACTGCATTAAATCCCATCACTTTTTGTGCCGGTGGCAATACAACTCTGGTGGCTGATACGGCTACGGGCTTTACCTATCAATGGAGAAAAGATGGAACAGATATTCAGGATTCTGTAGGTAAAAGTTATACCTCCGGTATTGCGGGGGTTTACAGTGTTGTAATCACAAACAGCGAAGGATGTAAGGATACTTCAAATGAAATCAGCATAGGGGTGAACCCTTTGCCTTCAATTGGATTTACCATTAACGACAGTACCCAATGTCTTGCCGGAAACAATTTTATTTTTAACGATACCACACAAATTGGAAGCGGAACCCTAACCCGATTTTGGAATTTTGGAAACGGAGATACATCAAGTGCTGTAAATCCATCAACAACTTATCTCACGGCAAATTTCTTTTTGGTAAAAATGGTATCTACCAGCAGTGCGGGTTGTAAAGATTCGATTACAAAAAGGGTAACGGTTTATCCTCCGCCCACAGCAAACATCAATTCAGCCGATACATTATACCTTTGTCCGGGCGAAACCTTAAAACTGAGTGCAGATACAGGCAGCGGGTTTACGTTTCAATGGAAGTTAAATGGCAGCAATATTTCGGGAGCAAACGCTTCAAGTTATACAGCATGGTTGAACGGCATTTATAAGGTTGTTGTAACCAATGCAAACAACTGTTTCGACTCATCCAATGCGGTTCTTATTTTATTTAAAACCCGGCCCAATGTTGGATTTACTGTAAATAATCCACAGCAATGTTTAACGGGCAATGGGTTTCAGTTTAATGATACAACCAGTAACGAACTGGGCAGGAAATGGTATCTGGGTACAGGGGATACTTCTGTAATAAAAAATCCTTCCAAAACATTTGGTTCAGCCGGCACTTACACAATTAAACTGGTAGCAACCGGCAGCAATGGGTGCAGAGATTCGGTATCAAATCCGGTTACCGTGAATCCGCATCCAACAGTGGCTTTCAGCATTAATGATTCCACCCAATGTTTGACAGCCAACAATTTTATTTTTACCGATAATTCTACCATCAGTCCGGGCACATTAACCCGCCTCTGGGATTTTGGCAATGGCGATACTTCAACTTTGATTACCAAAAATATTACCTACACAAATACCCAAAATTATTTCGTTAAACTGGTTTCACAAAGTAATTTTGGTTGTAGAGATTCTTTAACAAAAACAGCAACGATTTTTCCTTCACCCAATGCCGGTTTTACCATCAGCAACCCTGCACAATGTTTAAGAGGCAACAGTTTTATTTTTACTGATACATCTACCATATCAAGTGGTACGCTGGTAAGAACCTGGAATTATGGTGACGCTACAAACGGTGTAAACAATCCTGCAATCAAAACCTATACAAATCCCAGTACCTATTTGGTGACGATGGTCTCGATCAGCAACAATGGATGCCAGTCATCGGTAATAAAAGCCGTGACTGTAAATCCGCATCCCAAATCCGGGTTCACCATAAATAATACCCCACAATGTTTAAACGGGAATTATTTTATTTTTAATGATACATCAACCATTGTTTCAGGCACCATTTCCCGGAGTTGGGATTTTGGCAATGGCAATTATTCGATATTATCCAATCCGGGTAATGCGTACAGTGTTGCAGCAATTTATAATGTAAAATTGGTTACAGCCAGTAATTACGGTTGCATGGACTCAATTAGCAAAATGGTCACTGTAAATTCGCAGCCGGGTGCAAGTATCAGCAGTATTAAAGGTTCAGGATTATTTTGCATCAACGATTCCATTACCATGAACTCAAATACCGGTCCGTTTTTTACTTATCAATGGTTAGAAAACGGGTCTATCATTCCATTTGCAACACAAAATAAACTGAACACAAAAACATCAAGCATGTATCAGGTAATTGTTACCAATAATATGTCATGTGCCGATACATCCGCTCCATTTATCACTACAATCGTTCCACTGCCTGTTGCCGGAAACATTACCGGTCCTTTGATCATCGATACCATTTCAATTCCTGTAACCTATAGCATCGTGCCACAGCCCGGCCATAGTTATTACTGGTCGCTCATTGGCGGTAATATTTTATCGGGTCAGGGAACCAGCGCAATTTATGTGAAGTGGGTTTTAAAAGGCAATGGACGGATACGGGTGAAATTGTTTAATACCAATAATTGTTCGGATACCACGGCCATCAATGTAATGGTTAATACCGGCATAGGTTTCGGCCAAAACTTTGATGAGAACATCATTGAATTGTATCCAAATCCGGTTGAAGGAAAATTGTCTGTTTTTTCATCACGTCTTGATATGACTTTAGTGAATATTTATGATTCACGTGGCAGACTCGTAATGGGTAATG
Organism: Bacteroidota bacterium; assembly: GCA_030680835.1. Lineage (GTDB taxonomy): Bacteria > Bacteroidota > Bacteroidia > UKL13-3 > UKL13-3 > B1. Next base: position 68,960 of record JAUXUD010000060.1, read on the forward strand.
AAATCAAAACCAAAGAGGCAGGCTTTGATGTATCGGAACTCAGTGCAGGGATGTATCTGGTAGAGGTTAGAACAGATAACGGGGTGAAGTATTTTAAAGTGGTGAAGAATTGAGAGTAGGAGGGTATGAGTGTAGGAAGGTAGGGGGGAATGGGGGAAGAGTGTTACTTGAGCATAGCATAGTGCTTTCAAAATCGTTATATTAATGACTTTTAGTTAATGTTTTGTTGGACCCCGAAAGGGAATCCTTCGGCAAGCTACCAATGACATCTTCCGCATGTGTGTGAAAATCATTAGGTTTCATGTTGGAGATTATTAGGAACAATTGTCATATTTAATAGTGCGGCCCTTTTTATTAGCGATTTTAATTGCTGCATTTCGAGTTGTTTTTGATAT
>JAUXUD010000061.1 GCA_030680835.1 Bacteroidota bacterium
GTACTTTGATTTTTACAACAATTCACAACTAAAAGATCCGACCGGAGTAAAGAGTTATATCTGGACCATGCCATCGGATGTTGTAAACGGACCGACTCGTTATTTCTACGATGCGAATTTGAAGCAGGTTGTGTTTGTAGCAGATACAGCACGTATTCCAATCTGGTTAAAAGTAACCAGTGATCATGGTTGTGTAGATTCGATAATGCATTATGTAAGGATAGAACCAGATCTTACCGTATTTATACCCAATGTGTTCAGACCACTTACCGGAGGTACAAATGGAGCAGTTGTGGGATCAAACAGAACCTTTAAAGTGGCTGCCACAGGGTACCAGAGTATTGAAATTTATGTTTTCAACCGCTGGGGTCAAATGGTTTACAAATCGAACACCACTGAAGGAGAAGGATGGGATGGAAAAGACATGCAGACGCAACAGGAGTGCCAGCAGGATGCCTATATCTATCAGATTAACGCAGTAAGTTTCAACAACAAGAAATATACATATAGTGGTTCAATTACGCTTCTTAGGTGAGATATGAGGTATGAGCTATGAGGTTTGAGTGTGTTTATATAAATTTATAAGTAAAAAAAGCCTTCTGAAATAAAATTCAGAAGGCTTTTTTCTTTTACAAACTCATACCTTATTCCTCATACCTCATACTTCTTTACTTTGCGCGTCAACAACAGCGATGGTTACCATGTTTACAATTTCACGAATGGTACTACCCAGTTGAAGAATGTGCGCAGATTTTTTCAAGCCTAAAAGTACAGGTCCGATGGCCTCGGCAGCACCCAGTTCCTGTATCATTTTATAGGCAATATTGCCAGATGACAGCGAAGGAAAAATGAAGGTATTTACAGGGTCGCCGTTTAATTCACTAAATGGAAAATTTTCTTTAAGCAGCTTTTGGTTCAGGGCAACATTGGCCTGAATGTCTCCATCAACCACCATATAAGGATAATTTGCTTTCAGTTTGGTTCTTACTTCTTTAATTTTTTGAATCAAATCTCCTTTGGCAGAACCAAAATTGCTGTAACTTAATAAGGCTATACGAGGTGTGATATTGAATTTTTTAATAGCTCTGTATGTTAACAAAGTGATGTCAACCATTTCATTTACGGTAGGAACCGGGTTAACTGTACAATCGGAGAAAAACAAAGTGCCTTTTTTGCTTAGCATAATATACATGCCTGCAACGGCTTCGTTTCCTTCTTCCTTCCCTAAAACCTGCAATGCTGGACGAATCGTACTCGGGTAATTTTTTGTCAGGCCACTTATTAATGCATCTGCTTCCCCCATTTCAACCATCATGGGTGCATAATACTGGCGGTCGCAAAGCAGTTTTTTAGCTTCGTGTAAAGACATTCCGTTTCGCTGACGTTTTCTGTATAATACATCCGCATAAGCATTGCGTTTATGTTCTTCCTCCATCGGGTCAATAATGGTCACATCAAATAGTTTCAGATTATTGTCTTTAATAATTTGTTCTATTTTTATGCGATTGCCTAATAAAATCGGAATGGCAATACCATCCTCTTTAACAAGCTGTGCTGCGCGTAATATTTTATAATTATCGGCTTCGGCAAATACAACCCGTTTTGGATTTTGTTTGGCTTTATCGCTGATGGCGCGTATAAAATTACTTTCTTTACCCAATCGGTTCAGGAGTTGGTTGTGGTATTTATCCCAGTCGGTTATTGGCATTTTAGCCACACCGCTTTCCATGGCAGCTCTGGCTACGGCAGGTGAAACAGTTGTAATTAAACGGGGATCAATAGGTTTGGGAATAATGTATGTTTTGCCAAAAGTTACGTTGCTTTCATTGTAAGCCAGGTTAACAATTTCGGGAACAGGCTCTTTGGTAAGATTGGCAAGCGCATACACAGCTGCCAGCTTCATTTCTTCGGTAATTTTTGTGGCTCTTACATCCAGTGCTCCTCTAAAAATATACGGGAATCCCAATACATTATTCACCTGGTTTGGAAAATCACTGCGGCCTGTAGCCAGTATTATATCTGGTCTTGAAGCAAATGCCAGTTCATACGTTATCTCGGGATTTGGGTTGGCCAGAGCGAAAACCACACAATCTTTGGCCATGCTGCGGAGCATATCCTGAGTTACTACATCGGCTTTTGATAATCCCACAAACACATCCGAGTCTTTCATGGCATCTTCAAGTGTGTGAATATTGCGCGGTGTTGCAAACTCCAGTTTGGTTTTGTCAAGATTCGGACTATCGGATCTAATTACCCCTTTGCTGTCGCACATAACGAGGTTTTCTATTTTAACTCCAAGTGCCAGCATAATTTTAGCACAACTAATGGCTGCGGCGCCTGCTCCATTATAAACTACTTTAATCGATTCAATTTTCTTACCTGTTAATTCCAATGCATTCAGCAAGGCAGCTCCGGTAATAATTGCGGTTCCATGCTGATCGTCGTGCATAATGGGAATATCCAGTTCATCTTTGAGTCGTCTTTCAATTTCAAAACATTCGGGAGCTTTAATATCTTCGAGGTTAATGCCGCCAAACGTGCATGAAATATTTTTAACAGTTTTAATAAACTCTTCAGTATCCTTGGTATTAATCTCAATATCGAAAACATCGATATCTGCAAAAATTTTAAAAAGCACCCCTTTTCCTTCCATAACAGGTTTAGAAGCCTCGGGGCCAATATCGCCCAAACCTAAAACTGCGGTACCATTACTGATAACGGCAACCAGATTTCCTTTGGCTGTATATTTATAAACGTCATCAGGGTTTGCTGCGATGGCCAGGCAAGGTTCGGCAACTCCGGGCGAATAAGCTAAACTTAAGTCACGAGTAGTATTGGTGGGTTTTGTAGGTACTACAGCGATTTTTCCAGGCCTTCCTTTGCTGTGGTATTTTAGGGCATCTTCTTTTAAACTCATAATAATTGTGAACGTGCTTTAAGCATGTTGCAGAGTAGCCTCAAAATTGCACATTATTGAAATGAAACGCAAGACAAAAGAAGGAATTGCGATATATATCATATGTTTTACTCAGAGGTTAAAATTAAAAATTCGGACGGATACTCATTTCTGCATAATAATCCAAAATATAATTAACCGCATCTTCAGCAGTATCCACCAATTTAAACAACAACAAATCAACTTCCCTTATATTATTTTCCTTTGCCAGCATCACTGTTTTTATCCAGTCGAGCAAGCCGCCCCAAAATTCGGTTCCTACCAAAACCACCGGAAACTGTGCAACTTTATGGGTTTGGATCAGGGTTAATGATTCAAACAATTCATCCAGGGTACCAAAACCTCCCGGCATGGCAATAAATCCCTGGGCATATTTTACAAACATTACCTTTCGCACAAAAAAATAGTCGAAATTAATGTTCTTGTCGCGGTCAATATACTTATTAAAAAACTGTTCAAAAGGCAGTTCTATACCCAACCCAACCGATTTGCCACCTGCTTCAAATGCACCTTTATTTCCGGCTTCCATAATTCCGGGGCCACCGCCTGTAATCACACCAAAACCAGCATTCACCAGTTTCCTGGCAATTTCTTCGGCAAGCAAGTAGTATTTGGTATCCGGTTTGGTTCGAGCTGAACCAAAAATAGAAACACAGGGTCCAATCCGGCTCATTTTTTCAAAACCATCAACAAATTCTGCCATTATTTTAAAGGTAGCCCAGCTATCACTTACCTTAATTTCGGGCCAGTCTTTTTTTTGAAAAGCTTTCTTGATTCTTTGTTCTTCAGTAGGGTCTGTCATTTATATATTTTATTACATAAAAAAGGCAGCAGTTGGTGCTGCTACCTTTTTTATTTGTGTTGCTATTATCCCAATAGTTGCTTTAAAACTGCCGAAATAACTTTACCATCCGCTTGTCCGGCCAATGCTTTTATTGCCAAAGGCATGAGTTTTCCAAAATCGGCAGCAGATGTAGCTCCGGCCTCTTTTATTACATTGGATAATATCAGTTTAATTTCATCTTCACCCATTTGTTTTGGCAAATAGCGTTCAATAACTGCAATTTCTTCCTGTTCAACTTTAGCCAGATCTTCGCGTTTATTTTGGGTAAAAATATCAAAGGATTCTTTGCGTTGTTTGGCCAGTTTCTGAAAAATTTTCAAAGCCTTTTCATCTGTAACAACGCCATTGGCTCCCGGTTCGCTGGCAGCCAAAAGCAAAGCCGATTTTAGTCCGCGTAATGCCCGTAAAGCAATTTCATCTTTGGCCTTCATGGCTACGATTACGTCGGCATTTATTTGTTCCTGTAAACTCATGATTCTTTATTTTTTCTTTCCCAGATATTTGGTTCCTTTATTTAAAAAGAACGTAAAGGTATCACTCCTTAATCCCAAACGCAAGGTTTCGAGCGGAATAATATCGTTGGGTGCAATATTTCCCAAATTTACATTAGCGCCCACTAATTTAATAAAATAAGTTTGTTGTGCTTTTAAAGGCGCCTCCCATATTATTTTTTCCTGGGGTATTTTGGTTAGTATTTCCTGAACCAAACCTTCACGAACTTCACCGCTGCTGCGGTAAACACCTACATTTCCAGCCTCACGTGCTTCGGCAATAACTTTCCATGCACCGGCATTTAATTCGCTCTCCATCAATTCAATCCATTGGTAGGGAGGCAAAATTTTCTCAACATCTTTACTGCCCACCTCACTTAAAACAGTAACATGCTGACTTAATTTATCAATAAAATCCAGCTTCAGGTCGTGCGGCAATTCTATAGAGCCATCAGATATTTCGGCATGTTTCATATTATAGCGTTCCAGTAAACGAATATAATCCTGAAACTGATTCCGTACAATATAGGCTTCGAACATGGTTCCCCCAAAATAAACAATGATCCCATTGTCCTGATAAAGTTTAATTTTTTCATCGAGCCGGGGAGTAACATAAGATGTACCGAAACCTAATTTTATGATGTCGGCAAATTCACCGCTCACCGAAATAAGGTCTTCGGCTTCTCTAATACTAAGCCCTTTGTCCATAACCATGGTAAGACCCCCCTCGCGGGGTTTCAATGGTCTGTCGGGAATTTGTTTTAATTTAAAATTCTTCATTAGTTTTTAATTGGCTATTAAATATTTGATGGTTCATGCATTTAACTTTGAATCAAAGTAAGTGATTCTTAAAAAGCAATCTTAGATTGATTTTGAAATTTAATGGTTACAGAGACAAAGTTAAAATTGAAAACCGCGGGCAAATGTAAGGGTTTAGCCAAAATGTAAAAATGAATTATATTAGTTTTTTAAAAACCCCTGAGTCAGGGTTTTAGCTGATTTTGCTGCGTCCGGTACGAATCAATGGTATCTGTTATTTCCTGAATTTGAATCAGCTTTGGAGCAATTTCAAACATCAGTAAATGATCGGCAAAATGCTGGGTAAGACCTGTTTCAAGGTGTTTTAAAGCTTCTTTGGTTTTGCCAAGTTCATATAAATAAACCACCAGGCGGTAATGGTATTGGTGGCAGGTATCATCATATTGTAATGCTTCCAGCACCAATTCAACGGCTTCATCAAAATAACCTTCCGAGAACTTTACGAAGCTCCAGTCGAGCCAGGGTTCCATCATACCCGGGTCCATTTCGGTTAAACGCGCGTAAATGTCTTCGGCATCTTTGATATAACCCAGGCGAAATTCGCATTCGGCAAGTACCAGCAAATATTCTGGATTTTCGGGTTCCAGCAAAACGGCCCTTTTAAAGTGCTGCAGTGCATCTTTAGGTAAATTGTCTTTTTCGTATGTGAGTCCGATTCCAAACCAGGCCTCTGCTAAATTTGGATTTAGCTGTGCCGCTTTTTTATATTGTTCGCGTGCCAGTGCAATATGGTTGAGCCGCTCGTAGCAGCCGCCCAGATTGCAAAAACTGATGCTATCGCCACCTTCTATTTTTATCACTGCCAGGTATTCAAGTACTGCATCTTCAAAACGATCAAGTTCAACCAGGGCATTGGCTTTATTAAAGCGGGCAACCGAGTATTCTTCATCAATGGCAAGGCAATAATCGAAAGCATCAATAGCTTTCTGGTGTTGGTTCATTTTACCATAAGTTACACCCAGATTATACCATGCACCGGTATTGTATGGATCAATATCAATTAAGGCATTCAGGTATATAAGCGACTGGTCAAATTTTTCGAGTAAATCAAAACAATGGGCAAGTTCGTAATAGGCTTGTTCCAGCTCCGGCTCTTCCTTAACAATCAGTTTAAAATAGATGATTGCTTTTTCATATTCATCGCAATCTTCAAAAACGTAGGCTATTTCAAAAAGCATATCCAAACGTTCGTCGGTATGGAGCAAGGCTTTTTCAAAATATTCTTCTGCTTCTGTAATGTTTTTTTGATTCAGACATACTTCACCTTTTAACAAAAACAATTCCGGATTAAAAGGCTCATACAATTCGGCTTTATCCAGTTCAAGCAAAGCCTCTTCGTATTTTTCCATTTGCACATAAATTTCGGCAAGCTTTAACCAGAATGCCGGATTTAACGGATACATTTCCTGGCCAAAAGCGATGGCCTCAATGGCTTTTTTTAATTTATCGGCCTGAATATAAAAATCAATTATTCCTTCAATGGCATCTGCATCAAAATAATCTTTGGTTTTATTTCGTTGCATTTTTTCATATCGTTGCACATTGCTGGTAACTTCCTCACCTAAAAAATCATTTCCGTCCATACAGCTGTTTTTTCTTGAACCAAATTTAATTAAAGCCTTTCAAGTAAGAAATACAAAAAGCCCAATTTTTTTCTAAATCTTTGAACACACGTTAAAAAACAAAATTAGTAAAATGAGAAAATTTTTATTACTCATTGTAATAACCCAGGTTTCAGGCCAACTGTTATCACAAAACTTGCCAAAAAGTATTAATCAGGCAAAGTGGCAGCAAAGGGTAGCATACAATATCAATGTAATTTTAGATGATTCCCTGAATCAATTAAAGGGTTTTGAAACCATTCAATATACCAATAACTCACCTAATAGCCTGATTGAGATATACATGCATCTTTGGCCCAATGCGTATCGCAGCCGTAACACGGCCTTTGCCAAACAGCATCTCGAAAACGGAAAGAGCGATTTTTATTTTGCACCAACCGAACAAAGGGGCTGGATTGATTCACTTCACTTTATGGTTGGTGGAAAGCCTGTTAAATGGCAGTTAACCCAAAACATTGATATTGCCTTGTTAATCCTTAACCAACCCATAAATCCAGGTCAAACGGTTGAGATTTCAACACCTTTTACTGTTAAAATTCCGGGTATTTTTAGCCGTATGGGCTATGATGAAGGTTTGTATTGCATTACGCAATGGTACCCCAAACCAGCGGTTTATGATGTAAATGGGTGGAATCCAATGCCCTATTTGGATCAGGGCGAGTTTTACAGCGAATTTGGCAGTTTTGATGTGCGGATTACTTTACCCAAAAATTATGTGGTGGCTGCAACCGGTTTGGTTCAGGAAGAAAGCGAAAAATTGTGGTGGCTAAACAGAATTGACAATGCCACTTTAGAACACCCTTCATTAAACAAAACCAAAACGCTTAGATTTTTACAGGATTCGGTGCATGATTTTGCCTGGTTTTGCAGCAAAGATTTTAAAGTTGCACATAGTGAAGTATTTTTAAATAATGGCAAAAAAGTAGATACCTGGTTATTTTCAAAAACAAAGAACCGGGATGGTAAATTAACGGGAATTGAACATTTAGATGAAGCCATTAAATTTTATTCCGAAAAGGTAGGTAATTACCCTTACGCATTGGCACAGGTGGTGATAACGCCATTAAAAGCAGGAGGCGGCATGGAATATCCAACCATTACCAATTGCCAGCGTATTGATAAAACCATCATCGTTCATGAAGTAGGGCATAACTGGTTTTATGGTATTTTAGGTTCAAACGAACGCGATTACCCATGGATGGATGAAAGCATAAATACCTATTATGAGGGCAGAAACAAAAACGAATCAAAGAAAAGCAAAACGGGAGTAAGCGCGGCTGTTACAAAAAAAGGATTTTCGATTAGTCCGGATCAGTTTAACCAGGAAGACTTGTTGTTTGGTTATTCATGCAGGAAAAATATAGATCAGGCAGGTAACCTGACTTCAATTGCGTATACCGACAATAATTACGGAGCTATTATTTATGCCAAAAATCCTTTGGCCTTTGGGTACTTACAGGCATATTTAGGAGATGCGTTATTTGATGCGATGATGCAGGGTTATTTTGAAAACTGGAAATTTAAACATCCATTACCCAATGATTTCAGACAGCATGCGGAACAGTTTACGGGTAAAAATTTAAACTGGTTTTTTGATGATATATTAGGTTCAACAAAAAAACAGGATTATAAAATTGTAGCAGCCAAAGAGGGTTTCATCAGGGTAAAAAATAAAGGCGAATTAATTGCTCCCCTGGCCATTACACAAATTCTGAACGACAGCACACGCACCACAAGGTGGGTTGAAGGTTTTAAAGGTTCAAAGTCGATTGATTTATACGCATTGGATTTCCCCCCGGCCTCACAATCATCAAACCTGATATACAGGATTGACGGGGAAAAAAGCATGCTGGAATTATACCGGCAGAACAATACATCGGTTGTGAAAGGTTGGTGTAATACCTGTGCCAATATTAAATTTCAGCCATTGGTTAATTTCGAAGATGAGCATTCGGCTCAAATCTTCTGGTTGCCTGTTTATGCATATAATATTTATAATAATCATATGCTGGGCATGGCATTTTACAATAGTATTTTTCCGCAAAAAAAGAATGAATTTATTGTGATGCCGGTATATAGTTTTACTACAAAAGATGTGAACGGCTATGCGCAATACTGGCATAACTTTTATACCGGAGGTAAAATAAGAAATATTCAGGTTGGGTTTAAAGCGGCCAGGTTTGCAAGTGAGGGGGTTTTGTATAATTATCCTGGTATTAATGGAATCGTGTATAATTCATATACTACCGGTATTGCATATCTAAAATTAGCACCTTTTATTTCTATTAACATACAGCCCAAAGTTAGAAGAAGCGGTATTGAACAAAATATACAGGCTCGCTATGTGATGATAAATGAAGCGGTCCCAGGAGGATTTGCCTATGATTTTGGAAATACAAATGAAAATTACGGAATTGCCGAATTAAGTTACCAATACCAAAGACCTATGATTTTGTACCCGGCAAAATTCGAAATTCAGTTTCAGAAAGGGATACAAAATGTTTCGATGAACAGATTAAGTGCAGATTTTACCCAATCATTCTTGTTAAAAGGAGGTAAAAAACAGGCAAGCATCCGGTTTTTTGGAGGCTTATTTTTAGGCGATAATACCAATACCACTTTGAGAGGCAATGATGTTTTTGACCGGAGCCGTTTTATGATAGGTGGTACACTTGGCAGAAACGATTATTTATATGATGCAGCTATGTTTGGAAGAGCAAACAATGATTACAGAAAGGTATTATCACACCAGATTTTACAAAGGGATGCCGGTTTTAGAAACTTTGTGGATCTGGGTAATGCCGAAAAGTGGATCACTGCAGTTAATGTAAGTATTCCGTTTCCAATTCCTGTACCCATTGGTATTTATGGTGATCTGTCTTATGCTTATTCCAAAACAAATCCTGATCCCTATACCACAGCGTATGTTGGCGGTGTATATATAAAAATCTTAAAAGACATATTTTATATTTATGTTCCATTGGTTTCAAGCAACAATGTTGAAACAGCATGGAACAATAATGATGTAGATAATATTTATAAGCGAAGCACATTTGTTTTAAATTTAAACAAAATAAATCCGATTTCGCTTATAAGGAATCTAAAGCTTTAACTTTGCAGTTAATATCTTAGTTTCTTTGTTCCTTAGTAGCAATAAAAAATTATGTCAAACACACAATCATTCTCTTTAGATTTCTTAAAGACTTTAGGCATTGAATCCATAAACCACGGCACCTCCACCGGGCAACAACATTTTTCATCTGAAGAAGCAATTATTAAAGAAATTATTTCACCGGTTGACGGTAAATTAATAGCTAAACTTAGCTATACCACTGAAGTGGAATACAAGCAGGTGATACAAAAGGCAGAAGCGGCATTTTTAATCTGGAGAAGTACCCCCGCGCCCATACGTGGCGGAATTGTACGGCAGTACGGAAACCTGCTGCGCCAGTATAAAGAACCATTGGGTAAACTGGTAAGTTACGAGATGGGTAAAATGCTGCAGGAAGGCATGGGCGAAGTGCAGGAAATGATTGATATCTGTGATTTTGCGGTAGGCTTGAGTCGTCAGCTTCATGGATCAACCATGCACAGCGAAAGATCCAACCACAGGATGTACGAACAATATCATCCGTTGGGTATCGTAGGAATTATTTCGGCATTTAATTTTCCAGTAGCGGTTTGGAGCTGGAACGCTATGCTGGCCGCGGTTTGTGGTGATGTATGTATCTGGAAACCTTCAGAAAAAACGCCGCTTTCGGCAATAGCCTGCCAGAATTTAATGGCTCAGGTATTAAAGGAAAATAATTTACCCGAAGGTATTTTTTGTTTGATAAACGGAGATTATAAAGCAGGGGAATGGATGTGTAATGACACGCACGTTTCTTTGGTATCTGCAACCGGTTCAACCCGAATGGGAAAAGCCGTTGGAGCTGCATTGGCGCAGCGATTTGGAAAGGCCCTGCTGGAACTGGGTGGAAACAATGCCATTATTATTTCGGAACATGCAAACCTGAATCTGGCAATGATTGCAACTGTTTTTGGTGCAGTAGGTACTGCTGGTCAGCGTTGCACCACTACCCGAAGATTGATTGTTCACGAAAGTTTGTACGATACGGTAAAGGAAAAACTCATTAAATCGTACGCGCAGCTAAGCATAGGCAATCCATTAACAGGGAACCTGGTTGGTCCGCTAATTGACAAAGCAGCGGTTGACGCATACATAAACGCGATTGAGCAGTTAAAAGCGGAAGGCGGGAAAGTGCTTTATGGCGCTGAAGTAATGCAGGGCGAAGGATATGAAAGTGGTTGTTATGTAAGACCTACTATTTGTGAGGCAGAAAATAATTATAAAATAGTTCAGACCGAAACCTTTGTACCCATTTTATACCTCATAAAGTACAGAACTCTGGAGGAAGCGATTGCTTTACAAAACGGAGTAAAACAAGGATTGAGTTCCAGTATATTTACCGATAATATGCAGGAAGCAGAACTGTTTTTAAGTTCAGGCGGAAGCGATTGTGGTATTGCAAATGTGAATATTGGTACCAGCGGTGCCGAAATCGGTGGCGCTTTTGGAGGAGAAAAGGAAACAGGTGGCGGACGTGAAAGCGGAAGTGATGCCTGGAAAGCTTACATGAGACGTCAGACAAATACCCTCAATTACGGGAAAGAACTTCCTTTGGCCCAAGGAATTAAATTTAATGTTTAAATTTATACCTAACTTTGGTACATGGTTTGCAGTTGAGCGATTAATGAATATCAGGATAAATAAATATGTATTTGCAGTAGCCGTTAGTTTGACCATTGTTGTAAATGCAGGTGAAGCACCAAAAGTGAAGTCTATTCATACGCATGAAATTATTAAAATCCATAACAATGCATTTACATACGGCGAACAGCTTAGTTACCGGATTCATTATGGTCCGCTTAAAGGGGGAACTGCCAATTTTGAGGTTGCTGCCAATCCGGTAATCGTAAATGAACGCAATACCTATCATATTAAAGTAAAAGGCAAATCGGCCGGTTTGGTTGATCTGATGTTTAAAGTGCATGATGAATTTGAAAGTTATCTGGATGAAGAAGCTTTGATTCCGTGGAAAGCAATAAAAAAAGTAAAAGAGGGACGTTATACCGACAGCGATTTTATTTTGTTTGATCAGTTAAAGGGTTTTGCCACCAGCAGAAGGGGTAAGATTGATATTTTGCAGCAAACTCAGGATGTTGTTTCCGCCATTTATTTTGCACGCTCAACCAATATGAGTAACGCTAAAATTGGAGATATTTTCCCTGTAAACTTTTATATGGATGGACAAAATTATGTATTGCGTTTTAAATATACCGGCAGGGAAACCATTAAAACAGATGTTGGTACTTTTAAGGCTTTGGTTATTAAGCCCCAGTTAATTCAGGGTAGGGTTTTTAAAGATGATGAAGCGCTGACATTGTGGGTGAGCGATGATGAGAACAAACTTCCCCTGCTTGTGGAAAGTGACATTTTTGTGGGTTCAATAAAAGCCGAACTTGTTAGTTACCGAAATGTGAAAAACGCCTTGAACGCTAAAATTAAGTAATAGACAATTACGAAAATAGGATCAAAATGGGATTAACCATTAAAGGTCATTTTTTTATTTGGCTTGAAACCGTATTTTGCAGCGTTAAAAAATTAAACAAACAAAAATGAATTTTCCAGAAAACTTGTTATACACCAAAGACCATGAATGGGTGCGTGTAGAAGGCGATACCGCCTTTATTGGTATTACTGACTTTGCCCAGCATGAATTGGGTGATATTGTGTATGTTGATATTGCAACCAAAGGCAAAACCATTCCTCAGCATGAGGTTTTTGGTACCGTTGAAGCGGTAAAAACAGTAAGCGACTTGTTTATGCCGTTAAGCGGAGAGGTATTGGAAATAAATCCTGCTTTGGATGCAGCCCCCGAACTGGTTAACAGTGATGCGTATGGCGAGGGCTGGATGATAAAGGTAAAACTATCGAATTCATCGGAAGTTGCAGGCTTATTAAAAGCCGACGCATATAAAGAGTTGGTACATTAGTTTCAGGTTTTAAGCCTCTGGCTAAAAAGTGGAGTTAAAAAGGCATCTGTTTAAAATACAGTTGCCTTTTGTTGTTTATGTTTTTACTGATTGAATTTATTCTTGATGTGTTATGCAAAAAAAATCAAAGTAAATATAAGCATCAGGTGCCAACCTTAATCTTAATATTAAATACTTAAATGTACAGAGTAGGTTTCTGTTTTAGCAATGGGGAGATAAACATAAAAAACGGAACCATTTTGTGGGGAGCCTTTAGCTATAATGAATCCATTGTGGTTATTAACTATTTTTTTGCAAATAGCCAAACCCAGGCCTGTACCTGAATATTTCTCCCGGTTATGCAACCTTTGAAATAAGCCAAAAATCTTTTCGGAATATTCCTGTTTAAAACCGATGCCATTGTCTTCAATGCTGATTTCAATATATTTTTTTGCAGGGAGATTTACGGCTCCGATTATTTTTTCGGTTTTAATGATAGCCGATGTAATTCTGATATGAGGAATAATACCTTCTCTTGAATATTTAATAGAGTTGTTTATGAGATTTAAGAATAGTTGCTGAATTTGAAAAGGAATAACATATAATTCAGGTAAATGCGTGGTTTCAATGATTACTTTCTTTTCATCAATTGCAGGGGACAATATGATTTTAACATCTTCCAGAATTGAATTCAGATCTGTATGGGCAAATTTATCATTATTTGCAGTTGTTTGTGAAAATGTAAGCAGATCATCAATGAGTTCCTGCATGCGTGATGATGCAGCAATAATCTTATCAAAATAAGACAGGGTTTCGTCGGGAAAGTCCTGTGTTCCATTTTCTATAATCCTGTTGGCAAATATTTGAATCTTACGCAATGGTTCCTGCAAATCATGACTTGCAATGTAATTAAATGATGCCAGTTCTTTGTTAATGCTTTCCAGTTCCGAATTTTTAGATTCCAATGAAGCATTTAAACTTTCGAGTTGTGTGGTTTTATTTTGCAATTCGTCCAGCGTTTGAGTGAGTTCGCTATTGATTGATTTTAACTTATTCTTTTGAATATCAATATAAGCCTCGTATGAAATTAATTCTGTCCAGGTGGTTAAGCGATCAACTTCATCAATAATTGAATTCAACAAAAATGGATCAGAGGTGTAACCAGGTAAAAGAAATCTGAAGGTCTTTCTCCGGAGAAACGCTCCAACCGTAATGTCTTCAGCCATCACATCATTCTGATCAAGCTTGGGCATGGTGTTGGAAATGTAATTATTAAGCAAGCTTTCTATGTACGATTTTATCTGATTATTGGCCAACGCCAAAAGAAAATTTCTGTGGGTATCCCTCCCCAATTCTACCAGTTGATTATCGGTATAGTCTGAAAAAAGTTTCAGAATCGGAACATTCTCTTCACGAGAAAATTGTATAGCCATCCTGATATAATCTTCCAGATGGGTTTCCAGTATAAATTGGGCAAAATCGGGAAGATATTGAAAGTGCAATTTATTTTCATTCTCTGAATTTGTGTTACTGGTTTTATTTAAACTAAATGATGTCATAAGAATTTTGACTATAATTTACCAGATTGAAAAACATAATTACCATATGACATGCATGGACTGTAATCAATTTATATACCCGATCATAAATAAAAATCGGATATTTTAACATGTTATAACCTTTCAGAAATCCGTTCATAGAAGTGGGACTTAAAATAGATATATCCAAGGTAAAATTATTTTTTGACTAAAGCAAAGTAATTTTAAAATGGGCAAATATTTTCATATTGTGTGGATTTTATTCCCATGTTTTAATTGCAGGAGGCTGATAAAACGGCTTATTATGTAATGGTATCTTCTTTGTCGTTAAGTTATGGTACATTAAATATACTATTATGAAATTATTTACTAATCTTAAATTATCTTTTGTAATCATAGTGTTGGTTGCAAACTTACTTTTTAAAAGTGCCGGTTCTGCTAATTTTACGGCCGTTGCCTCAGGCACATGGAGCAGTGCAACAACCTGGGGTGGATCAGCTCCTTCAGCAAATGTTTCAAATGACCAGATTCGCATTCCCACCGGGATAACAGTAACAATGGACAATGACGTAACGATTAACGGGGCTATTGCTTTATTAGAAGTTCAGGGGACATTAACGTCTGTATCAGGTATTTTAATTCAGTCATCCGGTACGGTAGCCGGAACCGGTACGATTTCTCTGGGTAAAGTAATTCTAAATGCAGGTTCTGCTTTTACTTTCAGTGGTTCAGTTACAGTGAATGAGTTTAAGACAGGCGTAGCCAACTTACTCACAACTGCACAAATATTGGTTAAGGATAAATTGGTTGTTAGCGCCGGTCTGTTAACAATAAACACATTGGGGACTTTAACCCTGGCGGCTAACACAACTATTGAAATGTCGGGAGGATTGTTGGCTAACAATGGAGGCACTATTGGTTTTGCCGGATTGTATAATGTAATTTATACTTCCTTGTCTTCAAATACAGGTTTGGAATTAAGCGGTTCGAATTTAAATAATTTAACAATCAATTCTCCCGGACAAACAATCACTTTAAGTTCCGATTTATTGGTAAAAGGCATCTTAGCATTAAACGATGGTGAATTAAAACTAAATGGACGGAATATTACATTGGCTGGTAATTTTAACCTGCAGGGATCGGGCAGCATTCATTCAACCTATATATCTGATATAACAATAAACACTGCTACAACACTTACATCTGTTTTACGCTTTTCAAGCAGTGGCAATGCTGTAAAGAATTTGGTAATTAATATTCAGGATTCGGGTTATGCCAAGTTGGGTTCAGATCTGCAGGTTTTTGGGGTGTTAAATTTTATGAAAGGAAGTATGCATACCGGCGATTTCAATTTAAACCTGGGTGCAAGCGGAAGTATCAGTGGATCGGGCAGTTCATCATATGTGATTACCGGAGCCAACGGCAAGCTCAGCAGGAATCTGGTTGCGGGAAGCACAAGTTCAACAATGTTTTCAGTAGGAAGTTCAGCTAATTATACACCGGTTAAAATTCAGCTAGATTCGGGCTCTTCAAGTGGTAATGTATCTGTAAATATTTCGGGAGATGTATTAAGCAATGGTACAACAGGAATAAGCCTGGCCACAACCAAAGCGCTGGTAAAAAATACATGGCACATAACATCTGATATGACTTCCGGCATTAACTTAAATATGGAAGTTATGTGGAAGTCGGCAATGGAAGTAAATGGGTTTAACAGAACTGAAGGTGTTTTAAGTCATTATGTATCCGGCAACTGGGACCTTACTGCTGCTCATCAGCAACCGCACAGGCTGATGGAATGTTTAGTTTAAAAAGAAAGGGAATAACATCATTAAGTCCTTTTGCTGTTTTTGGCAAGAGCGGAACCAATGTAAGTAAAATAGAAAAGGAAATAAATTTTGAAATTTATCCGAATCCAGTAAACGATATCATTAGTATAGCCGGAAGTCATGTAAATAATTCAAACACCGGTGTGGAAATAATAAATATGCAGGGCCAGGTGGTTTACAGCAAGATATTATCTGAAAAAGAGAACTCAATATCTATTAATCATTTGAACAATGGATACTATATTATCAGGTTAAATAACAATCAAACCTCTTTGGTTAAAAAGTTCATTAAAATGTAAATTAATAATTTCTTTTTTTGTTTTAGTTATAAAGTTGCTGTCTCAAAAGGACAGCTTCTTTATTTTATACAAGTCTTATTTAAGGAAATGCAATCGTTTGCAAAATAGCAATCCGCAAAAAATGTTCCAATGCAAATTTGAAGCAATAATGTAGAAAAGACTCTACAATTTTTAATCGATTGGCTTCATTTTTAGGATTTCATATATTCTTGTTTTTGATTTGTATTGCAACATAAAATGCAAGGTAAATTAATATTAAATAAGTTCATCTCAATCTTTAATAAAATAATTTATGAATACTAAAAAACGAAACATAAATAACAATAGAAATGGAGTAGCCGAGATAGACAATAAAACACAATCAACGTATCAGCATGATCCCGGAAATTTACAAATGGTAGATGAAAAATTGAGTCATCAGTTGTCGGGAATACTGGATAATAAAGAGCTGCTGCTTGTGCTTACTGAAGTTAAAAACGGAAACTTTAATGTACGGATGCCAATTGACCAGGTGGGTTTAAGTGGCAAAATATGTGATACCCTGAATGAAATTATTTCTTTGAATGAAACGATGATGGTAGAATTTACCTACGCAGGAAACACCATAGGTAAGCAGGGTAATTTAACCCAAAGGATTGAATTACCTGCAGCAAAAGGATCGTGGAAAAAAGGGGTTGAATCGCTCAATGCGATGATTTCGGATTTGGTTCATCCTACCATAGAAATTGCGCATGTTATCAGTTCGGTTGCAAAAGGTAATTTATCGCAGGAAATGCCCAGAGAAATTGGTGGGCATGAGTTGCAGGGAGAGTTTGCCCGTATTGCAAAGGAAGTAAATGATATGGTAAAACAACTGAACCTCTTTTCTATGGAAGTAACCCGGGTTGCACGCGAAGTAGGTTCGGAAGGCAAGCTCGGAGGACAGGCAAAAGTTAAAGGGGTGGCAGGTGTTTGGAAAGATCTTACCGACTCCGTAAATCAAATGGGAAGTAACCTTACCGCACAGGTAAGGAATATAGCCGAAGTAACAACTGCTGTTGCCAAGGGGGACTTATCAAAAAAAATAACAGTTGATGTAAAAGGCGAAATTCTTGAATTAAAGAATACCATCAATACCATGGTTGATCAGTTGAATTCCTTTTCATCAGAAGTAACACGTGTTGCGCTGGAAGTGGGTACCGAAGGAAAACTGGGAGGGCAGGCACAGGTAAAAGGAGTTGCCGGTACCTGGAAAGATTTAACAGATTCGGTAAACCAGATGGCATCAAATCTTACCGGCCAGGTAAGAAACATAGCTGAAGTAACAACTGCAGTTGCCAAAGGGGATTTATCAAGGCAGATAACGGTTGACGTGAAAGGCGAAATTCTTGAGTTGAAAAATACCATTAATACTATGGTGGACCAACTAAACTCTTTCTCCTCTGAGGTTACGCGTGTGGCACGTGAAGTAGGTTCAGAAGGTAAACTGGGCGGACAAGCCAAAGTAAAAGGTGTGGGAGGTGTATGGAAAGATTTAACAGATTCGGTAAACCAGATGGGAAGTAATTTAACTGCCCAGGTAAGAAACATTGCAGAGGTAACTACTGCAGTTGCAAAAGGGGATTTGTCGCGTAAAATTACGGTGGATGTAAAAGGAGAAATTCTTGAACTTAAAAATACAATCAACACATTGGTGGATCAGCTCAATTCATTTTCATCAGAGGTAACGCGTGTAGCCCTTGAGGTAGGAACAGAAGGAAAGTTGGGAGGGCAGGCCCAGGTAAAGGGAGTTGCCGGTGCATGGAAAGACTTAACAGACTCGGTGAACCAGATGGCTTCAAACTTAACCGGTCAGGTAAGAAACATTGCAGAAGTAACAACCGCTGTTGCTAAAGGCGACTTATCACGTAAAATTACTGTAGATGTTAAGGGAGAGATTCTCGAATTAAAAAACACCATCAATACCATGGTGGATCAGTTAAATTCTTTTGGTTCAGAAGTAACCCGTGTTGCGCGTGAAGTAGGTTCAGAAGGCAAACTGGGTGGACAGGCAGATGTACCCGGTGTGGGAGGAACCTGGAAAGATCTCACAGATTCTGTAAATAAAATGGCATCGAACCTTACCTCTCAGGTAAGAAATATTGCAGAGGTAACTACAGCAGTTGCCAAAGGAGATTTATCACGCAAGATTACCGTGGATGTACAAGGAGAAATTCTTGAATTAAAGAACACCATCAATACCATGGTGGATCAGTTAAATTCATTTGGTTCAGAAGTAACCCGCGTTGCGCGTGAAGTAGGATCAGAAGGCAAACTGGGCGGACAGGCCACTGTTGAAGGCGTAGGTGGTGTATGGAAAGATCTTACAGACTCAGTAAATCAAATGGGGAGCAACCTGACTGCACAGGTGAGAAATATTGCAGAAGTAACCACAGCGGTGGCCAAAGGAGATTTATCACGTAAAATTACTGTAGATGTAAGAGGTGAAATTCTGGAGTTAAAAAATACCATTAACACGATGGTGGACCAGTTAAATGCATTTGGTTCAGAAGTAACCCGTGTTGCCCGTGAAGTAGGTTCGGAAGGGAAACTGGGCGGACAGGCAGATGTTCCCGGAGTGGCAGGTACCTGGAAAGATTTAACGGACAGTGTAAATAAAATGGCATCAAATCTTACTTCGCAGGTAAGAAATATTGCTGAGGTAACCACTGCGGTTGCCAATGGCGATTTATCCCGCAAGATTGGAGTTGATGTAAAAGGCGAAATTCTTGAACTCAAGAACACCATCAATACGATGGTTGATCAGTTACGTGGTTTTGCTTCTGAGGTTACCCGTGTAGCCCGTGAGGTAGGAACAGAAGGGAAATTGGGCGGACAGGCCAATGTACCCGGAGTGGCAGGTACCTGGAAAGATTTGACTGACTCGGTGAATCAGATGGCAGGCAACCTTACCGACCAGGTGAGGAATATTGCCGATGTAGCCATTGCGGTTGCAAAAGGAGATATGTCGAAAAAAATTACGGTAGATGTGCGTGGAGAAATTCTTCAATTAAAAGAAACGCTGAATACGATGGTGGATCAGCTTCGTGCGTTTGCCTCCGAAGTAACCCGGGTGGCACGAGAAGTGGGTACAGATGGGAAACTGGGCGGATATGCATTTGTACCCGGTGTGGCCGGTACCTGGAAAGACCTTACCGACTCAGTAAATCAGATGATAACCAACCTGACTGCTCAGGTACGTAATATTGCTGAGGTAACAAAAGCAGTTGCTTCCGGAGACTTATCAAAAACAGTTGCCATTGATGTAAAAGGAGAAATTCTCGACCTTAAGAATACCATCAATACCATGGTGGAGCAATTGAATTCCTTTGCTTTTGAAGTAACGCGTGTTGCGCGTGAAGTGGGAACGGAAGGGAAACTGGGCGGACAGGCTGAAGTTAAAGGAGTAGCCGGTACCTGGAAAGATTTAACCGATAGTGTGAATATGATGGCATCCAACCTGACAAGCCAGGTACGTGGAATTGCAAAGGTGGTAACATCTGTGGCAACAGGAAATCTTCGTCAGAAATTATCTATTAATGCCAAAGGTGAAGTAGCACAGCTTACAGATACCATTAATGAGATGATTGAAACGCTTGCTGTTTTTGCTGATCAGGTTACCAATGTTGCCCGTGAGGTTGGGGTAGAAGGAAGACTGGGTGGGCAGGCAAGTGTACCCGGAGCATCGGGAATATGGAAAAACTTAACAGAAAATGTGAATCAGCTAGCCGAAAATTTAACAACTCAGGTTCGGTCTATTTCGGAGGTGGCGTCTGCCGTAACAAAAGGTGATTTAACCCGGAACATTCGTGTTGATGCGAAAGGCGAAGTGGAAGCATTAAAAGATACGATTAATCAAATGATCACAAACCTGAGAGAAACCACTTTATTAAATCATGAGCAGGATTGGCTCAAATCAAATCTTGCCAAGTTTACACAAATGTTACAGGGACAAAAAGACTTAAATACTGTGACAACACGAATACTTTCAGAACTCGCACAGGTGGTAACGGCCCGATACGGGGCTTTTTACATACTTAAGCAGGATGATGAAATACAAAATGTAAAACTTAGTCTCTTTGCTGCCTATGCTTATAAACCCGGGAAAAATTTTCCGGTAGAATTTGCAATCGGTGAAGGATTGGTTGGTCAGTGCGCATTTGAAAAAGAACGAATACTGATAGACAAGGTGCCGGGAAATTATATAAAAATAAACTCAGGATTGGGCAAGGCAAGTCCCTCTAATCTGATTGTTTTACCGGTATTGTTTGAAAACAAGGTAAAAGCTGTAATTGAACTGGCTTCACTCGATACCTTCAGTCAGACACACCTTGATTTTTTAAGCCAGTTAACCGAAAGTATCGGCATTGTATTAAATACCATTGAAACCAATACACGTACTGAAGAATTACTTGCCCAATCACAATCGTTGGCAGGTGAATTAAAAATACAACAGGAAGAACTGAGAAGAACGAATGATGAGTTACAGGACAAAGCGTTGTTACTGGTTAAACAAAAAAATGAAGTGGAGGCCAAAAACAAAGAAGTTGAAGAAGCCCGGCGTTCGCTTGAGGAAAAAGCGGAGCAGCTAACACTTACATCAAAATACAAATCAGAATTTCTTGCGAATATGTCTCACGAGTTACGAACACCCCTTAATAGCTTGTTAATTCTTGCCCAGCAGTTATATGAAAATGCAGAAGGAAATTTGAATGACAAACAAATCCGTTATGCAAAAACAATTCACTCGTGTGGAGATGACCTGATTCAGCTCATTAATGATATTCTCGACCTTTCAAAAATTGAGTCGGGATTTATTTCAGCAAATTTTTCACCCGTACGGTTTTCCGAGATTGCTTCATTTGTTGAAACTACTTTTAAGCCTATTTCGGAAGCCCGGCACCTGCGATTTAACATTGAAACCGATAAGCTGCTGCCTGAAAGAATGGAAACCGATTTGCAGCGGCTAAACCAGATTCTAAAAAATCTGCTTTCCAACTCATTTAAATTTACTGAAAAAGGGGAAGTAAAACTGAGTATTTATGAAGCCAATAATTCGTGGAAACCAGGGAACCCCAATTTGGACGGTTCAAAAAAAGTAGTGGCATTTGCCATCAGTGATACAGGCATTGGAATTCCTCAGGAAAAACAAAATATTATCTTTGAAGCATTTCAGCAGGCAGAGGGTTCAACAAGCCGTAAATACGGAGGTACAGGACTTGGTTTATCCATCAGCAGGGGACTTGCAGAATTGTTGGGAGGAACCATAGAACTGGAAAGCAACCCGGGAAAAGGCAGTACATTTACTTTATACCTGCCGGTTGAAAATACCATGGGTTTAGGTATAAATACACCTGAAAATATAAATGCTTTTCAGCAAATACAACAGCTTACCACAGAAAACGGGGATATAGATAACCTGCTTAATTCCATACGCATTACCAATGAAGGAATCGAATCAAAAGCTTTGGTGAATGAAATGATAAACGATACGGGTGATGACAGAAACAATCTGCAGGCGCATGATAGAGCTGTTTTGATTGTTGAAGATGATCTTCGTTTTGGTAAAATTGTTATTGAAAAGTCACATCAGGTTGGGTTAAAAGCCATCGTTGCTACCAGTTATATTGAAGTATTTGATTTTATAAACCATTTTTCTCCCATTGCCCTCACTTTGGATGTAAAACTGCCGGATACCAGCGGATGGAGGGTTCTTGACTTACTGAGAAACGATCTTAATTACCGGCATATTCCCATTCATCTGATATCGGGCGAAGAGAACCGGCACCTGGCTTTAAAGCGGGGCGCAAGGAGTTTCCATTTAAAACCTCTGGAGAATGAATCGATGAATGAACTCTTTAATGATATCATAACTTTTAATAAGAAAACAGTTAAGGAACTACTCATAATTGAAGACAATGAAATTGATTCCTCACAAATATCCAAAATATTGAAAGGCAACAATATCCGGACCAGCATTGCAAACACTGCAAAAAAAGCTTTGAATTTGCTGCAAAAAAAGGATTTTGACTGTATAATCCTTGACTATAACATTCCGGATATGGAAGGCAGTGATTTGCTAAGGGAAGTAGGCGAGATTAAAAAGAAACATACACCAATCATTGTTTATTCAGCAAGGGATTTCAACAAAAGTGAATTAAATATTCTAAACAACAGTTCCAATGCAGTGCTGATTAAAGGTGTGAATTCAATAGAGCAATTACTGGAAGAAACCATTCTGCACCTGCATATCAATCATAAGGACCTGGCCCCTGAAAAAAGGAAAATAATAGAAAATATCCGATTGAAAGAAGATATTTTAACAGGCAAAAATATACTGGTAGTAGATGATGATGTAAGAAACCTTTTTGCACTTACAACGGTGTTTGAGCGCTATAACATCAATGTTATAACTGCCGAAAGCGGAAAGGAAGCGATTGCCATACTGAATGAAAACCCCAAAATAGATATGGTATTGATGGATATTATGATGCCTGAAATGGATGGTTATGAAACAACACAAAAAATCAGGAGGGAACATAAAAACACATCCTTACCCATTATTACGGTTACCGCAAAGGCGATGAAAGGTGACAGGCAAAAATGTATTGAGGCCGGTGCATCAGATTATATCACAAAACCATTAAAAATTGATCAGCTCTTATCACTAATGCGGGTTTGGTTTTATAAATAAGGTTAATATATGCAGCCCAAACTATTATTGGTAGACGACCGGGAAGATAATTTGCTGTCTGTTTCCTTAATTCTTGAGACAGAAGGATACCTTTTGGTTACAGCGAATTCGGGCAGGGAAGCATTGAGGGTTTTGTTAAATCAACATGACTTTGCCTTAATTCTGATGGATGTTAAAATGCCTGATTTAAGCGGTTTTGAAACTGCAGCGTTAATATACGAACGTGAAAAGCTAAGGCATATTCCAATAATTTTTATTACAGCACACAGCTATAGTGATGAATACATATTTAAAGGTTATAAAGCAGGTGCGGTTGATTATATATACAAGCCCATTAATCCTGAATTGCTAAAAGCCAAGGTTTCGGTTTTTGTAGAACTATACAAAAAAAATCACAAACTGCTGGCACAGGAGCAGCATTTGATTGCTATTAATAAAAACCTTGAACAGGAAATTAAGGAACAAAAAAATTCAGAAAGAAAAATCAAGACGCTGAACCATCAACTGATTGAAACGATAGACAGCCTTGAAGCGGCCAATAAGGAACTTGACAGGTTTGCATTTATGGCTTCACATGACCTGCAGGAACCTCTTCGAAAAATAAGAATGTTCAGCGACAAACTGCATACAAAATACGCATCGAAACTGGATGAGGAAGGAAAGATGTATATCGACAGAATACAGAAAGCAGGTGAGCGGATGCAGGCACTGATTCATGATATACTTACTTTTTCAACCTTGTTTGTTGAAAGGGATAATTTTAAAAGCAGTAACCTCAATCTTATATTGAATGATGTTTTGATGGAGCATGAACCGACTTTAAATAGTTTGCATGCTATTGTAAAAACAGAGCATTTGCCATTTCTTGATGTGAACCCGGGTTTAATCAGATCTGTGTTTAATAACCTGATCAGTAATGCTATAAAATACCGCAAAAAAGATGTTGTTCCTGTTTTTAAAATATATTCGGAAACCATTTCGTACAATGAAAATGATTCGAACGAAAAAGTGGGAAATAAATATTGCCGGATTTATTTTGAAGATAATGGTATCGGTTTTGAACAAAAATATGCAGAACAGATATTTGGAATGTTTAAACGTCTGCATTCAAACCGTGAATTTGAAGGAACAGGAATCGGGCTGGCATTATGTAAAAAAATTATAGAAGAACATAAAGGTTTTATCTATGCTAAAAGTAAAGTAAACATGGGCTCTACTTTTGTTATATCATTACCGTTGAGTGCTCAAAGCAAAGGTAATAGTCAGGCTGTAACTTCAGCCTGATTTGTGAATATTGTTTCTCAGGTAACATATTTTCATACACATTATATTTTCGGCAGTCTTTAATTTGAAAAGTCTCATAACAGGGGTCTTATATAAATAATCAAACCGGATTCAACAGAAAATAGTTTAGCTGCTTAAATTTTTATAAGGCAGAATCATTCAAATTTATCCCCATTTTGAGAAGTAAATTCCTCAAAATAAAAACAGGATAAATTCTAAACGTCTTTTTCTTTTATTATACAGGGTAATTGGTAAGGTATTAATATTTGGCACGCTGCTTGGCATAATTTACATGAATTCAAAATTTCCTTAAATAATAAAACACAAATTATGAAAACTATTATTTCATCCATGTTAATGATATTGGGTTTTTATATATCATCACATGCACAAACTGTTGACCGAAAATGGAACCTTGGACTCATGGTAGGAACAAGTGAATATGCGGGTGATCTGGGTAACGGATTTATTGATTTTAACACGAAAGCTTTAGACAACAACAGGATCGTTGGATTGTCATTAAACCGTTTTATGAGTACCACATTTGATTTTTCCTTAATGGGAGTTTTTGGGGATTGGGGGTATTATAAGACTGCCGAACCTTTTAAAGGCGAAATGATACTGGGCTCTGCATTTATCAAATTCAAATTTGATAATGGATATATTATTAAAGAGGAGAGCAGGCTTTCGCCTTATTTGCTCTTTGGTGCGGGATTTACACGACTGCGTGGAGATAAGATTAACGGTGGTCTGGATTATCCTATAATGGCTGGTGCAGGACTCAATTTAAGGATTAGTGAAGTTATGGGTTTAAATTATCAGGCAACTTATGGTTATTTAAGCAGTGATGGACGTGATTACCGGGTAGGTGGTACTTTATATGATGCCTTTTTACTTCACAGCATAGGATTGAATTTTAGTCTTGGCCATAAAGCAGATGCTGATGAGGATGGTATAAGTGATAAAAATGATAAATGTCCGAATACACCTGTTACCGTAAAAGTCGACAATTTGGGTTGTCCGGTTGATGGAGATGGAGATGGCATTGCCGACCATGAGGATATGTGTCCGAATGCACCGGGCCTGGTTGCCACAAAAGGTTGCCCGGATGCCGATAAAGATGACGTTGCGGATAAAGATGACCAATGTCCGAATGAACCGGGATTGGCCACCTTAAAAGGTTGTCCGGATACAGATAATGATGGCATCATTGACAGTAAGGATAAATGTCCGAATATAAAAGGTGTCCTCGCTATGGAAGGTTGTCCGGATAAAGACGGGGATGGCATAGAAGATGAGAAAGATAAATGCCCGGATGTTTCAGGAGTTGCTTTGTTTCAGGGTTGTCCCGATTCTGATAGTGATGGGATTCAGGATATGAATGACATGTGCCCAAACTTAAAAGGACTTCCGGCAACAAATGGTTGTCCCGACACAGATAATGATGGAGTTCATGATGGAATAGATAAATGTCCAACCCTTGCAGGTATTGCCACAAATGCAGGATGTCCTGAAATAAAAAAGGAAACCAGGCAATTATTCCAGAAAGCATTACAGGGGATTCAGTTTGAAACCGGGAAAGCTGTAATTAAACCAGTTTCATTTCCGATACTTAATGCTGTGTATAATGTAATGAATGAAAATCCAACATATAAATTACTGATAGGTGGACATACAGATAATGTAGGTTCAGATGAAGTTAATTTAACCCTCTCACAGAACCGTGCAGATGCAGTTGCTAAATATTTAATCACCAAAGGAATTAGTCCATTAAGAGTTTCGGCTACCGGTTATGGCGAATCAAGACCGGCCAATACGAATGCAAACGCTGCAGGCAGAGCCAGAAACAGGCGCGTAGAACTGGAAGTGGAATTTATAGAAGTTGTAAAATAATTAAACGTATTAATGCCGTGTGGGTAGCGGTATTAATTTTTCATGGTAAAAAGTCCCCGTGCAGGTTTCGGGGACTTTTTTATAAACAGTTCTGAAACCTGAACAGAAGCTTTAATAATGGTATGATTTTTAAAGCATATTGTTTAAGGCACCTATAGCCGGTAAAAATGAATTTGAGCGCTAAAAATATAGCAATACTTGTTTCCAACGGATTTGAGCAATTTGAGTTTGAAACTATGGTAAGGGAATTAATTTCAGTTCATGCAGCTCTGGATGTGGTTGCTGTGTAAAAGGCAAAATACGCACTCTATTTTATCCATTAATCCAGACCGGTTTGATCCGGTTGCACTGAAAATTTTCATTCAGAATAAGAAGCCAATTGTTACTTTATTTGCAGTTGATAAATACAAACAGGAGCAATTCACCTATCCTTCCAATAAATTACCGGTAAAAAAATAAAATTGAAATTAACCTGGCTTGAATTTTTTTCAAAGGTTAAACATTTCGACCTGGTTTTAACAAACGGGTTCTATGATTTAAAAGATATGAAAATTATCAATAAATAATTAACCTGTAAGAATAACATAACAGATAAAATGTGCAAAAAATTACCCGAAGTGCGTATAAAATTCCTATACAAAAATAAAGGTATCCAAAAAATTCAGGCTTAATAATAATTGGTATTATTTTGGTTACCATCATGTCACTTAACAGGTAATTTTATGAAAATAATTACAACACGACTTAGGGGCTATCTTGATTATACTATTGGAATTACACTGATTGTCATGCCCTGGATTTTCAACCTTTCAAATTTAAAAAGTGTGAGCTGGCCAATGATTATAGCGGGAATCGTAACAATTATTCAAAGTCTGGCCACCGATTATGAATGTGGAATATTCAGACAAATTAGTATGAAAACACACATGAAGATTGATTTTATAATGGGTTTGTGTTTATTGATAATCCCATTAGCAACAAACCTGTTTATTTATTCCCCATTCATTGTTTTTGGTTCAGTGAAGATACTTTTACATATTTTCACCAACCCCATACCTTCATATAAAGGATACAAAGGATATGCATATAATAAGTTTAAAAGTACGTATAATAAATTCGAAAAGTTTCCAACCATGAAATATTAATCAGGGATTTTTATTGATATTAAAACTCCTGATACCAAACTTTAAAATGAAATTAAAATGGGAAACAAATTCAATATTTTATTAGCAACAGATTATTCTGATGCAATTATGAATGCCGAACGTTATGCCTTTCAGTTCGCAAAATATACAAAATCCCACCTAAGGATCATTCATGTTTTTAAATTTAAACCCCTTTTAGGAATAATTGAAGAAAGTGATTATGGGGCAGGGGAATATTATCCATTGGAAGAAGAAATAAATAAACTGGAACAGCATGTCCTTCTGATTCTTGCTTCATTACAAATCAATACGTACGATGTAAAATATGAATGTGTGGTAAGAGAAGGAAATATACGGGAGGAGATTATGTCGGAAGCGGTTGAATCGGGTTCGGATCTGATCATTGCGGGAACGCATGGGGTTGGCTTACTTCAAAAAATAATGTTGGGAACCCATACCTGGGATATCATTAAAAATTCGGCCGTTCCGGTTTTGGCTATTCCGGAAGATGCACTTTTTACCGGAATCAGGCATGTTGCATACGTAGCTGAATTCAGGGAAGAGGAAATTAATGCTATTTATTTTTTGAATGAATTTGCCAATGCCATGCAGGCACAACTTACCGTATTGCACATAACCAATTATTCCAAATCCAGGGAATTTGAAAAATTTATGTTTGATAAATTCAGAAAAGAACTGAACAATAAAATAAAACAGCCTCCTGTAAAAATATTCATGTTGCGTCATGAGGACAAAGTAACGGGTCTGAATATTTTTTGTATGATTAATAAAATAAGCTGGCTAGCCATGTCAAACGGTAAATCCAACTGGGTTGAAAAAATAATTTATCCGGATGGAAGCGGTATTCGTAAAATGACTTTTAATACGCATGTGCCTCTTTTTATTATACCCGATATTTATGATCCAATAGCAAATCCTGATCTATTGCTTAAAACAATATGAACTCAACTAAAAAGGGTTTGGATTTTTTATGGTGCTGAAAGGATCCTGCATCTCCCTCAGTTTTCTGTTTCCCGGATAACAATACAAAAATATTTGAGTTTCCTTTTCAAATCGGTTTAAAAGAAAAAATGTTTTTTTGTTTCATTTTCTTATAGAAGGAAGAGGTAATTCCTGTAACTTTCTTGAATTGCCCGGAAAGATGCCCGACGCTACTGTAATGCAGCTTCCAGGCTATTTCAGAAAGTGTTAGTTCACTGAAAATCAGTAATTCTTTAACCCTTTCAATTTTATGGGCAATGATATACTGTTCAACCGTTGTACCTTTTACTTCCGAAAAAGTATTGGATATATACGTATAATTATAATTGAGTTTTCTGCTGATATAATCCGAATATTTTGTTTTGGGTAATTCATCATCAGAATAATGAATCATTTGGATGATTACATTCTTTACTTTCTCCGTAATGCTATTCTTTTTTTCATCGATTAATTCCAGACCGTATTTCAGCAGGGCTGCTTCAAGAAAAATGCGCTGTTCGGCAGAAATGTTTTCCCTGATACTGACATAACCGATATTCACAGATGTGCAATGCAAGCCGAATTCCTGCAAAACGGATTTAACTATTTTTTTACAGTTATTATCAACCATATTTTTAATGAAAAGTTTCATAACTAAAATTATTAATTAAACATTGTTTGATACTAAAAATTTAGGTGTTATTCCTCATTTTTTGAGGGATTCGTATTTTTCATGATTTCATTTACCTCTTTTATAAACCGGGAAATTCCGCTATCGGCATATACTCCATATGCATCCGCAATGACTCCCTTTAGGCCGTCAATGGTTTCGATGGCATATAAAATGGAATTATCCGAAGGATCGCTCGCTCCCTCAAAACGGTAAAAATTTACTATTTTTACCTGCCAGGGGCGGTAACATTTGTTTGAATCAACCACATGTAATTTCCCGTTTTCAACCATAAAATTGATGATAAATCCTTCAGCCTGTAGTTTATTCATACAATCTGACATGGATTTCATTTCTGTTTTTTCGTGCCTGATAATTTCCATTGTAAGCGTTTATATTTATATTTGAGTATAAATAGTAAATACAAATGACATGCCGGATTTAGAAAATAACGAATTGGAATTTTTCCAAAATATTTTCAAACTGTTTAGGATACTTTGTAAATTTCCATAATTTTGATTCAGAAAAACCTTACAATTGCGCATCATGTTACCCACGCTACCGATACCTTCAGTTAAGAATATTATAATAGCTGATGATGATTGGGATGACCAGATTCTCTTTAAGGAAGCGGTTGACAATCATCAATATGCCCCATTCATCCAGGTTTTTTCCAGTGGAAATAAATTAATAAAGGCTTTGGAATCGGGACCATTGCCCGACCTAATTGTTCTTGACCTGAATATGCCAAATAAAAACGGAATTGAATGCCTGCAGGAAATCCGGTCCAATCCCCGGCAAAAAAATATTCCCATTGTAATATTCACAACTTCTAAAGATATCCGGGATATCGAGTTATGTTATATACATGGAGCGCAGCTTTTCTTTTCAAAACCCCATACCTTTGAACTGTTAAAAAACATGGTTCATTATATGATCAGTATTGACTGGTTAAATTTTCCTAAAAAAACGGATAAGGATTTGTTTATTGAAATTGCAACAAAAGGTCTTTATTAAAATGTAGCATTCACATTTGAAAATTTTCGTTGATTGGCACTGCCAGCATATTAATTATTTACAGAAAGGTTTCAATTTAGCTGTTTTAATCTCACAGGGGCAGAGAAATAATAAATTCCGCTCCGGTGCCTGTATTGCTTTTAACTTCTATTTTGCCTCTGTGACTCAAAATAATACTTTGTACCGATGAAAGACCTAATCCGGTGCCTTTTGGCTTCGAAGTAAAAAAGGGTTCAAACAATCTTTCTTTGGCTTCTTCGGAAATTCCGGGACCATTATCGCTAATGTGGATTTTAATATTCCCTTTAACTTTCATCACCTTTAATTCAATAACTCCCGTGTTTTCTTCAAGAGCTTCTATTGAATTGATGATAATGTTTAATAAGGCAATTTTCATTTTTTCTTCATCCAGTTCCAATTCAAATACCGGGTCCGAATAATTTTCAATCAGGCGGATTGAGTTGAATTGAATTCTGTCGTGCGCCATAGTGAGCGTATCTCTGATTACTTCAATGAGATTTATTTTTTTAAGATTAACATCTCCAAACCGGGTTGAATCAAGCAGATTTCTTACCAGTTGATTGATGCGTTTGCTGTTGCGTGTTATTATTTCAATATATGACAATACCTCCGAATTTTCTTGAAATGTATTCCTTAATTGTTCAGCACTTAACAAAATATTGGTTAATGGATTTTTAACTTCATGCGCAATCATTTTGGCAATTCTGTCTGTGCTCACTAATTTGTTTATCGTACTCTGATAATGTTCATTTTCCTTTAAAATCCGTGCGCTGTTGGCCCTCTCAAGTACATACCTGATTGCGCGTTCCAGAGATGATGAATCAAAACTCCCTTTTACCAGGTAATCTGATGCTCCCAGAGTCATGGCTTCCATATCAATTGCAGTATTTCCTTTACCGGTAAGTACCATTACCGGTAAAACCGGATTAAATGCTTTAACTGTTTTTAATACCTCCAGTCCGCTGGTATTCCCCAATAAATAATCTGTAATAACAAGGTCAAACACCTGTTCCTTTAAATGATCCAGAAAACTAAAATAATTGGTTACCCACTTTATCTCAAATTCAATGGAAGTATCCGAAAGAAAATCCCGGATGATTATGTAATCATCCTCATCATCTTCAACCAATAAAATTTTAACAGGTAAGGAACTCTTCATTTTTTTAATTTGATAACCTTTGGTAAATATACTAAAAAGCTTGAACCTTTGTCTTCCTCACTGATCGCGCTGATATAACCATGGTGGTTTTCAACAATTTTTTTACAGATGCTAAGTCCGATACCTGTGCCTTCAAATTCACTCCTTCCGTGAAGTCGCTGAAATATTACGAATATCTTTTTAAGATCTTTTTCATTGAATCCGATTCCGTTATCCTTTATGGTTATTTTATAATATTCAGAATACAAAGGATTCATCAATTCATCGTTTAATAATTCACTGTTCAGTAATGTACAACCTATTTCTATAACAGGTTGAATTTCTTCTTTTGTAAATTTTATGGCATTGCTTATTAAATTTTGAAATAGCTGAATAATCTGTGTTTCATCGCCGTATATTTCGGGTAAAGTGCCATGCTGAATAAATATAACTTTACGTTTTTGTATAATCACTTCACAATTGTCCTTGCAAATGGTAATTACCTTTTCAAGATTTACATTTTCCATCTCTATTCCACCTTTCATGGCTTTTGAATAGGATAGCAAGTCATCTATCAAAACGCGCATACGGTCGGCAGCCCCGGAGATTCTCTGAAGATAGTTTTTCATGTCGGGTGTGGTAACAGATGCAAATTTTTGACTGATGATTTCATTAAAAGTCAAAATTTTTCTCAGCGGTTCCTGCA
>JAUXUD010000069.1 GCA_030680835.1 Bacteroidota bacterium
TTTCAACTGAAAAGTACAACTTCAATCCAAAATATTTATTGCAAAAATTATCCAATAGCGATAACCACCAGCCGGTCCCGCCGGAGGTATAAATGTCATTACATTCAAAAATTATGGGAAACCCCATAAGTAATTCCTCACCATGACAACCCATTTCGGATATATGTCAAAATAAAAGGACAGAATAATTTTTTGCATGCAAAAAATTATTCTGTCCTTTTTATTTTGATGCTGCGAACCTGTAGAGCTGTCATCCTGAGCCTGTCGAAGGATTGCTTCATTCAATCACATGTAAACCCTCATGCTCTCTGCTCCATGCCCCATGCTCCATGCCCCATGCCCTCTGCCTCCTCAGATATGCCGCTCTGCATGATACGATGATCGTACCAATGCACCCGACTCAACGTAGTTGAAACCCATGGCAAGGCCTGCTTCCTTGTAGTAGGCAAACTGCTCGGGTCTTACAAATTCTTCTACATTCAAATGCATTTTGGTTGGTTGCAAATATTGACCCAAAGTTAATACATCGCAACCATGTGCATGCAGGTCTTCCATCACTTCAAGTACTTCTTGTTCGGTTTCGCCTAAACCCAGCATCACCCCGCTTTTGGTTCTCAGGCCGCGTTCTTTTGTTAATTTAATTTGTAAGAGACTTCGCTCATACCGGGCCTGAGGTCTTACCTTACGATATAACCTTTTCACCGTTTCCATATTATGCGAAACCACTTCCGGTTTTTCGTCTATTACCTGGTATAATAAATCCCAATGAGCCATAAAATCAGGTATGAGGGTTTCCATGGTAGTTGAAGGACTTTCCTGCTTTATCAATCGGATGGTATCCGCCCATACGGTTGCTCCCTTATCCGGTAATTCATCCCGGTTTACCGAAGTAATTACTGCATGCTTTACACTCATTAATCTGATGGCATCAGCAACCCTTTTGGGTTCACTCATATCATAAGTATATGCCCTGCCGGTTGCCACTGCACAAAACGAACAACTGCGTGTGCATATATTCCCTAAAATCATGAATGTGGCTGTTCCTTCACCCCAGCATTCGCCCATATTCGGACAATTACCCGATTCGCAAATCGTGTGTAATTTATATTCGTCAACTAATTTTCTAACTCTGCGGTAATTTTCACCTATCGGTAACTTAACTTTAAGCCATGATGGCTTTTTTACTTTTTCTTCACCCAGAACCGGCAACTCAATCATATTATTTTTTCTTTCCCCAATTAAACGCAATGTAAAATCCATAAAAAACCTGGTCGCTGTTTGAATGCGCCATGATCGGCAATCCTTTTGAAAATGCATCTATAGTTATTCCGGCTTCCAAACTTCTGGTTTCATCAGGGTAGGGTCCCCATTCTACCTGTAGTCCGGATCTTCCATAACCCCCAAACACCAATTTTGTTTCACTTAATCCTGATCCAAAAGAAGAGTTTCCATAAATTTTATATACATCCGTATGCTTTTCAGGGTCATATTTTTCTGAAACGAGGTATCCTCCGGATTTGCCGCCCTCGTAAGGGTAATACACTTCAATAAATACCGGCTTTAAAAATGCAATGGTTGATCCTATTGTATACACAAAGTTAAGCCCTACCGCATTTTTATACGGCTTATCCGTTATGATTATGGTTTGACCCACTCCATTTCTCAGAAAAAAAACTACATTTAAACGGCCAAACTGATATTGATTGGGATTATCACTGAACCCCGAACGCCGAACTTCTTTGGCATGTTTGATGCGCTCTATATCAATTTCGTAATGATTTAATTGTGTACCTGTTTTGTGCCATCCATGACGATAATACATTCCACCCCATTTTGTATTGAATGAATTCAAACTAATACTAAACTGGTTGCTTTGGGTATACATAATCTGCGGCTCAATGATTGGTGCATTTTGCCCTTTAGTGTTCAGAAAAGCAAAAACACTGCCCAGGAAAAAAAATATGTATGCGTTCCTTTTCAAGAATGATAACTTTGTTTCAAAATTTTAACGAATGTACACATCAGAAGTCATTTATCAAGGAGAATTACGCTGCAAAGCTACGCATTTACAATCGGAAACAGTAATTTTTTCGGATGCACCACTTGACAACCAGGGAAAAGGAGAATGCTTTTCACCAACCGATCTGGTTGCAACGGCTTTGGGAAATTGTATGTTAACGATTATGGGTATAGAAGCCCGGAAATTAAAGGTGAATATTGACGGGACCCAAATTCTTATCAAAAAACACATGGGAACCATGCCACGCAGAATTGTAAAAATTGACGTAAATATGAAAATTCCGGGACAGGAACTAAACGAAAATCAAAAGGCTTCGCTTATAAATGCGGGTATAAATTGTCCGGTTGCAAAATCCCTGCATCCCGATTTGGTTCAGGAGATTTCTGTTAATTATTATTAGAACAACTGAACCACCTGACTTATGCTGAGGTGAAATTTGGGGCAGGTACCTTTACAGGCACTCAGACTCACCATCGCAAAAAAGGCCAAAACTATTATTAACTTTTTCATAAACTGCAACTTTCTATTGAATCAAACGAACAAAATATCTTCCCTATTATCAAACTTTAACCTGGTTGATTTTATTGCTAAAAACAAACATACCACTGCTTCAGAATATATATTAGGATACAAAGGTAATCAAAACAAATTGAATTGGTATTTAGCTGAACAACTCATTATCTACCCAAAGGCTAAACACAAAATTCCAGCTTTTGTTCAAAAATATTGTTGGTTTACCCAAAAAAGTTATGAACAGGCTAGCAGTCAGTTGTCTGCAATTTACAAATCAAAATTGATAAGTGGCAAAACCTGTCTCGATTTATCAGGGGGACTGGGTGTGGATGACTGGGCTTTTTCACAAACATTTGACAAAGTTATTTCTTTAGACCCCGACTTGGAACTAAATGAAATGGTAAGGTTCAATTTTGAAAAGTTGGAGATAAAAAATTGCGAACGTTTAGATAGTACTGCAGAAAAATATCTTGAAAACTGTAAGGACATGTTTGATTTGATATACCTGGATGCCGACAGGCGGATAACAGGTAAACGCAGTTTTCAACTGAGCGATGGTGCGCCCAACTATGAAGAACTGGCTCCAAAAATAAATGCTTTGGGCAGAAACATCCTGCTTAAGCTTTCTCCGCTTGCAGATATTCATTACCTAATTAAAAACCTTTCACCCATTAAAACCATTATTGTTATTAGTGTTCAGCAAGAAGTTAAAGAAATATTGGTATTGCTTGAACCAGGAAACTTAACATATGTAAATATTAAAGCAGTAGATATTGATGAAAAGAAAGATTTGCAAAGTTTTTCGGGAACCCCTTCCCAAATTATTGAAACTCCAATTGTTGAATTACCCGGCTTCTTTTTTGAACCTGCTCCATCTGTAATAAAAGCAGGATTAAGCATTGCTTATGCAAACCATTTACACTTAAATCAATTGGCACAAAACACAGCATTTTACATCGGTTTGAACCCAATAAAAAAGTTTATGGGCCGGCAGTTTACAATAGTAAATTCCTTTGAATTCAGCAAATCAAAATTTAACAACTACCTCAAAACACAGCAAATCCAACAGGCAAATATTACCCGGAGAAACTTCAATTTAAGTGTGGAGGAACTTAGAAAATCTTTTAAAATAAAAGAAGGGGGTGATGATTACCTGTTTTTTGGAACCTTGCAAAATGGAACAAAGATGGTTTATCATTGCAGGAAGTGAAAGGGGAAAGCGGAGTGTAAGAGTGTAGGAATATAGGAGTGTAGGAATATAGGAGGGTAGGAATATGGGAGGGTAGGAATATAGTGAAACGAGACTATTCCAGCCAGGGGCCAGAAGCTAGAAGCCAGCGGCTTTTTTAAGCTCTGTTTGTATAGATAATAATTCGCTGGCCTTTGGTGACTTTGTTATTTTTAATTTTGCCTTTATTCCATTGTTTCAAATCGGCAACACTTACATCATGTTTTCGGGCAATTTTAAGCAGCTTGTCGCCACTTTTAACCCTGTAAATTATTTTGTCGTTTTTTGATTCGCGGGTTTCCTGGTTCAGTGCCATCAGTGTACCTGTAACACTGGCCATAAAGTTCGAATCATTCTTTAATGCACCTACTTTTACCGCATGGTGGTATGGCAATGTAATGGCAATGCCATTTGCACTAAAAGGAATAATACCCCGCTTTAATGATGGATTGTATTGTTTTATTTCCTCTGTAGTAATGTTAAGGGCTATGGCCAATTGGTCAACAGACATTCTGTTGTCCAGAATAACCGTATCCAAATGAAAATACATTTCATCTTCGGCAGGATAAATATTATGCGCGCTTGCATAATTCATCACATAAGCAGCAGCAATAAATGCCGGAACGTACCCTCTGGTTTCCCTGGGTAAATAAGGCATAATTTCCCAGATATTTCTTTTGCCGCCTGATTTACGGATTGCCTTGGAAACATTGCCGGGACCACAGTTATAACTTGCAATAACCAATAACCAATCTCCGTATATACGGTATGAGTTTTTAAAATACTTTACGGCGGCCTCAGTTGATTTTACAATATCTTTCCGGTCATCAATATAACTATCGGTACGCAGGCCATACATGCGGCCTGTAGGTGCCATAAATTGCCACAAGCCGGCTGCACCTACCGACGAGATTGCCTTTTGGTTCAGGGCTGATTCAATAACTGCCAGGTATTTAAATTCCAACGGTACATTTTCGCGATCAAATACTTCTTCAAAAATTGGAAAATAAAACTTGGACGTACTGAGCACCTTGCTCACCAGATTACGTTTTCTCTTTGCGTATAAATCAATATAAGCCCGAACCTGCTGATTATATTCCATCGGAATTTCCGATTCAAGCAAACTTAAACGATATGCATATGCCGAATCTGAATAACTGGGAATATCTCCCTGGTCAAATCCGTAAATGTTTAAATCGCCGGGAAAAACATAAGGGTACAATTTATTTCTGAGCTTAATGGTATTTGAGTCTATTTCGGCAACCAATGCATCCTTATCGCTTAGAATACCCTGCGCTAAAGGTTGCGCGTTTGCAACAACCGATGTGATGGCAACAAAAATAATCGACAGTATTTTATTAATTTTTGACAAAGTATGATTTAGTTTACAAATGTTAACCTCAAATATATAACTTAGCATGGACTCCGAAATTTTGTGCCAAAAATTTGTTTCCACAATTAAATTGCATAAATAACGAAATATGAGCAATTTATCATACACTTTTATGCTAAACCAATAAATTTAATGACAAAATGCAGTAATTTTACGAAGTTGCAAGCTCAAGAAAATCCGGTTTTGACAATAATTAGACTCATTTTAAGCCCCTTATCACTTCTTTATCAGTTGGTTTTGCGTATTCGCAACTATTTATACGACTCCGGATTATTTGGAGTTACCTATTTTGACATTCCCACCATAAATGTGGGTAACTTGGCTTTTGGGGGAACCGGTAAAACTCCGCATATCGAATATCTAGTACGTTTATTGAAAGACCAATTTGCCATTGCCGTATTAAGCAGGGGGTATAAAAGAAAAACCACAGGTTATGTTTTTGCAGATTCTCAAAGCTCAGCAAACACGATTGGCGATGAACCCATGCAAATTTATACAAAGTTTAAACCCCTGCCGGTGGCAGTTGCTGAAAACAGGGTTTTGGGTTTGCCCGATTTGTTGTACGATGCACCCGAAACACAGGTTGTTCTATTGGATGATGCCTTTCAGCACAGAGCTATAAAACCGGGTATCAATATTTTATTAACTGAATATAATAACAGGTTTACTCAGGATTTCCTAGCTCCTGCAGGTATGTTACGCGAATACCGGGCTGCTTATGTGAGAGCCGATATCATTATTGTAAGCAAATGCAATCCTGATTTAAGTTTGGCAGAACGTGAACAAATCCGAAAAGAAATCAAACCCTATCCGCATCAACAGGTTTATTTTTCTTTTATAAAATTTGGAGCACTCGAGGGATTATATGAACCTATTACTCGTCAAAAACCAGGTGAAGCACTTGTTTTTGCTGGAATTGCAAATCCACAGAGTCTTGTTGATGAAATTGAAAAAAGAGCAGAAAAAGTACAATTAAAAAAATACCCCGACCACTATAATTATATATGGAAAGATATTGAAGATATTGTTTATTTGTTTGAACAAATGACAGGTTCAGATAAAATTATTATAACTACCGAAAAAGACAGAACCAAACTCATGGCACCCGAAATAAAAGAGGTATTGGAAAAGCATCCCATTTTTTATTTGCCCGTTGAGGTGGTATTTTTTAACGAAGATCAGGAATCATTTAACAACCAGATTATAGATTATGTTGCAAAAAATTCAGCAAACCATTGATTTTTTAAAACCCTTCACCTCTCCTGCACCTAAAATTGGAATTATTTTGGGAACCGGACTTGGTGGTTTGGTTGAAGAACTTGAAATAGTACACAGCCTTTCTTACGGCGATATACCCAACTTTGCAGTTAGTACTGTTGAAAGCCACAAAGGAAGATTGCTTTTTGGCACATTAAGCGGAGTACCGGTGGTAGTGATGCAGGGCAGGTTTCATTACTATGAAGGTTACAGCATGCAGCAGATTACTTTCCCGATACGTGTAATGAAATACATGGGCATTGAAAGTTTGTTTATCAGCAATGCTTCAGGCGGCCTGAATCCTGATTTTAGCGTAAGCGATCTCATGCTGATAGATGACCATATAAACCTGTTGCCGGAGCATCCGCTGCGAGGCAAAAATAACGATGAACTTGGACCCCGCTTTCCGGATATGAGTGATGCCTATGATAAAGACCTTCTGGAACTGGCGCATGCAGTGGCAAAAGATCTGGGAATAAAAGTTCAGCAAGGTTCTTATGCAGCCGTATCAGGTCCAACTTTAGAAACCAAAGCCGAATATCGTTACCTGCGTATTATTGGAGCCGATACGGTAGGCATGAGTACGGTACCCGAGAACATAGTTGCCCGTCATATGCATTTGCCGGTATTTGCCGTTTCGGTAATTACCGATTTGGGAGTACCCGAACTTATCAAAAAAATTACTTTACAAGACGTACTAAATGCCGCAGCCATCGCTGAACCTAATTTAGCAAAACTGATTAAGGAGATGGTAAGGAGAATTGGAATGAAGTGAAGTATAAGTTATGAGGTATGAGGTATGAGGTATGAGGTATGAGGTATGAGGTATGAGGTATGAGGTATGAGGTATGAGGTAAGAGGTAAGAGGTAAGAGGTATGAAGTATAAGGTATAAGGTTTGAGCTTTTTTATTTACTCATACCTCATAACTCATAACTCATACCTTACTTCGGTATATGCTTATTGGTAAAATTCATTATCACCTTATTCCAGGCATCAATGAGCCTTTTACGCTGATCGCTTAATATTTGATTATTTACATTGTATTTGGTAAGGGCATTATTATAATCGTTGGTGGCCTTTTTATAAGCCGATATCTCTGCCTTGGTAAGGGTCTCTTCAGATTTTGAATCATAAACTTCTTTGGCTTTGTTATATTTATCTTTCTTTACAAAAAAACCTTTATTTTCAAGAAACCTTTTTCCGCTTTCCAATTGATAGAATTTGAGCAAATCCATACACGCTGTTTTTAGGGTATTGTCTCCGTCAAAATCTTTTATTGTCTTTAATTCCTCTAGCCCCTGGGTGCTGGTTTCAGTAAGCCATGCCTGACATTTATCCATCATTTCGAGGTCTGCCTTGTTTTGTGCATCAATCAGGTAAGATTCATCTTTATAACATTTAAAGAAAATAAGATAAATGGGGTTATAATATTTATAAACCCGGGCTGCAGCTTCTATTTTTATAGCAGTCTTGCTTTTTTTGTCAGAGAGTTTAATGCCATAATCCGAAGCAAATTTTTGTTCTTCATCTCCGATCATTTTTCCGGCTTTATCTATCTTTTCGTCAATCAAATCCTGTGCCTTCATATAATTTTCCATGGCTTCATACGAATCCTGTGAGAGCCCTTGCAATTCAATAATTCTTGCATAATCCTCATTCAAAACATCGAAATTAAGTTGCAGGAATGCGATAGCTGAATCTCTGAACCGTGTGTCCCCTTCAAATTCATCCATTTTTTTTATTTTGTTCATGGAAGCCGAAATTTGCTTCAACAGTTCTTTTCTTTTTGATTCCACTTTAAGAGCGGGCTTTCCATAAGCGGCACTGCTGGTATAAGCCCACATATCATTGGTAATGTCTTTAAATTCTTTTCCAATGGTATTCATATAGTCGGCAGCTTTTTTTTGCGCAAATAACGGGCTGCCAAGTACCAACAAACAGATGGTGGCAAGTAATAATTTTTTCATATTTAAGACCATTAGTACCTACAATTATATATAAAGCAATTATAATTTTTTATGTTTTCTTTCATTAAAATAATTTTCAATGCTTTTGTATCCAGTTAACTACCAAATCCAGTAATTCTATTAACGCGTCCGATGCCCCTTCAAAAGGATGTTTGGTATTGAAGGTATGCGTTGCATTGGGAATAATTTTCAACAAAGTATCGGGATTGTGCTCTTTCGACCAGGCATAAAGAGATTCGGCATGATCCTTCGAAACAGCCTCATCTTTTTCTCCATAAACAATCAGTATCGGTTGTTTTAATAATTTAATTGCAGTTTCAATGTTCCAGTGGGTATTACAACTTAAAACTTCCTGTAAAAATTCAAAACCCTGCGGCAACTCCTGTTTTGTCCGGTTATTTTTTTTGAAATATACCAGGTTGCGTTTCCATGCATCGGTAATTTCCTTGCCCCAAAAATCCAGAGATTTAATCGTACTCACTAAAATTATTCCATCAATTTTAATATGTTCTTCCTGTGCCTTTTTTGAACCAAATATTGCTGGAACACCCCCTAAACTATGTGCAAGTAAAAATACTTTAGGATGTTGTTTAAACTCACCGGATTTTAAATGATGCAGAACACTAAGCAAATCTTCGGTTTCCAGTCGCATGCAGTTCTTTTCATATTTTTCCAGATCATCAAAATAATCTGAATCGCCAATTACACCCCCATGACTGAAATTGAAACTATAGCTTGAAATTCCGTTTCTAAAAAGCGTTTCCTGAATATAAGGGAACATTCCGTAGTTATAAAATCCGTTATGTCCATTGATGATGATAACTAATGCAGAACCCGTTCCTGCATCCAGGTATATGCCATCAACCGTTCCGTTTTGATGTTTGAATGATAATTTTTGCTTTTGCATAATCTGTTTAACGATAACTTAGTGATATCTTATAATTACCATTAGCAACATCCTTCACCAGCCTGAATGGGTGGACATTTCACAGTTCCATAACTGCAATAAACACAGCAATCACCCGGCAAAGGTTTGAGACGCGATTTACAATTTTCGCATTCATAAAAATATATACATGCATCAGTCGGCATGGTTTCATCCTTCTTATGCCCGCAGCTCGGACAGGTGATGGTTGATTGGAGTTCTACAGTTTTTGTCATTTGCATTCCGTAATTATTCCGTTTTACAAGTTCTTCTTAATAATTTCCTCAAGTGTATCCTCTACCCCTTTGCCATAACCAACTTGTATGAAAATTATTTTCCCTTTTCTATCAATCAAATACATAGTGGGATAACCCGATACACGATAATCTTTTGCGGCATCTTTCCCTCCCAACAAAACCGTATAGGTAACTCCCCGTTTGCCCAGAAATGCTGCAATACCGCTTTCTTTTTTATCATAAGGGTCAATGCCGATAACTCTCAAACCCTTGCTTTTGTATTTATCATGAAGCGCCTGCAATGCAGGTAATGCTTGCATACAGGGATAACACGATTTGTAGAAAAAATCTATCAGTACAAGTTGTCCTTTCAAATCATTCAAACTTATTTTCTCATCAGTTAATGAAAATAATTCCCAGCCTGGAGCAATCGTATCTTTTGGCAACGGATCCGGGCTTTTGTATGGAACATAATCTTTGGTCTTATAAAAATCAGGAATTGATTTCAACGTTAAAATCTTCTCATCTTTCAGATTGTTAATTTCGTATTTGTGTAAAAC
This sequence comes from Bacteroidota bacterium, assembly GCA_030680835.1. Lineage (GTDB taxonomy): Bacteria > Bacteroidota > Bacteroidia > UKL13-3 > UKL13-3 > B1. The sequence continues at coordinate 10,102 of JAUXUD010000069.1, forward strand.
ATACTTTTCATATTGATACATGGAGTCATTATTCATCAAAATATCATATTCTATGGTATATTGAACGGGAATAAAATCATCTTTGTTAATCCAATAATTAAATTCTATCCTCAAATTTTTCATCATTTCCGTGCTGTCATTTTCCGGGTTTATATTTACCCGAATATGATAACTGGAAAAACCATTCACTTTTTCTTCTCCAATATATCTGAATATCTGGTTTGTATCCACAAAATCTGAATCATGTTTTAAAACCGAACTTTTTTGGTTTGTTAATGGAACATAAAAAGTATAGTTATGTTTATACGATTCAATTTCTTTTGCCCACTGTGATTTTGCCATAATCATTGCACTACTGTCTTTAGGCATAATTCTTACAAAATCGTCACCGGTATACATCACATCATTGGTGTATTCGCCTTTATAAAATGCCTTGTAATGAAATGCAGATGAATAGATTGAATCGTCTTTGAGCTTTTTAAAGTAACAATTAAAAGATGTTTCAAAAGTATCTTTTATATTGCTCATAAATTTCATGTATTTCGTCATCTCATAATAGCCGTTTTGAACCGACTGGCATTTATCGTAAGACTTTTGTAAAATCACTTTTGCATCCTGAGCAGTACTAACCAATGCAAATAATACAAGAACGGAGATGAGTAGATTGCGTTTCATATTGATTATTATTTTAACAAATATATATCCTTATCCCAGATTCCCTCCAATCCTATTATAAATGTGTTGAGCCAGCCAGGTCCTCCTGAGCCCTAAACGCATTCGTTTTGCCGATTTGAATTCTTTAAAATTATTTTGATACATAAATTCTTTAGCATTTAAATTATCTACCGGAAAAGCAACATTTTCATTTACAGTTAATCTTAACTTCATCAAATCGATTCCGGATTGGCTTGTATTTGCAATAATCAAGCCTTCACCAAATGAGGGCAAATAAAATCCTTCAACAATATTTCCTTGTATATATAAATATGCACCGGTTAAATAGGGTTCAATATGAAACATTCTTTCTTCTCCGGATACTTGCCTGTCTATATGACCAATTTGCTTTTTATAAGCATCCGTATACGCTGTAATATTTGAAGACAATTCGAATTTTTGAGCCATCTGAATATCTTTAAAAAAGATATATTCCGTTTCGGTTTCAAAACCCACCTTTTCGTATACCGGTGCCCCCAGATCGGTAGCAATTAAATAAATGGTGCTGCAATTTTTGGCGTATAATCTGTCTACCAATGTTTGGGTAATCATGCGCCCAATACCCTTGTTTCTATATTCGGGATGAACAATAATATGTGCCAGCCAGGCAATATCTTTATGTATAATGCCTGCTCCGATTCCTGCAATTTTATTTTCAACAATAACTTTAATAGAGATACAAAAATCGGAGTTAATATAAAATGAAACAGCTGGCATTATATCCGGCCATCCCTCCGGTTGAAGTTCAGCTATTGATCCTAAATCGGAAACCAATAATGTTTGTATTTTCACTTTTCTTACTTGTTAAAACCCGTTTAAATATTCACTTTTTTTTCGGAAGCAAGGTAAATTAATAGAAAAATATTAATTTCACAAAATGGGTGAAATACTGCAAGCTACACGTCAGCTCCAATATGTGGCATTTTTTTATGTTAAAGTGAGGTTACGGGATGGATTTGTATTTATGTTTATGGCTGTAGATGCATACAGTGGGTACGCCATTAATTTAGGTATCGAGCAGGATGATAGTGATGCCAATATTCTGAAAAATGTTTATTTACTCACAGAACATAAGGAATTCATCAAACATATGGCTAATGGCTTTACTTTAGTTTTTGATGGCAATGAGCAATTGGCCGGGCGCATTGAGTCCATTATAAAACTGGTAAATGGCAAGGTTATATTTAACAAAACTTACAATAACTATATTGCCAATGATGTAATGTTGAGTATACTGGAGTATATAAATAAAGCCAAGGGATAAGTGGTGAATTCTAAAGCTGACTGCGATTCTTTATTATAATCTTGTGCATCCGACTACCTTAGGCAACGAAAGTAGATTATTCTATTTCCGCCCATTTACTTAAGAGTTTGAACTATTGCATGGGTGAAATTGTTTTATGGCTTTCGGGGTGGCATTTGATTTAAAGTTCTGATCTGTGGTATTTGATTATTTTGTACCTTTTTGCTTGAGTGACTGTTGCACAACTAACATTAGTTGATAAATAATATTTTATGAATTTTTCTGATTGTGGTATTTTTATTACATGCAAGGAAAGAAAGTATATCAGGAGAAACTATTCGTTAGTTTCCAGTTATCCGACCATATCCCG
>JAUXUD010000074.1 GCA_030680835.1 Bacteroidota bacterium
CCACCCCAATCCATTTCTGTATTGATCCGCAAACCTGCTTTCAACTGGTGACTGGTGCCGGAACTTTTTCCATCTCTCGATACTTTAGAATCGAGCCATTCACTGGTATAGAGGTTACGCGTAATCATATTGTATTCAGTATATAGTTTAAATGTTTTTGAACCGATATACGCTTTGGCTCCATAGAAATACTGGATATTAAAACTTTCAAACACAAAACTATGTCCGGCCGAAATTCCGCCACCTAAACCAAATCCGGCGTTTGGACCCTGCATCGGCCAGAAACAGGTTTTAAAATTATAATCCAGATTAAAGATACTTGTTTTCTCGGCATATTTATCATAAGTATATGTGTTTCCATCGTAAGATTCTTTCGACACATCCACATACATGGGCGCACTGGTAATCCCGTAACCCATTTGCATTTCTAAAGCAAGTGAAGGAAACGGATACACATTTCCAGGACCTGATTCAGATACATCTGCATAAGTAATACTTCCTATTGAGTAATGAACCAAAAAGGCCACCGCACCCATTTCGGCCAAATCTTCAAAATTACTGGCGGTTTGCTGTTGCTTTTGGGTATCGTAGGCATTCTTTCGCTCTACCCGCTTTTTCTCTTCTTCAGCTTTACGGGCTGCTTCTGCTTTTCGCGCTTCTTCAGCCTTACGTTCTTCTTCCGCTATACGGGCTGCTTCTTTTTTTTGAGCTTCAGCCGGGTCAGCAGCCGTTGCTTTTTTTCCGGAACTTTTATTGGCTTCTTCTTTTTTAGCTTCTTCTGTTTTGCTTTTGGCACCTTGTTCTTCTGGTTTTCCTGCAGTTGTTTTTTTGGCTGTAGCTGCTTTTTCTTCTTCCTGTTTTATTTTTTGAAGCTGACCTTTGGGATAATTATCTTCAGGCTTCATTTGTGCTGCTTGTTCATATTTTTGTTTAGCTCCGGTAAAATCTCCACTGTTAAATTTATTATCCGCATCCTTTGTCACTGCTTTATAAGCATCATCATTTTTTGATTTCTGTTCTTCCGCTTTTATTTTTTCCAGTTGCTCCTTCGGATAGGTTCTGTCGGAAATCAAACTGATTGCCTTACTATATGATTTTTTTGCTTCAGACCAATTTTTATTTCGAAACTCTTCATCAGCTTTAACTATAACTTTGTCGTACTCATCAGACTTTAATTTTTTTGCTATTGCTGTTCTAACGGGAGTTGTATTTTCAAACGACATTCTGATAACCTCAACAACAGTGACTTTATAATTATTGGTGTTTTTACCTTCCGGGGTTTTGGCATCCATTAATATGGTGTACTCATTGGGTGAAAGTGCTCCACCACCAATGCCACTAATTACCATTAAGTTTACATCTTTTGATACGCCGCCGGGTCCGGTAACCAGAACACGAATTACAGGATCTTTGGGCTTTACCAATTTGGCTTCTTCAAAATCATACCATTCCTTGCCCTTATATTGATAACCCCATTGAGAGGGAGTGCATTCAGCGGCATAAATTAATGAAATCATACCAAACGAATTAATCACTTTATACGAAAAATCAACATGTACCAAAGTTAAACCATCCACATCGCCAGGGGGTTTATATGCCAGTCTTTTTGATTGCTTTTGGCTTTGAGAATAACCCGTATTGAGCCAGGCGCCAAGGATAATCATTAACAGGATTATTTTACAATTAAGGTATATTTTATTTATCATATTTTCTTTTTATTTTCTGAATATTTTTGAGCTGATTTAATGAGAAGCTGGAAATTATTTTATTGAAGTTTTATAGCCAGATTGAATTTATTTTAATTAGAATCCGGTTGTTTTAAAACTCACTTCATTGGTATAATTTGAGTAAAGATTATCACCATATTTATAACGAGCCCTAACCCGGTATACAGTACCTGGGTTTAATCCATTTAAAAAACAAGGACTTCCCGAATTGCAAATTATATCTTCCCAATCCCCTGTATTGGATTTGTACTCAACAATCCGAATTTGGGTTGAAGCGCTACTACTGCATGGATGCGTGATGCTTGCAGTAAGACGTTGGCTGCTAACTTTTGCAGAATGGTTGCTGATATTTTCAACACTTAATTTACCGGGTGCATTGCAGGCCGTTTTGAACCGAACAATATTTGAAGTACTGGAACTGGTATTATTACCACAATCCGCAATGAGGCGCACTTCATATTGGGTGCAGGCATCCAGACTGCTCAAAGTGTGCACATTCCTGCCGGTATTATCACGTCTGTCGGCTGTCCAGTGTATATCTCCCTGTCTGCGAAATTCAATGGTAAAATATTTGGCTTCCGCTTGATTGGATTGCTTGAAATTGCCTTGCGCATCCACACTATTTACTTTGGTTGACAATGACCACCAGGCCAATGCTACACAGTTATAGGAAGGGGTATTGTTGAATTTAAAGCCATATGCGGGGCAGGGGTTGTTTTTATTTTCTGATGCATTTGATCCATTACCTGTAGTACCTGTTTTGGAGTCAGCATCACCATCATTTCCACCTCCTTTGGTTTTATCTATGTCA
>JAUXUD010000075.1 GCA_030680835.1 Bacteroidota bacterium
GCAAGGCAGGATGGTTTCATATTTTGATGTGATAACAGATGGTGTTTTCAATGATTATTTCAATCGGGGTGTTCAAACCAGAGCCGATTTAATTATAAGCAAAGCCAAACGCGATGCCAATCCATTAACTTGCAACGGCGATACATTTATTGGAACCGATACCCTTGTGAATTGGGTGGTGTTAAATTAAGTTTTCGAAGTCGGGAACTATCGGAACAACAACAATTATGGGTTCAACAAATCCTTTGAACTTTCATCAAGCTCAGGGCAAACTCAGGTCTGGTTTTTAAATTACCGATGTAATTCCATTATATATACAAAAAGTCTTCAGAACATAAAAAGTCCATTTGATAACTTATAAAAATACCATAGCTTTTGTCTGGTTACTTTAGGGGTCCGTGGGAATGTGAGAGTGAAATTCCCTTGCGTGACTCGATTAGCGGCAAATAAAAAGAACTAACAGCGAGACAATTTCATGCCTTTTAAGTATCTTTGTTGTGAAATAAATTGATTGAATATGAAAACATTAACATTAAGAATACCGGATTCTGTTGATGAGATAGATGTTAAAATGCAACTAGCAGCTCATCTTTTTGAAAAGGGAATAATGTCATCTGGACAAGCGGCTGATGTAGCTGGTATATCAAAACGAGAATTTCTTGAAAATGTTGGAAAATACGGTGTTTCCATATTTGGTGAGAGCATAGACGATTTAGAAAAGCTCATTAATGAATAAAATCATTATTTCTGATACAAGCTGCCTAATTGCACTAAGCAATATTGGACTACTACATTTACTTAAGGATTTATATGGTGAGGTAATTATGACTACAGAGGTATATTCTGAATTTGGAAGGGGATTACCTGACTGGATAATAGTTATTCAAGTAAAAAACAAATCAAAACAAGTGGAGATTGAAAATCGCCTGGATAAGGGAGAGGCAAGCTCCATTGCATTAGCACTTGAGATTCCAAATGCTATTCTTATAATTGATGAAGTCAAAGGGAGAAACTTTGCAAAATCTTTAAATATTGAGATAATTGGAACCATAGGTGTTTTAATTTTGGCAGGTAATAAAGGATTGGTAAAAGATGTTATTAGCGTTATTTTAAAGTTAACTAATCAGGGTTTTAGGCTATCCGATAAATTGATCGAAAAAATAATAGAAAAATACGAAAAAAAATAATTTCCCTCCGCTAACTGCCAGAGTTTCGAACACCTGCCTTAATGCGGGAAACTTTAAACCCGGTGTTGAATAACTGTCTCGTCTTATAACGGGAATATCCCGCTATCGTGTGGGACTTCTCGGCCAAATAAATTTGCATTTACCAATTTTAATCGCAAGTTTTACCAACCGGAATGTGGATAGGTCTTTTCACATTCTGCCGTTACAGTGTTTCCACAGGCAGTTTTGTGGCATTAGGTCTCCAACTGCGCTTAGTATGAAACCGTTGAGTCATAAAAATGAACTCCCAAGAACGAACATTATAGATAGATATGAAATCATATTATAAACTACAGATAGGATTTAATCCAAGTATTAGTACATTCAATGCAATTACTGATCTAATCGGGCTTGATTCTATTGATAAAGATTTTAGTAAATTCAAGGACTATATTCCATGCACATGGATATATGAGATAATTCAAAAGCAGGATGAGGTGTATTTTGATTTTATTAATAATTTTCTCGACATACTAGATGATAAATATGATAAACTTTCAAGGCTTAGAGTTATGAAAAATGATATTTCAATTTGGATGCTTTATGAATATGACCAGCAATGTAACATGGAGTTTGATTCAAATAGACTTAAACGTCTAGGAGAAAATGGTATTACATTATGTATTTCATGTTGGGAGGCGGATGGTGGAAAATAATTGAACATCAGAATATAATGGATAACCAGGAATCAAAACCGCCCAGAAGGATAAGATATAAGGGCACACACCCAAAAACCTTTAAAGAAAAGTATAAAGAATTACAGCCTGAAAAATACACCGAAGATGTAGAGAAGGTTTTGCAGAAAGGATATACTCCGGCGGGTATGCACCGTTCCATTTGTGTGGGTGAAATAATGGAAATCCTCAAAGTAAAGCCCGGTGAGGCAGGACTTGATGCAACACTGGGATACGGCGGCCACAGCCTGGAGATTCTTAAACGTTTATATCCTGGAGGGCGCCTGTATGCCATTGATGTGGATCCATATGAATTGCCCAGGACCCGGGATCGCCTGTTATCTTTGGGCTTTGGACCAGAAATTTTAATCATTAAGAAAATGAATTTTTCGGGAATAGATTTGATTGTTTCCGAAGCAGGGCCATTGAATTTTGTTTTGGCAGACCTGGGTGTTTCTTCTATGCAGATCGATAATCCTGAAAGAGGATTTTCATTAAAAATTGAAGGTCCCTTAGACTTAAGACTGAATCCAAAAAGCGGAAAACCGGCATCAATGCTTTTAAAAAATATTTCTAAGGATAAACTGGAAGCGTTGCTTTTTGAAAACGCAGATGAACCCTATGCTGAACCCATTGCTGAAGCCATCATAAACAGTATTGCAAATGGAACTCTTATCACAACAACTACTCAATTGAAAGAAATCATCAAAGCAGCCCTGGAATTTCTTCCGCAACACGAACGAATGGAAATGGTTAAAAAGTCATGTCAACGTTGCTTTCAGGCATTGCGGATTGAAGTGAATGATGAATTTGATTCATTGGATAAATTCCTTGAAAAACTCCCATCTTCCCTTGCGTCGGGTGGACGCGTTGCCATTCTTTCATTTCATTCGGGCGAAGACCGGCGCGTAAAAAAATCGTTTCAAAGATTATTCCGTGAAGGAATTTACAGTGATATTGCCCCCGACCCGATACGCCCGTCGGTAGCGGAAATAAACAATAATCCCCGTGCGCGATCGGCCAAGTTACGTTGGGCAATAAAGGCATAGTTTGTCTAGGGTACATTGTACATCAAACATCGTAAATCGTACATCGTACATCATTAGTGTCCGGTAAAAGTTAGAATAAGCAAAATATTTTCCTACAAATGCCATTTTTGCTGAGGGTACCTATCATGTTTCATGATATAGCCCCCTTATCCAGAAAGACTCAAATGGAGTTGTTGATGGTCTGTTGGAGGGTTATATATTTTTGCCTTTTCCGGGTTTTCTAGAAACCTTAACAAATCTGTATAATTCATCAGGTGTAATCTTACAAGGGATGCAAGAGTTGAGAAGGCCCATGCCCTTTTTATTTTTGCTTTGATAATATTGAGTATCAGATCAGCTATTAGAGAGCAGTAGATTTGTATTTTAATCGCATTCTCACTATCCCCAAGGAAGTATTGTAGCTGCATGTTTTGCTTTAGTCTCTTAAAAAGCAATTCAATTCCCCAACGTTGACGGTATATATCTGCTACCGAAGCCGCCTTCCATTTGAAGTTATTGGTGATAAATGTAAACTCCCTTAATTTTTCATTGTCATAGTATTTAATGAGTCTACATTTCACTTTTTCCTTTTTCCCTTTAAATCCAAGTAGAACTGTTTGATCTGATATTACACCACGAGCTTTTTGATATTTGCTTACTGGTGCGTTTTTGAGCACATCGTATACAGCGTCTATACGGGATCTAGTAACCCAGAATACGCCATCTCTTGTCCATTCATTATATTTCTTAAAGCTACGGAAGGCCTTATCAAAGACGGCTACTGATCCCTTTGGAAATTGGAGATTCTTGAGCACTTTTACGTCGGCACTCGCACCTGAGTCGAATTGTGCAAGAAATGGGACTCCCTCGTGTGCCCAAGTAGCCATGTGAACTTTAATACCTCCTTTGCGTTTCCCGTTCAGCGGAGTCGGACCTGCTGCTTTCAATATCTCCTTAAACAATGAAATAGTTGTGGAGTCAAGTAAAATCAGTCCTTTGAAGCGCTTGTTCTTTCGGCTGTCCGGTAAAAAATCCTTATACGAGTAATATAACTGAAGATAAATTTTTTCGAATACCACATAACTTCGGTCTTTGTTTGCATCTCCAAGTGTGCTCCGAGGAGGAAGATATCTAATACCGGTTGACTGAAGTTTTCCTTCGCACGCCTGCATACCTGTAACAACTTCACGAAGTCCGGTACAATGTTGAAATGAAGTATAAAGCATTGAAACAAGATGATGGTAAGTGTCCAACTTCTTGTAGTAACGATCAGACTTACATTCTTTAATTGCTCTGGCAACTGCAGATTTATTTAGCAAAGAAAGTAACTGTGTAAAGATCGGCTGTCCGGTAAAAAATGTACTTTTGCCCATAGGAATGGTTTTTGGTGTGGTAACTCAAAACTAAACCTATGGGGGGACTTTTTGTCTCCCTATTTTTTATTACTTTTACCGGACACTAATGAT
>JAUXUD010000079.1 GCA_030680835.1 Bacteroidota bacterium
CTCATGGTGACAAATTTTATTGTTATTCTGAGCTTGTCGAAATACAGGAATCAGTATAAATACCGATTGCTGTTTAACAGATATTTAAATCAGGAATTTCCAATTTTATCCGGATTTATGTAATATTGTCCCGGGAAGTGAAATTTATGAAATCTATTTTTGCAGAAAGTTTATTTTTTTTTTCGTTTTTATTTATAATAAATTCATGTGGAAATAATCCTAAATCATCTTCCCGGATGGCAATTGTTGAAGGGCAAATCAATCCGGTTTTCACAAAAGGTAAATACATTTATTTTTATCAGTTTACAGACTCATTGAGTCTGTTTTTTTATGAAAAAAAAGCTACGGATTCATGTATCCTGAATCCCGATGGCAGTTTTAAAATTGAGATTGCAAACTGGCCCAAATCCGGTTTCTTTGATTTGGGAACCCGGGAACTTGTGTTTGCAAGAAACTATTTTCTTGAACCCGGCGATCATTTGAAACTCATCTTTGACGGAAATGAAATGCCCCTTAAACTTAATACTTACAAGGGTATTGGCAAGTACAATAACTTTCTTCAGGTATTTAACGATACCTTTTACCGCAGCCCTGTGGTTAAAAGAAACTATTTTGTAATCAGCAATTATATGTTGGCTCCCGATTATGCAGTGTATATCGGCAAACGGAAAAAGGAGCAATTTGATTTTTACAAAAACTACTTCCGGAATCAGGAAATTGACAGCACATTTCAAACCTATTTTGAAAAGGAAACTGAGTATAACTGGGCAAATGACAAGACCTATTTCCTTTGGAAAAAAAGAACCCGGCATGAAGAAGTTCCTTTGGATACAAGTTATTTTGATTTCCTGCAGGTTATAAGTACAGATGATCCTAAGGCACTGATTTGCCCGGGTTATACCCGTTTTATTGAATTGTATATCAATGAACTTTATCAGCTGGAAATTCAAAAGAAAATATTCAAACTTTCTTTGGCATTGCAACCATCCCTTGAAAAATCTTTTCTTGCAAAAAAGCACCTGCAGGGAACAGGCCTGAAAATTGCATTTTATCAAATTTTAAGAGATGAAATATATAGTGTTGATGCCCATTTAACCAAAAACAGGAAAATGCATTTTGCTTTTATTGACTCTCTGACTAATATTGCATATGAAGCAACTAAAGATTCAGCAATCCTGCAATACGTAAATTCTCAAAAGTAGCATTTTATAATTCTTATTATTGTTGTATGAACCTATTTAAAACCATTATCCGGATTGTATCCGGAATTTTAATTTTAGCCCTGGGCGCTTTTCACTTTTATGCATATGATTATATGGCGGTATTTGTTCCCTTGCCCATGGGTTCAAAAGCTTTCGTACTCATAGTTGCTGCGCTCATCAGTTTGTGTGCAATCGCTTTGATTCTGAATAAATATTCGCGAACGGCTCTGATTACCATTGGCATTACCCTTGCGTTTACGAGCTTTTTGGTAATGATTCCGATGGCATACCGGGAACCTGATGAAATGCTAAAACAAATAAATCTTTCCAATCTATACAAACTGGTTTTGGCATTTGTTGTTTTTGCGGTTTTGATTTTTTCGAAACCGGAAATTAAAAATTAAATGGGTTGAACCCCTATGATATGAATAAAAATATATTAACGCTCATTCTCTTATCAATACATGCAATTTTTGCAAATGCACAGGCCCCCCGATCTTATACCTCTTCAGAAATTTTATTGCAACTTAAAAAACTCAGTACTGTTGGTTCAGTACTGTATATTGCTGCACACCCCGATGATGAAAACACACGGCTCCTGACATACCTTGCTAATGAAAAGTGTGTGCGTACCGGCTATTTAAGTTTAACCCGCGGTGATGGCGGCCAGAATTTAATAGGACCGGAACAGGGTATTGAACTGGGCATCATCCGCACGCAGGAACTATTGGCTGCACGCAGAATAGATGGTGCCGAACAATTTTTTACCAGGGCATACGATTTTGGTTATAGCAAAAGTGCTGATGAAACATTTGCCAAATGGAACCATGATTCGGTACTTGCAGATGTGGTTTGGACCATTCGCCGTTTCAGACCTGATATTATTATTACGCGTTTTTCAACCGATGGCAGTGGCGGGCATGGACAGCATACTGCTTCGGCAATTTTAGCAATTGAAGCATTTGATGCCGCCGCAGACCCAAAACGCTTTCCTGAACAATTGCAATATGTAAAAGTATGGCAGGCACGGCGCTTATTTTATAACAGCACGGCAAGATTCCAAAATCCCAATGCAAATATGAGCAGCCTGCTTAAAGAAGATGTGGGTGGATATAATGCTTTATTAGGTAAAAGTTATGGAGAGATTGCTTCAGAAAGCCGCAGCAATCATAAAAGTCAGGGTTTTGGCAGTGCCCGGCAACGCGGTCAGTTTTTCGAATATTTTAAACCCATAAAAGGCGACACAGCAAATTTAAAAAGCATTTTCGATGGCATTGATTTGAGCTGGAACCGGGTAAAAGATTTTGAAATACTGGATCAGCAACTTGCTGCCCTGATTAAAAACTATCAGGTTCAAAATCCGCAAAACAGTTTGGAAGAATTTTCTAAAATTTATCAAAAACTGCAAACATTACAAGACATGAATTATTATTATGAAGTCATACTGGCTCATAAGATATTATTGAATCTTTCGGGAATTTCGGTTGACGCCACTTGCAGTGCATTTCAAATTACAAAAGGTTCAAAACAAAAATTAAATGTTTCTATTGTTAACAGAAGCTCAGCACCTTTTCAATTAAATACACTACAAATAGATGGGGTACTCAAAAATTCTTTTTTGCTATTTGATACCCTGATTAATCAAACATTGGAAAACAATATTTCCAAAGTTTTCGAATTTCAATCCACTACAGGAAACTTTGCCGGCAATTCGCAACCCCATCATTTAATAAAATCAATCAGCCATGATTTATTTGTGATTGATAATCTACCTTACAGAAATAGTCCGGAAGTTTTTACCGACAATTCCATTATTATTCAGGGAAGCATTGCAGGCACAAAAGTTAATATTCCGAAAACCATACAGTATCGCTGGGTTGATCCGGAAAAAGGAGAACTTTACAGGCCATTCGTTTATACCCCACCCGTAATGCTAAACCTGCAACAAAAAAGTATTGTATTTTCTGATAACAAATCCAAACAGGTTCATGTTACCGTGAGAGCAGGCAGGGATAGTATTGCCTCATGCACTGTTACTTTAAATAGTGTGGATTCATGGAAAATTGAACCACCCTTTATTGTTTTATCATTTGTTAAAAAGGGAGATGAAAAAGTGATTACTTTTAACATTACCCCATTGGCAAAATCACAAAATGAAGTTGTGAAAGCTTCAGCAAGAATTGATGGAGACGATGAAATGTATACCAAAGGAATCCGCGAAATAAAATATGATCATATCCCTGTTCAAACATGGTTCCCTGAGGCCGAAGCCGAACTGGTAAATGTGGATGTGAAAACAAAACTTAAAACAATAGGTTATATTGAAGGCGCCGGAGATGAGATACCCAATTCACTGGAGCAATTAGGTTATCAGGTAATAATAATCAGCAATGATTACTTGCAAAACGGCGACCTTTCGGTTTATCAATCTATTGTAGTGGGAGTACGTGCTTTTAATACCAACGAAAAATTACAACAATACAAACAGCGTGTTTTCGATTATGTAAAGAACGGGGGTAACCTGGTGGTTCAATACAATACCAATAGTTTTGCAGGGCCTTTAAAAGAACAAATCTCACCGGTTCCATTTAAGTTAAGCAGAGAGCGGGTAACCATTGAAGTAGCTCCGGTAACTTTTGCATTGCCGGATCATCCTGTATTAAATACGCCCAATAAAATTACTGCAAAAGATTTTGAAGGATGGGTTCAGGAAAGAGGCATTTATTTTGCAGGTGATATGGACTCGGCATTTCAGTGCCCGCTGTTAATGAATGACCCCAATGAAAAGCCCAATAAAGGAAGTTTAATTATCGCTAAATACGGCAAAGGAAATTATATTTATACCGGACTTGCATTATTCAGACAACTGCCTGCCGGGGTACCAGGGGCATATCGATTGTTTGTGAATTTAATTGAGTATGGGAAGTGATCGGTAATCAGTAATCGGTAATCGGTGATCAGTAATCAGTACAAACTGATTACTGTTTACTGATTACCGAATACTTTACCCTTTAACTATTCGACTTGGCATGGTCGGCTAAAAACTGTGCCAAACCGCTATCGGTTAATGGATGTTTTAGCAAGGCAAGAATACTTGCCAGCGGACTGGTAATAACATGGGCTCCCATTTGAGCAGATTTGATGATATGCATCGGATTGCGGATGGAGGCCGCTAATATTTGTGTTTGATATCCCTGTACGGCAAATATCTGTGCTATTTGTGCAATTAATTCCATTCCGTCATAACTGATATCATCCAAACGACCTACAAACGGAGAGATATAAGTAGCTCCTGCCTTGGCGGCTAATATAGCTTGTCCGGGTCCGAATACCAGGGTGCAGTTGGTTTTAATCCCTTTTGATGTTAAATATTTTATGGCTTTTACTCCATCCTTTATCATGGGGATTTTAACCACAATGTTTTCATGTAAGGCTGCAAGTTTTTCACCTTCGGCAATCATGCCCGCATAATCGGTACTGATTACTTCTGCACTTACATCTCCATCCACAATATTGCAGATATCAATATAATGCTGCATTACGGCTGCATCGCCTTTTATACCCTCTTTGGCCATTAATGAGGGATTGGTGGTAACCCCATCCAATATTCCCAAATCATTGGCTTCTTTAATCTGAGCCAGGTTGGCGGTATCAATAAAAAACTTCATATGCTTTGTTAATTTCTGCAAATGTAATCTTCTAATCGCTATTTTCGCACTCCATTTTGATGAAAAATGAGGTATGAGGTATTAGGTATGAGGTATGACCTGTTTAAAAAAGCAATAAAACAAAATGAGTGATCAAAAAATAATATTTTCAATGGCGGGGGTTAGCAAGACTTACCCTCCACAAAAGCAGGTACTTAAAAATATTTATCTTGGCTTTTATTATGGAGCCAAAATAGGGGTTCTGGGTTTAAATGGTTCAGGTAAATCAAGTTTGTTAAGAATTATTGCCGGTATTGATACTGCCTTTAACGGAGAAGTTGTTTTTGACAGTAAAAACTATAAAATCGGTTTTCTGGAACAGGAGCCCGTTTTAGACGAAACCAAAACAGTTGTTGAATCGGTGCGGGAAGGGGTTAAACATATCACCGATATGCTCGATGAGTTTGAGTCCATTAACAACAAACTGGCTGACCCGAATCTCGATGGGGATGAAATGATGAAAATCCTCGACCGGCAGGCAGTGGTGATGGAGCGTTTGGATCAGCTCGATGCCTGGGAACTCGACACAAAACTTGAAAAAGCTATGGATGCTTTGCGTTGCCCCGAAGCCGATACCCCTGTTAATGTATTATCAGGTGGAGAACGCCGTAGGGTTGCATTATGCCGTTTGATATTAAGTCAGCCAGATATTTTATTACTGGATGAACCCACCAATCACCTCGACGCGGAAAGCGTTGATTGGCTCGAACAATATTTAAAAAACTTTCCGGGTACTGTAATTGCAGTTACGCACGACAGGTATTTCCTGGATAATGTAGCCGGTTGGATTCTGGAACTGGACCGTGGAGAAGGTATTCCCTGGAAGGGAAATTACAGCAGCTGGCTCGAGCAAAAAGCAAACCGCTTAAAGGCTGAAGAAAAATCGGAAAGCAAAAGAGCCAAAGCGCTGGAACGTGAACTGGACTGGGTGCGCCAGGGACCTAAAGGAAGGCAGGCCAAACAAAAGGCCCGTTTGAATTCATACGACCGCATGGTTAATGAAGAACAAAAAGACAAGGAACAACAGCTCGAATTGTTCATTCCTGCCGGACCACGATTGGGTGATGTGGTAATTGAAGCAAAAAATGTTACTAAAAAATACGGACATAAATTATTGTATGAGAACCTGAATTTCTCGCTGCCAAGAGGAGGTATTGTTGGCATTATTGGTCCGAATGGCGTGGGTAAAACAACCCTGTTTAAATTAATAATGGGATTGGAACAGGCCGATAGTGGTGAATTTAAAGTGGGTGAAACCGTAAAGATTTCGTACGTGGATCAAAGCCATAAAGACTTATTGCCAGATAAAAGTGTATTCGAAGTAATTAGTGGCGGGACCGAAACCATGATGGTGGGCGGGAAACAAATTAATGCCCGGGCCTATATATCTAAATTTAATTTTAGTGGAACCGATCAAAGCAAAAAAGTAGGTGTATTATCCGGTGGTGAACGCAACCGGGTGCATCTGGCCATGACTTTAAAAGAGGGAGGCAATGTATTATTACTGGATGAACCTACCAATGATATTGATGTAAATACATTACGTTCACTGGAAGAAGCCATAGAGAACTTTGCAGGATGTGTGGTAGTAATATCCCACGACAGATGGTTTATAGACCGCATCGCAACGCATATCCTGTCGTTTGAGGGTGATAGTCAGGTTTACTTTTTTGAAGGCAATTACAGTGAATACGAAGAGAATAAAAAACAACGTATGGGAGATGTGTCTCCGCATCGGGTGAGGTTTAAGAATATATAGCAAGGGGCAGAGAGCAGAGGGCGTGGGGCTATTGGGTATAGCTTTATCCTAAATAAGATTCGTGTTTGTGGTTTTTCTTTGTGGTTCACTATTTTATGTTCAACAAAAAATATGATGACCTGTTTATTTTAAACAAACAAATTACAAAGTTCAACAAAAGCCTGATTCTATTAGTCTTTGCCTTGTACTTATTTATTTGACATGAATTACCCCACGCCCTTTGTATTTCTAATGCCGCATGCGATTTGCACCATGCCCTTTGTGTGCTGATTATCCAAAAAAAAAGGCCAATCCAATTTAATGAATCAGCCTGTTTTTTTTGTTCGTTAGCGTAAGCCTGATGCTCTGGCTTATCTTATTTTGCAATAAAGAGTATTTTCAAATCATTATCAAACGCCAAGAAGCCTGATGAGTGAAGTACTAATCTTTTAACTTTACGTTAATAGCAGTAGGACCTTTTTTGCCCTCACCAATGTCGAAAGTAACAAGGTCGTTTTCCTGGATTTTGTCTAAAGTACCTGTAACGTGAACGAAAAGTTCGTTTCCATTGTCGTCACTCTTGATAAAACCAAAGCCTTTGCTTTCGTTGAAAAATTTTACTGAACCAGTTGGCATAAAAAAATTGTTTAGTTAATTCCAATTTAGAATTAGCTTCAAAGGTAGGTGATACATTGAACATTAACACTTTAAAATCGATAATTTATTTGCATTTGCTTATTATAAAGGCCTTTACAGGATTAACAAATTAAATTATCTTAACCTTGATACACCAAATCACATGATTTTAACAATATATTAAGAAAATTTATTTCACCCACACCCCCCAAAATCCCAAAATAAAAACCCATTCAAACACATTGTACATTGTACATCGTACATTGTACATTGTATATCGTACATCGTACATTGTACATAGTAATTACCTTTTCCTGTTCAGCTCCCTGTCTTTCCACATCCAGTACAATTTTGCACAAGCCATGGCATCACTTAATGCATCATGGTGATTTAAGGGTATATTAAAGCGGTGGCAAAGCGCATTAAGTGTGCCCCCGAACAATTTAAGTGTACATTGCTTTTGATAGGTAGGCTGAGCCAGATGATAATAATTAAGGGTTTGTTCCAGGCAACTGCTGTCGAAACTCATATTGTGGGCAACAACAACCTGACCTTCAATATAGGGTCTAATGAGGTCCCATATCCTGTTAAAAGTAGGTGCCGATTTGGTATGTTCGGGTGTAATGCCATGGATTTCAATATTTTTAGGATGGTATTCGTTCCCCGGTGGACAAACCAATTGATTGATTTTATTAATTACCTGTCCGTTTTCAATGCGTACCAATCCTATTGAACAAATACTCCAGCGTTTGCCCAGGGCAGTTTCAAAATCTATGGCAGTAAAGTTGATTGGCATATTAAAGCTAAGCGTTTAAACTTCATGCAAAATTAAGAGATAAAACCCGATACATCATTCACACGGCAAAAAACACTAAAATGTTGTAAATTCCACAGATTCAAAAAAATCGTTCCGTTCCTGAAACAAAAACCGTAATATTGCATGACTATTCTTGTAAGTTTTAACATATCTTAAAAGTGCAACTAATTCCCCACTGCCCTTATAATCAATATATTAAATGCCTTTTAAAAGAATATGAAATATCAGAAGGCAATTGAAATTTCTATTATAACCCCCAAAATGAAACTTGTTTTACACCTGTTTGATATGAAAAGTTGAGGGTAATTTTGGCGTTTTTGATAAAGTTTACAAAAAACTTGCAAAAAATAAGACCCAGATTTGAATTGATAAACCAGAAGTAAAAGTAAAATAATATGAGTGAGAAAAACGCATACTACCCATTATGGGGAAAGTACTTAAGGATTATTGGATTGCAAATGAAAAATGCATTGAACGGAGAACGTGAAATTGCACTTTTTAAAACCGAATTTGATGTATTTAGCAGCAGAAAAATTGCAAACTACTCTTTCAATCTTGAAATGGTAAGAGCCAAAGTTTCCAATAATGTAAAAGGAATTCCTGTTGCCCGCGATTTATATGAAAAATTGGTTGAAGACGTAAAAATCAAAGAGCTGTTAATAGCCAATGATTATAAAATCAGCATGGGTAAAGATTATCTTTTAAAAATACGACTGTTAAACCCCATTGCCAAAGTTGAAACGCCTGTAATTGAAGAAATAGAAACTACAGAACCCATTGCAGTTGCAGAACCTGTTGAACTGGATGCCGAAGTTGAAAGCGTTTAAATAGTCTGATTTTTTGGTTGGCACGGCCATACAAAACATGAGCAATATTATCGTTATAGGCGCAGGTATGGTGGGTAGTGCAATGGCCATAGACCTTGTAAAAAATCATCAGGTAACTCTATCTGATTTTGATATCAAACCATTAGAAAAGGCAAAGGCAAAACAGGGTAAGATAAACATCCTGCAATTGGATGTTAGAGATTCAACCAAACTTCATGATACTATCAGAAACTTTGACCTGGTTGTATGTGCTGTACCCGGATTTTTGGGTTATGAAACCCTGAAACATATTATTGATGCCGGAAAAAATGTAGTGGATATTTCTTTTTTTTCTGAAAATGCACTTGAGTTGGATGATCGTGCAAAATCGAAAGGAGTAACTGCTGTGGTTGATTGCGGCGTTGCACCAGGTATGGGAAATATGATACTCGGATATTATAATGAAAAATTAAAATTAACCGATTTTGAATGTTTGGTAGGTGGCCTGCCCAAAATAAAAAAATGGCCCTTCAACTACAAAGCTCCATTCTCCCCTATTGATGTTGTTGAAGAATATACGCGCCCTGCAAGATTTGTTGAAAACGGGATTATAGTAACACGTGATCCCTTAACAGATATTGAACATATAGAATTTGATCAGACAGGTGTTCTCGAAGCTTTTAATTCAGATGGTTTGCGATCGCTTATCTATACCATGCCACATATCAAAAACCGGAAAGAGAAAACACTCAGGTATCCGGGTCATGCAGAATATATAAAAGTACTCAAGGCAAGCGGGTTTTTCAACAATGAAAAAGTAAATATAAAAGGAATGGAAATATCCCCCTTGGAATTTAGCAGTAAAATTTTAATGGATGAATGGAAATTAGGTGAACTCGAAGAGGAATTAACCATCATGCGGATTACCCTTAAAGGGAAAAATGAAAAGAATGAAAGTGCTGAAATTGTTTACAATTTATTTGATGAATATTCCCATAAAACCCAAACCTCTTCCATGGCCAGAACCACAGGTTATACAGCCACTGCAGTTGCCAACCTGGTATTGCAGAATTTATTCACTGAAAAAGGAATATTCCCTCCCGAATTAATTGGCAAACACGAAACCTGCTTCCATTTTGTTTTGAATTACTTAAAAGAAAGAAATATTAATTATACAAAAACCGGTAGCATGAACCTGTAAAAACAAAGCCGCTAAAAATTTATCGTATCAACGTGATGGTGCCGTGATATTCTTTGCCCATGTGTTTCAGTATATAAAAATATACGCCTTCGGTGGCTTGAGTACCTTTCCAGTTGCCGTCCCAGCAGGTTCCATCTTCATCCGAATTATACATGAGTGCTCCCCACCTGTTGTAAATTAACAGGTTTGCACATTCTTTTTCCAACTGAATATATTCAATCCGGTAACAATCATTTTGTTTGTCATTGTTCGGAGTAAATACATTGGGAATAAAACTGATGGTATCCGTTGAAAATGCAGACAATAATTTTTCCAACGAATCAAAACATTGCCCGTCGCTCACCAGCAATTTAACAAGATACGTTTTCCCTTTTTCCAAAAGCTTTGCTTTTATCTGATCAAGCGTTGCAGACTCATCATTGAGATACCATTTCATCTCTTGAAATGTGGTAACTGAATCAATGACGATATGTGCCTCCCTGCAATTAACCAATGTATTGCCCGAAAAATGTGCTTGCAGGTTTTTTACTGTTATGGAAACGGTATCCGTGTTTATACAAATATCATTGGTTCGGGTAACATAATATTTTATTGAATACTGCGGCGTTGCCAATGGACGGGAAATTGATGAGTCGTTTAAAAACAATGCAGGCTGCCAACGGTAATTAAACATATTTGTATCATTGGTTCCAAGCAATACGGATGCACCGATACAAATTATTGTATCCTTGCCGGCAAAAGGGATTGTGTCTCTGGATATGATTACCTGTGCCGTAGCGCTGTCGCTGCAGTTTCCTTTTTTTACAAGCAGTTTGATAAAGTATATTCCAAGCTTCGGATACACATAGGTGGGTTCTTTAAGTGTGCTGGTATCTATACTGCTTGTTGAATCTCCAAAGTCCCATAAATAGGAATCTGCTCCAACACTGTTGTTGATGAATGCAACCGTATCGTTACATACCTTGAGATCTTTTGTAAAGGAACTCACAATATTAAACTGACATGCAAGCACGTTAAACTGAAAATCCCTTCGGGTAAATCCAATCAGCAGGCCTTTTCTGAATTCTTTTACGCCTATCCCCACCACAAACTGACCCACGATTTTTGGTATCATTGTTATTACACCACTAATAGAATCTATTTTAAGTTCAGGCAATCCTTTCATCATATTATTAACATCAAATGGCGATGCCCAAACTACTCCATAATACGGTGGGGTTGCAGGAGGCCTGGGTAATGGATTTGACTGATCTGCTCCCATATATGGGGTGTATAATTCATAGCTTAATGAATCCCCATCCGGATCTGTTGCAGCATGATTAAAAACAAAAGCGGAATTGTTGCATAAAAAATTAGGGGGCAATGTATAAAACACCGGCGAAGAATTGTAACCATTCGTTTGAGCTGTATCCCGGATACGGGTCCAGTAAGTAGCACCGGTTGCATTGGGATTTATAATATTGGTGATGCTGTTATTGCGGCAGCAACGCTGAAATGCGAGTATGATTCCTCCCGGAATCTGAGGCAGGCTGGTATAATATGTATATGTATATTTATCAACGCAGGCATTAGACGGAGGTTGAACACAATTATAGTTTACAGAGTTAATACGAATGGGTAAGCTTCGGTTCACCAGTAAAGTTTTCAACAAATTTCCTGTGGTATCAAACACCCCGATCATCGCATTGGCATCCTGTGCAATTGCCTGCGGATTGCCGTTGATGCAATCAATATACAGGATCAGGGTTATTTCAAAACTGTCGTTTACAATATGCCTGTATGTAATGTCGCCGCCCACCACATGGGTTGCAGTAACCCTGTACGCAAACAGGAGTACAACCATTATAAAAACAAGCAAGTGCTTAAAAAACATTCCGGGTTTTCAATATTCAAATTTAAACTTAATTTATGTATTTCACAGTTGAAAGAATGCAGGAAGGAGGAGCGGAATTTTCCAAAAAATCCGCTATTTTGCGCCCTGAATAATAAATCAGAAAAAACATGCAATACGATGTAATTGTTATAGGCAGCGGGCCCGGAGGTTATGTGGCTGCCATTCGTGCCAGTCAGTTGGGACTTAAAACAGCTGTGGTTGAAAAATCGGAACTGGGTGGCGTTTGCTTAAACTGGGGTTGTATCCCTACAAAAGCTTTGCTTAAATCGGCTCAGGTATTTGAATACATCAAGCATGCAAAAGAATATGGCATCAATGTAAGTTCTGCCGACAGTGATTTTACTGCGGTAGTTAAACGAAGCAGGGATGTAGCTAATGGCATGAGTAAAGGGATTGCTTTTTTGATGAAGAAAAACAAAATTGATGTGATACACGGGCAGGGTAAATTAATCGGTTCAGGCAAGATAGAAGTTACTGATGCAGCAGGCGGAAAAGGAACCCATGAAGCCAAACATATTATTCTGGCCACAGGAGCTCGCAGCCGTGAACTGCCTAATATAAAAATTGATGGAGTAAAAGTTATCGGTTATCGCGAAGCCATGGTTTTACCAACCCTTCCCAAAAGCATGGTGGTGATGGGCAGTGGTGCCATTGGCAGCGAATTTGCCTATTTCTATCATACCATGGGAACAAAGGTTACCCTTGTTGAATATTTGCCAAACATACTCCCTATTGAAGATGAAGAGGTAAGTAAGGAAGTTGCCAAATCGTTTAAAAAATCAGGCATTGAAATGATGACCAATGCTTCTGTTGAAAGTGTGGATACATCGGGTGCTCTTTGCAAAATAAAAGTTAAAACAACAGAGGGAATTAAAGACCTCGAAGCTGAAATTGTTTTATCGGCAGTAGGTATTCAAACCAATATTGAAAATTTGGGTCTGGAAGCAACAGGCGTAAAAACAGACAAAGGCAAGGTATTGGTTGATGATTTTTATGCCACTAATATTAAGGGTGTATATGCAATCGGCGATATTGTAAAAGGACCTGCGCTGGCGCATGTGGCGAGTGCTGAAGGAATTATCTGTGTTGAAAAAATTGCAGGTCACCATCCTGAACCTTTAAACTATAATAATATTCCGGGTTGCACCTATTGTTCGCCTGAAGTGGCTTCGGTTGGCTTTACCGAGAAAGCAGCCAAAGAAGCAGGTTATGAAATTAAAGTTGGGAAATTCCCATTCAGTGCCAGTGGAAAAGCAAGTGCTGCCGGTGCAAAAGAAGGTTTTGTAAAACTCATTTTTGATGCCAAATACGGTGAGTTTTTAGGCGCACATATGGTAGGTTCAAACGTTACCGAAATGATTGCCGAAGTAGTGGTTGCCCGCAAACTGGAAACCACCGGAATGGAAATTATTAAATCGGTTCACCCGCATCCAACCATGAGCGAAGCCATTATGGAAGCTGCCGCCCAGGCTTATGGGGAATGTATCCATTTATAATGGAGACGCGATTAATCGCGTCTTTACCGGTGATTAATCGCGACTCTACTCACACGACATCTAATGCGGCGGCTAATTCATGATCTTTTTTGGTTACCGTATTTCCAGCATCATGCGTGCTCAAACTCACATGCACTTTGTTGTAAATATTAGTCCACTCGGGGTGATGATTTAATTTTTCAATAACATAGCTGGCCTTTAGCATCCATGCCATAGCTGACTGAAAATCTTTGAACACAAAGGTTTTCTGCAATTTGTTTTGTGTGTTGTTCCATTCCATAATTTTAGTTTAAAAATTGAAATCCTAAATATAAATCATAGAGTAGATTAATTGCGTCTCTATAATTGTATAATAAAGCGTTTTGTTGCTGTTGCACCGTTGGTAGCTTTCACATTCACAAAATAAATTCCTGAACCTAAACCCGAAACTGAAACAGTTTGGTTAAAAGTATTTAGTTCCTCAAAAGCCGCAACAGTCCTCCCGGTTATATCCATTATAAGCAGCTCATTAATGGCCTCTTTACCGGAGTTTAAAATTACCCTGATATGTGTCAAAGCAGGGTTTGGTATAATAGAGAGAAAAGAGCTTAAATCAAATTCCTGAATCCCACTAAGCGGACCTGCTTTGGTAACATTTATATAAAATGGCGTATTTGAATATCTTCCAAAATAATCATTTTCGGCCGAGACCGTCCACTTTAAAGTAGTAGTCTGACCAACACCCACTCCTAAATCTGTGAGTCCGTCAAAAATTTCTTTCTCTGATAAAACCAAAGAATCATTATCCCCTGCAGGTACAATATTTAATGGGCTGGTAAAATCACCGGTGTCTATATCAACCATCCAATAATACTGAGTGGCAGCAGGGGCTGCCTGAGGAACATTTGAGTGCTGCCATTTTAAAACAACAGGTAAAATAGTATCACGCACTGTAATGTTTGATCCGGATAAAGGTGATAATAAGTTAAATGAATTTAAGGTAACATCGCCTGTTAAATCAAATTGAACGGCAATTCGCGGTGCAACAAATTTAACCAGGGTATCACAATACTTTTTTCCACGGGTATCACTCATAAAAGGATTGGTTAACATCGAAAGGGAATCCGCTTCACGTCCATTGGCGGGCACTGAAACTGTGCGGTACAAAACAGAAGTAACAGCTTGCACCGTAGGTCTGTCCCAGTATTCCCAGGGAGCACTTTCAAATGGAAACGAAGTTTGAAAACCAAAAATATTATTTTGGGCTGGCGTTACCTCTAATGCACGATAACTATATGGATCAAGATACCTCAATGAATTTATTTTATTGTTGATCCCCATTTTATTTGCTTTGGGAATAACATCACCGGCACCCGATGCACTTGAAAATAAAGAAATGCCCAAATTGGGATCAATAATGCCGGTATGAAAAGGTGCGAAAGGATCATTTACACATTGCAGTGAAACAACAGGTAAACCAACTGACTTCATCCAGGCCGTATCTAACAGGGCGCCTCCGGAATTAAATACCATATGTACATCTGAGGAAAGGGATGGATCACCACTATAAACATAAGGTACCAGTCCACCTAAGCCGTTCCAGTCGCCTAAAGTATCTATGTTTACCATTGGTGTGGAATCCCCTTTCAAAAACTTTGGATTCGTTTCAAAATCTGCCCGCTTACTTAATGTTCCAATTGCCAGCGCAACATATCCGCCTGTACCCTGACCGCCAACAATAATTTTAGAAGTATCAACCCGATAGGTATTGGCATGGGATCGAAAATATCTAACCGCATTTCTCACATCCTGCATTCCCCGCAATAAAGCCTGCAACATTTGTTGGTCAGCAAATTTCTGAACCGTTGTAGCCGGATTCCATCCTAAACGGCAATCAATGGCTGCAACCACATAACCCCTTCTGGCAAAACTATTGGCAAGCGTAACAATGCTACTGTCATTTTTTGAACCGGTGGGTTGCTTGTTTAAAATTATTGGCAAAAAGCTACCTGTATGAACCAAAATAATTAAGGGTCTTTTTGCAACGATTACATCCTGAACCGGTTCATAAAAATCACATAAAAGTTTAGCTGTATAAAATTGGGTTGTTAATGCCGGTGGTAATGATCCCATACCATAAAAAAGATTAACAGATACGTTTGAATCATACTCAATGTTGGATGTTTTTTGCACGTAATTAAAAACCTCATCAATATACCTTGTTTGGGCAAAGGATGAACCCAATTGTAAATTGAATACAATTATTGTTAACAGACGTATTTGATTTTTTTTCAAATGAAGGTTCCTTTTTAAATTGTGAAAAAAAATAATTCTCAAACAAATATATATTGTTGATCGTTTGTATTTTTTATTTCAGTAATAAATTTTTATCCTTTCTCGCAGTTTTAAATATGATGACAGTTTTAAAAGATTAAAATTCATTTAATAAGATAGCTTGACATAAAAATGGCTGCCTTAATAAAGACAGCCATTTTTTATATGAGGCATTTCTGCCATACATTCAATAATTATTGAACCAAAAAGCGCTTGGTTCCGGTTGAACCATTAGCGGTAGTTACATTGATAAAATACATACCTGTGCTCAAACCTGATAATGAAACAGTTTGATTGTGGGTATTCAGGTTATCAAGAGAAATAACATTCCTGCCTGCAATATCCATTACGCTGATCTGGCTTATTGGAGATTTACTTTCATCCAAACTAACCTTAATATTTGAAGTAGCAGGATTTGGATACACTGAAATGAAATCATTTAATACGGCTTCATTCAAGCCAACGGGTTGCTTTTTGGTTAAATTTATCGAACCGGCAATTGCGCCACGTGCGAAAATGTTATTATTGGCAATCACTTCCCATTTCAATGTTTTTGTTCCATTCACGGCCACACCCAATGCAGTTAATGTTGCAAAAAGTTCGCTTTGCAATACCATCAAACTATCTGCAGTTCCAACAACAGTTTGTTTAACAGGCATGAACCAATTTCCAACAGTATCCAAGGCCCAAACATATCCAACAACACCAGCACCCACCATGGTTGACTTGGTCCATCTGAAAGTAACCTTTTTTGTTGAATCATTATAAATATCAATGTTTGCATTCATTGATGGAGATGCCAGATTAAAGCTGCTTAACTCAACATCGGAAGCTAAACCAAACTGTAAGGCGATACGCGGAGCAAGGTAGCGTACAATGGTATCACAATATGCTTTACCACGAGTGGCCGACATAAATGGATTGGTTAACATCGACAATGAATCTGCTTCACGTCCGTTGGCCGGTAATGGAATACCACGGTAGCTTACCGAAGTGATTGCCTGTACTGCTGTTCTGTCCCACCATTCCCATGGAGCTCCTTCAAAAGGGAAGCTGGTTTCGAACGGATATAAATTATCAGTCATTTTAGTCAACATATATGCCCTGGTGCTGATTCCAATATCAACTCCGGCAGGCATCATCATCATCATTTTGGTATTAAGTCCCATTGCATTTGCTTTAGGAATCACATCACCTGCACCCGAAGCATTTGGTATAACTGTAATACCTGTTGTAGGTACAATTACATTACCCGTATTAAACGGAGCAAACGGATCTTTTCTGCAATGCAATCCAATAACAGGTAAACTGGTTGGCTTCATCCAGGCTGTATCGCCCATGGCACCACCGATATTGAAAACCATATGAACATTTGATGCAACAGAAGCATCTGCAGAATAAACATAAGGGAAAATGCCACCTGCCCCGGTCCAGTCTCCCAGGGTATCAACACTTACCATTGGAGTTGCATTGGCTTTCAAAAATTTAGGATTTGATTCGATATCGGCCCTTCTTGAAACAGTGCCAACTCCTAATGAAATGTATCCACCGGTTCCTTGTCCACCCACAACAATTTTTGAGGTATCAATTTTGTACGTAGCCGCGTTGGTTCTAAAAAAACGAACTGCATTGCGTGCATCCTGCATTCCCCGGTATGCTGCCTGAATTAATTGCATTCTTGCCTGTTCCTGTATGGTTGTAGCCGGATTCCAGCCTCCACGGTAATCAATTACTGCAACAACATAACCTCTCATTGCGAATTCTGTTGCAATTTGAACAATACTGCTGTCTTTTCTTGATCCGGTAGGTTGTTTGTTAATTACCGGTGGCAAAAAACTTCCAGTGCTCGCCAAAATAATAAGTGGTCTTTTAAGTTGCACATCGGATGCAGGCTGATAAATATCGCACATTAATTTAGGGAACCAAAGCGGGCTGCCATTCAATGATGGTGGTAATCCGGGTGCCCCATAAAGCAAGTTTACCGCACTGTTTGAATCATACTCAATGTTTGAAGTAACAGTTACATCGGCAAATACCTTATGCATGTAACGGGTTTGCGCAAATCCATGGAATGATAGCATACCGAATGCTAACAACGCCAGTACTTTTTGTAGGTTTTTTTTCATTGTTTTTATTTTATTTGGTTGATTTCAATATGTTATTCTTTGAGCTAAATAATACAAATATTATCGAATTCCAATGACATTAAAAAATTTTAATCTAATTTCCAAAATCAAACAAGAGTGATACATATGCCATTCGTCCGATCAGGGGACCGCCAAAAACCTGAATTACCTTATTATTCAGGACATTGTTGGCTCCTATTTTTACCGTTAATTTATCTTCAATAAAACTTTTATTTACCTGTGCATCCAGCATTCCGTAGGCAGGCACATCACCGGTAAATTGGGGAGAGCCTTCATATTTAAACCCTGTTTGCCATTTCCAATTAATTCCATAGCCCCAGTTAAAAACTTTAAATGATCCTATTTTGGTATTGATATCACGGCCACTTAAACCTAGATTGTATTTGTGTTCAGGTGTATTATAGGCTGGTATTAATGGATCAAGCGAATTTACAGAACCAGGGACATATGCTTTCGAAAGACCTTTCAGATCCAACTTATTCCATGAATAATTACCGGAAAAGCTTAAAGACTTTGTATAAAAATAATTCAACCCAATACTAAAACCCTGAGTAGTTACAATATCTATTGCATTGGCAGAAACCCGGTATACTTTAATGGTATTTGGAAATACACCATCCCAATCTACTTTTGCACCTATTTTATAGCCGATAAAATCCTGATACCAGCTAAAATAATAACTGACATCCACAAAAAACTTTTCGCCCAGATTTCCCCTGTAACCAATTTCCACAGTTTTTACTTTTTCTGGTTTAATGGGTGCCACATTAAAATAGGATAATTTTTGTTTCCCATTGTTAAAGGCATCAAGCAAACTTTCTATGGTTACCAGACTATCAAATCCGTTTAAATTTCCCAACAAGGTAGCCCTTCCCACATTTAAATTAATATACTGATCGGTAAGGGTTGGATTGCGAATGGCGCTTGCGGCTGAAAACCTGAATACATGCTGATCATGAACATAAACTACTGAAGCTGCCGGCGACCAAAGCAATTGAAAATTTTCGTTTTTATCGATGCGGTTGGTAAAACTCAGCTTCATTTTATTGTCTATAATTTTCTTTTCCAATCCCAGATATGCACCTGCTTCACGATTATAAATTCTTTGCTTGTCGGCAGTGTCTAAAAAAATGGTTCCTTTTGAGTAGGGTGCATAAAGTCTGAAATTTCCCCCCACTTTTATTTCAATGCTTTTAATTTCTAATTGGTATTCACCGGCCACATGGTATAATGCCGATTTATCAAAAAACCTGGAACCCCCATTCCTGTTGGTTAAGGATATAATGCTTTTATAGGCAGAATCATAACGCTCAGTTCCCGGTTCAAAACGAGGCAAACCGCCAGTTTGAAGAGAAGGCTTGGAATCGGTAATTTCCCTAACCAATTTGTGGTATTTCACCAATGAATCATGATAGTAACGATTCAGATAATAGTTTGCATAATCCTCATAAATCATTCCGGGAGGTGCCGAATAAATGGGAGGTCTGATTACCTGAATTTTGTTATAAATTAGTGCATTCCAGTTTTCGGCATAATCCTTTGCCCAATTATTTATATGCACTGTAGGGCTATTTTCCGACTTGGCATAATCCTGCAATAATAAGGCAGTAGCATAGGCATCAAAACTTTTTCCCGCATCCTCACTGGTATTATAAGCCCTTATAAAATATTTTCCTTCTTTCCGGATTTCGATACGATTCTGAAAAAATAAAATATCCTTTAAACTAAAACGGTTATCCCCTTGATATACCGTTGTGCCATTCCCAAAATTGGTACATACAATCAACTCATTATTCTTGCTAAATTTATAATGCACGGCTGCATTCATCTTCAGATTCCGTGTATTATAATCAACCAGGTTTATCTCTTTATATCCCGTTCTTAAAGCCGTTCCATATCCCAAATAAGTAAGGCCGGTTTGTCTGTAACTTGCACTCGAAAATTCATCTCCATAAATATTTACCGCATCATAACCACCCGGATTATTTTCAGGTACCGGCGATTGAATGGTGGTTGAATAATTGGTTGCTTCCCAATCATAGGCACTCATGGTAAAAATATTTAACTTGTAAGCTAATTTTTCTTCCCCTTTTTTATTTTTGAAAACTTCGGCATAGCGGATGGCGGTTTCTGTTAATCGTCTTTCACCAAGCCTTAACTGTACACTGAGCCCGGGATATAAAAACGGACTTTTGCATAACATATTGATTACTCCGTTAAACGCATTGGGACCATAATAAGCACCGCTTGCACCAACGATTAAATCCACTTTTTGTACATCCAGCTCTGATGAACCTAAAAAATTACCCAGAGAGAAATTTAAACCCGGTGCCTGATTGTCTACCCCATCAATTAATTGCAAGCTTCTTACCGGTGAGGTACTGTTGAACCCACGCGTATTAATTATTTTGAAACCAATACTCGCACTGGTTAAATCAACACCCTTTAAATGTGCCAATCCTTCATAAAAATTTGCAGCCGGTGTTTCCTTGATTGCTATGGCATCCATTGTTTCAATTGTGAGTGGAGCCTGTTTTTGTTTTGCAGTTATTCTCGAGTCTTTAACACTTATCTCTTTTAAAATCTTTGCATTTTCTGCAAGTCTGATTTCAATGGGTTTCGAAAATTCTTTGATTGTAATTTCTTTTGTTTGATATCCGATATAAGAAACAACCAAGGTTAATGGCAATGGTAATTTGGTTTTCAAAAGAAAAGCCCCTTCATAATCCACAGGTGCACCCTGGGTGGTTCCCTTAATTCCAACAATCGCTCCAACCAGAGGTTCTCCTGATTTTATATCTTTCACAAAACCCCTTACACTTAATGAATTTTGTGCAAACAACACTGAAATGTTCAGGCAAATGAAAAGGTAAAAAAAAATTACTTTTTTCTTCAATGGGCTATTTTTAAAATTCAATATTAACAATTTATCCCAATATGCAAGGGGAATTGCAAGTATTTCAAATTAAATATGCGTTAAAACATCAAAACTGTCTTTTATTTGCAGCATATAAAATAAAACAATGAGGCACTATTTTTTTCTTTTCATTTTGGTTTTAGGTTCAAAAATTATTTTTGCTATACCGGGAGATACATTAACCATTAGAAGTCATAACCGTGTTCACATGAATTACTATGGTAATTTCGACCGTTGGGCTATATTCCCTACAACCGCTAAAAAATTTGAACGTATTTGGTTAAAATATACTCTAAGCTGTCCCACCGGACAAAAATGCAGTGGATGGGATTATACCAATCAGATTATTTTGCGCAAAAGAACCGGTAAACTTGATTCTACTTTAAAGCAGGCGCCATCATTCACTGTGAATGGTGCTCAGAAGGATTCGTTTCAATTTAAATACCAACCAACCTATACCTATCAATTTAATTCTGTTACCCGACTTACGGATACAATAACAAATCCGGTTATCAAAATTATTCAGTTTTTGGACCCGTTAAAACCCTTGCTTCCCACCGATACCCTTTCGGTTTATAAGGCTGCTTATTTCACGTACGCATTTGATACTACAGGCAAAAAAACAGACAGTGTGTGGGTTCAGCCCGATACAACATTCAGATTGATTAAAACACCTTATTACAGTGTTTTTGAAGTGATAGATCCTTTTGAACTCATGCGTATCATTACACCTTATGCAAGTGATAAGGATGATAAATGGAACTATGTGTACTGGGCAGATATTACCGACTTCTCCTCGATCCTGCATGATAGTGCTGAAATCCGTTCTTTCTACAGCGGCTATTCAGATGGATTTACAGTAACCCTGGATTTTATTTTTATTGAAGGAACTCCTGCACGTGAAGCCTATAAGATAGAAAATTTGTGGAATGCCAGTTATACTTTTGGAAGCGCCACAAACCCAATTAATAATTTAATTGTCGCGAAAAATATTTTGCTCGACAGCAACGCAACAAGTTTTAAACTTAGGTTTACCCCAACCGGACATGGAAGTGATCAGGGAGAAAACTGTGCGGAATTTTGTCCGAAATTTTATTATGTAAAACTGGATAACAATACCGTTTATTCACAAAAAATATGGAATGACCAGTGTGGGGAAAATGCCTTGTATCCGCAAACCGGAACCTGGATTTACAATCGTTCAAACTGGTGTCCCGGTGCTTATGTGCCTGCCTACGAAATTGAATTAAATAAATACCGCTCAGGCAAAAATAATTTCAACATGGATATCGATTTTGAAGATTATACTGCCGTGAATCCAAGCTCCACTTCTTATACTTTAAGTTCACAACTGGTATCTTATAAAAATATTGTTTATACAACAGATGCTGCATTGGAAGAGATTATTTCTCCCAATAACGGACTTGCATATACACGCCAGAATCCAAGTTGTAATAATGCCATTTTTAAGGTGCGTAATATGGGAACTGATACCATCAGAAATATTTTATTTACCTATACCATTGAAAACAGCACACCGGTAACTTATACCTGGTATGGCAAACTCGGTTTTAGTGAACTGGCTACCATAACCATGCCTTATGTAAACTGGCAGGGTGCCAAAACAAATGCCGTTTTTAGGCTAAGTATTACCTCAGTAAATGGCAAAACTGATGAAGTTTCTTTTAACAATTCAAGAAGCACATTGTTTAATTTACCGGTTCAATTCCCATTAAGCATTGTTGTTGAAACCTATACCAATAAAAAGCCAGAAGAAAACAAGCTGAAAATCGTGAATACCGAAGGAAAGGTAATTATCAGCAGGAGCTACTCATTGCCACAAACCTGGTACCGTGATACACTGGTTTTGGGCTATGGTTGTTACAACCTCGTATTTAGCGATGAAGCGAATGATGGCATCAGTTGGTGGGCAAACAGCGCTTCTGTAGGAACAGGAGTGTTCCGCATCACACGTCCTTCACCTTATAGTGTTTTACGGACCTTTGCCGGTGATTTTGGCAGCAGTTTGCGATTTAATTTTATGGCCGGTTCACCACTGGCTGTTGAGGAATCTGAATTCGCCCGACAGGTTAATATATATCCTAATCCCGGTTCAGAGCAACTTACTGTTTCCATCAACGATTTGAGTTCAGACCAAAAACAAATTTCAATATTTAATATTCAGGGGCAATTGTTAAACAGCATACAAACATTTGATCTTGAAACAAAAATTCAAACCGGGGATTTGCCTCCGGCGGTATATTTGATTATCATTGAAAATTCAGATAAAAAAATAGTGAAAAAATGGGTGAAGGAATGATGAAATATGAGGTATGAGGTATGAGCTGAATTAGGCGGGAATCGTGTCGAACTGATATTAAATTCCGAAAACCTTGTGCGCATTTGTTGTGGTAATCGTTGCTACTTGTTGCAACCCCACTTGTTTTAGTTCCGCTAATTTTTTTGCAATTTCAAGTAAATAAAAACTTTCATTTCGCTTGCCTCTGAATGGGATGGGAGCCAGATAGGGCGAATCGGTTTCAAGTACCATATGCTTTAAATCTATACCGGCAATAGCGGCATCCAAACCACTGTTTTTAAAGGTAAGCACCCCTCCTAT
>JAUXUD010000091.1 GCA_030680835.1 Bacteroidota bacterium
GCAATATTTAATATCAATAATGAATATAATATTATAAAGTATTTCGGCCCAACAGATTCGGTTATTTCCAGCCAGTATATTACTTTTAACAAGCCCGGCATCAAAAGGTTTATTGTGCAGTTAACCAATACAAGAGATTGCGACCGGGTTTATACTACTGCTTTATATTTCGGATTTATGTCTTCATTTCAGGTGAGTAAGGAAACGCTGTGTTTAAGTGACACAATGACGCTCACAGACGGAATAAACTATTTTTTTTCAACGGTCCCTTATTGGCGTGATACTGCAAGGGCCAATGCAGGTTTGGAAAGAATTTACTGGGATATTGGAGATGGAACCGGATTTAGTAAAACCGGCCCTTTGCTAAAATACAAATACACCAAAACAGGTAATTACCAGATTCGCATGATTGCCATTGACAGTTCGGGTTGCAGGGATACACTCGTTTACCCAAGACTTATTAAAGTGGTTGATGTAAAAGCGGCAATCATGCCCATGAGCCCGAGATACTTATGCGCACCTCAGATATTGTCATTTGTAAACCTGTCGAAGTATATTGACTCTTCATCAAAATATGGTCAAAGCCCATACGACTCCATGAAATTATTTATATGGTCGTTCGGTGACAATAAAATATCAAGCTATTTAAAAAACCCATTACACGATTATACATCCAATGGGAATTTCCCTGTAAAATTATACGTTGAAACAGCAAACGGATGCAAGGATTCAGCCACCATCCCTATTTTTATTGACGGACCAAAACCATCTTTTGATATTATCACCGACACGGTAGGTTGCGCTCCCTTTTCTGTAACATTAAAAAATACTACCGGTTATCAGCTAATTAATTGGATTTGGCTTTTCAGAGATCAAAAAAATACACAAGCCAATACGATGAAAGATACCAATGTAACTTTTATCTATACCAAAGGGGGCATTTACAATATTTACATGGTAGGGGAAGACACATTATATAACCCCTTAACCGGACAAATGAAAAGTTGCAAAGCTGTTTTCCCCGATTCCATAAATGTTAATGCTCCCATTAGGCGGGTACGTGTTATTGATCCACTGCACGCTGATATACTTGGACCTGACTCTGTATGTATTCACGAAGAATTTATTTTAACTGCACATAGTACCACTCTGATTCCGGCCTTTAACTGGGTGTTTGATACACTGCCTAAAGTTCAAAAATTGTGGCCGGATACAACGTATAAATATGTATACAATTTTCCGGGTAGCTATCGTGTAAAATTATACCCCCAAACGTCAAATGGAATATGTATCGATACAACGGTAAAGGATATAATCGTTTCGAGCGTTACGGCCGATTTTAATATTGATGATTCCGAAAATCCATTATTAAAATTCGTTAACCTGTCAACCAATGCAACCCGGTATGAATGGGATTTTGGACACCCGCGTTCAGGATCAAATAATCGTTCCGTACTTGAAAATCCTACCCATAGTTATGTGGGTGATACCGGTACGTTTTTAGTTTGTTTAAAATCATTTAATGCCCAGGATTGTTACGACTCAATTTGTAAGAGAACACTGCCTACTGAAATGCGCCTGATTATTCCTAATGTATTTACACCAAATGGCGACCATGTAAATGATGCCTATGATATTGATATAATAGGGCATAATTTTTACAATTTGGTAATATATAACCGATGGGGTGATGTTGTTTTTAGAGGAAATGCAGATGGAATTGGAAATGACGGCAAAAATTGGAATGGCAAAAACAGCCTCGGTTTCGAGTATCCTGAAGGAGTGTATTTTTTTGTTTTTAAATACCGAATGGCCAATTTGAACACTTTAAAGGAAGTTCATGGAACCATTACCCTGATAAGAGATTAACTACGATTAAAAAGGATAACCCACGCCAAAATTAAAAATGGTTTTATCCAAAAGCAGTCCGGGATTTTTGTACTCATTTAAAACATATCGTTCTCCAATAGGTTTGCGTGGATCAGATATTGGAAAAGACGCGTCGACTCTGAAAATTAAAAATTCGAGATTTAACCGCAACCCGAAGCCGGTTCCTATTCCCAATTGCTTATAAAATGTATTAAACATAAAGGCTGCTTCCGATCTTCCATCTTTTTTTATTCTCCATATATTACCTGCATCAACAAAAACGGCACCCTCTAAAAAATGGTTAAATAAATTAAACCGGAGCTCTATGTTTGCTTCTAGTTTTACATCTCCGCTCCGGTCTAATTGTCCGGATTGATTATAAGAACCCGGGCCAATTGACCTGGGTATAAAAGCCCGCAAACTATTTGCCCCTCCTGTAAAAAATCTTTTATCAAAAGGTACATAATCAGGCGAATTTCCTACCGGTACAGCAAGTCCAGCTGCAATTCTTGTTGCCAGCCTGTTGTTATCATCCAGGTATTTATTGAACCTTAAATCAATATATGTTTTGTGGTATTGAAAATACTGTACGCCCAGAAAGGTACGGTAACCACTGTCGTTTTTTTCAATTTTCAAAGCCTTATATATCAAATTCAACATATTGCCTGCAGTTTCCAGTTCCCATCTGAAATACACGAAATCCTTTCTTTTGAGTTCAGTTTGGTTGTTAAACATAAATCCATAACGGATGCTTGTTATCAGGTTGTTATTGAAAACACTTTGAAGATATGGATCTCCCTGGCTTTGAATCTTCAATTTTTCATTGTTAAAATTGGTTCTGATATAACTAATCTCCATGGGTGAAAAGTTATGTCTCACTCTTTTTTTATTGAATTGATACCCAAATCCTGCAGTATAAACATTTCTGATCCAATCGGCATTTTTCTCATAAATAAAAGAAGCCGAAATGATACTCCGGTTTGTATATTGATACAAATACCGGTCAATTCTGTTAAAAAAAACAAGCTTTGGAAAAGTTAAATTTGCACTTAAACTGTTTTCAAAACTATTAAAAAAAGGAGATTTTGGAATGTCCTTACCCCTTTGCGCCTCTGTTGAGATTCGGTTTCTCAATTGAAAAATTTCGGCATTGTGAAATATATTCTTATCAATTAATGTTAGCTGAACCGCAATACCATAATTTCTGTAGGATGACCCAATTAAATTGGCCTGGTCGGTTGTAATTGCCTGCGGCTCGAGGGTATAATCATACTTTTTTGAGGGATTTAACTTTATGAAATAATTTAATGCGGCACTGTCTGTTTTCTCATAAATGGGTATCGCATTTATATTAACAGTATTAAAAATCTGCAAATCATTGAGCCGGTTAAATGTGCTTGTTGATCTGTATTGCCTGAACATGGTTTTGGGTTCAACAAAAATTGACCGTTCCAGAACTTCCGAATTCAAAGGAAAATAATTGGGCGAATAACTGAATTTTTGGAGATGGTAAATCGTATCCTTTATTATAATGGAATCAGGAATCAATGGATTATCTATTTCAACAATTACCTGATTTACCTGGTAAATTTTGTAAGTCTCGAAATTGGATTCATTGTTGATATTGATAGCTATCGAAGTATAAAAATTTCCAATATTTGTATCCAAATCAAATTTAACAATATCTTTATTAGCTGTAAAATATCCCTGATTTCTAAGTAATTCACTGATACGGTTCTGTTCTTTCAGAAGGTTTTCGAGTTTTAAGGGATTTCCCACTCTTAAAAAACTTTCATCCTTTTTATTACGGACTAACGAATCCATTTTTTTATCTGCAATATGAAAATAAACCCCTGAAATATGATATAGTCTGTTAAAAACAATATCATAGGTAACTTTTCCCTTATGGGGCTTACCCTTTACTTTATAGGAAATATCCGGGTAATAATATCCATTGGCTCTTAAATAGGTTCGCATGCCTTTAATGCTGGCTTCAATCAGTGCAGAGTCAAGTATTACCGGAGCCTCCCCTAAATTTCTTAAAGTACGGCTCAGGCGGTTATCTTTTTTGTTCGAACCTAATTTATAAACAAGTAAACCCAGCCTGAAAGTTCCAATAAAACGCTTGTTGGGGTTTTGCTTTATGTAAGCACTTAATCCGGATGAATATTGGCGACTTTCCTTTTTTTCACTAATCTTAATTTTATTTTTATACAAATACATGCCTTCTTTTCGGGCTTCTTTCTTTAAATTGCACGACTGCATTATAATGCCCGATAATGCAAGTAAAAAGAGAATCCTTATGTTAACAAAAGCCGACATTAAATTTGTAAAATCACTAAACGAAAAAAAGGAACGTTATGCAAATAAGCTATTTGTTGCTGAAGGAAACAAATTGGTTATTGAGATTTTGCATTCAAAAATAAGCGTAACAAGGATATTTGCCAATGAAAACTGGCTAAACCTAAACGAAAAACTTGTGGGTAAAAATATTGAAATAACTTTACTCAAACATGCAGAATTAACCCGGCTTAGTAATTTACAAAGCACAAGAGAAGTAATTGCACTTTGTAAAATACCCGAATACGAATTGGATTTTAACCGTTTAAGCGGTTTAACTATTGCTTTGGATACCATACAGGATCCGGGCAATTTAGGCACAATAATCCGAGTAGCCGATTGGTTTGGTTTAAACAACATTTTGTGTTCAAAAGAAACCGTAGATTGCTTTAACCCAAAAGTGGTTCAATCAACAATGGGTTCAATCAGCAGAGTTAAATTATTTTATGGCGATTTGTCAATTTGGCTGAATAAAATTGAGCAACCTGTGTTGGCTGCAAGCGTTGAAGGTACATCTGTTCATGAATATACTTTTCCTGAAAATGCCGTTTTGGTTATTGGTAATGAAGGAATTGGAATTGGAACAGAACTGAAACCATTGATTCAACAAAATATTTGTATCCCCCGGAAAGGTTCTGCCGAGAGCTTAAATGCCGCAATAGCTGCTGCAATTTTAATAGACAGATACGCGGGTTTGAACTTTTAATGCTTGGCACGGGTATTGTGTTTAAAGTTAGCTTCTGGGTAAATTAGTTTTAAAAAATATGAAAAAAGATCGTGATAGTCTGATATTGAGCAATGTAATAAGTGACGACGGAGAAAGTTCAGACTTTATTTCCCTGCTTAGCCAGGAAGAAGAAGAAGTAATGAATAAAGAAGATTTGCCCGAATCTCTGCCAATATTACCACTTCGCAATACTGTACTTTTTCCAGGAGTTGTAATCCCCATTACAGTTGCCAGAGATAAATCAATCCAATTACTCAAAGAAGCATATAAAAAAACAGACAAATTGGTGGGCGTTGTTGCCCAGATTTCTTCAGAAACAGAAGAACCCGGTTTTGATGATTTATATAAAATTGGTACGGTTGCAGTTATTTTAAGAATGATCAAAATGCCCGATGGCAGCACAATGGCTGTAATTCAGGGTAAACGCAGGTTTGCGTTAAACGAGGTTCAGCAAACCGAACCTTATATTAAAAGCAGTATCTCTCCGGTTCCGGAAGGAGACCTCATTGAAGATGAAGAGGCCCGGGCACTTGCCGAATCCATCAAGGACGTTGCACAAAAAATTATCAGCATGTCGCCCCATATGCCGAGTGAAGCTGCTGTTGCCATTAAAAACATCAAAAGTCCTACGTTTCTTGTAAATTTTGTTGCTTCAAACCTGAATGCAGAGTTAACTGTAAAGCAGGCTATTTTAGAGGAGGTGCATTATAAAATGCGTGCTCATAAAGTATTGGAAGCGTTGAAGAAAGATTTTCAGTTTACAGAACTAAAAGCACAAATAGAAAGTAAAGTACGAGGTGACCTTGATAAACAGCAAAGGGATTTCTTTTTACAACAACAAATAAAAGCAATACAGGAAGAATTGGGCGGAGATTCACCTGAAAGGGACGTAGAAGGTTTGCTTGAACTTGCTAAAAAGAAAAAATGGAATTCGAATATTAATGAAGCCTTTAAAAAAGAAGTGGAACGCCTGCGAAGAACCAATCCCATGGCTCCTGATTATGGCATCCAGCTAAATTATTTGCAGCTCTTACTTGACTTACCCTGGAACGATAACAGCAAGGATAATTTTGATTTGAAACGCGCAGAAAAAATATTAAACGATGACCATTTCGGCCTTGAAAAAGTGAAACAACGCATCCTTGAATACCTTGCGGTTCTTAAGTTAAAGAATGATATGAAAAGCCCGATTTTGTGCCTGTACGGACCTCCGGGTGTTGGGAAAACATCCCTGGGTAAATCGGTTGCAAAAGCCATAGGCAGAAAATATGCAAGGGTTGCATTGGGCGGCCTCAGTGATGTAAGTGAAATACGCGGTCACAGAAGAACCTATATTGGGGCCATGCCCGGCAGAATTATCCA
>JAUXUD010000101.1 GCA_030680835.1 Bacteroidota bacterium
TGCAAGTGAAGGATGACTTTCATCGCTCTGGTATAACTCAATAGATGGGAAATTGCTGCGTAAATAATTCCAGACGGCTCCAACCGGCGATAGTTCAGCCCGGTTATAATTGGCCATTAAATGATAGCGCAATTGCAACAAACTGTCCATACCCCGGTAAGTACAAACCGGAGGCCAGGTTGCACAATTTGAACTGTCCCCGTTTTTTCTTCCCCAGGTCATATAAAACTGAGTAATGGTACAAGGGTTGGCATCCTTAATTAATTGGTTCAAACCTGCTGCAAAGGGCAAAACATCTTTTGCAACATCTGCCATGGGAAAAGAGGGCAACTGGCTTTGTTCCTGCAAAACCACATAGTCCCAATCGCCTTTGGCTATTTTAAATTTTGAATTAAAATCATTGTAATGATCATACAATCTAAAACCACCCTGTAAGTTAAAATCGTAAACTAAAGAATCGCCTGCGGATGTGGCAAGCGTTGAAATAATTAAAGGAAGATTATTAACGGAAGTATAACTATTGCCTAAAAAAAGGACTTTTTTACTTGGCTTGTTTACCTGGGCATTTAAGGCAATGGTAACTAAAACACAGTTTAAAATAAGGGTAATGTTTTTAAACATACTGCTAAGGTACAAAAAAATATTAAAT
Source organism: Bacteroidota bacterium (assembly GCA_030680835.1). GTDB lineage: Bacteria > Bacteroidota > Bacteroidia > UKL13-3 > UKL13-3 > B1. Next base: position 650 of record JAUXUD010000101.1, read on the forward strand.
TGCCAAAAAAATAGCTTTTAGCCATTAGCTATTAGCCTTCAGCTTTTAGCAGTTTTGTTATAACATTAAAAAATTAAGCTAAGGGCTAAAGCTAAAATCTAAAAGCCACCTGTAAATAATTACATAGAAATCTAAATTATAATTAAAATGTCTGAACCGATTAAACTTACTCAATATTCGCATGCTGCGGGATGTGGATGCAAAATGGCTCCTGCTGTTTTGGAAGAAATCTTAAGAGACAATCAGTCTTCAACTTCATTCAAACAATTATTAATTGGAAATCATTCAAAAGATGATGCAGCCGTTTGGGACCTGGGCGACGGACAATCTCTTATAAGCACGGTAGATTTTTTTATGCCCATTGTTGATGATGCCTACGATTTTGGCCGGATTGCAGCTACCAACGCCATCAGCGATGTATATGCCATGGGAGGGAAGCCTATAATGGCAACTGCTTTGCTGGGCTGGCCGGTAAATAGTTTACCCCTCGAACTTGCCGCAAGGGTTTTAGCCGGCGCAAGGGCTGTATGTGAGCAGGCAGGTATTCCGGTTGCCGGCGGACACAGCATCGACAGTAAGGAGCCCTTGTTCGGACTTTCCGTGAATGGACTGGTTCAAACAAACCATATAAAAGCCAATAGTACAGCTAAAGATGGCGATTTTTTATTTCTTACCAAACCGCTCGGAACCGGCATTATGGCAACTGCGGTAAAGCGGGGTTTGGCTCAACCCGGGCATGTTGCAACTGTTGTGGAAAGCATGTGCCAGCTTAATAAAATTGGAATGGAACTGGCCGCAATCAAAGGGGTGAATGCCTTAACGGATGTTACCGGATTCGGACTTTATGGGCATCTGATTGAAATGTGTGAAGGATCGGGAGTAAGTGCCGATTTATATCTCGATAAAATACCGTATTTCGATTTTATTTCAACCTATACAGATCAGAATTGCAGTCCCGACAGTACATACAGAAATTGGAATGCCATTGAAAAAAAAGTATCTCCTGTCGATGATATGTTCTATTTTCAATTGCTCAACGATCCGCAAACCAGCGGAGGCTTGTTGGTTTCAGTTGAACCCAAATATACTGAACTGGTGGTTGATTTATTTAAACAAAACGGTCTTGATTTTTGTATTGATCCAATTGGGAAAATGACAGTAAAAAAAGATTTTAGCATTCAGGTAATGATTTGATGTGTTTTATTTAACAATTTATTAAATTGCAGTTATAACTGTTTGCAATGAAAAAAATAAATCTCTTTTTGATGTGTATGTTTCTTGGTTTTATGTGCCTGGCGCAAAAATCTGACGATATATTAGGTACCTGGCTTAACGCAAGTGGAGAAGGCAAAATAAAGATTTTTAAATCCGGGGAGTATTATTATGGAAATCTTATCTGGCTTAAGAATCCGTTAAATGATAAAGGACAACCCAAGGTGGATGATAAAAATCCGGATGCAAGCAAACGAAGCAGGAAAATTCAGGGGCTGCTTATTTTAACAGGGTTTACATACGATACCAAAAGTAAACATTGGGATAATGGACAAATATACGACCCCAAAAGTGGTAAATTATATAGTTGCAAAATGTCTATTAGTAGTGAGGGTAAGCTAAATATCAGAGGCTTTATTGGCATTTCTTTAATAGGAAGAACCGAATCGTGGACAAGGGCTGAATAATCATAATCAGACCGGAAAACCTGAAACAATATATTGAATCCGATTTCGTTTTTCTATAAAAATTGTAAAAAATGGATAACAAACGGGCAATAGCAGTTTTAGTTTGCACTATTATATATAGTCTCCTGTTTTTTCATCAGCATGCCGGGTTAAACTTTTTATTATTTTCTGTTATTTCAGTGGCTTTTCTGGGGTGGTATAACAGGCAACTGATTGCTCAAAAAGTTTGGCAGGTTTTGGCCGGGATGTTGCTGTTTGCAGCAGCCTTTGTTTTTATTCACGGGAGCTTATTCGCAGCTTGTGTAAATGTTATGCTCTTATTGCTCATTTCGGCTTTTAGTTTCAGGCAAAATGGATCCGTGCTTATTAATTTTTTTAGCTCCCTGTTTTCAGTGGTTTTTTCTCCAGTATTTGTGCTGTCAAATTTGCAAGGTAAAAACAGCAGCGGACTAAATAAAAACTTTTTAAAATACCTGGTCATTATTTTCCCGCTTGTATTTGCATTGATATTTTTCGCTATTTATAAAAATGCAAACCCATTGTTTGAGAAATTTACCAGAGACATAAACCTTAATTTTATCAGTAAGGATTGGATTATTTTTACTTTTGGCGGATTTTTTCTGATGTATGGCTTTTTTTACCATCAACGCATCAGAGCGGTTGATGAACTGGAAGATTCGCAGGTAACGGTATTGGAAAATAAAGCGTATCCTGCCACCAAATGGAATGAAAAAACTGCCGCCATCATTTTGTTTGTATTGTTAAACGCGATGTTGCTTTTAATTAACCTGCTCGATTTAAATTACCTATACCTGGGAGCAGGCATGCCGGATGGATTTACTCATAAACAATTTGTACATGATGGTGTGGGTAACCTGGTTTTTTCTATTATACTTGGGATTGTACTTATACTTTACTTTTTCAGGGGGCTGTTAAATTTTGAACCGGCAAACAAAATGATAAAACTCCTGGTTTATGCATGGATCATTCAAAATGTATTCATGGTTTTTTCAACTTACCTGCGCCATAATTTATATGTTTTTGACGGGCTGCTTAGCTATAAAAGAATTGGCGTATACTATTGGCTTTTTATGTCGGGCGTTGGCTTAATTACAACAGCCATTATGTTGTATAAATTAAAAAGCTGGTGGTATTTAATAAAAGTAAATTCAAATATTGCCCTGCTTGTTCTGGTATTAAGTACTTCTGTTGACTGGGATCAGCTGATTTCAAATTTTAACCTGGGGCATACCCGTAAAGACAATATTGCCGCATTGGATAAACATTATTTGCTCAGTCTTTCCGAAACCAATATTTCGGCATTATATGCCATTAAGGATGAACCGGGTTTTGAAGTGGATTCACCTTATTCATATAAAGAGACCACATATCCTTCCAATAAAAACTGGCTGGACCAAAAAAGGTTAAAATTTTTAGAAAAACACAGTGGGGCTGACTGGCGTTCTTATTCAATAAGAGAAGCCCGGGTTTTTAAAGAAGTTTCCATACTTCAAAAAGCCGAATAAACAAAATAACTTTCTATATTGAATGATAAAATTTAACTTGCAATTTCATTTATTTTATCATTCAATTATTTGAACCCATGAAGAAATTATTCTTTATTTTGTTTTTATGTGCTTCTTCTGTTTTAACACATGCCCAAATTAATGATGGGCTAAAATATAAAACTGCAGATATAATAACTCCACTGGGAGCAGTAGTTGATATTGCAGCTTTACCCAATTTACCTGAAGCACATATATTAAACATTAAACCGGCTCCGGCTCCCTTAAGTGAACTCAATCAAAAAAAGCAAATTCTGGACATGCAACGAACTGCTTTAATCAACCCTAAAAATGCAATCGTAAATAAAAAAGCA
>JAUXUD010000102.1 GCA_030680835.1 Bacteroidota bacterium
GGCAAGGGCTTACGACCGGATTTTAAAAGTTGCAAGAACCATCAGCGATCTGGCTGGAACCGAAGAAATAAAAATTGAACATCTGGCGGAGGCAATACAGTATAGAAGTTTGGATAGAGAGACCTGGAGTGGTGGCAATGGGATTGGTTTTTGAGAAACAAGATTTGACTTAAATTACATGATGAATAAATATAGCAGCAACCAGAAAGCCCATTGGTTTCAGAACAAACTATGAAAAATATACTTTATTCCATTGACATTATATCATTTGTGTAAAAAATACACCCCATACATTAAAAACAACCCAATTTTAATTCTTTCACTATTTTAAAATATGCTTAAAATCATATTCTTTGTTGGCTATAGTGTTTATTGATATTGCGGAGCCGGATCCGGACTTGATTTTATTTCTACTTTCATTTTGCAGTACATTTATACAATTTTGCTATTGAAATTATGCACCTTTGCATCAAATAGTTAACAGCCTAAATTCAATATATTAATTATCTGTTTTCAAATAAGCTGACAAATGATTTTTCAATACGGATTCAAATATGACTAACCTCAATTTCCTGCCGATATCTTCAATACCCTATTTAAAAAATTACAAACTTACTGAGGAGGAACATTCTCAGATTAATCGGTTTTTCCAGGTTTCAGAACATATTATGGTTACTGCAAACCCGAAAGGTTACTTTAAGAGCGTTAATCTGGCCTGTTTACACAGACTGGGATATACAGAAGCGGAGCTCCTTTCAAAACCATACATTGATTTTGTTCATCCTGAAGACAGGCAATCTACAAGTAAAGAAGCCATAAAAGTATTAAAGACCGGATTCAGCATCAATTTCGAAAATCGCTTTCTGGGTAAAGATGGTTCAATTGTTTGGTTTTTGTGGCATGCGTTTTATTTTGAAAAAGAAGCCACTGTATATGCCAACGCGCAAGATATCACCAAACAAAAGCAAGCCGAAGAAGCCCTGGCAGAATCATACAAGTTCAATAAACAAGTTATACAAAGCACACAGGATGGAATCGTAGTGTATGACAAAAATTTGCATTACCTGGAATGGAATCCGTTTATGGAAAAATTTACAGGCATCCCCGAAGCGGAAGTATTGGGAAAACATCCATCAGAAGTTTTTCCTTTTTTAGAAAAATCCGGAGTCATTGATAACATAAAAAAAGCATTATGCGGTGAAGTGGTAACTACTGATGATTTTTGCTTTAATATCCCCAATACGGAAAGTTGTGCATGGGCCACCGATACAAATGCTCCCTTTAGAAATATGAGCGGTGAAATTATTGGAGTTATTGGAACTGTACGTAATATTACGAAAAGGAAAGAAGCTGAAATTGCCTTGCTGGAAAGCGAAAATTTATTGAAAGAGTCGCAGATTATTGCCAACTTGGGTACTTATACACTGGATATTCATACCGGTAACTGGGAAAGTTCAGAAATTCTCGATACCATTTTTGGAATAGATAATGCGTATGATAAAACCTTAGAAGGATGGGCAGCTATTATACATCCTGAATGGAGACAAATCATGCTTGACTATTTTACGAACGATGTGATTGGCAAAAAAATAAAATTTGATAAAAAATATAAAATAATCAGGCAAGACGACAAATCTGTGCGATGGGTTCATGGTTTGGGCAGACTCAGGTTTGATGAATATAATCAACCTGTATCGATGCTTGGAACCATCAGTGATATCACAGAACGTAAGCTGGCTAAAGAATTGCTGGCAAACGAAAAGCAAAGACTTTCGATTATACTCAAGGGTACCCGGGCCGGAACCTGGGAATGGAATATCCAAAGCGGAGAATTCATTGTAAATGAACGTTGGGCAGATATTATTGGTTATACACTGAAAGAAATTTTACCAATCAATTATACTGCTGCCAGAAAATTTTATCAACCCGATGATTTAAAAACTGCTGAAGAATTGTTGAAAAAGCACCTCAACAAGGAGATTGCTTATTATGAATGTGAAACCAGAATGAAGCACAAGAACGGTGAATGGATATGGGTTGTTGACAGGGGAAGGGTTTATGAGTGGGACCAGGAAGGCAAACCTCTTTTGATGTCGGGTACGCATCAGGACATAACAAAAAGAAAAAAGGCTGAACTTGAGCTAATAAAACTGAATCAGGCAATCTATTCTTCAAGTGAATCCATCCTGTTAACAGATAAAGAAGGGATAATTACCTATATCAATCCGGGCTTTACAAATACTTATGGTTTCACGGCTGACGAAGTAATCAATAAGGTAACTCCGCGAATACTAAAAAGCGGATTGATGGATAAAGAACACTACAGCGTATTCTGGGATCTTTTGCTAAGTGGCAAGGAGGTAAAAGGAGAATATAAAAACAAAAGAAAGGATGGTGTTTTAATAGATATTGAGGCTTCGAACAACGCGATATTTGATGCGCAAAAAAACATAATTGGTTTTCTGAGTATTCAGCGCGACATCAGTAAGCGCAAACAGACAGAAGCCGCTTTGAAAGAAAGTAAAGACCGGCTGAGAAGGGCACAAAAGGCTGCTAAGTTCGGGAGCTGGGAATGGGATCTTACGAGTGGGGAACATTACTGGTCGGAAGAAAATTTTACCATATATGGCCTCGATTCCGGCAAGGTAAAGCCTTCCTATGAAGCATTGATTGAGGTTATTGATCCTGCTGACATGGAACTGGTAAATGAGAATGTTGCCCGGGCCATTGCCCGAGGGAGTGACGGGAGTTTTGATATTGATTATAACTGCATAAGACCCGATAACGGGAAAAAATGTGTGATAAACGCACGCGCTGAAGTGCTAAGGGATACAAAGGGAAATGCTGTGAAACTGGTGGGCACCATTCAGGATATAACGGAACGTATAAAAGCTGAAGAGAAGATACGTGAAAAAGACATCGAATTCAGAAAACTTTCTTCAAATGTTCCCGACTTAATTTTTCAATTTACAAGAAGAGTGGATGGAACCTATTGTGTTCCCATTGCTTCGGTAGGAATTAGAAATATTTTTGGTTGTTCGCCGGAAGATGTTATTGATAATTTTGAACCTATTGGCAGAGTTATCCATCCGGAAGATATGGATCGGGTAATTAAAGATATAGAATTTTCAGCCAGACACCTCAGTCCATTTACCTGTGAATTCAGAGTACAGATTCCGGGTAAGGAAATACAATGGATTTATTCGAAATCAACTCCCGAGAAACTGGCTGATGGCAGTATTACCTGGTATGGTTTTAATACCGATATCACTGAACGTAAGAAAACTGAAGAAGCCATTCTGCTCAGTTACGAAAGATATAATCTGGTAGCCAAAGCCACCAACGATGCCATATTCGACATGAACATCATTAGCGGTGAAGTAATCAGAAGCGGTGACGGATTTAACACCCTGTTTGGATACGATAAAGAATATTACAGTTCGCCTGATTTTGATTATACAAAATTAATTCATCCAGAAGATTTACTCCGGGTAAATGAATCTATGGATTTTATACGAAAAAATCCCGATAAACAGAATTGGGTTTTAGATTACCGATTACTAAAAGCCAATGGAGAATATGCCTATGTACATGATAAAGGTTATATTATCCGGGATATTCAAGGCAAGGCCATCCGTATGATTGGGGCCACACAGGATATCACCGATCGGATTAAATATACCCAGGCGATAGAAGCCCAAAATAAACAGTTACGGGAAATTGCCTGGACGCAATCGCATATAGTAAGAGCTCCTTTAGCCCGTTTGATCGGACTTGTAAATCTGATTGATGAAGAAGGACAAATTGATACAGATACGAATCAACTCTTAAAATATGTATTATCATCAGCCCATGAATTGGATAGCGTGATCAAGTCGATTGTAATGAATACGCAGGAAACTGAAGATAAATTTAGTGAAAAAGAATATCACTTTTAAAAAAAGTGAAAATATTTTGGAAAAGAGATGTGCACTTCACTAAATTCGAAAAATATGGAATTTTTATTTTAGGTCTTCATCTTGTTGTATTTTGATATGGACAATCACAATTCCCTTGAAGAACGTTTCCGTAGACTCAACCGGGTATATGCAGTACTCAGCAGTATTAATAAATCCATTGTAAGAACTCATAATAAAAAAGAATTATTAAAGGACGTATGTCAAATAGCCGTTAAAGAAGGCGAGTATGTGTTGGCATGGATTGGAAAACTCAATACCCTGACAAACAAAGTTGAGATACTCGCATCTGATGGAGTTGTTGAATATTCAAACAATCTGAATATAGACCTGAATTATGAAGAACAAAGCAATGGCCCCAGTGGAATTGCACTTAAATCAGGGAAGCATTTCTTTTCAATGGATATAAAAAATGACAGGAAAATGGAACCCTGGCGCGAAAGAGCATTAAGTTATGGACTCCGGTCATGTATATCTCTGCCTTTAATTGCTTTTGGAGAAATTCGTGGAATTTTAAATTTATATTCA
>JAUXUD010000103.1 GCA_030680835.1 Bacteroidota bacterium
ATGGAAAAATGAAGGGCTGCCGGTTGAATTGAAATAGTGCTGGTGCAAAATCAAACCTATACCCAACGCATCAAACAGGAAGCCCAACGTTTGGGCTTCTCTTTTTGTGGTATAGCTAAGGCGCAATTCCTGGAGGCGGAAGCTCCCAAACTCGAGGCTTGGCTGAACCAACACAAGCAAGGGGAAATGCACTATATGGAAAACTACTTCGACAAACGTTTGGATCCTACCAAACTGGTTGAAGGATCTAAATCTGTAATAAGTTTATTGTATAACTATTACAATCCAAAAGAAGTATTTCAAAAAGATGCACTTAAGATTTCGAAATATGCCTATGGACAGGATTATCACCAGGTAATTAAAGACAAACTAAAACAATTATTGGCCTTTATTCAGGATGAAATTGGGGAAGTGCATGGCAGGGCTTTTGTTGACTCTGCTCCTGTTTTGGAAAAAGCCTGGGCTGTAAAAAGCGGATTGGGCTGGATGGGAAAAAACACTAACATTATTAATAAAGGAAGCGGAAGTTTTTACTTTTTAAGCGAGTTAATTATTGATCTGGAACTTGAATATGATAATCCGGTTACCAATCATTGCGGCACCTGTACTGCCTGCATTGACGCATGTCCCACAGAGGCAATCGTTGCACCTTACCAGGTAGATGGCAGTAAATGCATCAGCTATTTTACCATTGAATTAAAGGATGCCATTCCTTTGGAAATGAAAGGTAAATTTGAAAACTGGATGTTTGGCTGCGATGTGTGCCAGGATGTTTGTCCCTGGAATCGTTTTGCAAAATCACATAAAGAACCTTTATTTGAACCCGAAACCGCATTGGCAGAAATGAAACAACAAGACTGGAAAGACATAACAGAAGAGGTTTTCGACCGCTTATTTAAAAAATCACCGGTTAAACGTACCCGATACAACGGTTTTAAAAGAAACATTGACTTCCTGTTAAATACCTGACATGTTTAAAAAATTTATACTGCTGTACATATTATTAATTCCCCTTATTTTAAAGGCCCAGTTTGAACCCAATTACGGAATTATACTGAATTTAAATTACCCAACCATTGGTAGTTCTATTGATAATTATGTGGGCAGGGGTTTAGGCAGTTTTGGAATGTTTTATGAGCGACCCATTAGTCCATACCATGCAAACCGTTTTTTTAACAGTTTTGATTTTACCCTGGAGCCAGCCATTACATTGCTTGGTTTTCGCGATCAAATGGCCGATAAACGATATGATGGTACGTATTTTGATTTTTCGGGATATTTCGACTTTATCCCCGACCGCATGTCGAATGATTTAAAAATTATGCTGGGAGTACGTCCTTCAGTAATGTTAAACAGCAATAGTGAGATACTGGAGTTTGGCAATTACCGGGTGCTAAGTTACGATCCGGTAAACCTTAATTATAAAGGCCGGTTCGATTTCTCGGGCGTGCTGGGAATCAGTGTTTCTTTAGGCGATGTGGCCAGTGTGGAACTTAAGTATGCACATAGTTTTACCAACCAAAGCTCCAAAGGATTTTTTTATGGAAGACCAAATATGCTTGAATTCGGCATCCGCTTGAGCGCTATAAAAATAAGAGACAAGCTGATTGTGAATGAACGAAATTTAATTGCTGAACTGAACAAAAAAAGTGAGGGTACCTTATTAATTATGCTTGAGTCTCCCAATGAGAAATTAATAAAACTGCTAATTCAGGAAAACAAACTTGATGATGCCCATTTTGTGAGAAGCATGCAATTGCAAACCAATAAAAATATTATAAACCAGTTTAACAAATACTTTAAATTCTGTAAGGTTCAGTTTTTTATAGACACCGATGCCCAACGGGTGAGCAAAGGCGATTTTGCAAATGTTTTTGTTGACGAAAACTTAAATCCATTACCTGATGTAACCTTCGATTCCAGCAACTATTTTATCGGCTCTTTTTGTGAAGATGTATCTGATTATACGAAAAAATCTGACTACGGCCTTTATATTTATGACCGCAATTTTATTCAGCTGGGGAAACCCTATAATTCCGACGCCAACCATTTAAGTGTATATATTGGTGGTGACCCATTAAACTACTTCAGAAGGGTAAAAACAACCGGCTATTATGCCGAAGATTTTGGTAAAATTATTAAGAAATTAAGTGACCGTTTAAACCGACTGCGAATTCCGGTAAATCAATAATTATTCAGCATCATGGGCATAATCAGCATCAGAATATCTTCATCTGCTTCCTGATTTGCCGGCACAATAACCCCTGCCCTGTTGGGCTGTGAAAGTTCAAGTACAATCTGAGGCGCATCCATGGTGTTCAACATTTCTAACAGGTACTTGGAGTTGAACCCAATTTCCATGTCTTCACCTTCATAGGAGCATGCCAATTTCTCCTGCGACTCATTTTCAAAATCAATGTCTTCGGCACTGATGGTAAGCTCACTTCCGGCCAGTTTTAAACGTATTTGATGTGTGGTTTTATTTGAAGTAATGGATACCCGTTTAACAGCCATTAAAAAATCGGCCCGTTCTATGGTTAACTTGTTTGGATTTTCAGTTGGAATTACTGCGCGATAATCCGGATATTTTTCATCTATTAAACGGCAGATTAAATTTACATCTCCAAACTGGAAAAATGCATTCTGACGGTTAAACTGAACCTTAACCACAGTATCATCATTGGGCAGGGAAGATTTCAACAGGTTCAGTGCTTTTTTAGGTAAAATGAGTGCATCCTCAGTGCCAGGTTTTACATCGTTACGTGTAAAACGAACCAAACGGTTGGCATCGGTAGCAACAAAAGTGATATTGTTTTTAAACAATTGCAGGTATACTCCTGTCAGATTAAGCCTTAATTCATCGGCACTGGTAGCAAATACTGATTTGTTAATGGCTTTTTGCAATACTTTGGCCCCAATTTCAAAGGTGCTGGCATCTTCAATTTCAGGTGTTTTGGGAAACTCATCTCCTCTTTGCGCAGTTAATTTGAAACGGCCAGCTTCATATTTTATTTCCACGTAACCCTTTTCAACATTTATTGAAAATGCCAATGGCTGATCGGGCAGTGATTTCAGCAGTTCGAGTGTTGTTTTGGATGGAATAGCAATGGAAACATTTTCTTTAGAATCAACCTTAATGGTAGTATTCATGGTTGTTTCCAAATCGGTTGAATGTATGGTAAGAACACCCTCATTGATATCAAATAAAAAATTATTTAATATGGGAATAATTGGTTTGGCAACCACTACTCCATCAATAAACGATAAATGTCTTAAAAGTACGCTGCTATTAACTATAAACTTCATAATAATTTCTGCTATTGCAAACAAAAATAAACTGCATGGCCCTTGTGACAATAACAAGTTATGCACAAACAGCTTCAAATAATGTGTAATACAAGGTCAAAAATGCCTTTACTCCTCTCTTCCAAGCATTTTCTGCTCGTTTACAGGAAGCATTTCGGGAGCTTTTTCGGGCATTAAATTTTTGAGAGTCACAAAATTGCCCAAATCAGGCTGCCCTCCGTTCACCCATGCAGTGTACCAAAAAGAAGCCACACTTAAAACTGCGAGTTGCATTCGGCGCTCAACCATCCCATTTAATTTTTGATGAAAGGCTTTCGAATAAACCGATGAATATACTTTTACCAAATTTTGTCCTTTGTGTTCAAAACTATAACGTTCATTTTCTTTAAAACTTTTTTGCAAACTTTTTTCAAAATAAAAAACCGAATCAAGGCAGGCAAAACTGCCCTCAACGGCCAGCCAGGCAGCTTCCAAAGGATTATGAATATAAGCAGCTTTACCCACAAAAAAATCGTAATCCACGGCAAATAGCTCAGGCAGTCGGCTTTCTAAAAAACCGTGAATCCCGTGTTGTTGGGTAAACTGCCCGTTGTAATTGGATGTTGTATGCAAAGGCACATGGGCATCGCCAACATAATGTCCAATCTCGGCCGACAGTTTTAATATTTTTGCTTCGTCTTTATTTTTAAAAGCTTCCGTTAAATCTTTAAGTACCCAGGTAATATTCCAGGGCACCACGCCATATGCAAACAAGGTATCTTTGCTATATTTTTCGGCAGCTTTCATAAACGAGCGAGGTATGGTATCGAATGGCAAAACACGCTCGTAAAAGTCTATATCAATATAATGCTTAACCGCTTCTTCTTTCACCAGATAGCGTCGTTTATCCGGGTCAACTGCATGCTGGGTAATAAAGTCGATATGGGTTTTGTAAAAACCAAACAGTTCCGGAGGCAAACAAAATACACTTAATTTATTAATCTGCTGATGGGCAAAAAATCCCCATCCCGTGCCAAAAACAGGAGTTATTAAACAAAGTAAAAAGGCTGCAAAATATTTATAAATAATTGCTTTCATTGCTTTCGGTTTGAACCAACAGCAAGCTAACTGCAATAAAGTAAAGAAACAAGATTTGCAGAACAAGTAAATCCCAAATATGAGATTTATTTATGAACCAAATACTCTTTTTAGAATATCATTAATGCGGTGTTTGGGGTCCTGCCTGATTTTCTTTTCTTCTTCGGCAACTTTAATGAATAAGCCATCCAGCGCTTTTTGTGTTGTGTAGGTACTGAGTGAGTTTTGTTTGATTGGTGCAAACAAAACGCCATTCAGTGATGCCTGATTGTAAGCATTAATAAGGTTTGTATACGCCGACTCCGCCGAAACTCCATAAAGCAAGGGCTTGCT
>JAUXUD010000104.1 GCA_030680835.1 Bacteroidota bacterium
CAGACAAAAGCAGTAAACGGTGAACTGCTTATTCAAACACCGGCATTATTCACTAACAAAATCAAATTATCATGACAAATTTAAAAAACAGCGTAAGGTTAATTGGCCATGTAGGTCAGAGGCCGGAAGTAAAAACAATCCCTAATGGCAAAAAAGTTGCCAATTTTTCACTTGCAACCAGTGATACCTACAAAGATGCCGAGGGTCAGAAAGTATCTGAAACAATGTGGCATAACCTGGTGGTATGGGGCAAACAGGTTGACACGGTAGAAAAATACCTTGATAAAGGCCACGAAATTGCCGTTGAAGGCAAATTGATGAACCGGAATTATGTAGACAAAAATGGGGCAAAAAAATATGTTACCGAAATTTTTGTAAACGAATTCCACATTATAAGAGGTTTGGATAAAGGGCAGGTGAAAGGAGCGTGATGTGGACGTAAAGCAGGATGAACTTTCAATTCATTGGAAATTCTTTCCTGTTTTCCAACTTCAAAGTTTTTAACATTGGTTCCAAATCCATCATTGGAGGAGGGCAAATCGACTTTGTGCAAGGTCGATTTGCCCGGCCTCCTTTTTCTTTTTCCAATCTCAGTGCCTTCCATTTGGTAAAGAAAAAGGAGCAAAAAAAAAATTAAGATGCAGAATTATTTTGTTTGTTCTATAGGATTGTTAAAATTCTTACCACCTAAACGCCTATATCAGTTAAGTCATTTAAAATATCCGGGTTAGCCAGAATACTTTTTACAATTATTTCAGGTAATATAAACCATACTGGATAACCATGGGATGATGGCACTCCAACGCAAATCTTTAACCCAGAAACTTTATCTGGGTCATCCCATTCTCTTCTTGCAACATTCCATCTAATACCATAACAATAATCTCCTTCCCATAATATTTTTGCTAATGAAAAACCATTCTGTGAGAGAATCTCTCCACTTCCTCCATCATGCATTACTATCACATCTTCTACAAAATCACGAGGGCTTCTAACGTCTTTAGGATTAAAGTATCTCATATATATTAATTTGAGTTTGTCCTTAATTGGATGGTGTAAGTAAAACAGCCTTTAAATCTTCATAGCTTATTTTTATCACTTTCAAATTGAAAATTGGATATTAAACTTTTGAAATTTGGAGACAAAAAATCATACGTTACTTTCTTAATTCTCTTTATATTAACGAAAATTTGCTCAGATAATTCAGGTGTTGAAGGTTTTTCTGAAAATACTGTGAAGGGGCCATCCGTTTCAATTAATATTCGTTCAATTGGAATTTGTTCTATTATTTTTTTTCCAGATTCTGAGATAGTCATCGAGTAATTGATAGAGAAGTAATATCCGTTTTTTATCGCTTTTTCTAATTCTTTTGCGCCTCCAGAATACCAATGAAGTATTACCTTCCCTGGATAATTATTCCCAATCATTGATATTACATCTTTCGATGCTTTTCGAGAATGAATAGTAAGTATTTTGTTTCTCTTATCTGCACAAGCTCTTAATATGGTTTCAAATATTTGTTTTTGAATTAAATAATCATCCGAAGTTTTATTTAGATTGTCTAACCCAATTTCACCAATATATCTTGTTTCATCAATTAGTTCTAAAAATTGCTTTATTTCCTTCTTACGTTGAGATGCAAGCTCAGGATGTAATCCAAGTGCTGGTTTTATATATTTTGAAGCAGAAGTAATTCTCTTTGTATAAAAAAATACGGAAGGACTATTCGTTACAGCAATGGTATAAATTTTCGCCTTCTCAATAATCGAAACCATTTCCTCAGGGTTTGGGAATAAATCAAGATGGAAGTGTGTATCGTGTAAAAGCATTATATTTATATTAAAAAATCAGCTACCTCTTTCATTCCTCTTTCATAAACATCAATAAATAAATCCAGCTCCTTTTTGTTCTCAAAGGGTAACGGGCCAGAATTTAGTATATAAAGTCCTAAATTATGACTTTTTAGATTAGTAAGTCCTTTTATTGCTATTTTGAAAGCTCTTATGTCTCTTCCAGATTTCTGTTGGGCACTTATAGGATTTGTTTTTATTTTATTAGAATATGTGGTTTTACTATTTCCGCTCTTGTACTCAGAAGCTTGTCTAATCAAACATGGTACGCAATAACCACAATGAATTCCAGGTTTTTGTCCTTTTATAAGGCGACTGTTATCTGGATGCGAACACGATAATGTTTTTTCATAACATGATTTTAAGAAAGTTTGATTTTTACAATTAATCATCATTTCTCCCTTTGTTTCAAATTGGTATGGGTTAACAATTGGGTTTTTTATCCCAATCGTAGAAAGTAGACTTTTTAACTTAGAAATATAAAATGGGTGTGTTGTTCTTGTACTATGGCTGCTCAACCGGGTTGTTGTTAATGGTACATTTAATGAAATTAATCCATTTTCTGGAATTATGAATTCAATATTATTACCTAACGTATTTGCAATCGTGATTCCCAATGCAAAAAACAAAAAAGATCTCGCTCTTGAAGTATTTTCTTTACTAACTTCAGGAAATCTTTGATTGGGTTGCACATAAAACTTAAATTTCTCGAATGCTGTTTGCCCATATTGGTTTGTCATAGCATTATAAAGTTCAGTTTGAGTATGACTTTCAGAACCTCTTTTATAATGGCTAATGAATATGACCTTTTTCCCCTCTTCAATAATATTTATTGCTGCGATAAAGGAATCAAGACCACCAGAAAACAAACAGACTTTCTCAACCTTATTTAAATTGCTGTCCAATGGAAATTGAACTTGCCGTATAATTTTATTTTGTCTGAAAATAATTTGCCATTTGTCGCCACTTAAAAATGATAATAAAGTTTCAAGATCCTCTTTTACTAAATTCCAGACCCTTACATCGTTTACAGGTATATAAATTCTGAAATGTCTGCTCCATCCTTGATATCCATATAAAGCTCTTGAAACCACTTGGTCAACAGTATAAATACCCAATGCTATATTAAGAAAATCAAATGCATTGTTTGATGAGACTAAAGAGGAATGATTTTGTGTGTCAAAAACATTTGTGCTTAATAAGGAAGCATTTCCTTTTAAATCATCAATAATAGCTATTAGTTTATGTTCATTAATAGGGCATTCAAAATCAAATTCCTCAGTTGAATTTTGCTTTAAAATTATATTCCAGATTTTCATTTTTCTATGGTTGAATAAGCCAATAATAAAATATTTTCAATCATTTTTTTACCTTCACCGTCACTTAAATTAAGTTTAATTATATCTTTATCTTTAAGGGCCAATTTAACTTCATCCCGGACAAATATTTTGATTTCCTTTTCTAAAGCAATAGCATCTTTTTCACTTAAATTATTTTTCTCTACAGCTAATCCTACTTCATATACCCACTTCTTGAAAATATATGTACTTACATATTCTTGAATTGACTCTTTTAAAGTTTGTACATCAAGACTTCCAAGCAAGGCAATATCTTTGCCTTCTTCCAAAAGCTTTTCATAAAGGGTATCAAGAGCAACTAAAACCGCATTTCTTGCAATAGCATCATCATTTGTTGATCCAATAGGTGCAATTTTGTCAGCAATAATAACCAAAACTTCTTCAGATGATTTACCAATGCAGTTAGCTAATCCGTAATCTCTTAAGGTTGCTTCATAACCTTTTTTTGAGATCTCACTTATAAAACCAGCATAATTGCCACCGGTTAAAATTCCACTGTATGCCGATTTAGTTGCTTTTTTAGCTCCACCTATTGCCTTTACATAACTACCTGCCGCTTTTTTAATACTAGATCCATCTATTTTATTTGCGTAACGAGTAAGAGCCCCTTTGGCAACTCCCCAATTCCCAGTTAACTGTGGATTTTGTTTTACAATTTCGTTTTCCTTTTCCTTTTTTTGAGAATTATCAATAGCAATGTCACCATTATCTTCTTCTATACCACCCTTTTCAGTTGATTCATCATCTGAATTATTATCAATATCCGTCATAGCCCAACTTGGTAATAAGGGTGTGTTTTTTTTAGGTCCAGTATTCGAGGATGAAGTTCCCATATTTAAATTTGTTTTAGTTTTTCCTTACTTATTTTAGCCAATGAAGTATTTGATTTACTATTACTCCATCTTTGAATTAATTTCTTTGCAGTTTCAAGATAAGCCGTATCCTTAGTAAGGTCTATTATCCATGTGACTACTCCAATTTGAAGTGCTTGTTCTGGAAGATTTTCAATAAAAATCATTATTTGTGAAATAAGTTCTTGTCTCATTTTGCAAAACTCAAATAGTCTTTTTAACATTGAGTTCTCTCCAGATTGCTTTCCTTGTTGATTTATCTTCTCGGTTAACCCCTCAAAAATTGCTGCAGCATCACCTGTGTTAAGTTTTTTACTTTCTTGAAACCCCAAATTCATAATAGTTTCTGAATCTACAGTAATTTTTCTAAATACTTCTTGGGCTGCGGGGCTCATTCGTTGCAATTGCGTCCCAGAAATTGTGAGGCGATCCCTTGAGAAATAATAATAAGGTTGAAGGTTTTCATTTTTTAATGATGGCTCAGACCTGAACCAGTTATATAACCACTCATCTTGTAAATACGATTCTTGCTCTATGGTTAATTCACCTATAACTTCATCCTTCTGTTTTACTTTTCTGGTTTCTTTAGTTGGTTTTTGATTATCAAAATTACCTTCAAGGTTTTCAATTCCCGCAATTATTCCCTTATTATTTAACTGCGATTCATAAAACAACTTAAAAGTTTCAGGTTTAAAATATTCCAACAACATTAACTTTGCCAACAACCTTTTATTGAGGATTATTCCTTTAGAAATGGCCATATCATGTCTTAACAATAAAGTGTTTAAAAAGCGCTTACATTGTCTTGGGTTCCCATTTAAACCTACACTTAATACAGGGGTTATTTGAGAAGAAAGGAGCAATGATTCCTTATGCTCTTCTTTGATTTCATTGATAAAATTATTAGCATTATTAATATTAAAAACAAATTCAAACCCTTGTTTATTCTTTTCAGATATTACATTTTCTCTCACCAATTCAAATTCTCCCACGTCCAAATATAATTTGGCAAACATCAAATTAATATATGTGGTTAACTCAATGTTGCTCAATGGTGGTATTCTGATTGGATATTGAATCAACTTTTCCAAATAATCTCTTCCAACCTCTGTTGCATCTCCCTGGATTTCCGGAAACCTTTTTCTAACAGCATATTTGATTAATCTTTCATCGGCACCTAAAATAAAAGCTGTTTTACTTGTGAAAAGGAAAAGTTTAATTGCCTCAAGCGTTCCTAAAATAGTATCAGTAGAGCAGCGATCTAAGTCATCAATAAGAACAATTAACTTTTTAATTTTTGTCTCTGTGATTAAATCTTCAAAGTTTTTATGGAACTCCTGGATATTACTTCTTGTAGTTTCGTCTTTGTCTCCACCAGTCTGCTTTGCTATAATATATGATTCATAATCTTCAACTTTAAATTTTGATAATAGATCTGAAGAAGATGCCAAAGCGATACCGACATTTCCCATAGTTAGATAACTTAATCCATATTTCAAAGCAGAACTACTAGCTTTAATTATGTCAATTTTTCTTAAAATTTTAGCACCTAATTTAATTGCTTTTTCAGTTAGTGTCCTTTTATCAATAATTGCATCAATTATACTACCCATTAAGACTGTTTTAGTGTCTTCATACCCTTCAAAGAGCCATCCATTAAATTTTATAACAAGAACATCCGATTCATCTTCATATTTTTCTTGAACCATTTTCATGAGACTGGATTTCCCACTACCCCAATCTCCAAATACACCAATACTGCAGGGGAGAAGCTCATCGTTGTCTATAATTTTTACAACAGAATTTACATAATGTTGATAATCTATAAAATCAGAGTTCGTTTCACAATCATTCCACATGATAAATACAATTTAAGTAAGTCTTAATTCTTCTTCAAAATATTCTATGGTAACTACTTCCACTCAATACACTCAAATCCTCTCATTTTTTATTAAATTCCAATAATGTTCTCCAAGTACGGTAAGTTTACATGATTTAGACTGCATGGCTGCATGCCACATATGAGGTGCGCCCACAGGTATCACTAAATTTATTCGATTAAACTTTTGTAGTAAGGCAAATTTTTCATTATTTAACTTGTTGGGATTTTCACTTTCAGGCTCAAATGAGGGATCTAGTTGAAATTCTTCCCCTTTCCCTTTAAAAAGTGACGTTAGTTCCCTTAATTCAGACAATATAATCGGGGGTTGTACTTTTCTTAATGTTGTAAAACTTCTAACATTTGTTTTAAAAATTGGACGCTGTTCCCATGAACCTAAAGATTGGTCAATATGGGCATATATACTTCCAGGAGTAATATCCCCAACTAAATTTGAAGCACTTCCATTCATTGCATCTACAAATAAGGTCGTAAACACTCCTGACCCATTTTCTTCTTTAGCAAATTGATTTGGACTGGATGCTGTTAATATTGTAATTCCTTCTTTCAAAATTGATTTATCTTCATTGGGAGATGAATTGCCTGTAACCCCGGAGTGACAGCAATCGAGTATAATTATTTTATTATTTGCAGGAGAATCATTTGCTATTTGCATTAATTCATTTGTCGGAAATCCATCATCCCCATCAACGCACTCAGATGTTATAAGATATCCTCCGGTACTTTCAATATATCCATGACCAGCAAAGTAGAATAAGGCTATATCGTTTTTATCTTTAAAAAGTTCTTCAACCTTATTCTTTAATTCTTTTCTTGTTATAGAATTATCAGGGCCAGATCCAACAAGGATGTCTACATCAAAATTTTTAGTTCCATCACTATGTCTATCTAAAACAGATTTGACAGAATAAGCATCATTAATGCATCCAAATAAGCTATTAATATCTTTATAATAGTCAATTCCAATAATTAATGCTTTCCTATCTTTCATTTATTTTTCCCTTCGGTCATCATTTGATTAATTGCAGAAGCAATTTTATCCCATTCCCAACTAATTGTTCTGTTTCTTTGTAGTCCAGAAGGTAATGTACTTGAAGAATTTGCGCCACCTACATAAACTCCAAAAACTGGAATATTATTCTTTCTAGCAAAAGCTATTTCCTTTTCTGCCCCGGTTGCAGATGCCATAAATTTACCAACGAGAACAATTAATAAATTACTTTTTTTAATTTTCTCCTCAATTATTTTTTCCCATTGGCTCTGCGGTAAATGTGATTTTGAACTCCAATCTTCAATGTTGAAAGGAGTTTTAGAATGTTTAGCTTGTCCAGCAAAAAGATGCTTTTCTGTTTCATTATGATCAAAGTCGAAACTAATGAACGCTCTTGGGTTTAACATATTTATTCACTTTATATTTTCTTTATGGCTTTGTCAAGATTATTCCATGTCCATTCTATTATTTTACCATCTAATTCTGGGGGAATGGCACCTTTATCTTCTTTCTTTATATGCAATCCAATTATCTTAAGGCCTAATTCGTTAGCGCATTTAATTTCCCATCTTGTTCCTTTTGAATGCCAGGTGTTTTTACTTAATAGCACAATCATACCATCACATTTGGAAATCCATTTTCTACATTCTCGTTTCCATTTTTCCTCATCCCACGGCTCATTTACTGACATATCAGTAAAATTAAATGGGGATTTGTCCTTTTTAGCCTGCTGAACTAAAAAATCTCTATATTGTCTGTCTTTCATTGAAAAGCTGATAAATATCTTTTTATCTTTTTTATCAGAATTTTCTTCAGAGAATGCTTTAATTAAAAGTGCTCCAACTCCCAATAATAATAATGGCCACATATAAATAAAAATTTATTATTATGCTATTATAACAATCAATTGAACTGGCACAGGAGCGCAAACACCATTATCTTCAATCACCTCAATTGTTGTTGACCCACTATTTGTCCAATTAATGATAATGTTTTCAGTATCCTGTCCGCTTAAAATATTCCCATAATTCAGATCAACGTTCCAATGATAACTATTACCTGGATTTAAGTTTACGTTGTAACTTTCGTTAGAATTTAAAGCAGTTGATGCATTTCCATTAATTTGAGGAGCTGGCACTGCTTTTACGGCTATATGTAAAGTATCAGTTAAATCTCCTGCATCATTTCCTTCTATTAATTCTATTGTTCCATCCCCTTCAGTTGTCCATTGTACCTGAAGGTTCGGGTAATCGTTGGTATTACTTAATACATTACCTCCAGTAACATTAACACTGATTGTATTTGAACTATCATAAGTAAGCGTGTAGTCTTTTGTTGGATCATCCAAACAAACTTCTTCTGTTCCGCTTACGTTTGGTGCTGGTTTAACAAATACAGTGATGTTATATGTATCTTCAACCGAAGAAGCCCCATTGCTTTCTTTTACACTAATAATCTGTGTTCCGGTACTGGTCCACTTAGCAGTGATGTTATGTGTTCCCTGACCATGAATAATTTCACCATCACCTACATTCCATAAGTAATAGTTACCTTCTACCTCATCGGTTTCATAAACTAATTCAGTATCAGTCCAGATATTCTCGTCTCCACTAATTTCAGGGATGGGAACTGGCTTTACTTCTACATCCAAAGTTACTGTTGTTACTATTCCAGAATTTGGATCAGTTTCTACTAATGTGACTGTTTTTGTACCTAATGAAGACCAGGAATAATCTTGTTCTGTATCGGTACCTAAATTAGTGGTACCTTCTTTCCATTGTATTGTATTGGAGTTTCTGGTTTTAATCATTTTATAAGTCCTTGTTTGGTCAAGTGTAGCAATTCTTGGGCCTATTATCGTTGGTGAAGGAACAAAATAAGAAGTAAGATTAAACTCGTTATCCTCAAGGCTCAACAAACCCGAGCGGTTCTCAGCCACAATTTTATAACGGTGATAAATTAAATTATCATCCTCATCGTAAATGTCAATATTTCCTATTACAAAAGATAAATCTGTCTCATCATCAACATTTAAAATTGGGTTAGTAAGCCCATCAATGTTTACCATTTGCCAATTACCACTTGAGGTCATTTTAAAAAGGGTGTAACTACCTTTATACATTGTTTTGGAAAACCCGAGTACCACACCTGTTAAGGTCTTTGAACTATTTGTATTTCCTGTACAATTCGGGTCAATCTCAGGTGAATTTGGATTTATGAAATCACGCAACTGAGTTTTAATAGTTTCTGATGGGTAGGAACTTATTAATTCATCTTCTTCAAATTCATTCTTAATCGTCTTTATAGCAACTATTTTGTAATATATAGGTTCATCAACAGGAACAATCTCCTCTAATGGGAATTGGTCTATGATATCTTCATCAGCGTTAAATGTTCCTACTAATAACATTAGTCTTAAATTCGAAGAGTTATCCTCATTATAAGTCCGGTACAATTCATAATTTGTAACATTTTCTATTTCATCATAAGCAAATACATAAAATTTAAATCCACCTCTAATTTGAATCAAGTAGTTGCCTACAACGGTTTCTATTTTTTTAATTTTAGGTGCCTTTGGGGGTGTTGAGTTAACAAGGTGAATTGGTCCTATTGCAGTACTTGGTGAGCTATAAGCTAATTCTTTAGAAATACCTTTTGCATAATAGAAATACATACTTCTGGAATTCCCATCAAGTGAAAAGTCAGTAAAACGTACCTTGTTATTAAATTTAATGCAATATGGATATGGTTTAAAGTTGGCTGTATCAGTTGGTGGGATAAAATCTCCATTTGAATATTTTAAAATTGGCACTTCATTTGAGGTTGTACCTGAAGAATCTGCTATTATAAAATTATAAATCAGGGGTTTTAAGCATAATGGTATAAAAGTACTATCTACAGCTTTTTTAATTTTAATTTGTTTCTGTTCTAAAGTATCACCAATATCAAAAGAAATTTTATTGGGATATGGAAAACTAAATCCCGCATACTCATTATAACCATCAAGATCTTCATTCAAAATGGTATTTGCCAATTCTTCAAATACAAGTTGAAAATTATTAGAATCTAAATCCAATAGCAATTCATTCAAGTTAGAAACGGTTTCTGAAGTATAAAGTTTATTAAGAATAGCATCTGAATTGGCCCGATAATATTGTATTGCATATGGTTCAACTGTAGTCTCTATATCTATTGTAAATGATGATTTACCAAAAGTATCAGGTCTGGTTGCGAATAAACTTTGAGCATTTGGCGGATTTGGTTGCACCGGCTCTCTTTTATTTATAGCAATTATTGTGGCTGGTTTACTAAATACAGACTTTACAGATTCAGAAGTTAATGGATCAGTAACCGTAGTATCAATAGCCCTTAATGCCAACAACGTTTGTTTTACATCATCATTACCTGAAGGCAGTAATACTTGATCATAGAAATTATTTCCAACTTCCTCATCTAAATAAACTCTATACCCAGGGTGAAAATTTGCAAATTTATCACTTGATGTACCAATAGCCACATATTCTGAAGCTGTTGCAGAATATTCCGGGTCAT
Organism: Bacteroidota bacterium; assembly: GCA_030680835.1. Classification (GTDB taxonomy): domain Bacteria; phylum Bacteroidota; class Bacteroidia; order UKL13-3; family UKL13-3; genus B1. The sequence goes on from JAUXUD010000104.1 coordinate 10,503, forward strand.
AAACATAAAGCACAACAGGAGAAAAAGAATCAATACGCCAAATATCTAATACTCTTATATTATCTTCATTGGTTTTTACCCTTACAATTCCTTTATAAAATTTAACTTCATCAGTTGAAGTATTACCAGCAGGAATATTACTTAGTGATATACTAGAATTTAACTCAATTTTATAGACCCCATCAACTGGTACCGGGTTACCAGCTCCTATTGCTGGAAGGGTAGTAACTAAATCTATTTTTGCAGTATTGTCAACTATGCCACCAACATTATATCTTACTGTTTTACCAGCATCGTTTACGAATTCTTCATAATGAACTTCTCCTGATGACAAAAAGTTTTGAATATAAATTTCCTTATCAAGTTTTATCCAGGATGAAGGATTGCTTAAATCTTCGTTAATTGTGAAATATTCATCGGATTTTGGTTCATCATATTTGCAAACCGACTCAAATTTTATTTCAAGATTTTGTTCTTGGGTTGTTTCATTAAGTTCAATGGAATGTACAGTTTTTTCAATTGTAAATGTTGGGTAATTGCCTGTTTCCAATTCGACGTCTATAATTTTAAATTTTCCAGAGTTTGTATTTAGTGTGCCCCCGATAAATTTTTCAGCCGCTGATAGATTAATAACAACAGGACTAATTTCCTCATTATTATTACTACTTACACGGTTGAATTTGTTTGTTTTTACTTTAACCTGTTTCTCATTAGTTAAAGCTTCTATTTGTATTATCCTACCTTGCAATTCTATGGGCTCTTCCTCCCTAAACCAAAATTCAATCTTATTTGCTTTTTGATAATTGATGTTTTGAAAATAATGCCAGTTAAATGTTACTCGTACACTTTTCAAATAATCATCTTGTTCACTCTGACTAGTAAATATAATTGGATTTTCTTGCTGAATGTATTGAACGGCTACATCTATTGGAGCTTTAATTTTCCGGTTAATAAATTCAGTTTCTACCGATTTTAAATCACTTACTACTGAGGCTCTTGAAAACCAATTAATACCATATAATGCATAATCATGATTACCTGAAGTACTTTCAAAATGAGTGAATATCTGGGATTTTCTTTCATAGGCAATTGGAATAGTCTCATTTACATCTGGTGTTGTTGCATTTATTGAACTATAATCCTTATAAGCGTCTAATCCATCCAAAATAGAGTTCATTGGTGGAGAATTTGTTATTTCGGGACTAACAAAATTGGTTTCTGTGGAAAGTTTATATTCGACTCCCCAAAAAACAGGCTTACTGTTTTTATCCAAAGAAAATATATTTTCCGTATCATCCAAACTATCCTCTATATATAACTTTTCAAAAGGTAATAATTCCCGGTTAATATTTATAACTCTGTCATTCTCAATATAACTGTAACCATTTGTATCAAAGAGTTGGTCATGTGAACAATCATCCCCTGGAAAATTAAATGTGAAGTCATTTAGTTCGGAAGTTAAGGGAAGTCTATAGTCTTGCTCACCTGTTGGCAGCGTCATAAAAATATGTTCAATATAATTGTTTGCTACACTTATGCCCGACAAAGCTGGTGCTTTATAATAAGCGAGGTAAACATATTTCTTTTGAGCGTCTGGATAGGTTTTATCTATATGCCCAAATCCCAACATACGGGTATTGTGAAAATCCAGACCAAGCAAATTCAAAATATCAAGCATTCTAACATTAATGCTAGCTCCCGAAAAGGATAACTCCGTCTTAGCTTCTAAATTGTCTATATCTTTTGAATTTTCCAGGTACTTAATAACAGCCTCCTTCAGACCTTCATCCGGATCTCCCCACTTATCGCTATAATTATCCTTATTCAAAACAACATCATCGTTATACTTAGGCCAATTCTTATGAATTTGATAAGCACCTGCTGGGTCCAACCTGTTATTTGCGACCGCATTCTGTATTGTTAATGCAAATTTATTTATGAAGTTCCATTGCCTCGTTGGACTGGTAGAATAAATAAAATCATTGTATGTTTCTATTCTAATTTTTGTAATGACACCCAGAACATTTCTTATACATATTTTATCAATATTTTCTGCAAATATTTTCTTAGTAATTGTATTCGCTCCAGACTGAGGGTTTTCTATTTCTAAAAGTTGTTTTGCACTGACTTCAGCACTTGAATATTCTAGATTAATTGCATCATAAAATGAACTTTTGGTAGAGACACGAGACACTTCAAATATACCTGATTGATTAGAACCTGAATTCATTACTGCTTCAAATTCCACTGCAAATGCAAAATCATTTAGTTGTTCATCAATTAAAATGTAAAAACTGCGTTTATAATCATTGAAAAAATTTAATGGATTAATAATGTCATAATAATCATCACCTAAAAAATTAAAATTTGATGAATTATTAGCGTAAGCATATGTATAGCTACCCGTACCTGTGGCTCCACGATCAATAAAAATTAATGAAACAACTTTGCCATTAATCTCAAAATTCCAAACAGGATACACATTTGTGGCTGTTGTCAATTTTACATTCGATAATGTTTGGGTAAAATCTATTTCAAAATATCGGATATCCTCATAAACAGTTCTATAAATATATATAAAGTCGTCTGGATTATTATTAAAACCTACGTTTGTAGCATATGGAGAAGAACTTTTTGCATAATCTCCCTTTGGTATATGCTTTTTACCTAACTCTCCTTTTAATGCCCATTTAAGATGCATACCTGTCGTAATTCCATCCACTTCATTATCATTGTCTGAACCACAGGCTTGTATATATAGTTCTCCATTTTGTACTCTTTTATTTGCTGAACGCGTAAAAACTATTGTTCCAGTTTCTGGAATTTCATTTCCATTCCCATCACCACCATCTGGATTCTTCGGGATTCCTGCATAATAATCCGCAATTATTTTTGACTTTGAATTCCCAATCGAGCGGATTAAATCATTGAATTCAGATCCATCCAAGTCATTTAAAAATGTTTCTATATATAATACCTTATATTCATCCGAATCCTGAAAATTAAGTGATTCGTATTGTGCATATTGTTCATCTGAAATAGTGAACTCTCCAGCAATTGTGGTGACAAGAAATTGGAATAAATCTTCAATATAATTTGACAATTTATTGTCCCTAAAATTAACTGATATATACTTTAATATTTCTGAGCAACTATTTACTAAGTCAACCCTTGTATTCTCATAATATTCGCCTTGAAATAAATAGGTAATTGTAATAATACCTGTATTAGTAGTCTCTCCTTCTATTACTATTGTCAATTCTTCTTCCAAACTATCTCCGGTTTGGTAATTCAATGAAATGGAATCAGAAGATTGCAATAGTTGATAATCACCATTTGTATCCTTGGCATAAAGTTCAAAATATATTTCGATGGAGGATTCAGTATCATCTACAATTTTGGAGAATATCACAAAGGAGGAACTATGAATAAAGTCTGGCAATAACACAAATTCATAATCTTTGTAAATATTAGAGGTTCCATCATCTTCATAAGTTCTTAACCTGAATTCATTACCAATGTCATCACCGGTATATGAAATATTATTTAATCTAAATTCTCTTAGTACATCCATAATTCTTTAGTTTTTATAAATTAAAAGAAAGGATTTGTTCATCACCCAATGAGTATTTCAATTCATTAGAAGCAACATCAAAAGTCAAAACAGGATTGTAAAACAAAACATCCCAGGATTGCGATTGAATATTTAATGAATTGTTATAAATGAAAGCCTGAGTCCTGTCTTTTGAAAAAATCATTTTTATATTGTTATCAATTACAGAGTTATGCCTGAATTTTAAGCATCCATTTTCAGTATCATAAATAAACGAATCAGGTATCCGAGGGTCAAAAAATGGTTCCGGGTTTCTAATTAGGAGTAATTGTTTATCCGGGTTGGGTGAAGTATTTTTGAATGCTAATATTTCTGTTGCTGTAGCTGGTGGCAAATTCCTGATTCGTTTGAAAGCATAATCCATTACCCTTTCAAACTTATCAGGATAATTTGATTTGAATTCATCTGCAACAGTATCATCAATTATAGTACCCAGTTTTGTCCATTCCTCACTAAAATCATCTTCAATTGTTGAGTAAATGGCTTCATCATTAATATCAAGGTTTATACTATTTATTTGGTTTTCGAAATCACTGTATCTTGAGGTGAGAATATTAAATGAATGAATTTTTACTTTTTGATTATTTGCCGTATTTTTTGAAAAAACATCAACCAAATAAAGCTTTTCAGGTAATAGGTTTGTTGTTAACGAATATTCAAGATTATAGCTCTTGCGTCTTAAATTTCCTATAAAGGAATTGTTACAATTATATCCCTCAACAATATTCTGCTTAATATTATTTAATATGCGCAGGTTTGGTTCAACAAAATAATCGGTTTGAAATTTCCAATCTATTGTGCTTCCAACAGCTACATTTGTATCGGGGTTAATGATTTCTACAATTAAATCATATTGTTTTGCGGCAAGACCATTTATTGAAGTCCATTCCTTAAACATTGTTTTTGCATATCCTTTGATGTAAAATAAGCTAATTAATGGGTTATGATAAAACAATGGTTTAGCTCTACCAATATCACCGTTAGGATTTGGGTAGGAGCGCTCATAGTCAATATAATGCTTAAGATTGGCTAAAATAAAATCTTCCTCTTTTATAGGATTTGGAATATTTGTATCAGACAATCGTTTAAATCTACTTTGTTTAATGATGTTTCCATTATGCAAATACTGATGGAAATGCCCTACTGTTCCTTTTGTTTGGAATAGAATTACAAAATTTTGGCTGTGATTAGCACTTGTGCCTCCTATAATTTTATGATTGCCACTTACTTCTATGGCATACACCGTATCGGGTTTCCATATAGGTTGAATTGTCTTTGTAATACCATTGTTTAAATCTTTGGCTTCCTGTTCCATTTTTTCGGAAGAAGGAATTATCTGGTTATATAAATCATCCTCAACGGTTATATAACAAATTTTTTGAAGGTTGATAGATTTTGGAATGGTTTTTCCAATACCAAAAATGTCCGGTAAGACTATGTTATATGCCACAAAGGTATTTCCTATTTTTACATTTAATTTTCTTGTACCCGCCTCATAATCAAAATAAATTTGATGCCATGCATTATCAGTTAAGTCTAACAAATCATAAGAATAGGTATTTATCTGGTCATAGCAAATATCAATATGAAGTCTGCAATTTTTTAAGTAAACAGTAAAACCTTCGATCCAGTTTGTATATCCGGTTATTAATATGGCGTTGGCTGAAGATGTTGCGAATGGTAATCTTAGCCAACGTCTTTTATCAATAATAATTCGCTTATCTGTACTTTTGTTATTCGTTTTTATATAACATGAAAAGCCAAATCTATTAGTTAAATAAGGGACAGTACCCCTTTCCGTTTGAAATTCACCGATGCTATCATTATTGGGAGCTGCTATATCAATACCTTGACCATTATCAAATTGATATCCCATTATATTTGGCGTCGTAGTTCCAGCATGATTAGGGCTGCCAATTAATGTACCATCAAAAGTTCCCGATGGCCAACTATTTATATAATACATACCAGGAACAGGGTCTTCATTATAGGTATTATTTAACGGCCAGCTAACTATTGGATAGAATGAACTATTACTACCATTATTGTACATAATTACATTAGCAATAATTCCATTGAAATAATTATACCCTAAGTTAGATCCCAATTCACTTGCCTTAGCAAAACTTAATGCTGCCGGACAGCCTGCTGCACCATAAAAATAATTCATGGCAGTAATAACAACCTTGTCTATTCCTCCACTTGATGTATATTCTTTACTATAGCACTTAGGATCCACATTATTCACAAATAATAAATCTGTGCTTTGGCTTACCTGGTTGTATTTGTATTTTACATTCCCGTTTCCGTCAACGCCATCTTCAACTTTCTTGAAATAACAAACCTTTACTTCAGTACCTCTGTAATCATTTATATCAGTAATTGGTATATTGAACTTTAACTTTACTGTCTTGACGGATTTTATAAAGTAAATTTCAATTCCCTTGCTTGATTCGCTTTGCAAGGCATGATCTAAAGTTACAGTAGGACTACTTCCATAACTTCCTGTAGATTCTACTACTCTGCCGAGATTATCATGAAGCAACACTGATAAAACTGCATCCAGTTTTTGAAGCGTTTCGGGAGCATACCAATTATCAATCGATTGATTTTCCCAGTCGTAACAGGTTTCTGTAATAGTATTTTTGCTGCAATAGATTTTCGCCGGGTCAACCCCAAAGTATTCCATTTTATACTGACCGGGAGATGACTGGTTCAGGAAGTTGAACATATCCTGAGCAAGAATTCTAAGTTTATTCAGTTTACCGCTTCCTTTTTCCACTTGCTGCCAGTAAGCAGTAGGTAAGGCTTTTACCGCTTCCTCAGTTGTACTCAATTCGGTTGAACCCAAACCCATTCCATTTATCAGATTGTCCCATATACTATAGTTTACCCATTCGTAGGTTGCACCGGTTTGTTTCAGAGCTTTTACATTTACCTTGCTTAATTCAAACTGATGAACAGCCTGGTCTCTATGTCCATGTTGTGGAGGAACTGTTATTTGATAATCCGGGGTTTCGGTATTGCCTCTTATTTTTATATTTGAATTGCTTTCAAAATTATTAACCAATAAAGGGGTATGTGCAAATTCTATATCTATGTAACTATCAAGCGGAACAACATAATTTTCTTCAATTTCACTTAGTAAACTTGCAAAATTAGCATCAATAATCTCTGCTGCTGTTTTGTCATTAATCAGTTTTAAATCAAAATTTTCATAAGTAAGTATATTGGTTGCCTGAGCCGGCAAAGTTTTACTTGTATCAAGCAATGGAATATTTGTCGTATCATAATCATCATCAAATCTCCATTCCAATTTAACATCTATATCTATATCGTCAAATGGCCAAGGTAAACCAATAGATAGTGAGAATGCCCCAATTACAATAAATGGTTTTGGGGCTTCTGCTGCAAGCATGGCAGCCACATCAAACCTGAAACCAAAGCCAAAGACTCTTACATATGCATATCCACCCAAATCAACAAAACCACCAATCTGAACCGGCTTATTACTAATTCTTCCTCCCATATTTATATAGGCTCCTGCCCCCACACTTACGGGACCATAATCAGCCTGAAATTCAAATTTAGCACCTGCACCACCTTTTATACCATGAGCTGATAACATTAAGTAAGCATAACCATCAAAAATACCTAATATGCTTGCTCTAATTCTATCCGACGCAGGTTGATCTTTTCCAAAATTAACATACCAGGCTGATGAATTATTGAAGAAATAAGCCATTTCAATCTGGGCTTGCATGTCTAGAATAAATCCACTTGAAGGAAGTTTGTAATTTACTCCAAAACCAGTTTCAATACTCTTTTTGCTAATAACCATAAAAGCCGAAAATGGTGGATCTTCTGAAGTATCGAGTCCAATTCTTTGACTTAATAGGGCTGCCTGTCCCTGAATCAAAAACAATTCAGGTAAACCGAGCATTAAAAACAATTTTGATGAAAATGCTCTCCCACTATCCCCCATGGTGGCTAATGAAATTCCAGCACCAATATTAAATCCATCAGGTGAAGTAAACTTGCCAGTATTTATTCCATCTGTTCCCGGAGGATTAGGTACTCTTGATTTATAATACAACCACCAACGGTCTTCTTCACTTAATCCTGCCGCCTCTTTCGATACATGGTAATTATTGCCAATTAGCCCCCTGAACCCATATATTCCTAAGCCGGTTGTTGCTAAAGGAATAGGCACACTAAAATCCAAACCAATATCTACAATAAAGGCAGGAACATCAGGTGCCATGCGCATGGAAGCCGAGCCGCTTAACCCTGCTTTCTTTATCGAAAAACCAACTCCACCCGCATATTCAGTTCCTCCATTAGAATCCTTACCCATACCCAAATATCCTTTGATTAATACATTGGCATCTTCTTCACTGGCATCACCAGGTATGCGTATATCTACTTTAATGCTGCCAATTCGAAGGAAAATATCTGTTCCTCCGCTTAATCTAAAATATAGCTTAATACCGTTACCTTTAACATTTACTCCTGTTCCACCAGTATCCAAAGTACCATTAAACGAAAATACACCATAGTTATATGAACCAACCAATTCCTCAATATACGAGATATTGGTCATATTCAACTTAACAGGACCAAATTCAAGATTAAAGGCATCAATGGTTATTCCGGCACCAGTAAACTCAAAACTGCCATCATCCCAAAGAATCATTCCAACCTTAAGATTTTTAGGAAGACTGTCTCCCAAGCCACTAACAGCACCATTTATTTCTTCTAAGTTAAAATTAAGAATGGTATCTACCTCTATTCCATAACGACTGCCTCTTTTAAAAAATGACAAGCCTTTCAATTTAATTGCAAAAACATCAAAGCAATTCAATTCAGGTATTGTATCCGGAATATTGTCCGCAGTTATGGTAAACTCACCGTTATCTTTAAAAAATACTTCTACAGCTACTTCTACATCATTATCGTTTGAATCCTGGAATATAGGAATTTTTAATTGAGCACTTACATGGGCAGCAGTAATACTGTTCATGTGGAACTGCATATCAAATTCGGTGAATGTTACCACAAAATCACCTAATGTAAATTCAACTAAGCCATCTTCGTCTTCAAGACCAATATTTCCTGAAAAACCACCGGTTCCAATCAGTATATTTTTACCCTTTATGCTTGTAGTACTTGCTCCTTCATTATGTAAAAATGCCGTAGGTAGCCCTATGTATGCTTCTTGTACATAAACCCCAACAAAATCATCGGGTCTGCCATCTGCAATGGCTTCAGGTATATTTGTAGTTCTACTTAAATCCAAGCGCATATCGGTGAAACCAATTTTAATTCCGGTTTTACCTATCTGAGAATTACTTAATGAAATAGTTGAAAGTTCCTCGAAAGAAAAGCCATCTTGAGAATTAAAAACCAATGAACCAACATCGAATGTAACTTTCGATTTTATTGCCTCATTGCTAATTACATTATCCTCATTATCTAAAGGAAGTAAAATGGTCCTCGGAAATTCTATCGCAAGACTTATTTCGTTTAAAGATGCAGAAAATTGCGGGATAAGCAGACTCTTGATATTGTCAAGAGTAAAATTACCAAAAGAGGGTGAAAATAGTCTTTCAGATCTTAAAATGGTATCAATAATACTATCACCTAAAATATAGTCGTTAAATACGATTTCGGATATGTCTAAATTATTGCTAGTGCCGGTAAGTTGAAAAACGATGTCCGATATTATTTCATTTTCATCAGTTGATGAAGATTTAACCAGTGTTGGTGCCGGCGAATATTTTGTATTTATTGCGTCAATAAAATCCTGTATTGAGTCTTCTACTTCTTCACCGACATAGTATTGATTGATTACTCCTGAAATAATATTTTCGTTGCTGATACCTCCAATCTGAATTAATATATTAAAAAAAGATTTGGGAGAAAAATCGAAATCTTTAAAGCTAAAATCTGGCAAATACTTAAGAATAGGACATGCGTAGCTAAATGAAAGGGGAAATTCGGTTGAGTTTTCTACTTCAAAGCCAGGATTAAGTACCAAAGTCATGCCATTGGTGCCAGGCGCCTCTAATGCAATAGGTGTATAGCTAACAATGGTTATGTCATAATATCCTTCTCCGGCATTTACGTTTCTTTCTACCGCCAAATTATCAAAATATAATTGGCCGAATATTGTATTTATTCCTCCCTGAAAAAAACCAAGACTTTGTGGAATTTCCTCAATAGGTATGAGTTCGGAAAGGGGTGGTAGATATTTTGGCATATCAATATTAATTTTTTATTCGTAAGTTTTTATTATTTTACCGTTAAGTAAATAGCGTGTTGTGGTTGGAGGTATTTGTGACTCAACTTTCTTAGAATAATAGTCATAGATTTTACACAAGGGGGATTTAACTTCTATTTCACCTTTTGGCAAAATTTTTACATCATATTTTGGAATTAATGCGGGTATTTCAACCCCAACTGTATCATCGGATGAAATAGTGTAATCATAAAGATGAATTTTAAAATTTTTATCAATATCAAATATCCTTCTCCTTTCTCCTGGATAATCCATATATTGTAAAGCAATAACTTTTGCACTTTTATCCAGCGAATCATATAATAGAAGATAACAATATATCTTAAATACAAAGGCATGACATCGAGTATGAATATCTTTATTCCTTTTATTGTAAACAGAAAATAATGTGTCACAAACCAAATAGGATTGATATCTATATATGTTAGGGAGCTTATATCTATATGTCTTAAAATTAAACAAACTATCAAAACTAAGGGTAGGTTCCAATCTTAGGCTATGACATTCATATCCCTTTGAAGTGTCTGTATGGATATATAACACTTTGTGAATTGGCGGCAGCCTATAAACTTTTGAACTTTTCCTTACTAAATTTGACATCTCGTAGTCGCCATACCCGAAATGAGCTATAATGGGTAGTTGAGTTATTTTGGGTGAACCTTCAAAAACTTGAGTATTTTCAATTATCTGCTCATTATTTGAGAAATTATCCATAGGTGGAATAACAGAAGAATCATGGGATATTAATGCTTCTGATGAATCTCTTGATTTTTCAGTAGCCTCCTTTCTTGTTTCCCTTGATGAACATGAAAGGAAAAGTAAGATGTAGACCCAAATAATAAAATGTATTTTCAATTGGTTATGTAATTAATTAAGATATTTTTACTTCTTCAGTATGTAAGTGATAATTATGTAGCGAATATCCTTCCACCCAATTAGGTCTCTCCGACGCTGGTGTTATATTACTTAAACTTGTTCTCAAAGTTTGTTTAATTGGTCCGATTCTAAAAAGCCCCTTTCCGTATTTGTGTATTGCCCTTATAAAAGCTAAATCATCTGCATTGTCACCTCCAATATCTTGGAAATAATTTGTATCAAAGGCATCACCATTTACATGCAAATTGCTTGGAAAAGATGATGCATCTGGAAAGGCAAATCCCCCGCACTGCACCGTGTCATTTATGTCTCTTAGGGCACCTAAAAAAACAGCAAATAAGTCAGGTCTAGCAAAGTACCTCACTGTTTCGTACCAGCTAAACCTATTATTTATAGCAGTTGAGGCATTTACTAAATCCCTATCTACGAAAACCATAAATATTATTTTATTTAAATTCTTATATTTCTTATTGCCAGTATAATACTGTGCTGGGTTTGTATTCTGTACCTTTAGTTTCCCTCGAGTTAGAATGTCTTTGGTAGTATCATTTTTATAGGAGTTTTTAGCATCAATATCATTATCATTAAATGAAGTAAAATCAAATGAATGAGTTGCGTATCCAGCATCCGCAAAATCTTGTGCTGTACTTGCTGCACTTTCTTCTGTTGTCAGTTGCGAATATTGCACCTTTTGGTATTCTCTAATAATGTTTAACGGGATAGGAGAAATGCCGGAAAGCGATGTAATAGAAGAATGATGATTTACTAAATAATATGAAATAGTCTGGACGCCACTTGAATCGTTAGTTATAGAATTATCATTTTCAAATGTGTAAATGCCTAAACCCTGCTCAGCTGTAGATTCCGACAGTCCAGTTATTATTTTCTTTCTCACAAGGCTTAAATCAATATTATCATTAATCTTTATTACACCATCATTATAAATATGATATTCGATTTTCTTTGAATTATTAGTCCCCACAGATTCGTTAGCGGAGAATTCTAAGGAGTGAAAAAACTGGTTGTCTCTACTATAAACATAAATATTACTGCTATTGAATTGTGGGGTAACAAAACTTCGGTTTCCGCTGGAATCTAATCCTTGCAACTTAATATGGTATTTGTAGTATCTCAGCCTGGGATCAGCTGCGCTTGTACTTTCAACAAGTGGGTTTGAAGAATCAGGTACTAAGAAAATAAAACGAGGATGCTTATCGCTTAAACCTCCAGTAATTTTAACTGCAGCAATCTGGTCTTTAGTCAATCCTAAAAGCATAGCATTCTCTTTATCATTTAATACACCGCCTTCTTTATAAGAGTTTATACCAAGAATTTTAATTGTCCCACTACCAGTCAAATATTCCCGACAAATAATTTCAGTATCCTGTTTCAAAAATGAACCATTGTATTTTTTGTTATTGAGAGTTAACTTTTTACTATAAGTGTTAATATATTTCTTTCCAGAAGACTTTCCTTCAGAAACAGCACCAGAGTAGGCTAATGGGCTCATTTTAGTTGAATAAAACAAAATCCTGTTCTCATCCCAAAATGCACCATTTTCAGCAACAAAGCCAAAATTACCAGTTCCATTTGTTGGGTTTAAATCCTCCCTAATATAAAAGGAATGTGGACCCTTAACACGACTATGGTATACGTTATAAACTCCCAAATTTGTTAAATCAACTGAACAAAAAGCATTATCGTAATATTTCTGGCTCACCAAGACCTCATTGGGGAAAGTGGTTGTAGGGTTCAACGAACTATCCAGAACATTGTGTTTTTGTCGGTAATAATAAATTCTTAAATATGAGGCGATATATTTTTTGTTGGAACCTACTATAATATCCGGAAAAACAAATTTGATCACTTTACTCCAATCTGTGGCCTCTCCATTTAGTATGTCCTTTTCCTGGTTATTTTGGTTTATATAATTAGATTTTTTATTGTTATTTTTTCGGTTTTTTTCGGTTACATATATTATCGGCTTCCTATTATCGTCTACTCTTAATTTTAATCTAACTATATTAGTGTAATAACTTTGGGCAGTATCAATAATTAATATTGGCCAACTATTAGTTTGATAAGTTATTACTTCTGCCCTGTTATTAGCAGTATTTGGATCATCATCAAATGAACCAGTTTGATTTGCTAGTTTTATCTCATTATTTGCTGAGCCATAGTTCCCATAAAAATTATACGATAATCCTTTTTCATTTCGTATATCAAAATATACTTTATTTGAAGTATAGAACTTATTCTCCAATAAGGTTGAATATATTGCAGTGTTTTTAAGATACGTATAAGTTTTTATTCCTCCCGGATAAGTAGAAATTCCAATCCATGAATCATAATGCATACCGAAACATGCGGCAGGATCAATGTATGACAATATTTCTTCTCGTTTGCATTTAAGAGTAAATAAACTTAAACCTGAAACATTTATTTGATACATTTCGGCTCTAACATAATTTAAATTAATGCTGACCTCATCCGCATTTAATATAATTTCAAATCCGATTTTTTCGTTATTGGTGAAGTTGCCAATCCACTCTCCCCACTTTACCATTATAGGTTTTGCATAGCTCAATCTTTTGTAAGCAAAAACTTCTTCAACATTATCTGTACCGGCTATAGCATTATTATCATATCCTAATGTATCCGAGCCTTTGTCTGATGGTGTATTTCTATAAATGCGGGCTATCAATTCAGTATTTGTCGTAGTATTTTCGTCGGCAATTTTAGTATCATCATCAGCTTTTAATAAACTACTTTTTACAATACCTCGATATACGTAGTACTTTACGGATAAAGGAACTCTTAAATCTTTAAATGGTTTTATTATGATATTTACTAAATCTGAATTTACAGCATGTTTTTGTATTACCATCATTCCATCCTGACAGGCAAATGCTTTAGCTTCATCAATTAACTGAAATCTGGAAGTAACATTAAATTTATGCGTTACATCACTACTGTCAGGTCCATAGCTATCTGTAGCAGCTTGAGTAGTTAGTTTTGTTTGGTCAATAAAGAAGTGCATGCGGCTAAATTTAGAAATTCAACTTTCAGCTTTCAACGCATAAAAGGCAAATAGAAATATGTAAAAAATTATTAATATTTTTATTTGCTTAATTTATAAGTCGTTAATTTTTATTAATATATAACACCTGGTTATTTATAATCACGGTTGCATATGATTATAAATAACCATACTAAATATTTTACTTGCACTTTATTGATAAAGTAATGTATTTTTGAGTTAAAATATATTATGAAAAAATTACTTTTTACTCTGCTTTTTGCTTCTACATTTTTAAATGCGTCTTTATATGCACAAAGCAACCCGGAATTTTATTTACCCTGTAACGGCAATGCCGGAGACTCAAGTGGGCATAGCTGGCATGGAACAATTTCTGGAAATGTGCAGCCAAGAACTGACCGCTTTGGAAGGTTAGATGGAGCTTTAGGAATATTTTCTCGTACTGGTAATGATTGGTTAAATATACCAAATACAGATATTTTGAATAGTAGTATATTTACTGTTTCAATTTGGATAAACTTAGATACTGTACCCTCAAGTAATCAATTACAACAATTTTTTAGAATTGGATATAACAGTAGCACATCAACAAATGGCACTTTTTTATTAGTTGAAACGGGTGCTGGAGATGGATTCACCTTTCAATCGGCTACCCAACAAACAGGTGTTAACAAAAACGTAATTGTAGGATCTAATGTGATGCCAATTAAAAACACATGGTATCATATTGTCTGGACTCGTGATACAAGCCAAACAGTTTTATATGTCAATAACCAAATTAAAGGAACTGCAACTCTTACTGGAGCTAAAAAATATTCACAATTCGACATTAGTCCTACCAGTACATACATATTTGGGCTTTCATCTATTCTTGGTCGTTTTGATGATACACGTTATTACAAAAGAGTTTTAAGCACTACTGAAATAGCAGCCTTATTTAATGAAACTCATGGAGGAGGTACTGGAACAAATGAGCTTTTTAGTAATGATGAAATAGTTTTGTTCCCCAACCCTGCAAAAAGCAATCTAACCATTTCTTACTTGGGGAATACAGATCATAAACAAATTTCAGTTTCAGTTTTCGATATAAATGGTAAAGTGCTATTTACAGACAACGCTTATAAATGGAACGAAAACCTTGATATTTCAAAACTAATCCCCGGGATTTATTTTGTATATATTATTTCGAATGATATAAATGTTAAAAAGAAGTTTATTGTGGAATAAATTTCCTTTATAATTTCAACCAAAAAAACCTTCAATTATTCAAATATTGAGGGTTTTTTGTATGTAGAATGCTCACTTCTATTAGTTCGTGTTCAATGGCATATATAACCAAACCGGCTAAATTTATGCTTCCTGTTCTATATAGTAAATCCTGTCTGTGGCGGTTAACAGTATTTGATGAAATATGTAACTTTTGAGCAATATCTTCTGTTGAGTTTTGTTGACAAAGCAAAATCAGTACTTCTTTTTGTGCTTTAGTAATTTTATTGCTTGTATCAAATTTTGGCAATTCTTTGTCATAATCCCTGTAAACTTTTACCAATATTGATTGAACCTTTGAACTATAATACTCCTGATTTGTCAAAACCATATTAATAGCCTTACAAATTTCAGACGTTGGTGAATCCTTTAATAGATATCCTTTTGCCCCTTTTTTGCATAACTCATAAACATATTTTGGTTCACAATACATGGTTAGGGCTATTATTTTTATTGATGGTTTTATTTTTAAAATTTTTGCTGTTGCCTCTACACCATTCATCTCAGGCATATCAATATCCATCATCACCAAGTCAATTGCTTCTTTTTTTATAAGCTCAATTGCTTCTAAACCATTACCAGCTTCAAAAATTCGGGCAACCAAATGGGTTTTTATAAGCACATTTTTAAGACCCTTTCTGAAAATTGGATGATCGTCAACCATAAGTACATTAATTTTACATTGAATTGCCATGTTCTAAATGTTAATAATAAATGATGTCCCTTTACTTAATTCACTTTTTATTTCAAGAGTACCACTTAGAAAATTAATTCTGCTTTCAATATTCTTTAAACCGATTCCTTTTGAACCGATTAAATCTCTTGAAAATCCAATACCATCATCAGAATAAATAACTTCAACATTTCTTTTCTTAGAGGTTATATCAATGGTTATATTAGTTGCAGATGCATGCTTCAAAGAATTTTGAATTAACTCTTGAATCACGCAATATAAGGCCACTTCATGACTTTTTTCAAATCTATCCGGCCAATGGTGACAACTTAAATTTATATTAACAGAAGTATATTCCTTTACTCTTAATATATAATACTCCAATGATCTTAGGAAACCATATTCACTAAAAGTTTTGGGAATTAAATTATGAGCAAGGCTTCTCACATCATTTATAACAATATCTAACTGTTCACCAATGTCCACTTTAATTTTCTTGTCTAACTCTGATAAATTAATCTCATCAATGCATTCCAATTGATTTTTAACAATAGATAATAAAGGCCTGATATGGTCGTGTAAATCCTTTGCAATTCTTTCTTGTTCTGATTCCTGGGTATCTATTATTGATTTCATTAATTCCTGCTGTTTTTTTTGAAGGTTTTTCTGGTACCGGTAAACAACAATTACAAAAAAAACGGAAATGGCCAACATCATTCCTGATGTTGCCGCCATTTGGATTAATAAATCGGTTTCTTTAAACATAAGAAGGCTTTTAAAAATAGCAAGGCAATTAATAAACTTACAAAAAAGTTGTAAGTAGCAAAGAAGTATAAAATTAGTTGATTATTAGAATTTTTCAAATAATCAACTAATAAATAGATCCCAACGGTAGAAAACCCTGAAATAAATAATCCGGAAAAGAGCCAGAAATTATATGATTCTAACATATTATCTTCCCCTTTATTTGATATTTTAATAATCATTATTCCTGCAAACACAGCTTGATATGCAAAAATCATTGAATATCCATACTTATTAAAATCCATGAATCCAGATATTAAGAATGTATAAATTAAGATCAATAATAATAATAAATTAAAGTAAATTGTCTTTCGGTAAAAGTAGGTTGAAAGATAGGAAACAAATAAAAATGTTGCAATTTGAAATAAATTGTAACAAAAATGATTTTTGATCTGGAGATGAGAAAGAATCACGGCAACCGTTTCGAAGATTAATGTACAAAACAAGTAAAAATAAAAGGCCTTGATATCATATCTATCAAGGCGTTTTATCACAATGCGGAATCCAGATAAAATCGGAATAAGGATTATAAAAGATGTTAAATCAGTAATCCAATACATTTACATCAGCTATTCAATAAATTTGACGTTGAACAATAAGGTGGGCATAGTTTACCTACTTCCATTATAATACCTTCCGTTAAATCGTCTTCATTTGCATCTGCGCCTACTATCACCAACTTTGGAATATTGTCCGAATCTATGCCATAATAAATTCTGATGCCTACACAATCATCTTGGTTAAGTACAGCCAAAAGTGCTGTTTTACCAAAAAATTCTCCTTTAATGTAATCTGATCCGCTTTGAGTATCGCGGTAATTTTTTGTTAAATCAGAAGCATCCTGCAAACTGATGTCGTGGTTTTCATTTCCTGTAAATGCCATAATTATTTATATATTTTATCGACGCATGATAAATATTCATAAATCAAATAGGTAATTTCATTGATATTAAAATATTAAAAATTTCACAATCAATATATTGTGATTTTTACAAAGATAGAATTTTGGTTAGAAATAACCATAGTCAAACCAAGTATAACCATGATTTAAATTGGTGATTTATGATTATATCTTTTAATTATTATTTCTCCATGTTTGTAAGTATCAAGTTTAATATTGATAATCCCTATGACACCTCTTCCTATCCTTGATCTCATTGCCGGAATGATATTCATCTATTTCCTGATGAGCATTATTAGTAACTCAATTGTAGAAGGATTAGCGTCTCTTACTCGTTTAAGGGCTAATATGCTTACAAAGTGGATAGGAGAAAATCTACCGGAATTAACGTCTTATTTTGTTAGCCATACTTTGCTAGATGGTCCCAATAAAGGAAAAAGTACTACTTCATATATTTCTTCTGCTAATTTTGCTTTTGTTCTTATTGATTCCATCTGTAAAGCGGTGGATAGGATTCCAAGAACATTATCAGATATTGAAGATACAATACATCAATTAGAAAAAGATAATAATCCTCTTTTACCAAAAGATTTTGCTCGTATATTATTGATTTTCGTTTCTGAAGCCAGGGAAAAAGCAAAACTTGAAAATCAAACAAAAACCGAATTAGAATTGTTTCGTTTGAGTATTGAAAACTGGTTTGACAGTATGATGGAAAGGTTAGGAGGAAAATTTAAACGATGGGCCTCAAAATGGACATTACTTTTTTCATCCATTGCAGTTTTAATATTAAACATTGACAGCATTCAATTAGCCAAATACCTTTATGCGGATGACAATGCGAGAAATAAATTAGCTATGGCTGCTTATGAAGCTCCAGACAATCCTGAATTGAAAGCTGCGGCACGATCTGCTTCAACTATTATTGATACTATTTATAAAGTTCCTGTGGTAAATTTAAATGGCGATACCCTTATCAGTAAAATTACAAAATCATACCAAGATATAGATACAACCGTAAATAAAATAGCCTCTTTTATACCTATTGGTTGGAAATTGGATGCTGAAAAAGCTATATACAAAAGTAGTCTGGCAAAATCTATGAAATTCAATTGCTGGGATTCATTTGGATTTTGGCTGCAAAAAATTTGCGGTTTGCTTATCACCATTTTGGCCGTATCGTTAGGAGCACCATTTTGGTTTGAGGTACTCGGAAAGGTTGCCAATTTAAGAAATAGTATAAAACCTTCCGCCCAAAAGGAAAATGCCGTAATCAAATGAGTACAGAAACAACATTAGTTTACGACAGTTTAATTTTTACAATTAAAGAACAAATTACGCATAATCGGGAATTTATTTCTGGGGTATCTGATCTTTCAGTGAATTTAAATGATACCACTCTAAAATTATTGGCAGGTAGTATACTGGTCATTTTAGGGTCGGGTTATGTAAAGCCAATAGATGGTAAAGCCAAATTAATGTATCTATTATTTATACCTGCCTGGATCTTTTTAGGTCTTTCCTTTTATTATGGAAATTTAATCAATGAAAAAATGGTAGCCACTGGGCTTTTTCGGAATCTTGAAATGATAAAAGCTGTAATAAATGATGATGAAACAGGCATAAGAAGCCTTTATGGACAGCAAAGTAATTTTCTATTAATTGGTGTGGGAATTCTTACAATTTGGCTACTTATCTATTTGAGCTGGTGGATTTATACTAAGTCTGAAATAAAATCTAATTAATAATAATATGAAACATATATTTCTAATTTTAGTAATACTGATGTTAACCATTAAAGGTTATTCTCAATGTAAACCTAGTGATTGTGCCAAAATAATAATTGAAAAGAAATGCAAAGAATATTGTGAGAAAATGATTTTATTGAAAATTCCAGAAGCTGAATTAAAAACGATTATAGACGATGCAGAATCTACAAATAAAATTATTGCTTTCAGAAAATTAGTCAAAAACGATGAAAAAGATACTGTGACGCTTAAAGATGTTTTGGGTAAAACAAAATATAAAGCTTTACAATTAAAAAAATTTAAAAACTGATTGATTCATTTATAACTAATTTATTAATAAACCATGTCATTAATTAAAGTCGAACGTTACCTTCACCATCCTGATTGTGAAATTTCAAGAGTTTCAATTAATGGTGAATTTTTCTGCTATAGCATTGAAGATGAATTCCGGACCACAAAAATTAAAGGAGAAACCTGCATCCCTTATGGTATTTATCCTTTAACTACAAGATGGTCACCTAAGTTTTCTCCTACCTATAAACATGATATGATATGGGTACAAAATGTACCTGGCTTTGAGTACATACTCATACATTGGGGAAATACCGTAAGTGACACTGAAGGTTGTCTGATTTTAGGTGATAAAATAGGTGTAATAAACCAAAAAGATGCTGTATTAAATTCAAGAGCTACCTATTTAAAGTTCTATGCAAAAGCTATAAACCAGATTAAAGCAGGTGGGCAACAAATTGAATATGTAAAACTTGATAATTTAATTGTTTAATAAATAAACTATGGCTTATGATTTTTTATTATCCAGCGAAACTCTAAACACTGGAAGAAAAGTGCATTATGCACAGTTGGCTGGTAGCAATCAGCCAAAGTTTGTAATTGGATATCCAACACTTTATTTAGGCAATAAGGGACTTTTTAATACTACCCTTGAAGCTGCATTTGCATACAAACCTCAAGATTATATAACAGAACATGATTTTTGGGCTTACTTTATCCAACCTACTGCCCAGGCAGAAAGTAGAGGTTCTTATTTCTGCCTAAATACGTATGATAGGGCCAAATTCACTTTTACTTTTATGCAGTTTGCGGCACATGTTCCTAATGGGGACTTTATTAATTTTTTCAAAAAATTATTAGCACTTCCAATTGCGAAAGAATATTTTCCCAAATTAATTCTTCAAAATAACCGGATATTTTATCGCTATGATAATGGCACTTTGAAGCAATTAGAGGATGACAAGAGCACTGTCGAATTTATGGATTATTTAAATCCGTCCTTGAATGAAATTGAGAATCAAGAATTGATTTGTTGCGCCAGAATGGTGCATTGGGTAAAAAATGATCCGTTGCATAAACAAATCCAAGTAAATTCTGCCATAGAATTATACAAGAAAAACATGATAGTATATGACCGTAGATTTAACCTTGATAATACTCCTGCAAAAGTATGCCAGGTTATTTGTGATATCAGGCATCAAGGTCGTGGCACAAATGACCGGATTGCGGCTGCTATAAATACAAATGGAGATTATGATAAAGCTTATCAAAATCTTCTTTTAATTGGAGATACAAATTATTCGGAAAGAATTAAAACAGTCAAAAACACGATTGATAAGTTGTTTACTCAGGGTATATTTAATAAAAAGTATAGCCGGGCTAATAATTCTTTTATAGATTAATCTAAATAAATATGACGGATAAACATACCAAGGTCCTACTGTATTTAATACTGACAGGCATTATTGCATTTGCAGTCTGGAACTTTTTTGGTGGGAAAGACAAAAATTTGCAAGACGCAATTGTCAAAATGGAATTGGCACGCAAGAGTATTGATTCAGCGAATCAAAAATTAAATATAGTAATTTCTAATGGTGATACAGTTTTAAAACGTAATCAAGATTTTAAAGCATATATAAACTCAGTTGAAAACTTAATAAAATTATCAGATTTGGAGGCAATAAAGCGCGAAAAAGCATATTTCAATAGTCTTGGCAGCTTAAATAAGAGTATTGACGCTTTGAAAAAGGATTTGGCTAAAACGAATAATAAATTACCTGAACTGGAAAATGGAGTGCTAAAATAAGAGAATTCTAACTATAATAAAAATGAAGCTTTACATATTTATTACCATAGTCTTTATGCCAATTACGCAGGCTTGGGCTCAAAATGATAAAATCATATATTATAAAGCCTGTACCGAGGCTAAAAACTTTTATGCCTTTTCTGGTGATACAGTAGTTTTTAATTGTGACAGTATTCGACTGCTCAACGCCAAGGCATATGGAATATTAGAAGAATCATATAGCAGATTATATAAGATATCAAATGAACTAATAAATAAAACAGATTCAGCAGGTCTTATCTATAAAAATCTTTACGAAGAAAAAACTCGAGATTATAATATCCTTAAAGCGAACTTTGGAGATTTTAGAATAAATACAGAAAACCACATATTGGCAACTGATTCAAATGTCCTAGCCATTAAGAAAAATGCCATAGATGCAAAGACTCAATTATTTAAAGCTGAGAGCAGTATAACCAAAGGTATTGAGGATATCAGAGCATATGAAAGCGGAAAAATTTGGGTGTATTTAAAAGCAGGAACAATTGGATTTCTTGCAGCCACAGCAATAATGTTACCGGTAATTTTAACAAAATAAATAAATAAGAAAGTAATTCAAACACTCATGGAATTATTTAATTTAGAAAATATTGGATTGTTTATCTGCTTTTTCCTTCCCGGGTTTATTGCAGTAAAAACATTTCATCTTTTGGTACCAACGGATAGAATTGACGTAACAAATTCGGTGTTAGAAATTATTGGATTTAGTTGTTTAAATTTATTTCTTTTTTCTTGGATTATTCTGATAAATATACATTTTGGTTGGATTTACATGTATAATTTTTATTTCATAATAAGTGTATTTGTTGTGCTTTTTATCGGTCCAATTTTATTAGCATATTCATATTTTAAAATTTCCAGATCCAAATACTTTAGCAAAATTGCAATAGATAAATCTGGGACACCTTGGGATAATTTTTTTGAATTACGAAAAAATTGTTTTGTTGTTGTTACTTATAATAATAATACTCAAGTCGGAGGATATTATGGCACCCTTTCAAGAGCTTCAGTTTATCCAAAACCGCATCAATTATACCTTGAGCAAGTCTGGATATTAGGTGAAAAAAATTCATTCATAAAGAGAAAATCCCAAACTTTTGGATGTATATTAAATCTTACTGAGGTGAAAATTATTGAATTTTATAGATAAACTTTTAAATAAATAATTATGACAAACAAGAGCAAAAAATCCGAACAAGAAAAACCAAAACTTAAAGAAGAGTTAGTTAAAAGCCATAAACCCGATATTGAAAAAGGCCGGGATTTAGGTAAATCCGAATGGGTTAATGAGAATACACAAGACAATTCATACAGACCTAATGTTGATGATGCGATTACACCTCCAAAGGGTGATGATAGTGAATAATTTAATATAACCTTAATGTTACAAATAAAATGTTCAATTATAACAAATAATATATGAAAATCCACATCAAAAAGGACAAGGAAGAAAGTAAAGGTTTATTTGGACTTGGTCAAATAAAAATCTGGTTTACTGTTCATGCTCATTATGAATTGAATGATGAAGAGAAACAACTTCTTGAAAAGAACAAACATGTTTTGAAGATGGTTGCATTTAATTTCCCATTCAGAGGATATGATGGTAAGGTTTGGGAAAACAACCTGCCGTTAGTATCTACATTAGTGGATGAAAAGCATTTTAAAAATAAGGGAGAAGGGCATGTTATTGGATGTGTTTTTTCTAATGGTGAATTACAGGAATTAGAAGACCTTATCAATCAAGGGGCAAAGAATCTGAAAGCTGAATTGTATGGAGGTAGTCAAGGTACCTCGGTAAATGAAATTTAAAATAAAAATGGAAAGAAATGACAGTTTGAAACTTCAGTTGTCAAAATTAGATCCGTTGACAATTCTTGATTACCCAATTACGCCGGACGAAATACTTATGGGTAGCCGTGTTTGCGATAATTGTGGCAAGAATAAAGATACTTATGGAGGTTATTCATGTTCTAAAGGACACTTCATCTGCCATTCTTGTGGTAGTAATCATGTCCATTGCCCCCTATGTGGGCATACTTTGAGGTAAATGTTTAGTATTTAGCAATTTCGTATCAACTCCCTGTTAACTAAGAATTTTTTTAATTGCTAATTCTAAAGAAACTATTCTATTTCTGTATTTTTAATCCTTTAATTTCTACTAAACCTTGAATGTAAGAATTGTGTAAATTTTTTGCCATTATTGTATCCCCTTCAATTGATGTATCTTTATGTATTCTATACTCCTTCAAACCACCATCTTCATTGGGCTTATTTGGGACTAAACCTATATCTGATGTAGCATAAGTAATTACACCAGTTTTATTGTCTCCATAAAAAGCACTAAATCTACTCATTGGCTCATTATTGGCACGACTTTGACCATAATGAAAATACCCTTCTTCATTATTGACAACATAATATCTATTTAAAAGATTATGCGCACCGGGTGCAATATTATCTGTTTTAAATTCCGTATTATAATGAATTCCATTTTCAACAGTATCAACAATGACAGATCTTTTCATTGTGTCATTTACCTCTTGAAAGAGGATAGTTTTTTTGTTTTCTTTTGCAAAATTAATTAAATCATTGATTTGTTGCGTATCTGCTGAATCAATCTTTTCAAGAGTGCGGTTTTTATCTAAAAGTTCTTTTAATTTTTCTGATGAAGGAGGGGTATTATTACAAGCAGACAATAAAGCAGATAATGTAATCATAGTTCCTAATTTAACCTTTTGTTCAATTTTATTCCCAAATTTTTCAAACATAAATATATTGACAATTATTAATAATAAATCCAAGTTCAACTTCAAGGATTAATTACAATAATCATATCATGCAAGTACATCAATTACAATACCTATTGATTGAAATTGAGTGAATTTGGTGTTTATGTTATGAGCTTAATATTCCAGTTCCAACTGTAACATTCTTCTGGAATAATCGGTGAGCTATTATTTAGTTTTATAAATTAAGATAGTTTTATGAGTAATATTATTCAAGCTTTAGTACGGAATGAGTGGGTTAGTTTGCGTGTATTATCCATTCAAGTTTTAGAACGCTTTATATCCCGGTGTTACCGGCAACCGAATATGAAGCATTTCTACTTGCCGATTTTACGACATATTTATTTGCCGGTTACACCAGGTCTTCAAATGTTGAAAACGGAATACTTCAACTCTTTTTCAATAATTGGATATCCATCTTATTGATTCCAAAGGAACGGATCAAATGATTAACGTTGTTTTATACAATATTAATATTTATTGAAGGTGCATGGCTTAGTGAAGCGTTACAGGAGCAATGAATCCAACCAAAATTTAAAAATATTCTATATAAATTGTTCCCTCCAATTTCCGTTTGGGCTTTCAGAAATAAAGAAACCATTAGGTAAATTAAAAGATTTTGTAAAAGTTACTTCAGCCAAATTATTTATTCCTTTATCATATTTTTCAATTGACAAGAATGTATCTGGGCCTCTTAATGGTGCTATTCCTCCAAGTAAATATTGAGGGACAGTTGCTCCCGAATTAAGATGGCATAATTCAGCATTAGAATTTAGTTCCAATGCCTTTTTTAATTCAATTTTAAAAATAACTGGGTTTTCATTTTTGTATCTTTCAAAATGAGTTTTTAATCGTTTCAAATTTGGCCAAAAAAATACTCGACAATTTAATGTATAAATAAATTGCTCACTTGACCATCCACCAGTTAAACATTTTTCAAGTGCTGCATTTAAGGGTCTTTGATCCCTAATCCAAATTTCATTTTCGTTAACTATAAAAGTGCAATGCACTGGACGTCTCTTTTTTATTATTTGATCTTTATTTTCTACATTAGATTTGTTCACCAATTCCTTTGTGCTAAAAAAGGATTTTGTTTCTAAAATAAATTTTAAATTACGCCTATCAGTCAAATGATAAATAAAAGGTACATTTTCAATTAATTTTTGCCTATCCATAAGCTTTTTTCTTTGCCATTTATTTGCGACTTTAAAATTTAGATGTATTGGTTATTTTATGATACGTCCCAAGAGTTATGTTATACTTACCTGAAACTTACTTTAGCCCCAAGGCGATTTTTATAATAATTTATAAATTCATTTTGAACTTTAGAATCAAGGGGTAAAACACCTTTGGATGAAATAAAAACATTGTACCCTCTTATTCTTAACTCAAAAACAGCAAAAAGATCACAAATTTCAGTGCATACTCCTGTTACTTCAATTTCTGTCGGTTTTAATTTTTTTAAAATTTCTTCCAATCCTGTATTCAAAAATATACTTAATGTATTTTTATATAATACAGTTGATTTTGTTGCGTAGGATTCAAGTTCATCCACAATTTCAGATTCTGTGCTTCCATGCATGCAATGGGGTGGGTAAGGATTATTAATTTCTGGATCTGATATTGAATGATTGTCACAAACAAAAATTACTTTATCAGAAGCTGCAAAGTATTTTTCAATTCTATTAATAATATAATTTTCCATAACTAATGTTGAATCAGCCAATGACAATGGATAACCTTTCCTACAAAACCCCTTTAATAAATCGATTACTAAAAGTACTTTCATTTAACTAATTAAAAAATGTTTTATCCACCACTTTAATAGGAATCTTTGCATCTCCTTTTTCAAAGTTTATATCGAGGTTAAGATCAACTTCTGCTGCCTTCCACCGCTCATCAAAAGAAATAGTATCCTTTTTGCCTAAATTAATAGTTTGAACTAATTTTTTAAGAGTATGCGTGATGAAATTTTTAATAACATCATCATTATTCATATCAATTTGAATATCCTTGTAATCCGGAACACAAGTATGCCATTCGTAGTGTAAAAGGATATTTTTTATAGGTTCTTGCCAATTCCTAATACTAAGGGTGGAAGTTGCCAAAATAATTCCTTGCAATTTTACTTTTTGCAATGCTTTAAAAACATTGTCTATGCCATTGCCATAATGGGCTATAAAAATAACTTGTCTTTTGGCCTCGGGTATATTATTCTTAATATTCTTTTCGATACTTTCAGCTATCTCATCTACATCGCTTTCGTAATTTATTCTAATTCCTTGGGCAATAGTACCATTCCAGTATTTCTTAAATTCTTCCAATGCCCCTATGCCATATTGATCATTTACTACAATATAAGTGGCAGTAGAAAAATTCGCACCATTGGCAAATTGGGCTAATTGTTTTCCCTCTTCCTGACTTCGAATATAAAATCGGTATACCAAATTCGGTTTCAAAACTAATTTAGGGGAAGAAGTTACAGTACAAATTAATATTGGCTTTTGTCCCATAAATTTACATTGTGATAAAATATCTTCAAAATTTGCAGTTAAATCCTCATTAACCTTACTCATAGTAGAAATAAAATATTTTGTGCCTCGATTTACCTCTTTTATTATTATTTCCTTTGCAGTTTTATAATCCATTAAGTGATCAATGGGAACAAATTCAAAATCATCAGTCGAGGCTGAATTATTTGATTTTAGAAATTCTACATATCCATACATTTGTCTCATCCCATCCTTGTATTGAATTTGTTCTCCAAATGGCAACATCATTACAATTCTGATTTTCCTTTGAATATTTGTTTCAGATGCTTTTGACTTATTCCCTAACGCATACCCTAAATTTATTAGTGACATTAAAGCGAATACAATGTAAACCACATAAATAATTTTGAAAGAGATTGGTTTTTCGTTTCGCTCTTTTCTTAATTTTTTATATTTTAAAAAAAGTATGACCCCAGTTATGATGGCAAGGCATATTGCAACTATTGATAAATCAATATACGGTAATTTATATGTTTGATATAAACCAAAACAAGATTGTAAAAAACTAAAAAAGATGGTAATAAATGTGATTAAAGATGTTCCATTACCTACATATTTCCAGAAATTGTTTGGTAACATAATTAGTTTTCTATTTCAGTTGACCAGTGTACTACTCGATATTGAATTATTTCAATAATTTTGTTAAGAAGAAATCCAAAAATTCCCACAATAAAAGTTAAGGCATAAACCCTTACATAATTTTGATTATTCATTTCATCATAAATCATTCCACCTATGCCGGACTTGTTACCTATTAACATAAATTCCAAAACCGTAACTACTACAATAGAATAGGAAAGGGCGATTCTGAAACCAGAAAAAATTTCGGGCAATATTTCATACAAAGTAACTTTAAAAAATCGTTTTGTCTTATTTATAGAACCATTAATTATATAGAATGAATGTACTCTTTGAAGGACTTGTTTCTCTATTCCAGTCCTAATATTAAATATAACAATAAGGATACATGGATAGGTTGCGAGTATCCACACAATATTTGATGATTTCGAACCAATTAATAATGCAACACCAGGAAGTAAAAAGGTTACAGGAATAGATCTAAAAAAATCAATAGTAGGTTGAGAAAAACTCCATATAACCTTTGTAGAACCAAGAAATAGTCCAATTATTCCTCCAAAAATTAATGAAAACAAAAGTACTTTAGATATTACAAAAATTGTATTCCCAATTGCATAAATAAAAGACTTTTCTCCGAATGATCTAATTATGTCTTCAAATATTATTTGGGGTTTAGGAAAGGTTGGCGCAAAAAAATTGGCTATCATACACAAAACAAATAGAATTATGGGTAAAATTACAAATCCTATTGCGTTGCTAATTTTTGGATTAGTTATTAATTTAGTCATTGATTGCTGTTTTAAATTCATCTAGAAGATAATCTTTATATTCCTTTACCTTTTCATGTTTTAAAAGTTCGTGCCTTGGAAATGTCTCAACCTTTTCATAATAGAAAAAATCTCTTTTTGGTTGCCAAATTGATTTAAATTTTTCCTTGAAATAAACCACTCGATCAGCTAGAATTGATGCTTCATCCAAACTATGAGTTACAAACAAAACTGTTGGATTTCTAATTTGAAAATCCTCATATAAGAAATCCCATAATTCCTGTGTAAGTTTGAAATCAATTCCTGTCAATGGTTCATCCATTAAAATAATATTTGGTTTATAACTTAAAGCAACCGCTATTGACAATCTTTTTCTTTCGCCACCTGATATTTTGTTAGGATAGTTTTTCCTTTTATGTGATATTTTAAGATCATCCAATATTTTATCACAATGGTCTTTCCAACCGTCACATTTTAATCTATTTCTTAGGTTATTGGGATAGTACAAATTTTCTTCAACTGTCAACCAAGGAAAAAGCATTTTATCTGAATCTTGGGTAACGTATGCGAGATTTTGCATTATTTGATTATTATCTTGCTTTTTATCATTTATGTAAAAATTAATTATACCTTTTGTTGGTTTAATAAGGGTAGATATGATTTGAAGTAAGGTTGATTTACCACAGCCACTATTTCCCATTAAGGCTACCACTTCACCACTATTTATTTTCAAGTTGACATTTTCAAGAACAGTGGTTGCAGGATAAGAATAATTAAAATAAAGATTATTAATTTCTATATTCATGATTTTTATTGTTTAATGCAAATGTCCTGAGGCAAGGGTACTTTCTTGATTTCATCCATACTTTTTAACTTTTCTAAATATCCTTTGAGATTATTGAAATCAATTTGTGTAGAAAGTGAAAGAGGCATTATATTCATAGTATCTGCTACATTTTTGTTTAGTTTTGTAGCTTTGGCTAATATTTGTCTGGCTTCTATCGGGTTCTTAAGAATAAATTCTACTGATTTATCTATGGCATTAAAAAACGCCTTCGCAATTTTAGGATTTTCTTCCAACCAACGAGCATTAATAGCAGCTACACCAATAGGATTTGGGGAATACTGGATTGCATAAACCGAAGTTGAAATCTTTTTGAATCCATAATTTACTATTCCTAAACTCAATGTTGGTTCATAAGTGAATAAAGCATCTATTTCGCCATTTTCTAAGGTTTGAATGTGTAATGGAGGATCTAATTCAACAAAAATTGGAATTTCAAGGTCCGGATAATTTGATTTAAAAATTTCAGCAATAGATTTTTTCGCCGTTGTCCCAGGAAATACTCCAACCTTTTTACCAGACAAGTCCTCAAGTTTTGTCAGGATCGAATTTGATTTCACCAAAATACCATCAAATCCATTGGCACTTGTTATTGAACTAATTGAGAAAATCTTTGCTGAATTTGGGGTAGTTTCAAGTTGTTTTAATAGGGGTACAATAGAAAGTTCAATTCCCGCATCAATGTGCCCCGCCACTAAATCTTGTGCGATCAGATTACTTGTTTTAATAGGATTAGCCTCTATATCATCTTCACCAAATCCTTCTTCTTTGTAATAACCCTTTTCCAAAGCAACAAAATGGGTCAAACTCGAAACCATAGGTAAATACCCTATCTTAATTTTATTTGAATGAATTTGGTTATTGCAGCATATTTCAATTGACGAAATAGTTCCTACCCCTAAAATAAGAATAATCAGTTTTAGGTATTTTTTCATTATCCACTTTTTAGTGATGTTCAAAATCAATAAATTCTTAGCTTTCATATTTTATTTAAATAATTATTCAGGCCCATAGTCATTTTATATGGTAGTTAATTTTCTGTGTTGTAAAGCTTACATTATTTTTTTTAGTATAAATCACTATTTATAACCAAATTTTATTATGGTTATAAATAACTATATTTTAATTATGAATAAAAATATTAAAAGAGATTTTAAAATAAAAAAGCTATCCAAGTTTGATGTGTACCCTATAAAGTAGACACGTTAAAAGCATTCTGGGCGGCTAAACAAAAGACAAAAGATGATTTCTGTATTGTACAGGAGTCATCTTTTTTATATTCCATTGTGGTCTCTCGTTATTATAATACTCGATATATTTTTCTGTAGCAAATTTTAATTCTTCAAGCGTCTTGCAGTCGTTGTAATCAATATCATCTTTTAAGTGTCCAAAAAATGATTCCATCGGGGCATTGTCAGTACAATTTCCTTTTCTCGACATTGATTGAATCATTTTTAATTCTTTAATCCTATCTATATATTCAGGATTTGTGTAATGAAATCCTTGATCGGAATGTATCATCACATTTTTCAAAGATGGTATTTGTGGATTATTTTTCAAGTAGTCAATTGTGTTTAAAACCACACTCATTCCCAGATGAGGGGAAATATCCCATGCTACAATTTCTCGACTGGCAATATCTTTAACAGCCGACAAGTACACCATTCGGTTATTAAAGGGCAGGTAGGTAATATCAGTACAAAAAGTTTTGTGAGGGATTTCTTGCTTAAAATTTCTATTCAATGTATTCCCAAACGTCCGGTGCAACTGTGTTTTTCTGATGATGGCTTTGTATGGATTAATTCTTCTTATTTTAGTCACCAAGTTGTACTTATTTTTAATCCTAATGATCTTCTTGTGATTCATCACGATGCCCTGATTCGCCTTTAGCTTCATTTGTATGGTTCTCCATCCATATTTAGCCCTACCTTTATCAAACACATCCTTGATGAGTATATAGTCATTGTAATCTTTCTCTGGTTTGTGTGACTGTTTGAGCCACTTGTAGTATCCGCTTTTTGATACTCCTGCAATTTCACAAAGTATTTCTACATTACCTCCAATCTCCCATATCATTTCAAACTTTGCTTTTGGCCATAGTTTTACTCCGCTCGTTTGGCCCGGAGTTTGGCTAAAAAAATGTCCTCTTTTTTAAGGTACAATACTTCCAATTTCAATCGCTTAATTTTTTCTTCGTCAGTTAGATTTTCCTTTATTTTCTTTCGTCTTCCTCCGCCACGACCCCTCATTTCAATTTTAAAACCGTTAATTCCCTTATCTTTAAATACAATCCTCCAATCATGCAGGAGGTACTTGGGTTTGACCTCTCCAATTGTATTTAAATTAAATCCCGCTTGTTTAAAGATTTCTTTAGGTGACATCCTTTTGTTTAGATATTGATCGACCGCTTTAATTTTAAACTCCGGGTTGTATGTGATATATGTTCCTCTAAATTTTAATACATTTTTATTTTTTAACAATTCCTTTATTTGATTTTTAGTGAATGATTGTTGTTTCATATTTATTGATGATCTAATAATATCCCATTTCTGGGTACAAAAAAAGTGGGCACATTACGTGTCCACTTTAAGGGGTACAGATCAGTTTAGTGAATAGCCTTTTATTTTTTATCAATATATCAACCCATCATCTGCAAAACTATAATACTTATTCCCTCCAATAATCACATGATCTCCAATGGATATTTCAAGCAATCTAGCGCCTTCTATTAATTTTCGAGTAAGCGTAATATCTTGGTTACTTGCGACAGTGCTCCCGGAAGGGTGATTATGACATAACGCTATTGATACGGCCCGATGTTCAAGTGCAAGCCTGAAAATCTGTTTCGGGTCGGCAACTGTTCCATTAACTCCTCCAATACTAACCTGAACAGCACCAATCACAGAGTTATTCCTTCGCAAGCACATAATCCAGAACTCTTCATGAGGAAGGTCAGCCAGAAGAGGATAAAAATAATTAAATACTTCCAGACTGCTGGAAATCTTTTGAATATCCCTTATTGGTTCACTGTGTCTTCGTTTACCAAGTTCAATAGTTGCCATAATTCGGAGTGCTTTGTTCATACCAATACCTTTCAACTTCATTAGGTCATACATATTTTTGTGACCTAATTGAATCAAGCTATTGTTGGAAGAATTAAGCACATCGCGGCTTTTAGGGCCAATAATGAGTTGAAGTAATTGAGTGTTGGTATATGTTCGCATATCAACACTCAATGGAGAATAAATCTGGGTAGGTTCGATAGCTTCAGACTGTGCTTGGATATCACTCCTGCGTTGGTTCATCTTCTATCTGATCTTTTTCTGGTGGCGGAATGTTTAAAATGTAATCCACTGCTTTTTGAGCAAGGCCACAAGCATAAATGATAAGGCGTTTGTCAGTTTTCAATTTTGAAATCCAGCCGTTAATATACTCAGTATTAGCTGTGAGATCAATTAACTTTATTCCGCAATATGCTGCCAGATAACTGGCCCCAATGCTGGCAATCAGTTCTTCAATTGAAAACTTTTCTCCACCCATAGCTTCTTGATGTACCATTTCCTTTCTGTTCAACCGCAATTTATGTCCTGTTGAATGAATCATTTGCCGGAATAATATTTCAAAATACACTTCTTCATTTTTAATTGAGGAAAGTTCCGGCATATTGATATAATCAAAGAGAGGGAGATAGTAGGCCATATTTTCGACATTCCGAATTTCAGGTCGCAACGGCATTTCTTCCACAATTCGGGCACAGATTTTTAGTGCAGCCGCTTTTGTAATCCGTTTTTTTGGAACTGGGATTAAATGTTCAGGTAGGTTCTCCAATTGTTCAATGTTGAATACCCGATAGTAATTCATTATGGCTTGAGCTTTGCCTCCTTCAGGCATATCGAGCCAATCTAAATACATTACAGGCCAAGATTTTTCTCCTTTTTTAACATTGTACCCTGCTTTGGATAGTTGTTTGAAGGTGAGGAAATAATTTTGCTTGAAGCCAAGAGATGCTAAAAGCCATACATTGATCCCCCGATAGGAACGATTAGTAATTAAGTTACATGGGAAATTGGTACCCTCGAAGAGTTGTCTCCAGGGAATGATTCCTTTTTCAAGTAAGTTAATAATTAGTGCAGATATCATTTCTTGCACATTCAGCTTTTCTGCTGAGGTTTGATTTTGGTCATTCATTTTTTTGTTATTTAATTGTGAAAGAATTTATTTGGTTCAATTACAGTGTAGCTAAATGAATGGAAGTTCATAAGATGAATAAAGGAGTGCAGAAGCACTACAAATTCTAACAATAAAAAAGCAACCCATTTTTGAAGGATTGCTCTTTTTTTAATAAAACCAATGATTTGTTTCCCTATCGTAATGTAATTGAAAATCAATCATGAACTGGCTCATATTCAATGTGCTCTTTTACTTTTGGCATTTCAAATGGATCAGCTTTTTGATTGAGAATAAAATCAGTGGATAGTTGAGCTTTGGCACTGGCATGGATGATAAAGCGTTTATCGTTTTTAAGAACCTTTAACCAGTTCTGCAAGTAGGCAACATTGTTTGAAAACTGGCTTTCGGTAACAGTACCTGCAACTGAATTAAGATAACAAGCTCCAATTTCAGCTACCAGTTCTTCCTGGGAATATGGTTCACTGCCGAAACTTGTTGACTGAGCAATTTCCTTTCGATTTAACCGGCTTTGATGACCAGTACTATGAATTAACTCATGGAAGAGAGTATTGTAGTAATCAATGCTCTGTTTGAAGCTATTAGGCTTTGGCATGTTGATATAATCATGTAGAGGAACATAATACGCTTCATTCACTTCATGTTTGATTACTGGCTTTTGAGGCATTTTGGCTACAATTTCCTCACATATTTGAATCGGTACACCATCCCATATTTCATTATTTGTAACAGGAATACTACTTTCCGGTATCCCTTCACATTGAGTAATATTGAATATATTATAATACCGGAGCATGTAGGTATACTTCTTCTCCTTTGTTGCTTCATCTTCCTTTTCAAATCGTTTCCAGAATACCACTGGACAAGCCTTTTCACCTTTCTTAACCTTGCCACCTAATGTCAGTGCCTGGTTGTAGGAAAGGAAATAATTGCTGTCATACTTTAAAGAGAGTAGAAGCCAAATGTTAATGCCACGATAGGGTCGTTTGGTTATTAGATTCTGAGGAATTCCGGTTTGTGCCCAAGATTGTTTCCATGGCACAATACCTTTTTCAAGTTCTGCAATGATGCGATCTGTGACCATCTGGTACACATCAGGCTTTGGTTTTGCTGTTTCCATTTGTACACTGTTTAATTGTGAAAGAATTTATTTGATTTGCTTTCAGTGTAACTGAATGAAGAAGAATAGATAAGATGAATAAAGGAGTGCAAAAACACTACTCTTCCTGTACATCAAAAAAGGCAACTCATTTCTGAATTGCCTTTTAATAAATGTTACCTTAATGATTGCATTACTGCTTTTTTGGTTTGTAAATACAGCTGATAATGATCCCAAGCCCGTGAATTTTTCGGATCAAGATTGCGAACTATTCCCATTGGTAGAATTGAGATATGATAGCTTTCCTTAAAAGCCTTGTCATTACTTTGGTCAATCCAAAGCACCTCTGACTTGTTGTGGAAATTAAAGAACAGATTGAGAGTTGCCATCATAATAAAATCAAAGTCATACTCAACTCCCAAAAACTCATATCTCATATTATTTTTACCTGCTGTAGCAAGCATAATCCGCCCACTCCTGCAACCAACATCAAGCACTGCAATGGGCCAATGCTTTGCAATAATTTCCTTGTCGGGTTTAAGGAGTTCAATTGTTTTCAAACTCTCTTTCCATGACAAAATTTTCTTTTCGTCATTTGTTGGAATGTGAGCTTCATAAAACTCACCCAATACATCATTGCCATTTTCACTTCCATGCCGTTCAGTAATTTCAATCATAAGCCGGTGCAATAATTCCGGAAATATTTTTTTGATTTCCGAATCCGAATACCGGGAATAGGTTTCCATTGTCAATGGAATTGACTGATTGTGCATGAAAGCTGATAGGGTTACGATTAGATAATCACGAAATAACTGGTGAACATTACGATTTGTGGCAAATTCAAGCATTAAGCTTTCAAAGGTTTCTTTTTTAGTTGTCATGGTACATATTTGGTTTTTTTAAAATTATACCAAACAGATCCATCCTTTCTCAAGTAACACAAAGGAGTGCTTTTGCACTCCTTTGTGTTACTCCATATTATCATGAAACATCCGGGCTATTACGATGGCTTCAAATATTTTTATATAATACGAATTATTAATCCCCTGTTCCTTTTGATATTCCCGATAAAGTTCAGGGTGCTTTTGAAGCACATATTCTACGATAACCCTTTTATTTCTCTTCTTCTCCAAAGAGCAATGTGCTTTGATGTCATTTACGGTACAAGAATGCAAAGTTATATTTTGACTATTTGCAATATCCATAATGCCAGTATTAAGCCCATGTAAGCCTTCCGAACATCGCGCCGGGTGCATAATCTTTACAGCTATATCTGTGATACATTGTTTAACAACAATGTCCTGTATTGCCGTAAGCATTTTACCCAGCTTCACTTGTGACCAACATTCATTAAACACTTTCATTCTCCACTCAACCAATTCTTTTCCCTGTATCAATGCAAGACCCATCGTGTGAGTTCCCGGACTAATCCCGAGAATGTTTTTTCTTTGGTTTTGCATTGTTATGAATGAGCCAAATATAAAAGGCAGCCCGGCTATTTGTAATTTTTTCCCGT
Organism: Bacteroidota bacterium; assembly: GCA_030680835.1. Classification (GTDB taxonomy): domain Bacteria; phylum Bacteroidota; class Bacteroidia; order UKL13-3; family UKL13-3; genus B1. Next base: position 46,193 of record JAUXUD010000104.1, read on the forward strand.
GGGAGATTCATCACATAGTTCAGAGTTTCTCTTAAATATGATTCTGCATACTGACCAACCAATTTCTCATGGTGTGCCAATGATCTCATATCATCCAGGGCTATAGCAATTTCATATGCTAACTGTTTTTGATGGTTTGTAATCTCCATACTTTTCAATGAACAACTGACCGTCGTTCGTTATTTATTTGATATAAATAAATCGTTATCGTCGTTTCGTTATACTTTTTCTACTTTTTACCCCTTGCCCTTTTATCCATAACCACCTTCATATTAACACCAAGATCCCCTTTAATATCCTTTAGGTAATCAGAATATAATTCTTTGGCAAGCGTGGAATAAAGGATACTCAATTGAAGTAAATTTTTCGCACTGGGCATACAGATTCCCTGTTCCCAACGTGCAATCCTGTTTCTATCATGAACATCAAGTATGAATGCAACTTCACTTTGCGTATAACCCATGATACGGCGATATTTACGAAGTCTATTTGGAATATGTCGACCTGCATGTCCCATATATTAAAAATATCAACGAACCATAATAATAAAAAGAGAAACAAATGAGTGACAAAAGCACACCTTTGATGAATAGCTTAAAAAGAAAAACACGACTCATGTGTTGTGTTTTTCTTTCAGACGGAGGCTGATGAGAGAGCGGCGTGGCTAGTCAGTACTCAATTTAGTATACCAAAAAGACAAAAAATGTCTAATCAGGAGGCCATAATTAACCTGCTTTATTTGCTTCAACACGCTAAATTTGGTATGTTTGAAGTATACTTCCTTGAGCCCCCAACATGCTAGCCTAATCAAGTATGTAAATTTTGAATATTAAATGCCATGAAAATAGAATTTGTAGAAATCCAAAATTTCAGAAAGCTGAATTCATGTAGGGTTAATTTTGACGAGAAAGAAACAATTTTTGTCGGTGCAAATAATAGTGGAAAAACTTCTGCTATGGACGCACTCATGTATTTCCTTAAAGATAAATCTAGGTTTACAACAAGAGATATAACTTTATCCAATTGGAAAGAGCTTAATGAAATTGGTAATTCTTGGATTAGCGAAAGTGGATCAAGTTCCATGGATTTTCATATCAAAGAACTAACGCAATTACTACCCCATCTGGATATTTGGCTCAGTGTTGACAATTCAGAAATTCACTACATCAGCCACATAATACCCACACTCGATTGGGCCGGTGGATTATTGGGTGTTCGGTTGAAATTTGAACCAAAGAACATTGGGGATTTATATAAGGATTTTCTTACAACATATAATGCTTCAAAAAATGCAACGACAGAGGCAGATAAAAAGGGTAAGGGTGCAAAAATACCTTTAAATCTTTGGCCTCATTCGTTATGGGATTTCCTAGAAAAAAGACTCCAAAATCATTTTGAAATTACGTGTTATATTCTTGACCCCAAAGCACTGATTGAACCTGTGGATGGCTATGCAATGACCCAAAACATAACGCCAGGGACATTACCCTTAGATAGTAATCCATTCATTGGCTTAATAAAAATAGATATTATCAATGCACAACGTGGATTTAGTGATACAAATACGGACAATTCTAATTCCCCAAAAGTTGGGGGGAATCTTTCGGCTCAATTACGCGAGTACTACGCTAAACATCTTGACCCTTTTGATCAACCGGATGATTCCGATATTGATGCACTGCAATCAATTGAAAATGCAAAAACCACATTTGATGAAAAATTGAAAATAAGTTTCGAAGCATCGTTAAGTGAATTAGAATCGTTAAATTATCCTGGCTTCGGCGGCCCAAGCATTACTATATCAAGTAAAATTAGCGCAATTGATGGATTAAATCATGATTCCGCCATAAAATATGACATTTTCAAAGACAGCACATCAAGCGCCGAAAATAAACTAAGCCTGCCCGAAAAATCAAACGGATTAGGCTACCAGAACCTTATCTCCATGGTATTTAAATTGATACGTTTTCGAGACGAGTGGATGCAAGTAGGAAAACGCCTGAAACAACAATCATCAGATGATAAAGTTGCAAAATTTGAACCATTACATTTGATATTAATAGAAGAACCAGAGGCTCATTTACATGCCCAAGTTCAACAAGTGTTTATTCGCAGAGCATACCAAGTGCTTCGCAACAACCTACTATTGGGAGATAAAAAACAATTTACAACACAACTTATCGTAAGTACGCATTCCAATCACATCGCGCATGAAATTGATTTTAATTCTTTAAGATATTTCAGACGAAAAGCTGCTGAGAAAGGAAACGTACCAACAACCACGGTCATAAATTTATCGAAAACATTTGGCAATGAAAAAGACACGACTAAATTTGCCATTCGCTATCTTAAAACAACACACTGTGACCTCTTCTTTGCTGATGCCGTTATTCTGATCGAAGGCCCGGCAGAACGTATGTTATTACCACATTTTATAAAGAACCACTACCCAACACTCGATACATGCTATATTTCAATATTGGAAATTGGTGGAAGTCATGCACACAAACTTAAACCGCTCATTGAGGACTTAGGTATAATAACTTTGATAATTACTGATATAGATTCCGTAGATCCAACATTGAAACGGAAGCCAGTTCCACCAGAACGAGCTAAAGGTTTTGAAACTGGCAATTTCACTTTAAAAGACTGGCTGCCAAAAAAGGTGAATATTGATGATCTTTTTGCTTTAGACAAAAAAGATAAACACTCAACTCAATTTCCGCAACGGGTTGCCTATCAATTTCCTTTAAACACAACCTACCAAGATGATAAAGGAGTGGACAAGATTGAAGAAGCATTTCCGTACACATTTGAAGATGCCTTGGCCTTTGAAAATTTGGGCATATTCAAAAGTCTTACTGGAAATGGAATGATTAAAAAGTTTAATGTTGCCGCAAATAAATCAAATGCAAAAGAATCTGGTAAAGCTATGTTTGAAGCGTTGGAAAGTGGTAAGAAAGCCGAATTTGCACTAGAATTATTGTATTTAGAAGAACCAAATAAATTGAAAGTTCCGGGATACATTGCAGAGGGCCTCGACTGGTTAAACGAGCAACTAAATATCAAACTAGATGCCAACAAAATATGATGAATATAGACAACCCAACAGCAGATATTCAAGAAAACAATATTGACGATAACGTTGATAACGAAATTTTTAGTTGTCTAAATATTAGCGACCCTAAAAGTTTTTTTCTCTTTGCCGGTGCAGGGTCCGGCAAAACTAGATCACTTGTTAATGTATTAAGGAAAGTACGAGCCGAAAGCGGGTCAATCTTAACCAGGAACCGGCAAAAAATCGCGGTAATAACATATACTAATGCCGCTTGCAATGAAATCAAAAATAGACTTGATCAAGATCCACTTTTTTCGGTCTCAACTATACATAGTTTCATTTGGGAATTAATTCGAAACTATCAAGAGGATATTCGTGCATGGGTAAAAAATGATATTTCAAAAGACATTTTGGACTTACAAGATAAGCAGCAAAGAGGTCGAACTGGTAAAGCCTCAACAGATCGAGCACGGGAGATAGAAACAAAAACTTCAAAACTTGAAAATTTAAACGAAATAAGGCAGTTCACCTATAATCCAAATGGTGACAATAGAACAAGAGAATCTTTAAATCATTCCGAGGTCATTAATATTGGCGCTTATTTTTTAACGAGTAAGCCATTAATGCAAAACATTCTGGTAAGAAAGTTCCCCATGTTGCTAATTGACGAAAGTCAAGATACTAAAAAAGAACTTATCGATGCTTTCTTTGCCGTACAAAAGGAGAATTCAAAAATCTTTTCATTGGGACTCTTTGGAGATACAATGCAACGAATATATAGTGACGGAAAACAAAATTTAGGGCAAGAATTACCTGCTGACTGGATAAAACCGGTTAAAAAAATGAATCATCGCTCACCGAAACGCATAATTGAATTAATAAATAAAATACGATCAAGTGTCGACAACCAAGATCAATTACCAAATACCTCAAAAGTTGAGGGCATTGTTCGCCTTTTTATTGTTCCCTCCCTTTCTGAAGATAAGGCAAGCATTGAAACAAGGATATCAAACAAAATGGCTCAAGTCACCGGTGATAAATCATGGAATGAGAGTGCCGAAATAAAGATATTAACCCTGGAACATCATATGGCCGCAAGGCGAATGGGCTTTCTTGAGCTATTTTTACCATTATATAGTTTAGACCGATTTAAGACGGGCCTTATGGATGGATCACTTCCGGGAATTCGTCTATTTACCCAAATGGTTTTACCTTTAGTAAATGCTAAGTTTTCTAATAATGAATTCGAAGTCGCACGGATAGTTAAACAGCATTCACCATTGTTTGATAAAGAAACATTTCAAAAAAGTACCGATCAAATCGAAATTATTCGAAAATCTAACGAGGGGGTTAATTCGTTAATTTCGTTGTGGAAAGAAGAAACTCCACCTACGTTGATCGAAATATTAAAAAATTTAAATGAAACCGGGTTATTTTCTATTCCTGACCAATTAAGTGCAATTGCTAAGAGGTCGAATCAAGAGCAAGAAATTGCCGAATTCCAAATGGATAATATTGAAGGTGACGAACCCGATGAGTCAATTGATGTTTGGGACAAAGCACTATCAGCACCATTTACTCAAATAGAAGCGTATTATGAATATATTTCAGATAAGGCAAGATTTAGCACCCATCAAGGAGTAAAGGGACTTGAATTTCACAGGATAATAGTCATTTTAGACGATGAAGAAGCTCGTGGCTTCATGTTCAGCTATGAAAAGCTGTTTGGGGCTAAAGACCAATCTGATGGCGATATAAAGAATATACAAGAAGGTAAAGAGACCAGTAATGATAGAACCCTTCGTCTTTTTTATGTAGCATGTAGTCGAGCTGAAAAAAGTTTGGCTATCATTGTCTATACAAAAAATCCTGCATTAGTCGAAAAACATGTTTTAAAAGAGGGCTGGTTTCAAAAAGAGGAAATTGAAATTATATGAATACCGTTCCAACAATTACATTAGACACAAACTGCATTATTAATCTTATTGATTTTACCACTAAGTCTCCAATTTCCGTGGAAGCCTTATCTGAAATAATTAGGTACGGGCTCTTAAATGTAGCGCAAATATCTATTATTACTCGCGTAGAATCTGACTTGTTAAAGGATAAAAACTCGGAACGTAAAGCTGAAATGTTACGCAAAATTAGTATGTTCCCAATTGTAGGGGCTGTAACAGACGGAGATGATCTGAAAAATGAATTACAAAAAATATTATTTCCAGGGCTTACCGATAATGACCCACGTTTTCACAACAAAATTACCGACATAGAACACCTAGTTGGACATAAGATTAATGGCCGAGATATATTCGTGACTGATGATAAATCAATTCTTAAAAAAAGCGATATTCTTAAAAAAAGCCCTGGCATAATTGTTTTATCACCCGAAGATTGCTTAAAGTACATTGAAGAAATAGAGGATAAAAAAAGGAAAGTTGTATTGCGAAGTAAAAAGAATAATCCGGACTATGAATCGACTAAATTATCGGGAATTGTTACTTTTGATTATTCAAATAACGAACATCAATTCAATATTGGGGAGGGATATTTTCTTTTTGAAACATTGTGGAGCAAGGGTAGCAATTCTTCAATTCATTCGTATAGGAATCCGCCGAGTATAAGTGCAATAGCCTTAGTCAAAGACAAGTCCGAAATTCAGCAAATTAAAGATGCCGTAACTTATGATTATTCTTCGCGGAGTAGAACAGTACTGAAGGGTCAAATTCTTTTATTAAAAAATAAAAATGGATTTTATGCGGCCATAAAAATTCTAAAAGTTAAAAGTGATACCCATGGTTTTGACAGAGATGAATTGACTTTCGAGTATTTTATTCAATCTGATAATACTTCAAGTTTTAACGATGCTCCAAAATCATCGGTAGAAATTAAATCGTTTGCGGCACATGTTGTACAAATAGGCGGCATTGATTCTCGCAACACAACGAAAACATGCTGGTCAACTGAAGGACAGGAATATTTTGACTTCGACGAACTAGCTTCAATAAGCTTCAATCGGGGTGGAGATATTATGGGGCTGGCACCAAAAGAAGGCTATAAAATATCTGACTGTTCAAGTCCATCTGGCAATCCTATAATAAATGAAGAAGGATATCCACTTGGATGCAGAATTATGTTAGAAGATAAATTGAAAAACGAAATCATTATTTATTGTGAAAAAATCTAGTAACATCACTCTTCTGCATCATGTGTCATTTTTCTAATTGTTTATTTGCACTCACAACATTCAAATTACGAATATTCCCACATGGGTGAATTTGCCGAAGTTTTGCGGTTCTATGATTTCCATTGGCGATGAAAAGATGTATACAATGAAATTTATTTATAAGAACAGTTTAAAAGAATTTTCTTCATTCCTTTTTAATTAAACGGAACAGGCATTTTATATAAAAGGAGTTTGCCCCTTGTGCTGATCAATTAAACTCAGAGTTCTCAATAATTCATCAGAATAATTTGATGTGCCGATATTTCTCATGAGGGTGGTTAACACTTCATCCCGAAATAAAAGTATTTCAAAATTCTGTGGATCTAATCCAAATTCACGTCCCATATCCTCCTTCCAATTGTCAACATTTGCCTGATCCAAAAAAGAGAGAGACCATGTGCACCAAACACGCTTGATCAAATTAAAATCCATACCAAGCGAATTATAGGTTCTTTTAATAGCATCGAGGTATGATTTTCCTTTAGCAAAATCAGTATTAGGGTTTCCGGGTCGCTTATTTTTAGGTACTCCAAAAAACTTTGCCCGCATCTCTGCACTGATGCTGTCAAAGGGTCGAACAAATCTTAAATCGTGTGTGACGTTCACTTCAATGTGATAATATTGAGAGGCTTTATTATCTATTGTTAAAATATCAAACTGCCTATTATTGCCATCTTTAACCATCGCATCAGTTATTGTAAAATGCCCTTTTTGCCGGTAATACGATTCTACCAGCCGTTCTGTTGTATTCATAGATTGTACTTTCTTCAAAATTACTGAAATTGTTCATAATATATTGGCAGACAAAATAATTAAGTTGCTTAATGGTACTGATGAAAAGCGAACAGGCAGTGATGGCTGGGTCGAATTTCATAATTTTGAAGACGATTCGGGAACCATTTATGTTCAAGGTGAAAGGATGGGAGACCACTCACTAGGTGAAGGGTAAACTTATTAGTTCACTATTTAATATTAAGACCGAATGGTCTAATCTTACATGATTTTATAGCAATTACATTGTGATCTTTATGCCTGGGAGGATTTTTTTGTTGTATTGTTCAACAAGGTCACGCTGGTCTTTATTTGATTCCCGGATTACCTTGCGAATGATCCGATTTTGTTCTCGTGCGGATGTATTTTGAAAAAAGTCATACAGACCTTTATTTGAAGAGCCCTTCGCGCTTAATATGTTATTGAGGAAAGTTTTCATAATAATTTATTGTAACAAATCTTGTAATACCAATTCAGTATACTCTATTTTTAGATGCAAATCAACCTGATCTATATCCAGCCATATGTGCTCAATATCATTTTCAAAATTTTTAACTATCAAGTTTACTTGAATCAGGTTTTTAAATGTGCTTTTAAGCCTATTCACATTTTCTTTTGATTTAAAGAAAGACTTAATGAAAAACTCCTTGGGAATACATCTATTTTCAATTGCTTCACGCTTTTTGGTGAAGTCCCAAGCCAATATTGGTTCTTGATAAATGTAGTAGATTTTAACAAGCCTGTTATGGTTTAAGGATCGCTGTATATTCGTTACTGCTTTTTCATAATCTATGAGAGTGCCATCAAGAATAAGATCCTGGTTGTTGTGCAAAGCGTAATCATATACCTTTTCAACTCCTAAGGCAGCGGCACGTTGCATCAAGGTAGCATTTCTATCGTACTGAGGAAGCATGTCCCGAATTTCATCAGGATCAATACGCACAATGGGCTTTCCTAAATCTTTGATAAATCGCTTAGAAAATTCAGTTTTACCGGCACCAGGAGAACCGGCCATAAAAATTGAAACCGGCTTATTGACAGACGAAAATTTCTCAATATCAGCAAAGTGCCTTTGAATAATCCTAGCATGTTCTTTTATAAACAAAATTGCAGCCTGTTCGACTTTTAAATCCTGTTCAGATAAATTCTTATCCATGAAGATATTATATCAGATCGAGCTAGGGATTTGTAGCTCTTTACTATCTTTATTTATTTCCAAAGAGCTTTTGTGGAGTAGGTATCTGGATAGTCAGCTTGAACGGTATATTGTTGCCAATTTCTCTAATATTTGAAGGTCTATTTGTGCTCATGCCATTCCTATCGCCAGAGAAGAATGAGACATTGTTTTCGGTTGTTATTGGTATATAACCACATATTTGTAATTCTTGTTGTGTTCCAACAATTTTTTCTATAACGTTCATCATTATGCCTCTTTTGACCTCAAAACTCAAGTCCATTAGCTTTTCCTTTACGTTTTTAACAAAGACTTCAATTTGATCCATGTCAGGTATTTTTATTTCTTCACTATTTCGTTCCTGTTCCCTTGCTCTTTCAATTTGAGATTCTAACATGGTTATTTTTTCTTTAATAGGTATTAGAAACTCTCTTAATTGCTCCAAAGTGAGCATCCCCGCACCGTATGCTCTGTTGAAACGAATCTCTTCCATTTTTGAGTTCATTAATTCATCTTCTATTTGCCTAATCTCATCCGGCTGAAATGTATTTTTAGTACTTTTAATATTTTTCCATCTGGTTGCGTGTTCTAATATAATCTGCGGTGAAGTCATCAGCATCGAGATACTTTGCCAGACCATATTATCTATGATTCTGGCATTGATTCCACCTTGTAAGCACGTCTTAGGCAATGGGAAATTATTTATCCGATCATTGCATCTATAGTACAAGTATTTACCATGTTTAGGGCCTTCACCTGACCTTCTCCTACCGCAAGAACAAAAAATTAATCCGATCAATAAATAGTCATATTTTTTATTTCGTATACTTTGCTTGAAATTTCTTTCAACCCTTTCACGAACGCGATAAAACAATTCTTTATCAATAATTGGAGGTACAGGAATTTTATACCATTCTTCCTCCGGCTTCATCCTTCTACTACTTTTTTTTACTTTCCTATATTTTGTTGTGCTTTTGGGATTTTCTGGAACAACAGCGTATGAGCTACCCCAATGAGCCTCTCCAATGTAAGCCTTATGTTTAAGAAGAGTTGTTAAGGTACTGGTACTCCAAACCCCTCTTTTGCTTTTTCTAGGTTTAATTCCGAGCTGATACAATCTTGTTACTATCTTCCTTTGCGTTAGCCCTTCTTCATCTATCCATTTAAAGATCATCTGGATCACCTTAGACTCTTCTTGATTAACCTTATAGTAACCATGAATTTTGTCCTCTTTTTTTATATATGTATACCCATACAATGGTTCGCTAACAAGAAGATTACCTTCGCGGACTTTACGAACTTTCCCTAATCTGAATCTTTCCTTTATTTTCATTCTTTCATATTCAGTAAAGACACCCCGCATCTTATACATAATTATTTCTTCATCGGTTTTCGGTTGAGGTATCGTTACGAAAAGAACATCAATTTCCAATTCTTTTAATTCCTCCATGACTACTTCTTGCCATGCCCCTCGTCTTGCCAATCGGTCCGGGTCATAAATGAGAACAGCCTCCCAATTCCTTTTCTTGGCATCCATTCGGAGCTGATCCAAACCTGGCCTTATTAGATTATCACCACTCCACCCTTCATCTAAATATTCTTTTACTATCGTGTAGCCATGCAATTTTGCAAATTCAGATACTGCCAAAAGCTGAGTCTCTATTGTACCCTCACTTTCTTGATTTGAGGTAGAAACTCTCCCATAAATTGCGATTAATTTAGTTTTCTTTATCAATAAGTTTTCCATTTAATTTCATTACTTCTTCAAATAATAAGTCAAAAGCCTTATTGACTTTATCACCTGAAGATTCAACATATTTATATTCTAAAGAAGGGCAACGACTAATACCCTCGTTGCAACACGAAAGGATTCGTTGCCCTTCACTAGACTCAATATTTTTTTCTTTGGTATTTTCCTTTTCGTGTTGCTCTTCCATTGTATCAAATATTCAGATGACTGTTAATACCATAATTGTGGCTTAATACCCTGATTTTTATAAGATGAACAAATGTGTTCAAACCCAAGCCCCACAACTGCACACCTTTATTCCCCTTATATCCCCAGCTTTATTTTCATATTATTAAGGTATATGAATAATGAAATTAATTATCAAAACGAAATCACCCCCTTAGGAAAAGTAAATTTCAGAAGTGATAACCGGGAATTCGGAATTAAGGACAAAGACAGACTCTATCACATCTGGGCTATTGGAAAGACCGGAACCGGTAAAAGCACCCTATTACAAAACATGGCAATAAGTGATATTCAAAAAGGAAAAGGTTGTGCCATCATTGACCCACACGGAGAAATCGCAGATAACATACTCAAATACATTCCACATGACCGCATCGAAGATGTGATCTACTTCAACCCGACTGACATGGAATTCCCAATTGCATTTAATCCATTAAAGAATGTCCATCCAGAATATCACCACCTGGTGGCATCAGGATTACTCTCAACTTTTCAAAAGTTATGGTTGGATAATTGGGGTCCCCGTCTCTCTCACATCTTAAAGCACTCTCTTTTAACTCTACTTGAATACCGGGAATCTTCCCTGTTAGATATTCAACCATTGCTAACTGATATTGAATATAGGCACAAGGTTCTATCAAGAATTAAAAGCCAATATCTATTGGCCTTCTGGTACAATGAATTTGATAAATATTCTAATGCCTTTCGAGCAGAAGCAATTGCTCCAATCCTAAACAAGCTTGGATTATTTTCATCAAGTGTCCCGATCAGAAATATAGTCGGACAAAAGAAACGAGGTTTCCAATTTCAGAAAATCATGGAAGGCAAGATATTCATTGCCAATCTTAGTAAAGGAATAATTGGAGAGGATGCCTCAATTCTTCTTGGTTGTATGCTATTAACTTCATTTCAACTTGCTGCTCTTTATCGAGCCTCTCAACCAGAACATACCCGTAAACCATTCTATTTATATGTAGACGAAGCCCATTCGTATATGACCACATCATTTGTCGATATTCTTTCAGAAGCTCGTAAATACGGCCTATCACTCTTTTTAACCCATCAATACGTTGAACAATTAAAGCCGGAAATTAGATCTGCTGTGATGGGTAATGCAGGTACAATCATTTCATTTCGTATAGGCCCAAATGATGCACGATACCTAGCGGAAGAATTCTATCCAGTTTTCAATCACCATGATATGATAAACCTACCGAGATATTGCATGTACCTCAAATTAATGATTGATAATGAAGCATCACAGCCATTTAGTGCGACTTCCTTACCATTGATGGTAAAAGAAAAATCATTCAGACGCGAAATTATCGAACATTCAAGAAAGCAATATGGTAAGCCCCGTAGAGAGGTTGAAAAAATAGTGTACACAGTAGAGCCCCAGCAAACACAACAAACACTTTTCCAGTCATCTATAATCTAATCGACAAAGTTATTCTGACCGTTACCTGTACGAAGTAAGGGTACCGTTGGAAACACTAAAGAGGGTCATTAACAAAGAGACCTTTATATCGAGCACATTCCGATTTAAAGGCTTCTTTGTTGAGTAAATTACAAATAAAATTGCTTTGCCAAACCGTTTTTGAAAATGATCTTGATAAGTGATGTAAGAGCGAATGAATGTCATTAAGTATATGGTATGAAGCAATCCAATGAGATGGAGGCAAAACATGGAACAATATGGCTGAAAGCTGTGTTGTTCCATGCAGTGCCTCCGAGACTAATGTTGTGTATTATCTCGCAAGGTTTATTATAATTATTCGGCAGAATAATTTCAGTGCTTAACATTCCAAAAAAAGCTCCCGAAACCGGGAGCTTTTTAGCCTATGAAACAAACCCACAATTCTACCCCTAGTTTGCGGGCCAACACAAATATATAAAAAATTACTTTTATTTTATATTAATCGGTTTTATATCCTCAGAGGTATCTCCCGGTGCTCCAATTGCTTGTAGAACAATTAAATAAAGTCCGGAATTATAATAGGTATTTGTAACTGTCGTATATGAAGAATTTGATTTCGTTCCATCATCAAAATCCCAGATAAATGAATTAGCATTTTTTGATGTATTGGTAAACGACACGGTGACAGGTGCAGACTTTCCATCATAATTTACCGTAAAGGAAGCCTGAGCCTTTGTACTGCTTGTATTTGAAGTGCCTTGATCTTTTTTACAGGCAATAAATGCTGTAGCTAAAAAGACTAAAAACGGGATAAATTTTCTTTTCATATTATTGTTTAACTAATTTTTGAGTATATACACCTGTATTGTCAGTTATCTTGGCTGTATAAATACCATTGACTAACTGGCTAATATCAATTTCAGAACCATTCAATTCCTGGCTTAATACCAATTGTCCATTTAAGTTATAAATTGAAATGGTCGAATTCGGGTTTATACCATTAACACTTAATTTTTCAGTAGCAGGGTTCGGATACATTTCAATATTATTACCGGCTTTAATTTCATCTGTGCCTGTTGCGTTTGGATTGAACCTTACCAATCCATAATTTGTCAACCACATAATACCACCGGCATCTTTTACTATACAACCTACTCCGTTACCTGGAATACCGCTATTTGTGGTAGTAAAATTTGTCCAAGTAGTTCCATCAAATTTAGTTAACGCATTATTTGTACCAAACCATTTATTATTTTGTGCATCTACTAATATTGCATGGACACTTCCACCAACAGGATATTCAAATGTACTATAATGAGTCCAGGTTGTCCCTGAGAGAGAAGATACACCTGTTTCTGCTCCAAACCATGCAGTGCCATGTGCATTATCTAAACATATTGAAATAATATACACATCCATATAACCTACTGCTGTATATGTTGTATTTCCAACAATTTTGTATAAGCCTTCTCCGTATAATGTAAACCAGACATTATCATTGGTTTGATCAATTGCAATACTATTAACATTATAATGTCCCCAAGACATAGCACTGAGTGTCCAATTTGTTCCATCAAATTTAGAAATCATGCTCATATCATGACCAAACCATATATTACCTTTTGAATCCATTGCCATGGATAAAACAGTAGAACGTGCTATTCCTGAGTTTGGTAAAAAAGTCGTCCATACATTAGTTGTAGGATTGAACCTATAAGCACCATTATGCGTAGCAACCCAAACATTACCTGCCTTATCAATTAAAATTGCAGTACATAAATTGGATGCAAGGCCGCTATTATGCCTGTCATAAACAGTAAAAGTAGTTCCATTAAACTTCGCAATTCCTAAAAAGGTAGCTACCCACTTGTTTCCCTGTGCATCAATAGCAATATCTGTAACTCCATTATCAGGAATATTACTATTGGTTGTATTATACGAAATCCATTTTTGAGCTTTCAAATTCCCTGAACTTAAAAGCATCGTTGTTATTATAATTATTATTGTTTTCATCGTTAAAATTTTATTTTTTAGTATTTTTATTATCTTCAAACTAAAACATCAAACCCAATTTCAGTCCACTCTGAAAATACACAGGATTAGTTCCTACAATTGCATAATTGTAACCTACCAAATCAGTATTATCCCTTGTTGCTGTGCCAATGCCCATCCCAAAATAATAGTCAATGGCAAGCATATCACCGATGGTCCATTGCTTACCGATATTAAACATCACACAAGCAAAGGACACGGTTCTTCTGGTATAGGTATATGGGTCAAACCATGGATTGTTGTACCAATCATATGTTTTTCGTTCTTCCGAAAATCCACCAAAGACCAGCTCCGGTTTAAAATAGGAACCTTTTAATAAATGTGATGATTTACCTAAATTGGAATAGTATTCTGGTGAGCGTTTAAATTTGAATCCAAAACGAATAAAGGCACCGTTTAATTTAGTAATATCATCATCCTTTTGACCCGTACCAATATGTCCAAGCTGAATTTCCCACGTTTTAGTCGGACTGATACTCCTTTCATATCCAATTACGAATTTGGAAGAGGCATAAGCGAACACATCAACCTTGATGACATTCTTATCATCCAAAGAAGTATTAATTCCCTGATCCATATACATCTCTTTTCCTTTTGCCGTCTTTATCTTCACAACCTCCGATTTAGAAATAATTTTAGCTGGACCTGTTTGAGAATTATTATCCCTGTATACAATATTTTCAGGCCCAATAGCTACTATACTGACATTTAAAACCGTTTTGTCTTTTTTATAAATCAAATCCTGGGCTGTACAAATCTTTGAAAGGCAACAAATTATGAGCACAATTATATATTTCATAGCTATGTTGTTTAATAGATTCCAAAATCAAACACCTTATCATTTGAATACATAGACGGTGTGGCACCGGTATAGATAAAGCAATACTCTCCGGCAGATAAACTTCCGGTAATGATAATCTTGTAAATATTTTCTGCGATTTCCTCATAACCAAAAGACACTTTTTGTTTTTCATCAATACCAATGGAACTACCATAGCTATTTGATTTACCGATAACAAACTCCCTACAATCCTTCTTTTCTTTCATTTTAACTAATGCAAATTCATTAGGTGAAGTAGCAGAAGCAAACCACCAATTAGCTGCCTGATTTAAACTGTTATTGCTGTGATCAAAGTAGAAATAAAACACTATCTGCTTACTTTGTATTTGTTTCCTTGAATTCGCACCCGACAGTATTGAGGTAGTTTTAGCATTAGCCAATCCATAAGTGTAATGACTGGCAAGAGCCTGGCCAAATCCTCCTGATTTTCCCGAACTCACAACCGTTGGATCAATTCGTGATAACTGCCTTTCAATATCAGCAGGATTATAATAATAGATACCGGAGTTGTGCATCACCTTAGGATCATTCAAATCAACTATTTCCACCTTATTCTTCTCAGTAGATTCAATCATAGCTGATACTATTTCATCAGGAATACCATCATTTTTGAGTTTAACCAATGCATCTGTGGATACATCAAAGGTGTTCTTCGTAGTTTTAATCTTGTTAATAATGATACCGGTACCCAATCCCTTTTGGAATAGTACGGTAACAGATTCATTGGATAGAATGTCTTGTTTAGGTTGTGCTGTAACCGTAAATACGGCAAGCAGAATCAGAAACATGGAGAGATAAAAATGTTTTTTTGTTTTCATATGATAAAAAATTAGAAATCGAAGGTATGATAAAAAAACAAAAATATCCACTATTTAGGTGTTCCTAATTAGTGGTAACTAAAGAAGGGTTTTCAAAGTTGCTTTGCATTATGGCAACTCAAAATAAAACTGATACTACTCAGATACTTAAACTCGCAGATCGTATAAAAGAACTACGAATCAAAAAAGGTTATACCAGCTACGAATATTTTGCTTATGACCACGGTTTGTCCCGTTCCCAATACGGCAGATATGAAAAAGGAACTGACATCCGGTTCAGCAGTTTAATGAAAGTAATCGAAGCATTCGAAATGACCCCGGCTGAATTCTTCTTTAATTGGATTCCAGATGAACCTAAAAAAACAAAAAAGAAACCTTAGCGTTTCGGAGGAGAGATTTGAACCTTTATCTATTCGCCAGAAGTGGTAAAGGAACAAATCCCGGAGGAGACCAATTTATAAAGAGGCCATTGAAAACAATTGTGACTACCGGAAACATTTTGTTTTTTGTGGCTACTTTCATTTAACCCTCATAAAAGAGACTGGTTCCACGTTCAAAAATGAATGAGTATGCGAATGATTTTTGGGGCGTGGTACAGACGCAAACTCATCATTCCAGATTAAAGTTTGTAGTGTGAAAGCTATATGCTTTGCCGGTATAAACTTTAAAAGATTGGAATGGTGAACATTTCATTACCCAATAAATTGGCCTAAAAAAATGTTTCAAGAGTTGATTCTATATAAAGATAACCACTTATATTTGCCTGAATATTTATCTACCAATGGAAGATTTCAGAACCCCTCACGAAAACCTAACCCCTGCTTTAAACCATTTTGTTCAAGGAATAGAAAATTTAGTCAATTTTGGTGTACAGATTGTAGGATGGGATTTAGATCAAGAAGGTAAAAGCGATGAGCATTTGCCACCAATTTTATTTTTACGAAACTATATCGAGGTGATTGATGCTATTTCTATTCTTGTTAGGCATTCATCAATTGATCCTTGTAAAAATTTACTGAGAACAGCCTTAGAGAATTTGGCAAACATTGAATATCTTTTAGAAAAAGATACAAATCAAAGATCTTTGTCTTTTCTTGTTTGGAACTTCGTGAATGGTCACATGTCAGCTCTTAAAGTTGATGGAAAGTCACTTGAATACAAACAATTACGAGACGCATATAATAAAGATAGGTTTCTAAAAACCTCTACTCCTTCAATTCATCCTGATGCAGAGCAGGCCAAGGCAAATAGCGTGGCGTTATTAGCACATGACAAGTATAAGGCTGTCCATTTGGAATATAGAAGAACAGCAAAAAGGATACAAAACCCAAACTGGTATTCATTATTCAACGGACCTCGAACCATGAAAAAATTATGTGAACATTTAGAAATAAATGTTCTTTATGAATTGGTGTATCGAACATTTTCAGAGTCAATTCATGGAACCGACATCATTCAGGGAATGATATACAGTGCAGGACCCGGGCGATCGGCAATTGCCCAAATTAGACACCCAGTAGCAGTACATAATGTTACAACACTTTGCACAAACCTTACCCTGGTACTATATACCGACTACATTCAAAAAAGACTTCCGGATAAACATGCTGATTTTTTGAAATGGAAAGATGAAATTATGCCGTTCCAAAAAAGCTTGTATGAGCAAGAATTCATTAATTTCGTTTAATGCCTGCTATCCTGAATCCCTTCTTATCTCAAAACTAGCTAAGTCAATCCAATGAATTTTGCGATAGATACAGATGGAATCAAAATTAAACCGGAACCAAATAAAAAAGGATTCTGCCAACTTTGCGGTGGGCCTCTCATTGCCCATTGCGGTCAAATATACTCTTGGCATTGGAAGCATCAAGCGGATCGTGACTGCGATCCCTGGCACGAAAACGAAACAAAGTGGCATAGAGATTGGAAATCTCGATTCCCCGAAAACTGGCAAGAAGTAATTCTTGAAAATGAATTTGGCGAAAAACACATTGCAGATATAAAAACAGTAACTAATACCGTAATTGAATTTCAGAATTCGCCAATTTCATCTGCAACTATCGAAGTAAGAGAAGCCTTCTATGGGCAAATGATTTGGGTCGTTAACGCGACACCTTTCGTGGAAAGGCTGGATATTCGGAGCATAGTCACAACCAAATTGCGCGATATTGATTCTCAGTATTCCTATGCTTCGAGTCTTGAGCCTGACCCGTATGACAGTGAAATCAAACTCGCTCAAAAGGCGATTACCGACACAAACAGGAATATAAGTAATATTGAGAAGGCTATAGAAAAGGTTCATTCCGAAATTAATCTATTCACCAAGACTCTTCAACAAATTGATTCCACCATAGAACTACTAATAAACAAGTGGAATCAAAGATACAAAGGAAGTAATTTCTACAACGAACCTCCGGTTACACGCATTATTGGGGCATTGGAAAACACTTATAAATTAGAAATTAATTCAATTCTCAACCAAAAACTTGAGCTTAATAATAATCGAAAAGTTAAAGAGGAACTGCTACGATTCATTGAAAGTCATAAGGACATACTTATCGAGGGTGAAATGCACAAAGTCATTAAATACAATGGGTTTACCAAGGAAAGCTTTCGTAATATTAAAGTAATTTCCAAATTAGAAAAGGATAGTCTGTTTCCGAAAATTTTAAGAATAAACAGTGAAGGAGAATACCTGCAATATGGATATAATCAGGATAAATACATTTTTGCCGGAGATGTTAGCCAACTTGTACTCAAAACGAAATTAGAAATTCAGAATATTGAAACAGACCATCAGAAGTTAAACGAGGAATTTTCAAAGCTGAAACCCCGAATAGGAGAAGAACTGCAAAAAATTCTATCCGAAGGAATTGACCAATCCATAGCGAATATTAAAAAATTAGAGATAGACCTAAATAATCTTTATTCTGAACTTGCGAAAAATATTTCTGATGAACATCATTTTTCAAGGCTTCAGACTCAAGAAACTGCGAAGATACAGACAGAATCTGAACACGAAAAACAAAATAAAAAGCTTGAAATAATGAAGTCCTTTAAAGGCCGTTACACATATGATTGGAAACATAAAAGACCATCATGGCGGGTAGCGAAGGCTCCCATTTTCATAGATATCGGCGAAGATTACTTATTCCACATCTACAGAAAAGGCTACTTAAAAAAAATAACTATTGATACTTTCTTAAGGCATTATCAACGAAGCAAATTCTAACTTTGTCCAGGGGGTACGGGGTAGGATGCCCCGCAAGATACAGTGTTCCGAACAAGATGATTTCTGTTCTTGGAGGAACACTGTATCTTGCTACCCAATCCCATATTCGAATTTTATCTTTCAAATTTCTTCAACATAATTTGTTCCGCAGGAACAGCAAATAGCATCTTTTACATCCATTTTGTTCCGGGGTAACAGCATTTACTGTTTTCCAAAACAGCTTTTTAAAATAAAAAGCATCCAATAAAAAACAATTCCGATGGAATTCATTTTGGATAACTTTCTTACAAATCATTTCCCAATATACTGACTATATTATTATGCATTTTAGTCATGCTGTTCACTAGCTGAACAGGCTCATTATCAGCATGAGCCATAATGTCCAAAACTTCTTAAACGGCACTTTAGTTGACGAATTCATTTCGAATCTGAATATAAATTATTTAACCAATATGAGACTCATCTCATGTTAAACCCAATAACTATGAATTTAATTAAACTCTATTTTACTATTTATTTTTATACCCAACACCATGAAGAAGAATTTCAACCGACTTGACAAGTTACCAAGGCTGATATAAGATTATTATAAATTCTTAAAATCCTACATATGAAAACACAAATTTTTGAAAAATTTATCACAATCAATTGTGATATAATTCCTGAAATTCCAGAAGTAATGTATGTTAAAAATCATCAGAAAAGAGGCCTTATTGAATGGCCACCAAATGATGGTATGAAACTACTTCAACCAAATGATAAACCTACTAATGGCTTAGTGGATGGTGAAGATATATGCAAGCACATTTCAAATTTAAAACTGAATGTTCTTAATGCTTGTGTTTTAGATTTTTTGATTATCAATCAAAAGTTAATTCCTAAAAATTGGAAAAAGAAAATACAAGGAGAATCAATAAGAATATTCTTTCCTGGTACAATATTTCGAAATACAGTTGGACATACTTTTATTAGATACATTTTTTTTGACAAAAAAGGGAAATGGCAAAAATGCTCCTTTGAAACTGGATCACTGTGGACTAAAAGAGATCACTTAATAGTGGTTAACTAGTCCATTTTGTACCCATCTTTTACAGAGGGCTGAATAATTATTTCGGCCCTTTTTAATTTTTCTGAGGAACCGATTTGCTGAGAATAATCGTTACAAAAATAAAAGTAATTATTAATTGAATCATAGCAATTGAGTTCCCAAAACTTGTCAATGGTTTAACTTCATCATAATTGGCAGCTAATGAATTGGATATGCTATACCAAATTGCATTTAATGAAGATGCGGAATCCGGCCATGTAAAATCATTTGTATATGACACCCTATATAAATACGCAAATGTGAAATTTGAATACGCAATTGCAAGTAATAACATAATAAATCGTCTTCGAAGTCTATCATTTTCGAAAACACTGCTATTTAGTGACTCGTCCTTCCACAAATGATAAAAGAAGTATGTAAAAAGATTCATTATTATAAGATACCAAATTATAATTATAGTAAACGTATTCGAAACATTAGAGTGCCATAGAATAATTACGAATAACCATTTGCAGAAGATATAAGTATCTGTTGCTGTTCTTGAATAAGTATTTATTGAATTTCGATTATTTTTATTAGGATTCAACTTTAGGCCAGCGCTTTTAAAACATTCGACCAAGTTAATTTTGTCCATGATATTAATAATCAAGTCAATAAACCAATATATAAACCCATTTCTCATTTATTTAGTTATTATATTTTAAGTCAATCTTTTTTTCTTAATATGTTCTGATAAAACTTTAGCATCTCTTCTTGTTGCGATAGAGAATCGATCTTTCTGTCTTATGAATTCACTAATTGCTTCCTTAAATTCACCCTTTATTTGACCATTCGTATCAATAATATCATCAATAAATTCACCTAGTTTTAAATCATACCCGGAAATTCTCTCATCACAAATGTGAACTATACTTTCCGCAACTTTATATGTCAGGTTTTTTAAGTCATCAAAACATGAATCATTTGTAATAAATAATACTACCCACTCATTATCAAATTTAAAACACCGTTCCTTCAATAGTTTATGAATCATAAATACTTCCCATAAACATATTAAGGATCTGAAAGACTCATTAGAATATTCAATTAGGAATAGACCGTAAGTATTAATAACCTTCTTTATTTCATTCAATAAATTTAGTCTTAAGATATATTGCTGTTGATCTTTTAATTTATTTTTATAAAAATAACATTCCAATTTTATTTCTGAAGATAATTTATTAATAATAAAGTCAAATATGCCCTCCCCGTTTAAATCAGTTGCGGATAGAAAGGATACTATTTCCTTTTCATTGTTAGCACATTTATGGAAGTTCAAAACATCTTTCTGTTTAATGAATTTAGAAAAATAGGATAGTTTCATTGCATTACCTAAGGCCCATAAATCTCTCATCAACGTGGTAGTGTGTCTAAAGTGTTTTCTTCTTATCCAAGGTTTAAAAGTAAACAGCCCACCTCGTGGATCAAAAAAATAATCAATGTCGAAATCCTCAGAGGACTTTACGGGCTTGCCTGTTATTTCATCTCGAATTAGGACATTCAATTTACTATTCTTCAAGTGGTCACAAAAGATTCGTTTAGTACAAACATGACTGAGATAATTTATCGCGTCATAATGAACCGACCTCTTATTTTTCACATATCCAGAAAGAATATCCTCAAACTTTTCTACATCATCATTTAACCCAATTTGGTCAACAATTCTTAAGGTACTGCTTAACGATTCCCAAAGGTTATTGATCATTTCGATTCTCTGTTGTTCCATAGAATTATAAAATACATCTATGTGCAAAGTATATTTGTCTAAATTAATTCCCTTTATATAGTTGTTCAAACTTAATTGGAATTCTGATGATATTCCGTTCAAGTCAAGTATTAGAGCGACGTTTCTCATCCTAATATAGTGAAACTCAATTACTGAATGATTCAATTGCCTTGGGGTCGAATAGCTATCGTTAATTTGAAAAGTGTTATGAAAATGCCATTTGATAAATGATTCAAAATCTCTTCGATAACCTGTTATAAATGTAAGCATGTCTACGATAAAATATCGGTAAATGTCACTTGCCTGTTCTTTGTCAATTATTTTGGAAAGATTTAAATCATCGTTAATTTGTATATGACGAAGTGCCCGATATAAGTCTGATGAGGAACTGAATCTACTTACATATTGATTCGCGGCTTCATGTGCAAGAATTGAAAAGAATATTTCAGGTTGATAAAGATGATTGTAATTAAGCCTTACTGCATATTGAGTTGACGTTACATTTGAGTCAACTGAAACATATGTAAACCCTCCTGGTCCACCAATTACATTAGAATATATCTTATATGCTGCATCATATGAACTAACTAACTGATGAATGCCTCCTTTGAATTCCAGATTGTGATCTGTAATCTCAAATAAAGAATGACTTTGTTGAAATCGATTAATATAAGCCATCTGAAGTTCATCAGTATTGAGGTAGAGGATATTTTGAAATGCCTTTAGAGTAATTGGTTTTGCTTTGCAATTTGAATAATCGATGATATAGTTATATAATTTTTCAAATCCGGGGCGCAATTCTATAAAATAAGAATACATAATGTGATCTCTTATACTCTCATTAAAATTTGCGAATAGATTATGAATTTTTGATGTGAGTATTTTGGAAACTCCAATTTTTTTGAAATGTGCCCGCAAGTTGTCAAATTCATCTTGCGTGAATTGCATGTAGTTCAATCTATGATGGATACGTTTATAGCCCTTGGCCACAACTCCAATGTTGTCAGAATTACTGTCAAATTCTATTTCAGGAATAGAGAATGTATTCTCGGTGTAAAATTGATCCTTATTTATTTGTTTATTTAATATTATGGAATGAATTACTCTAGCTACAGTTTTTCTACTACTTAGTTTCCGGTAAATTTTTGAAAATTCTCCAGGACCGTAAGTATGACTTTTAATTTGAGATCCTTTGCCTTTATTTAAAAGATTAATTACAGTTTTTGAATGCCCAGGTTTAACAAACCAACGTTGGAGCAATTTTATTCCTTCGTCTGAATCGAGTATGCTGGAATTTAGGTTATTCAATACCTGATTATATGTTTTACAACCCTCAATCTGCATATTCTTCAATAATTGACAGTCAAATCCAAGATTAAAAACGGCTTTTGAAAATATATTTATTCCGTTAATATCTCTCATTCCACATTTGTACCATAATGTTTCTCGGTACATTTTTTTGTCCACCTTAATTTCTGAAATATCAAATATATCCTTCAATGTTAGGTTCTTAACCCTTTGTAAAATATTAGCGATAGACTTGTAACTATCACTAAATAGAACTAATTGTAGTTCATGCCAAGAGGTCGTTTCTAATAGCATAAATCTTGTTGATTTATCGCTCTGCCCCTTATAGTGATCGCAGTACTTTTCGATCGCAAATTGAATTAATTTAAATAATTCGAAGGAATTACCAATTTTCAACAAGTTATTAATTTTTAATGATGCCAATCCGATTAATGGATTATCTAATGGATGAATAGCACTGTTTTCTTTAAATAAATTAACACCTTGAATATTTTTATATATTTTCTCTTCCGGGTCTTCCACTAAAAAACTATATAAGTTATAATCTCTCTCTTCCTTTTTTTTATCGTCCTCTTCTCTTAGATGAGGCATTATTCCAGTCAAAATTTGATACCGAAAAGATTTCTCAATATAGGGAGTAATGTCTTCATCTGATTTTGCTTTTGGTGAGAATGGATGAAAATAATGGTCCGCAAATTCAAAATCTTCAATCAAAGACAATACTACAATATCCCATTTCCCCATGAGGCAAAAAGCTCTTGGAACGTAAAAGCCATTTATAAATTGCCTTTTTAAAGTTTTATAATCACAACCATCAGGTAAATCTGCACTTTCAAAATAATTTCTATGTATACCATCTTCATCCCAATCATATAAATGATTACTCAATTCTGTTTTATAATTCTTAAAGGTTTTTACAATTTCGTTTTCGAATAATTCCACAGCGTTCTCATAAGAAGTGCTAATGAAACCAAAAAAAAGTCCTAAATTTTCATGAGTGTATATTATTTTTGCCATGGGTAGATAAATTGTGTGCAATAAAATATTTGTAAAGTCATTGCAATTATATAAAATTTATTAATTTTACACTTCATTTAATAATAAAATGGTGATTTACTGCGTTTTATCGATATTTAATAACTATTTTGACCCGCTAAATTTCAAAAATCAAATTTTTTATGCAAAAATTAATAGAATCCATACAAATTGGTGACATTCGTGTTAAAACTAAGGATTTACGACAATCACCAATTGTAAGTGTTAAAGAAAACCTTACTGATTTATTAACAATAATGGAATTTTTGTATTCAAAAGCAAAAGAAAAAAAGAAAAAGAACCCAGAAATAAGAACATTATCCATGCTACATAATTTATTTTCATGGCCATTGAGTGATCTCAAGAATAATGTAAAGGATAGCAGTGGACTAGATGTATTTCCAAAATATCTAAATTATCGTAATAAAATTACGAATACTGAAATGAAAGAACAAAGCACAATACTAAACTCTATCAAAATAAAAAGGCCAAATGACAGACTGATTTCTGGTAAAGATTCAAAATATCTTTCTAGGCGATTCGGCTTTCAGCCAGACTTTGATTAGCGGTATTCCGATTCTAGCTTTAACCATTTATTAATTGGTCTTATTTTGTTCCGCAGGAACAACAAACTACATTTATTACATCCATTTTGTTCCGGAGTAATTGCATTAACTGTTTTACAAAACAGCTTTTTAAAATAAGCTACATCCAATAAAAAATAATTCCAACGGAATTCATTTTAGATAACTCTTTTACAGATAATTTACCGATATACTGACAATATTATTATACACTTCTGTCATGCTGTTCACTAGCTGAACAGGCTCATAATCAGCATTAGCCATAATGTCCAAAACTTTTTAAATGGCACTTTAGTTGAAGAATTTATTTCGATTCTGAATACAAATTTTTTAACCAATCATGAGCTTCATCTCGTGTTAAACCCAATAACTATGAATTTAATTAAACTATTTTTTAAGTACCTATTTCTAATCGCATTTACTGCCTTTGAGATGTTAGGCGAAATTTTCTTGTTCATTGTTAAGGCAATTAAAACAGGCCTTGAAAAAACTAATAAATAAACAGCGATATGAATAACCTCACATTATTTTTTCAGGGATTCGGTAGAATCACCTGGATCTGCATTACATATTTTGCAAATGGAGTGTTCTGGATACTCACCTCTATTTTTGAAGCAATAGAAAACGGTTTAAATAGTTCAATACCTAAAAAAGAAGGTTTCGATGCAGATTTTTTATCTCAAGGCGAATTATTGAGTTCATTTAATAAAGGGTTTACCGTAACCGGTGCTAAATCTTTAACTGAAAAGGATAGCCATCAACATGTTTTAGTAATTGGGGGTTCAGGATCAGGTAAAAGTACCGTTGTAATTATTCCTTCAATTTTTTCACTCGCAAAACACGGGCATAGTCAATGCATCCATGATCCATCGGGTGAACTTTATAATGCTACAGCTGGCTATTTAAGAAGTCTGGAATATGATGTACTGGTATTGGATTATAATAGGCCTGAAATGTCAGATGGATATAATCCACTTGAAAGAATTAAAACCGGATCGGACATTTTCAAAACTGCAACAACCTTGGTGCAAAACAGTATGGGCAAATCTGGAACAGATGCCTTTTGGAATTCACAAGCGGTAAGCTTCATTTCCCTAATGATTACCATTCTTAAAAAACAGAGTGCTAAATACCAAACATTAACTAATGTACGACACCTGGTGAATTCCTTTTTAAGCGAACCGGAAATGATGGATAGATTGGTAGCCGGTTGCTGTGATCCGGCCATTCTTAAGGAATACAAATCATTTCTAACAACCGAAAAGAAAGTGATGGCGAATGTCATCAGCACCTGCCGGAGTTCATTACAATTGTTCGCTGACGAATCAATTCAACTGGTTACTTCCGAGGACTCCATCAATTTTAACAAATTCCGTGAGAAGAAAACCGCATTGTTCATAATGAACAAAACGGCTGATCTCTCATATTACGCACCCCTCAGTTCAACTTTTTTCCTTCAATTCTTCAATTTCATCATGTCCCAGCCGGTACCTGACAAAAAAACTCGCAGCATTTTCTTCCTTATCGATGAAATGTCCAGCCTATTCCTCCCAACGACCATGCAAATCGCTTTATCAAATTTACGTAAGTACCGTTGCGGGATAATGGGAATTATCCAGGACTGTAACCAGTTGGAGCACCTCTACGGCAAAAATGAAGCCGGTGCCATCCTCTCTAACTGCTACTGCAAGGTTTACTTCCCCGGACAGCCAATTGATACAGCCCGTGAGCTTGAATCCATGCTCGGTAAACGTGAATACGAAGATGATGATGGCAAAAAACGCACCAGAGCCCTTTTAACAGCGGATGAAATTAGGGTAATTGATAAGGAGCATGCTTTGATATTTTGTGGCCCAAATAGAGCCATATACGCATATATGAAGCCCTTTTACAAAAACTATCGGTATAACGGCCATGCTAAGTTACCAATTGCAAATATGAACCGGAATATCCTTCAAACTAATGTCCACCTTATCGGCTCATAAAAATTATGGCAAAACCTAAGAGCAAGGCATTGTATGAGTATCTGTTATATGCCGGAGTACTAAACAGTACTCCGGATGAAATTGCTTTGGCTAAGGTTGCCTACCGGAAAGCATACCTATTAAATTGGAAAGAAAAGAAGGCTCCACTGATTAAAGAAATTAGAATTGTTTGTTCACTGAAAGAATACAAAGACGTTAAAGTTTTCTCAAATAACCTCGGTAA
Organism: Bacteroidota bacterium; assembly: GCA_030680835.1. Taxonomy (GTDB): domain Bacteria; phylum Bacteroidota; class Bacteroidia; order UKL13-3; family UKL13-3; genus B1. Next base: position 72,702 of record JAUXUD010000104.1, read on the forward strand.
ATCTCCAACAGCATTTACCAAATCCCTACTTCTTTCATTTATCACCCAACATTCCATGTTACCGAATCAGCAACAACTGGAATCCATTTATCAAAAGATTGGATTGATTATCAATCAAAGTCTGAAAGATAAATCAAATCTTAACCTGATCGAAAAACTGATAACGATTGAGGAGGAGTTGAAAGAATATCTTAAATCCAATTCAAAATGATATACAAAGTAATGACACGCAGTACACCAACATATAAAGGACTTATTGAGTATATTCTAAATGAATCCAAAACTCCTGATAGTCATATTTTCACTCATAACCTGCGTTCAAAGAAGCGGGACGTAAAGAATATAACCAAAGAGTTCATTGAAAACGAATCATACCGAAAATATTCCCGCAGTGATCAGGTGTTTTTAAACCATGAGATTATAAGCTTTAGTAACATGGATTCTGTAAAGATTCAACCTGCCATGATCCAAGATATTATGAATCGGTATATTTCATTAAGAGGTGAAAATGGTGTTTACCTGGCCAGTGTCCACCAAGATACCAGCCAAATACACGTACACATCATGGTATCTGGTTTACAGTACCGGTCAGGCCGTTCCTTTTATATCCCGAAAGACAAATTATTTAAACTTAAGAAAGATTTACAGGAATATCAAAAAGAGAAATACCCTGAAATTTCTTATAGCCTGCCGAATCATGGTTCCAAAAGAGAATATGTAACCGACCGGAAATGGTTTGCTAAACACAAAGAAGATAGAAGTATTGAAAAGGTAATTCTGCAGAAAACCATTAAAGAAGCGTTTGAAATATCCTCAACCCAAAAGGAATTTTTAAACCTGCTGGCTAAACAAAACCTCCATTACTATGAAAGGAGTGGAAGTCCTGCCGGTATAATTTCCGGCAATTCCAAATTTCGCTTTTCAAGATTGGGTATATCAAAAGAACTATTCAACGACCTACCGTTTGATTTTACCGAAGAAAGCCAGGCTTTAAAAGAAATTGAATTGATCAGGAAATCAAGAAATGTCAATACAAATATTGAAATGGAACGATAACAAAAAAATAATTAATCCAAATACAACAATGAATAACAACACAAATGTTGAAACCACCCAGGCTGTGGCTGACAACAAATCAAAAACAACTCCGATCATTGAACCGGATGTAAAATCAACTCCCTCACCTGATGCACCAGTCGTTAAGAAAAGACCGATTGAGATTGCCAGGGATTTACTTAAAGCACAATCAGTAGTAGTAAGAAGCCAGGTTGAATCTGGCCAGTTTGAAACTATTAATGATGCAATTATTGAAACCAAATATAAGGATGGAAAAAATCAGGAATTCAAAAGTTACCGGCAATGGAAAAAAGAAGGGTATCAAGTCAGAAAGGGCGAAAAAGCCTTCCTGTTATGGGGTAAACCTAAAGAAAATACTAATTCCAAAATTGAATCGGAACAAAAAAATACCGGCAAGGATAGTCCAGACGAGCATGATCCATTCTTCCCGATTGCATTTGTCTTCTCCAACGCCCAGGTTAACCCTAAGGAAATCCAGTTGGAACCAGAAGTAAATGCAACAGTTAATGAGCTTGTCAATATCCGGCACAAGAAACAGGATAGAGATTTACAAAACGAAATGACAAGATAAATAATAAAGAATATGGAAATGCAAAACACTGAGGAGGCAGATAAAATCTTCAATGACATTCAATCTCTACGCGATTCATTGAACCCTAACAATCCAGTTAGGGTTCAAAAGCAGCCTGGAGAAAATAAAATTCTTGAAAACATATTTGCCATTGAGGCAATTAATAAACGAATGAAGGTACTGGAAGAACAGATCAGGACACACCCATTGGATTTTATGAGTATTTTAGTATGGGAAGTTCAACTAGAAAAGCTGGGCAATGATGCGGAACACTTACAGAAGCAAAACCAAAAGCTATCTAAATCATTTAGTCAAAGCTTTCCAGCATCACCACATACAATACCTAAACAATCCAGAAAAGTGAACCCCTTAACAGGATACGCTCCTATTTCTATGTCATCACTTGCTCCAAACATCAAAACTGATTTTGAATTAAAGGAAATCCAAAACAAATTAAATGAAGTCTACGAACGGAAAGATTTTCTTTTCATGGAAATCCAAAATAGTGCAACCGGAATAGCTGATCCTTTGATTCAAAAAGAACTTGACGAAATTACCCAGCTGGAAGCTTCAATTGTCTCAAAACTGGAAGAAATTCAACTTTCAAAAGAAGCTAATGTGTTAATGAATACAAATCAAGTGACTGAACCATATTCTGAAATTAAATTTTCGCAGGTTAAAATACCAGATTCAATCACTGAACAAGATAATAATAATACGATTAACTCAAACTCTCCCAACTTTTCTGAAAATGAAATCAAAGGGATAACTTACAATAACGAAGATGAACGCAATAATGAATTAAATGAAATTCAAAGTGTTCGTGAGGAAATGGAGGAAATAGATAATCCCGATATAGATGATCCGGATATTTAGAGACCTTGAAAAATAAAAAACTGCCAAATCATAATGACTCAGCAGTTCAATAATTTTAGCAACCTTTTTAAATTAAGGGCTGCAGTTTTTTGGGAAATTTAACTTTAGGCCACCCTTTTTTTAAGGTTTCAATCACCAAAAAGTAAGTATCTTCCCAGGTACCTTTGAAATGGTAAAGTTCAGGAAATTCCTCAAGGTCAGTTAAAGTGGTTAAAACAAACCGGGCTGTTCCATCAGCTTTCAAATAAATACCAATGGATTTGTCTGCACCCAGATGAGCGACTGAAGGAAAGAAGTATGATTCTATTATCACATTCTCTTTAATCGCCTCTGGATTGTCATCAGTCATTTCTTCATGAATAACTGCCTGAATATAACCATTTTGATCAGGGAAATTACTGAACAATTTCCTCCATTTTTCTAAATGGGGCCAAATTGTTTTAAGGTTCCAAACCTGAATTTCAAACGACATGTCAATTGGAGTCTTTTCAACTAACTTCTTTGATATTAGCTCGTTCGAGGCAGGTAATGAAGATAAGAATGATTTAATGGTTTCAAGTTGACTCCGGTTAAGGTTTAAACCCATTCCAATCCTGTCCTTGATTTCTGTGAGAGATTCAAGATCTCTGATTTTTAAAATTGCATCGTTCATGTTTTTGTTTGTTAGTGGTTTCTAAAACGACCATTGCAAAACAGACGCTTAAGAAACCACACAACTTCCACATGAATATCTTACTTGTATTATATACTATTATTGGATTTTGTCAATACCTGTTAAGGGTTTCCATAAATTCATTTTTAGCCTTTAAACACAGAACAAATCCAGTATTTAGGGTATTAGTTGCCTATATTTATTCAGATACTTTTGTGCCACATTATCCCAACTCCATGACGAACCTAACTGATGATTATGTAACATAATTTCACTCCAATGTTCCCTTTTATCCATAATTGCTAAAATGGCATCTGAAAAATCAGAAGCCTGGAAGGAATTTGAAAGCACCCCTGATTTATTATTAATTATTGAGGAAGCAAATTGAAAAGGGGTTGATACAATTGGTCGACCAGAAGCAAGCATTAAAGCTAACACTCCACTTGAACTTTGCTCCTTTCTGGTATACGGTACCAGGCATACATCCGCTAATTGAATTAACTTTATTAATTCATCTTGAGTTTGGTATTCGCCAATAACTTTTACATTATCCACTAAACTCAAATCATTAATTTGATTCAATATTTCTTTACGATAATCTTGGGCTGTTTCATTTCTTGGATGGTTTGATCCAACTATTAAATACTGAAACTTTGGAATCACTGACTTTATTTTCGTCAATGCTTGTAATGCAATCTCATAACCTTTTGTATTACGCATATATCCGGTAGAAATAAATACTATTTCTGGGAAGCCAGTGCGCTCGGAATTTTGAATGGGTTCAGTAAAATCAATTTCTGGAACCCCATGAGGTATTACCTCAATTTTTAAAGCTGTAATTTTATATTTTGAGATTAAATATTCTTTTGATTCACTACTAAAGACAAAAATAGCATCACTCCGATTCACCAATTTACTAAAAACAACTTCTCTTTTTTCGGGTAATTCAGGGTTTACTGTATGTAGCGTTGAAACAATTGGTTTCGAAATATTATCTAATAAGGTATTTAGATTCTCTCCATCAGGTTTGCCGTATATTTTAAATTCGTGTTGAATATCCACTATATCTACCGCATTTGAATTTAAATAACCGCATATATTCAAGAAGCTTTCTTTATCAGCTTCCTCAATTACCTTCCTTTTGGGACTTATTTTATCATTCTCAGAAATATTTAATTCTATTTCTTGGATATCAAAATCAGATGAGTTTTTTAAAAGGCAGTTGATTAGACCATGTGAATAACTGGCAATCCCACATTTTGTTGGGAGATATGTGCTTATCAATGCAACTTTATTCATTGCACGATTCTATCTTAATATCTTTCACTTCTATTTTAAAATCGTTTCCATCAGCCCAGGCAAGCATGTAAACTTTCTGCCTGCTTTCTCTATTTAACAAGGTTTTAATTACTTCAATATTATTAATGGTGAAATGCAAAAATCCTTCATTATCAAAGGTCATTCCAATATCCAACCAATTCTTTGATGCTAAAAGTTTAAGATATTTATCTCTATTTTCTAAAATGCCATTTCGATAAGTGGTTACAAATAATTCTTTGATTAAAAAGTTTTTTGCAATATGTATAACAAAATTATTATCCAAAGATTGAATGCTTCCGTCACCAAATAAACGGCCATCAGTTCGAAATAATTTAAATCCTAACCGGAAATATTCAGAATCAGTTTTTACCTGGCAATTAATTTGCTTCACCAATTTTCCTTCTAAAGGCATTTCCAAAAAATCAGCCCACTGAGGTGTTGTTTTATTGCCCTTGGTTACCCATTTTTTTATAATTGTTGAAGCACTCGCTTGAACACGGCCCTCATTAATATTTTCTTCCAAATCACCATTTTCCAAAGCTAAAAACTTGGTGTAGTGGAGATCTTGTTTCTTAACATCTTTAGTGTGAATAATTGAACCGTAAGTAAATGGCAAGTTAAAACTTTTGCCGATTAAAGATAAGAAGTCATTTGAACCCGCCCGTTTTTGATTAAAAATAGCATGCATGTTTCTCCGATGGCTGATATTGTCGGTGAATATATTAAAATGAGTCGCACTGGTTAGAAAGAAATCAAAATTATCAAACCCGGTGATTGTTTTATAATCTACGTAATTTTCTATATACCACTTTACAAATCGCATATACTTTTTTCGCTTTAAACTTTCTGGAAGTAGCATAGATATTGGGATTTATTAGATTTTATAGGTTTAATAGGACTTCATAATATTAGAGAAAATCCTGCTTTTATTTTTGAAACCACAATGAGGAACATAAACAGAAAATCTCTAACAATAAATACCGAAAGTATGAAAAATCAAGAACAAATCAAATTTCAATTTTTTAACCCTTTAAACCCAATAACAAATGGCACAAACATTTAAAAGGTCTCAGGACCAAAAATCAGACAATGAAAACATAAAATTCACCCGCTTCTTCAAAAGCCTTAATAAAGAAAACCAGGCTTTTTTTAGCAAAGCTGATCCGGCAGTTAAAAATCTGGTTGGTAAAAAACTGTTAGCAAATTTCAAACACATAAAAAAATAACACACTCTTAAACCAATAAATACAAATGAAAACACAAGAATTCAAAAGGTTCTCTGACCCAGAGTTGGAGGCCAATTTAAAAACAGCCAAATCAGACGAATTGGAGCTAATCAAATTAGAATCCAGGAAAATGGCAACCCGACCTCTTCACCTTCCTTTATTATGTGGAGACCACATGTCTTCATATTTTGAAGATTTCCACCTTTTCTATCAATCCCTGATAGAATCCATCAACAAAAGGCTTCAAAAAGCTACTACTGTAAATTCTGTCATTCAAAAAAGAGAGGCCACCTCCAAAAAAACACTCGCCTTGTCCAATATCATTAATGAGACGGACAAGAAATTACTGGTTGTTAATAAAGAGTTGGAGAGCAAGCCTAAGCCTCCTAACCAGAATAATCATAAATGGGTTATGATTATCATCGGATTTTTAAGCCTGTTCGATGGTTTTTTCAGCATCCCAATTTTCGAAAGTTACGGTTATTCATATTTCGAATCATGTATAGCTGGTTTAATGTTCTCTATTATCCTGGCCTTTTTCGCTCACATGTTTCCGAAAATAATTGCTTTCGGGAAAAACAGAATACAGAGAATTTTAATCACATTAGTGTTAACGATTTTAAGTATTGGATTGTTCATCTGGATGTCCATGAGCCGAGTTGCCTACTTGGAAGGAAATGCCCTTGCTAATGGTGCCACCATCAGTTACAACCCTATTCCGTTCATCTTAACTTCTATATTGATAATCGGAGTTTCAATCTTCGTATCATTTATCTACTACCCGACAAAAGAAGAATTCAAAGCCATCCGGGAATACAATAAACTGGAGGACGAGAAAGCGGAGCTTCTCAACACAAAAAAGGCATCAGAAGATGAAATTGAGACCTTGGAAAAAGAACAGGATGAATTTATATCGGCTCATGGATCACTAATTGTTTACGCCTCAAACCTTGAGAAGAATGTAATAGCCGATGCAAAATCTGCTTACGCGGTTTATAAAAAAAACAATCTGATGAACCGGTCTGATGGTAAGCCGGACTGTTTCGACCAGCCATACCCTTTCGATTTTGTTTTGTATTTCATCACCATTAAATTATTACGCAATGAAAACGACTAAAATATTAACCACATTCTTTTTAGTATGCTTCTGCATTGCATGTTCAAAAGAAGAGAATATCCCATTCGATACAGAAATTATCGACTTGGTCGACAGGACGAACATTATGCCATTACGGCCTGATTCAACTTCATTAATCACTTTAGCCGGGTTGGAGCAATCTAAATGGTCGGGAGTTAAAGTGGAGGTAAGCCTAATATCTGATCGAGATGTCAACTTCACCTATACGGCCAAAATTGCTAAAGAGAACGCATGGTATGGAAACAAAACCATGCGTTCCATTCAGATTCAGAAATTCAAACGAGAGCTGAATAACATAATTGAAAAAATTTATGCCGACACATTTTCAGAATTACCGAGGTCAATTATATACCGCACAGTCGCCATTAAACTGAACCAGTTGGCCAAAAGTTCAGCAAGACGTAAAATCTGCTGTATTTATTCGGACTTGTTAGAAAAGTCAAACATAGATTTTTACTCGCCGGTATACCGCAAATGGATTCTGGAAGATCCTGGCTTAGTCATTACCGAATTTACAAAAGAAATGCCTTTAAGCAACCTGGCCGGTATTGAAGTCCATTTTATGTACTTCCCCAAAGGATATGATGACAACAATTTTTATATGGCAATAGTTAAGATTTACCGGAGCATGATTGAAAAAGCTGGCGGACATGTTTTTGTAGAAAGTAATATCAACTACTAAACCCTATATCCTAATATGCAGATAGACTTTATAACCCGTGCTGATCTACTTGAGTTCCGCAACCAACTCCTGACAGAACTGAAAGCTATTATTATCAGTAATGAAAAGCCTGAGCCCGGACAGTATCTTAAGAGTGGGCAGGTTCGGAAAATACTTAACATTTCTGCTGGCACCCTGCAAAACCTTCGAATTACCGGCAAACTACACCCAACCAAAATAGCCGGTACACTGTATTATTCTTTGGATGAGATTCAATCCCTTTTAAGCGGAAAATAACACATGAACCTGTCTAGCGCAATAGTGTTGTTTTATCAGTTAGCTGAGAAGGACGCCAATATCAGTCCTTCTCATATAGCTATCTATAACGCCCTGTTGTTTGTTTGGTCAGAACAGAAAATTATGCCATTGTCGATCACCAGGTCGAGACTGATGCGCCTAGCTAAAATCCGTGGCACGGCTACTTTTTCGAAAGTTATTCGTGATCTTAATAAGATGGGCTATTTGAGTTATATACCCTCATTTGATCCTGCCGGTAAAACTCAAATATTTTTACAGCTCGGAACCGAACCAATAATTTAATTTTATATATTTGCACAACGAATTAAAGTAAGCAAAACGAGCCGGTGAGTATTTCGGTGAGTTTTGATTTTTGCTTCATTTAAAGTATTGGGAATAAGATCAGGCCGGCTGTTATTCGAATCTCTCCAGCTCCAAACTTAATAACCTAATATCTGATTAACCCCGAATGTTGAAATGGGTATTTAAATTCCAAATATAGTTTATATTGATTCAAACAATTTTTTTTCTCGGAACTCTTTAATAATATTAGTCCAAAACAAAGCCTTTTCCTCATCATTTAACCCACTAATTTTACCATTATTACGTAAGTCATTGTCAATAGATAAAATTTTTCCCCTTTGTGCAGCCTGATATTTTCCTAACTTAGAACTTTCCCAATCACAAGCTTTAATAATAATTGGAATGATAATTTTGTTCTGTTCAATTGCATATTCAATTTCTATCTGTTTGATGTAATCTGTGTTAAGAAATTTAACGCTAACTAAACAAATCAAAATATCAGACGAAGTAATTTGCCTTTTAATTTCTTCATCCCACTCTAGGCCAAATTCAATTTTTCTACAATTAAATGTTATTAGTCCTTCATCCTTCAAAGTTACTAAATGATCCTCAAAGTCCTGCAAATAGTTCTCATCGAATTTAGAGTATGAAATAAATAGCTTTTTTATTTTTTTTATTTTACTCTGCGTAAAAGAAGAAAAGTCGTATGCTAATATCTCGTTATAATTCATATTATCAATCCTGCCATTTAAAATTTTATATGCCTTTATTTTATAATTATCATTAATATTAAATAGTTCAGAATATCTTACATAATTCATATCGTCTATTGAAATATATGCATCCAATGGTATGTAATCTTTTTCGGTTTGTAATGATTTCCATCCACTATATTGTCCAGAATTAGAATACTCAGTCGATTCTTCAAAAGACAAAGATTTAAATGCAATAAAATCTTCAAATTGAGGAATTCTAAAATGCTTTAAATCCCAGTAAAGTGCTAAAATACTATAAAACAAATATTCACAAATTAGCGCATCGGTTGATCTGGAGGAATCCAATCTTTCAAAGATTACATTTATTTTCAATTGCTCAAAATCCAAACTTATTAGAACTTTTGCTTCTTGGTGAAGCGTAAACAAAAGCTGATTTCGCCAGAACTTCTTAACATCTGGTTGAATGCCATAAAAACAAATCACCTGATTAATAAAACCAAATGGGATAAAATCATTGAATTTTATAACAAAATTAGGTTTGTTTAAACCAAATACTGATAAGGTATAATCTGGATCATTATTTAATGCGAGAGGCAAAAAATTAGGAACAATATATTCCTCATTTAATCCATCCCTTGCGGGCTGATTTAAAAAAATTATTTTCTGCTCCCTTAAGAGAGTTAATAATATTTTATCATTAATTAGATCTTCAAACCTTTCTTTGGGGATAATTCCTTTTCCTAAAGTAATCAAATCTTTAATCAAAATATTTTCATGAATATACCTTACTAAATCAGATGGGCTTAACCAAACCACATTTTCTAAGCCTTGAATATGTGGGTAATATAAAACCATACCATGACGATGTAAAATTGTTAAATTCGTAACTAAAGATTGGAGTTTTTTATTAGCATCCACTTCAGTCAAATTGTAGTTTGGAAGTATTTCATTTAAGTATACATATTTATTTGTTCCATCATTCTGATTAAAAATGTAATCCAAAAAATCTATGTACCATTGTGGTTCTAGATTACTTCTATCATTATTAAAATTTGTAATTAATCTTTTTAAAAATGCAATAAAATGTCTTCTCCCAGATTCAAAATACTCATCCTCCACAATGTCTGTGAATTTTTTAAACGATAAGTTAAAAGCACCTTTAAATCCAGGATATTTCTCATAATCTAAAATATCACTCGAATTTCCAGCCATGTCAGCATATCCTTGAATTATTATATATGGATCAGCACCTAGGGATCTTTCCATATATATTTTTTGACCGAGCCAGTAATAGCGATTAAAATTCATTATTGGCAAAAAATCAGAGTCTACTGTAATTTCATTTTTATCCTTATCCTTATCAAATAGAATAATTTGTAAAGAATCATTGCTTAAGAATGCTCTATATAGACCATGATAAAAATCCTGTCCACCAAAGTCAAAAAAAATTGCATTGGGAAGATTCAAACTTGTATTATCTTCGGAAATATAAAATTTCCTTATTCGTAAAACGTGTGTACTTCCCTCTGTATATTGATTAATTATATAATCAAGTAATGATGATTTTCCACAAGCATGGTTACCTAATAAAATTATTTTTACTGGTAATCGGCATTCTAAATTATCTGCACCTAAATTTCTGCCAATTAATTCCTTTAGATAAGGTAAGTGGTTTTCATCCTTTTCTAAAATTAAATTGAATTTATTTAGAAATGGATTATTCGCAATCTTTACTTCAGTACAAGTATTTTGATCAATGATATAGTTTAATTCACTTAAGTTTTCAATTGAATTATAATTTAAATTTATTTTTTTTAATGATTTTAAATTTCGCAATCCTCCAATAGTACAAATTTGATTATTTGAAAAGTTAATTTCTAATAAGTCACTGAGTTGTGGGAAATTATTTATTTCTGATAAGTTGTTTTTTTGTAAGCTTAGAGATGTAAGTGAATTTAATTTCTCTAAACCATTAGCTTGTGATATTTCATTATCATTTAAATTTAGCAACCTTAATCGACTTTGATTATTTAAACCCCGAATAACTTGAATATTATTTTCTCCTAATTTTAATTCCAGCAAGTTTATCAGCGACTCTAACTCTTTTATTTCACTAATTTTATTCTTTTCCAAATTCAAAAATTCTAATTTATCCAAATAATTTAGCCCCTTTATTTCGATTATTTGATTTCGATCAAGTTTAAGATCACGCAATAAAATACAATTTTGTAACCCTTTAATTTCACTAATTTGATTATTGCTTAAATCAAGATAGCACACCTTGCGCAAATTTTCTAAGCCATTTATTTCAGTAATATTATTATCATTTAAAGATAGTGTCTTTAAATTTTCAAAGGCACTAATATCAATAATTCCATTTAATCTTCTATTACTTAAATCTAAGTTTATTATTTGCCCTTCTTCATCCGTCTCATATTTAAATTCATGAATATTTATTTTTAATTTTTCTTCTAGTTCAAGTATTTGCTTTGGTTTAGAATTTGTTCGATTTTTTTTAAAAGATTCAATAAGAATATGGGCAGCCACTTCTTCCATTGGATTTTTCCTGTCTAATAATGGGTTTGTCTCCGTAATGTCTATACCAATGAATTTAGTATTTGTAATAAGATTACCCAATAAATATATTGATTCATTTATAGTAAGGCCCTCTGGCACTGGAGTGCCTGTACCATATGAAATGGTAGGGTCCATCGTATCCACATCAAAAGAAACAAATATTAAATCAACATACTTAAGATGTTCTAAAGTCTTTTGAAGAATACTTTCAATACCAAAAGACTTTATGTCTTTTGGAGTAAAGTATTTAATATTCAATTCATGTAGTAATTTAGTCTCTTCCGAATCCAAGTCTCTAACATCAATTAATACAACATCTTCAGGTAACACCTTCGGTTTGATTTTCTTCTCACCTAACTCTAATAAATTTAACCATTTCCCCAAAGTATTGTCATCCACAGAATTGATCTTATTATTAGCGTTGTTTTGTCCTAAAGCTATTGATAGCGCCATTCCGTGCATATTTCCAGATGGAGTAGTAAATGGAGTATGCAAATCAGAATGAGCATCAATCCATACAACTCCCAGTTTCTTATTTTCATATCTGTCTTTAATTGCACTTATTACCGCTGCACTAGAACTATGATCGCCTGATAAGACTACTAAATATTTATCATCTTTAAGTAGGTTTGAAATCGAATCATATGATCTTTGGAAAACTTGTTCAATTGATTCAATATTATTGCAATAAGAATCGAAATTATTTTCACTTTCCAAATCATTTGTAATAATTTTGGTTAGCTCTGATGATTTTAAAATATCAGAACCAGACTTACTTATAACTTTATAAATTGCATGAGGGCCAAGTTTAGCCCCTCTTGTTCCAGCCCCGAAATCTGAGTCAATTAGTATAATATTTATTTCAGGGTTCATTTGAGAATAGGCTAATTTTTAAGCTCAAGGCTAATTCAGCTGATGTAAATTTTCATATTTGACGAATTTAATTAAATGGATCAAAATTTCAATGTTTTCCTACTTATAATTTGAATATCAGCCCAAAAGGGTTATAGAACTATATTTTAACTGATGGTAAATTATTTTATTTTTAATGTAGTTTAAAATTAAAACCTTAAATTATATATTTGCTTTCAGAATTAAAGTAAGCAAAACAAACTGGTGAGTTTTTAGGTGAGTTTTGATTTCTGGTTCTCATAAAGTATTGATATTACCTTAGGTACATGTTGGGTTCGGTACTCTCCACCTCCACTGAGTCAATACTAAATTGAATCAAAGTTAAAACTGGCCTTACGAGCAGTTTTGTTCAACCTAAATTCTCATCAAAAAAATGTGGTGAGTATTTAGGTGAGTTTTGATTTCAGGTTTATATAAAGTATTGATAATAAGTCGCTCCGGAGGGCAGTTCGAATCCCTGCACCTCCACAAGCAGAAAAAAGAGAAAGGGAAAGAGAAAGAGTAAAAAATCCTCTTTCTCTTTCAATTTCTGTTTCTAAAAAATCATTCGTTTAAAGCGTATGTCAACCAGTTAAAATTTATTTATTGAACAATAATTTTCTGATTATACACTTTTGCTTCATAATAAACTTTTACAAAATAGATTCCTTTTGCCAGGGCAGAAAGGTCTATTTGCATTTGCCGATTATTGTTTGATGCCGTATATACTTTTTCGCCGGACACATTGTAAATTTCTAATTCTCCATTTGATGATTGCATATTGTCAAAGGTCAATTGAAAAATTCCATTTGATGGATTTGGATAAGCACTAAAATTGTGTTTATCAAGATTGCTTTCATTTATACCAACTCCGGCACCTCCATTTATGCGGGCAATGTAGTTTCTTGCCGTTCCATTATATGAAGTGAACCAGCCACCGATAATAATTTTTCCATCGCTTTGTATAGCGGTTGTATAGACCGAAGTGTTTGCTCCGGTTCCCGGATTAAAAGTTGCATCAAGGCTGCTATTTGCATTTAGTCGGGCAATACGGTTTCTTGCTGTTCCGTTATAGGAAGTGAACCCACCACCGACAATAATTTTCCCATCACTTTGTAAAACGGTTGTATATACAGTACCGTCTGTTCCGGTTCCCGGATTAAAAGTAGCGTCAAGACTGCCATCGGCATTAAGGCGGGCAATTCGGTTTCTTGCCGTTCCGTTATAGGAAATGAAAATGCCACCGATAATAATTTTCCCATCGCCTTGTATAGCGGTTGTTTTTACAGAAGTGTTTGCTCCGGTTCCCGGGTTAAAAGTTGCGTCAAGGCTACCATCAGCATTCAGACGCATAATGTAGTTTCTTGCAGTTCCGTTATAAGTAGTGAAGGCACCACCGATAATAATTTTCCCATCACTTTGTATAGCGGTGGTATAAACAGTACCGTCTACTCCGGTTCCCGGATTAAAAGTTGCATCAAGGCTGCCATTAGCATTCAGGCGTGCAATTCCCTTTCTTGCAGTTCCATTATAGGCATAAAAACTGCCACCGATAATAATTTTCCCATCGCTTTGTATAGCGGTAGTTACGACCTTGTCGCCTGCTCCGGTTCCGGTACCCTGATTAAAAGTTGCGTCAAGGGTGCCATTAGCATTCAGGCGGGCAATACGGTATTTTGTCGTTCCATTATAGGTATTGAAATCGCCACCGATAACAATTTTTCCATCACTTTGTATAGCAGTTGTATATATAGAAAGGTTTGCTCCGGTTCCCGGGTTAAAAGTTGTGTCAAGGGAGCCATTAGCATTAATACGAGCAATACGGTTTCTTGTCGTTCCATTATAGGAATTGAAACCACCACCGATTATAATTTTCCCATCGCTTTGTATAGCTGTTGTTTCGACCAAATCGTTTGCTCCGTCTCCCGGATTAAAAGTTGCGTCAAGGCTGCCGCTGCCGGGTTGGGCTTTGACATAAAAACTAAAAGCTGTAAATAACAGCATTGATAAAAATAAGGTGATGTTTTTCATAGTTTAAAATGTTTGCTATTCTATATTTTGGTTTGATTACTCATTTGGGGTTTCAATACAACCCTCTTTTTATGGGGTGGTAGGTCTCTACTTTTTTTCAATAGTACAACATTTTAAAACAATCCTAGACATGTCATAAAATATTATTGCCAGTTCTTGTTTCTATCTGCTGTGTTTCTTTTTCTCTATCTATAAGAACCGTTTCACTTTTTTAATTGACTATTAGTTTTAACTCCTTCGGCAATTTGAGATCATTAATAAAAAGCCATGAAAAACAAATTGTTATTTGTATTCCTGATTTTACTTTTAAGTAATAGGAGTATTGCCCAAAACTACCAATGGGCAAATAGTTTTAGTGGCTCCGGGATAGATGCATCGGTTAAAGGGATAAGCATCGCTGTTGATTCATCCGGTAATGTATTCAGTATGGGTTCATTTAAAGGAAGCATTGATTTCGATCCCGGCGAAGGAAATTCTATTTTGACATCAGGCGTTCCGGAAGATTTTTACATTTTAAAAACAGATGCCTCAGGAAATTTTATTTGGGTGAAAAGCATTGCTGGAAACAGTTTCTTTACCGCTAATTCAATGGCGTTAGAAAATAATGGCGTTGTATATATAACCGGTTATTTTTTGGGAAAAATTATTTTTGACAAGGACTCAACAAATGCGCTGCTTAATACAAAAGATGATATTGAATTATTCATTTTAAAGATATATTCAAACGGAAAATTTGCATGGTTCAAAAAGTTGGATGACACTGCTGCTGTTTATGCAAATTCAATAAGCACCGACCTCTTTGGAAATATATTAACCACAGGTGGTTTTATAGGTAGTACTGATTTTGATCCGGGAGCGGGCACATTTATGATGACACCAACAGGCGATGATGATATTTTTATTTCAAAGCTCGATAGCAATGGCAATTTTATCTGGACCAAAAGCATTGGAAGTAAATATGATGAACAGGGGAAAATGATTCAGACAGACATTTATGGGAATATTTATATCAGTGGGATTTTTCGCGACACAATAGACTTTAACCCTGGTTTGGGAGTATATAATCTAATGGCAACAGACTATGATTCTTATATTGTTAAATTAGACGCAGCAGGGAATTTTGTCTGGGCAAGAAGTTTTGATGTCCCTACAATATTTTCTTTAAATATCGATAAGCTTGGAAATGTTTTAAGCACCGGATTATTTAAAGGAACCGTTGACTTTGATCCGGGAAGTGGGATATTTAATCTGATTGCAATTAGCTCAAATGTTTTCATCGCAAAACTTGATAGTTCCGGAAATTTTGTTTGGGCTAAATCAATAGGCGGAAATATTTATACGGATGCAGGAACAGCTATTACTGCTGATGATTCAGGAAATGTTATCACTACCGGTTATTTTCAAGACAATTATTATGGACCTATAGATTTCGACCCGGGAGTGGGAACATTTTTTCTAAAAGGTTCGGTCAATGAAGATATTTTTATCTTAAAACTCAATCCATCAGGCAATTTTATCTGGGCAAAAGTTATAGCAGGAAATAAAACCGACATGCCTGCTTCAATTGCACATGACCGCTCAGGAAATATTTATATTACAGGCTATTTTTCGGGCGCAGTTGATTTTGATCCGGGTACTGGTACAAAAACCCTAATAAGTGGATTGAACACAAATGCATTTACATTAAAATTGGGAAGCTGCCAATTAACAATTAATTGTCAACCTAAAAATGCCCATATTATTTTAGGAGAAGACGCTCGCTTTTATATAAATACTTCAAATACTTCAGCAACCTATCGATGGCAACTCAACATAGGGACAGGTTTTAATGATATTGCTGAACTTGCTCCTTATTCAGGAGTGCATAACGACACTTTAACAATAAGTCACATTGGATTTTATGCAAATAATGAATACAGATGTATCATTAGCGACGGAAACTGTTCAGTTACCAGCAATACTGCAAAGTTAAATATAGATTGTGATTTTTCAATAAGCCGGCAACCGGAAGATCAGTGGGTTTATAAAGACTCTGCTGCACATTTTAGCCTTGCAATAAACAAGCCGAACCTAACTTTTCAGTGGCAGTATAATACAGGATCAGGATTTATAAATTTAATAGATTCAGGCAATGTTTCCGGTGTACATAATGATAGTTTATCTATAGGCAATGTTTCATTTTCTCAAAACAATACTTCTTTTCGTTGTATTGTAAAAAGAACAGGTTGTTCTGTTATAAGCAGGGCTGCAACATTATTTGTTAAATGCAATTATGAATTGCAAAAGCAACCGATAAGCAAAAACATTGGGGTAAATAATGATGTGCGTTTTATTGTTGAAGGTCCGGATACAACTGCCACCTATCTATGGCAGGAAAACAGGGGTATGGGTTTTAAGAATATAGTTGATACCCTTCCCTATTTAGGTTCAGATACTGACACCTTATTGTTGGTACAGGTAAAGCAAACTCAAAATAATTATACTTACCGTTGTCTGGTAAATTATGATGGCTGTGAGCAATCAAGTGATACCGCTTTGCTCAATGTACAATGTGCATTTAACATCATTACCCAACCGCATGATCAATATATTAGAAAAGATTCTTTTGCAATTTTTACTGTATTAGCTTCTGATCAAAATGTTTATTACCAATGGCAGGCAAGTATGTCATACGAAAAGAAATATTATAATATCTCAGACACCAATCAAGTGAAACTGAATAAATTAAAAATTGCTAATTTCCATAATTCAAACTACTATTCATACAGGTGTTTGGTTTCCGACAGTTTTTGTACAATTCCAAGTAATGAAGTTAAGATGTATTTATGTGTTAATAGTTTCAGCACCCAACCCCGGAGTCAGTATGTTACCTTAAGTTCCAGCCCGCAATTTTCAGTTACCAGTCCGGAGTTTATAAAAGCTTTTCAATGGCAGAAACAAAGTGACAGTGGCTTTTTCGATTTGGTAAACTCTGCATATTATTCAGGAGTTTCAGAAGCCGTATTAACGGTTCATCATGTAAGTGCATCACAGAACCTGAGTGTATTTCGTTGTGCCTATTTAGCCGGAGGATGTACTATCTATAGTAACCCTGCAATGCTTAGCATTGATCTCGGTCAGTCAGGTATTGATAACAACGAAATTAAAGACAGTATTTTTATTTACCCCAACCCTGCCGAAGATTTTATTACAATTGAAGCAAACAATTCCACACAAAATTTACAATTTACCGTGAGCAACCTGAGTAGAAAAATATTATTACAAGGGATTTTAGCCAATACAATAAATACCATCGATATCAGTTCCTTCATTCCGGGTATTTATTTTATTGACGTAAACGGATCAAAACATAAGATTATCAAGCCGGGAAAGTGAATAGCAATATTGGTTTTATTTAGGTTAATGAATATAGGCCTGAATGAAATTTGCAAAAAGCGCAATATTTAGGTTATCAATAAATTAACTTTTCCAAAATAAATATGAAATTTATTTTAGTTTTGATTAAACAATTGAAATTACAAAAATGAAAACCAAATTGTTTGCAAAAAATATCTTTCAAAGGCATGCAGGGGATTTTGTCACTTATTTTATTGTTTTTGGATTAATACTTGTCATTGCCCTGTTTCAGGGATGTAAAAAGGACCCTTCCGGGAATCCGGGTCCAGGATTTTCAGGTTGCAGAATGGTAAACTTTGAGGGTGAAGCTATAACCTATACAACAGATTATAAAATTGCACGTATTGGAGACATACTTTTTAATTACTCCCCCGGTAAGGTTCTTGTGTATGACCCTGAGGACCCAACCATGGCTTTTGAAGTATCTCTCAATTCGAGAAATAAATGTGAAAAAATAAAAGAATATGACCCTACAGACCCACAATATTCAATCGAATATTCTTATACTTATGATTCCTTCGATCAACCTGTCAAATGTAAACTATCCGCAATAGATATGGCAGATACGTTAACATATTATGAATATTATATTTTTACATGGGAAAATCAGAATTTAACAAAAGTTCAGTTTAAATTTACGGAAAATGGTCCGGTAGTAGCGGAACAAAATCTGGAGTACGATCTGACTTTATTGGAAAAAAGAAAAGATTTTTTTCAACGGTTTTATTTTGGAAATATCGGAACGTTGGATTTTCCTATCGGAAACAACTGCAATAAAAATTTGTTAGTGAAAGCTGATGGGAACCCAAATGTTTATTACAGCTACCAATACGATTCAAAAGGAAATATCACAGAAGAAATCAGCAGAAGGACTTCAGGTTCTGACACCACACATTATAATTATGAATGCCATTAATTTTTGAATTTTTAAAAATGAAACAATTACTATTCTTTATTCTAAATCTTTGCAGCTTTTCCAATTTGGCTTTTTCACAATGCACTCCAAATTCTACTAATATTTATACCTTCATAACCAACGGCATTAAATACGAAATTATCAAAGAAAAATTAAACTGGGTAAACGCAGCTGCCTGTGCGGTTACACGGGGTGGAAAACTGGCTGAGATCAATTCACAGGCCGAGCAGGATACCCTCTATAACCGCATAAATAGTGCCGGCATTACCGCTTCTAATACGGTTGCACCTGATGGTGGCGGAGCATCCTATTTATGGCTTGGTGGAAATGATTTAAGCATAGAAGGCAAATGGATATGGGATGGAGATAACACAGGTGCTTTTGTTCAATTTTGGCAAGGAACCGCTTCAGGTTCCCCTGTTGGTGGGCTATACAATAACTGGGGAAATGAACCTGATGATTATACAGGGCAAGATGCTTTGGGCTTTGCTTTTACCAACTGGCCTTTAGGCATTGCCGGAGAATGGAACGATATTAAAGAATCAAATTTATTGTACTATATTATTGAATATTCCGGCACAACATCCATTTCCGAAATGAAATCCAATGAATTTTTGGTTTACCCCAATCCTGTCGAAGATTTTATTACCCTAGCATTCAACAAATCCAGTCCCGATTTAAAATATAACCTCAGCAACCTGAATGGTAAAATATTATTACAAGGGATTTTAACCAACACAATAAATACCATCGATATCAGTTCCTTAATTCCGGGTATTTATTTTGTTGACGTAAACGGTTCAAAACATAAGATTTTAAAGACAGTAAAGTAACTCCGGTTTAGTTCCTCGCATCCGGCAAACTTATTCACAAGCTTGTGAATTTCATTTGAACCCATTAATTTCACGAAAAAAATAATACATTGAAAATTATAGGCATTACCGGAACATTGGGCGCGGGTAAGGGAACCATCGTTGATTACCTCACCACTCATCACGGATTCAAACATTTTTCGGTTCGTGGGTATCTCATCAATATTATCAAAGCCCGGGGTGAAGAAGTGAACCGGGATTCACTTACGTATACAGCCAATGCGCTCAGGGCGCAGAATAGTCCGAGTTTTATTGCAGAAGAATTATTTAAAGAGGCTATGCAAAGCGGCACAAACTGTATCATCGAAAGCATCAGAACCGTTGGAGAAGTGAATGCACTGAAAGAAAAAGGCAATTTCTATTTATTTTCGGTTGATAGCGACAGAAAAATCCGGTATGAACGCATTGTAAAAAGGGCCTCAGAAACAGACCGGATTTCATTTGAAACCTTTTCAGATAATGAAGAACGGGAAATGAATTCAACTGATCCGAATAAACAAAATTTAAGTGCCTGTATGAATCTGGCCGATTATCATTTTACCAATAACGGAACTTTTGAAGAATTGTACAGACAGGTTGATCAGGCGATTGAACAGACTTTATCTGTAAATGGTATGTGAGGTATGACCCTTCGACAAGCTCAGGATGACATTATGTATGAGGTATGAAATATGAATTATGAGGTATGAGGTATGAGGTATGAGGTATGAGGTATGAGTTTAATGGGCTATAGAAAAATATTATCTTGAACGCGATGAATGAAATAACAGAAGAAAAATATGTACGCCCTTCATGGGACGAGTACTTTATGGAAGTGATGGAAGCCATCAGCAAACGTGCTACCTGCGGACGCGGGCGCAGCGGTTGTGTGATTGCAAAAGGGAATCAATTGCTGGTTACCGGTTATGTGGGTTCACCGGTTGGCTTGCCCCATTGCGATGATGTGGGACACCAGATGAAAAAAGTGATTCATGAAAATGACAGCATCACCGAACATTGTGTACGTACGGTTCATGCCGAACAGAATGCCATATGCCAGGCCGCTAAAAACGGAGTATCATTGGATGGTTCAACCCTCTACTGCCGCATGACTCCATGCAGGGTTTGTGCCATGCTCATTATCAACTGTGGTATTAAAAGAGTTGTCTGCGAACGCAAATACCATGCAGGAAGTGAAAGCGAAGAAATGTTAAAAACAGCCGGCGTTAAACTGGAGTTTTTTCATGATGAAGTTCAGAGCTATGAAGCACCTAAACGTGATGTAGTATAAAATTGCACAATAACTTATTGGGTATTCTGTAATCAGTCTTCGGTAATCGGTCTTCGGTTTTTTTTACTGATTACCGATTACTGTTTACCGATTACTTATTTAAGTAAACCACAAAATAATGGAATTAGGAATAAGTATGTTCGCCGACCTGCACCTGGACGAAACCACTGGTAAAAGACAGTCTGCCGGTATGCGTTTAAAGGAACTGATGACTGAAATTATGCTGGCCGACGAATTGGGTTTGGATGTATTTGGAATAGGAGAACACCATCGTGCCGATTATGCGGTATCCAGTCCGGAGATTATACTGGCCGCGGCAGCTTCGGTAACCAAAAATATAATACTCAGCAGTGCAGTCACCGTGTTGAGTTCAGCAGATCCGGTAAAAGTGTATCAGGATTTTGCAACGATTGATTTACTTTCCAATGGAAGGGCAGAAATTACAGCGGGCCGGGGCAGTTTTATTGAATCGTTTCCACTCTTTGGTTTTGATCTCGATGATTATAATGATCTGTTTGAAGAGAAACTGAATCTGTTACTCAAAATAAATAGTGAATCCCCCATTAACTGGAAAGGTCGTTTCAGGCCTGAACTAAAAAATCAGCAGATATTTCCCCATCCCCTCCAAGCAAAACTTCCTGTATGGATAGCCGTTGGCGGAACTCCCGGTTCGGTTGAGCGCGCAGCAAGGCTCGGACTCCCTCTGGTAATTGCAATACTTGGAGGTGACCCGAGGCAGTTTGCTCCCTTTTATAAATTCTACCGGGAACAATATATACGCAATGGACATAATCCGGCAGATATGGGCTTGGGATTGCATGTTCATACCTTCCTGGGAGAAAACGGCAAAACAACCGCCGACCATTATTTCCCGTATTATGCAGCCCAAATGAAACGAATTGGTGCGGAGCGCGGTTGGCCTGCCTATAGCAAGTCACAATATGAAATGAACCTGGGTAAAAATGGTGCTTTATTTGTTGGAGATCCCTCAGCAATCACCGATAAGATTTTAATGATGCACGAATTGTTTGGACTTACCCGTTTTGTTGCCCATATGGATGTGGGTGCTCCACCTCATGCCGAACTTTTAAAATCAATTGAACTATTTGGAAACGTGGTAGCTCCGGCAGTCAGAAAAGCACTCGCGTAAAACATACTGTTTCAGTTTCATAAAATTTAAATTCCAGTAAAAATTCAAATTATTTGTTTAATTGTTTATTAGTTCATACATTTGTGAACTAATAAACAATTAATACATGATCAATAAGCAGATTTTTGAACTTCATGCGGATGTGTGCAAAGCATTGGGACATCCCCTGCGCATTGAAGTCATAGACTTGTTACAGAACGGAGAACTATGTTTTTCCGACATACTGGAAGTAACGGGCGGACTTAAATCAAATCTTTCGCAGCATCTTACCGTAATGACCAATAAGGGCATATTAAAAGCAAGGCGGGAAGGTCAGTGCAATTACTTTTCATTATCATCAGATAAGGTAGCTAAGGCTTGTCGTTTAATGCGTGAAGTGCTTGTAGATAATTTAAAAAAACAACAAATTATTCTAAAAAAAATATAACGAAGTCTCTTTTAATTTCAAAAACGAACATTATTTACTAGGCATTTTTAATCATTTAAATTTAAAAAATCATGAATTATCATTTTAGCAAAACCATTGAAAGTAATATGGAACAAGCTGTTGAAAAAGTAACAGCGGAACTCAAAAAAGAAGGATTCGGTATCCTGATGGATATTGATATTCAAAAAATATTTAAGGAAAAGATAGATGTGGACTACAGACCCTATCGGATTCTGGGAACCTGTAATCCCAACATCGGGCATAAAGTATTACAAATTGATGAGGTAATGGGGGTATTTCTTCCTTGTCATATTGTTGTGCAGGAAACAGAAAAGGGAAAAATAAAAATATCAGCCATTGATCCCATTGCACCCATGTCGGCTGTTGCAAATCCGGAACTGGAACCCATTGGTATGGAAGTTCAGAAAATATTAAAAGACGTTATTGAACGCCTCTAGATTCAAACTACAAAAGTACTGAATTCAAAAATTTTGACCCGGATAAATACCGGCATAAAACAAATCATAATGAAGATATTAATTTTAATCAACGATGCTCCTTACGGAACAGAAAAAGCTTACAATGCATTACGACTCGCCAATCAATTAAGCAAAGATCATGAAACGGTTGAAGTGCGGATTTTTTTAATGGCTGATGCCGCAAACTGTGCAGTTGCCAACCAGGTAACACCAAACGGTTATTATAATATCGAGCGCATGTTGAAACTTTCACTGAACAAAGGCGCAAAATTAAAAATATGTGGAAGTTGTGCTGACGCAAGAGGATTAAAAAATGTACCTTTGATAGAAGGAGCAGAAATAAGCACAATGGCCGAACTTACAAACTGGGTTGTAGACAGTGACAAGGTACTTGTGTTCTGATAATTGATTATTGAAAACCTCAGTTTTTAAAATATATCAATTCCAATTAATCACTAAAAACAAAAGCATGAAAACTAAAATCATCCTGTTGTTAACTGTTGTTTTCGGTATAATTACTTTAAACACTTTAACTACAACTCAAGCCAACTACCATCCCGAATTCAACAAATTGCCAACAGCCTCTTTTGGCATTATTAGTGCTCAAGCATACCCGCCCGGTGTTGGCATTTTAACAAATTCAACAAGTTGCCTGAGTTGCCATGAAAATAACGGGCCTTGGAAAGATGATGCAAACACCATCATTGATATTCTGGATAAAGACACTAAATTATCTCTAAAACAAACTGATGGAACATTTTTAATTGAAGTTAAAAAGGGTGAACAAAAAACCGTATTAACTGTTATTGGAAGCAGAATTAACAATTCAATTCCTGCATCATACAGAAACGCATGGTTATATATTGACCCAGCCACTATTGGCAAAAGTTCACTCTCCAAATTTGCCCCTAATTGGGATGTTAATTTGCCCATGTCATGCCGTTTGGTTGGAGATAACTTAAAAGGATACGAAGATGCAAGTATAACCAGCTTGCCTATGACCATTCAGCCGCTTGAACATGCAATGGATGCTGAACTCAGTTTACAGGTAATGCTCACCAAAGGTGAAAGTATCAAAGGCAGCTCAAAGGAGGGTATGAGCGGAAGTTACTTTGAACGAAAAGTAAAACTGAAAATAA
The DNA here is from genome assembly GCA_030680835.1 of Bacteroidota bacterium. Lineage (GTDB taxonomy): Bacteria > Bacteroidota > Bacteroidia > UKL13-3 > UKL13-3 > B1. The sequence goes on from JAUXUD010000104.1 coordinate 96,687, forward strand.
AATAGTTGAGAATTTGAACCCCTGCAAACAATTTGGATTTTCGAAATGTTTTTATAGCTTTGTTAAAGTATACTTTTTCAAATAACCCGTTTTATTTGATATCTAGCTTTTAATACCTGTTTGGGATAGAAACTTTGTCCTCACATTTTATTTATTGCGAAGGAAGTCTTGAATCTGGATTCAAAAATAAATATTAAAATGATGACAAATAAATATTCAATAATTTGTATACTGGCAGTTGTTTTTAGCCTGGTTGCCTGTAAAAAAGACGCTCCTGAACAAGCTAAACCTACTACTATAAATACGATTCCCGAATTTTATAATCCTGCTCTTGAGTCGGATTACGGGATGACGAAACCTGAATTTATTGTAATTGCAAATTCGGGCAATAAAATTGACAACCCACAGGATCTTGATTTTAACACGGTTCGACCCAATGAAATTTGGATTGTAAATAAAGGTACTGAGAATTTCGGGGGTACTGTGGTTATAATCAATAATCCTTCTGAACCAAACCAGTCATATTTATATAAGAAAGATGGCAATGCCTGGCATTTTATGTCACTACCTTCGGGCATCGCGTTCAGCAATAATGGAAATTGGGCCAGCTCTGCAAATGTGCTTGATGCCAATCACGGGGGTGGCAGGTATACAGGCCCAACGCTTTGGTCAAGTGATTTAAATATTTTTGCGCAACCCAGTGGTGGAAACGGAAGCCATTTGGATATGGTTCATCAAAGTCCGTATACAATGGGTGTTGCCGCTGAGAAAGATAATGTGTTTTGGTTTTTCGACGGTTATTATAGCAATATTATCAGATACGATTTTGTTGCCGACCATGGACCCGGTAACGATTATCATGGGGATGCCAGATTAAGGCGTTATACAGAAGTAAGGGTAAAAAGAGAACCTAATGTTCCAAGTCATTTGGTGCTCGATAAAGAAAAAAAGTGGCTTTATATTGTAGATGGTGGAAACCGCAGAATAATCAGGATGGATATTAACACAGGAAGTGTTTTGAATAGTCTGCCACCCGTTAACGAGGTTTTAGCGGAATATTCAAGAATGAGCGGAGTAACATTTGAAACCTTTGCCGACCAGAATATGCAAATTCCTTCAGGTATAGATTTGGTGGATAACAGATTATTTGTTTCAGATTATGAAACAGGAGATATTATTTGTTTTGATGTAAGTTCAAAAAAAGAAATTGGAAGAGTTCGTACAGAAAAGCCCGGTATTACAGGTATCAAAATATATAATGGAAAGCTTTGGTATGTAAATGCATTGGAACATACTTGCAATGTAGTGAAGCAAAAATAGACGGATGAGGAAGTTTGTTTTTGCATGCTTTATTATCCTGTTTTCAATTATTACGAAGGCGCAAAATATCACCTGGGCTACTGATATAGCCTGTATTATTTACAGCCATTGCGGAACCTGTCACAATAGTGAAAACAGTATTTCCCAAATTTCATTAATGAGTTATCAGGAGGTGTTTAACAGACGTCTTGCTGTTGAACTCTATACTTATACGGGTAAAATGCCACCATCGCTCCCCGACAATAAATACAGTCATATTGCAGGCAATAAAAGGCTCAATGAAAATGAAATTGCACTCATCAGAGAGTGGGCCTTTAACGATGCATTGAGAGGTGATTCAACGCTTGAACCCGCTCCTCCGGTTATTACAGCATCGGCGTGTAAATTAACAACTCCGGATATTTCCATAAAAATTCCTGATTTTATTGTTCCGGATTCTGCTAATCATTTTAGAAAATGCTTTGTATTAACAAGTCCGTTCACTTCTGTAAAAAACATTAAGGCCATAGAAGTAATTCCAGGTAATGTGGCTGCCGTACACGCAGTGTATTTATATGCAGATACCTCCGACACATCAGTGATACTTGATGCCGGCGAGCCGGGCAATGGATATACGCATTTTTTTGGAACCGGAAGCAATAGTGCAAAGCCATTGTATGGATGGGTTCCGGGTTCTAAGATACTTTCATTTCCTGAAGGACTCAGTTTAAAAATTGACCGGGGTTCGAGAATAATTGTTCAATTGGAATACGCAGAAAAAGCAGGCGGTCTTTTGGATTCAACCCGTATTAACATAAAGTTTGATGAAGACACCTCGAGCAGACAGGCAGATGTGCTTGCCTTGCTCTCTCACCAGCAAAATTTGCTCAATGGTCCATTTGTAATCCCCATTGATTCGATACGCATTTTCAAAGAGCGGTATCAGATAAATCAAAATTTAACTTTACTAGGATTGACTCCAAATTTACATCACTTCTGTACTGAAATGAAAGTTTTCGCGGTCCGTCCCGGTAATGATACAATTGGGTTGCTTCATATAGCAGATTGGGATCCGGTTTGGACGGAAGGTACCTATTACTTTCAAAAACCCGTGCATTTGCCCGCAGGGAGTTGGTTGTATGCAATAGCTTCTTTTAATAATACCGCTAACAATCTTCATGAGCCGGATGATACCCTTTCAGTTATTTATGGAGGAACCGGCATTAAAGATGAGGAAATGATTTTCAATTTCACATGTCTGCCCTATCTGGCAAATGATGAAGCGATTATTTTGGATACATCATCGCACCTTAAACATCATCTCGATTGCAAACCTTTACATGTTATCACACAGGTTAAAAATGTGATTGCAGATACGGTTAACATGGATGTTTATCCAAATCCGGGAAAGGATGTATTGAATATCGTAATTACCTCAAAAAACATTTTTACACCCTATCAGCTGCAAATAATAAGTTTACAAGGCTCAGAAATTCTGAACCAGCAAATTGACAGTCCTAAGTTTGAATTAAATATTTCTGCTTACCAAAACGGTTTGTATTTTATCCGTATTTTTTATGAAGATCATCTAATAACCCGTAAAATTATTTTCGAATAAACCAATCCGCTTATTTTAAAGTGCGAATTGTTTATATCACATAGATATTTTCTGCAAATTTCAAACTCACATTTGATCGTTTTCCATTTACCTCAATAACCATTAATGAATCATAATCCTGCTTTGAAATCACTTTGATTACATTATTCAAACCCAACCCCACACCCATTACATATTTTAAAAAAAGAGATGAATTATCTTTAACGGCAACCATCTTTGCCTTTTTACCAATCCCAACCTCTGACAGGGTTTTCTTGTGTTTTACTTTAAAAAGTCCATTTTCATCCGGAATGGGATCACCATGCGGATCAAACTCGGGGAAATCAAGAAATTTCGCAAGGCGTTCAACCAGCTTCGCCGATTGTATATGTTCCAGCTGCTCGGCAACTTCATGTACCTCATCCCACGTAAATTCAAGCTTTTTGTACAAAAATGTTTCCCATAATCGGTGTTTTCTGATGATTTCAATTGCCTTGAGCTTACCCGGTTCCAGCATGGTAATTTTGCCATATTTCTGATAACTGATAAATCCCTTCTCCTTAAGTTTTCTCAGCATATCGTTCACTGTGGCTGGTTTTAAATCCATATGTGTGGCCAGTTCATTGGTACCTGCCTGCCCCTTTCCACTTTCATAAGTTATTTTAAGAAGTGCTTTCAGGTAATTTTCTTCGGTGTATGACAATTGCATCATGTCTCGGGTTGGTTATATAATCGCAAAAATATAAAATTAATCTAAAAAATTTTGTTAGATTCGTCTAACTTATATATATTTGCCAACTTAACAATGAAATACCATAGGGATGAAAAATTATTATAAACGGATTATAATAGGATTATGCTGCTTTTCTTTAATACTCTCGTGTTCAAAGTTTATACCCGGATTGCCTCCTGATACTGATATACTGGATGGGCCGGTAGACGGTCTGACCTATGCGCAGAATGCACAGTTTCTGGCTGGTGACAAAGCCTTTAACGATGAAGTTTTCAACACCACAAACGGGCTCGGACCCATTTTTGTGGCAACAAGTTGCGGGTCTTGTCATGCGGGTGACGGAAAAGGAACTCCTTTTACAACCTTAACCCGCTTCGGACAATCGGATGAATCGGGCAACAAATTTTTGCATTTGGGTGGACCTCAGTTACAAAACAGGGCCATTCCCGGATATACTCCTGAAAGCATTCCGGCAGGAGCTACCTTTTCTAAATTTACACCGCCTGCAAACACAGGTTTGGGTTTTATTGAGTTGGTTTCCGACTCAAGCATTTTGGCACTAGCAGATCCCAATGATATAAACGGAGATGGAATTTCTGGTGTACCCAACTGGAGACCTTTGGCATCTTATTTAACACCTGCTGCCAATGCCATTACGCAAAATGGAAAATACATCCATCGCTTTGGAAAAAAGGCAGCAGCTTATAACTTATTGAACCAAACGGTAAATGCATACAATCAGGATATGGGGATCTCCTCACTACTCAGTCCCACAGATATTCTCACAGGTAATATCACAGATCCTGAAGTTTCTCTTAAAACGATTGAGAATGTAGTAGCATATCTTCAAATGTTAAAAGCACCTATTCAGCGTGATCCCAGTAATGCACGGGTACTTGAAGGCAAAAAAGTATTTGCGCAGATTGGTTGCGAAAACTGTCATAAAGAAAATTTAACAACCGGGTATTCTCCGGTTGAAGCTTTAAGTTATAAAACCTTTCACCCTTACACAGATTTATTGCTTCATGATATGGGCAGTCAACTGGATGATAAATATACCGAAGGAAGTGCGAAAACATATGAATGGAGGACACCGGCACTATGGGGTTTAGGCCTGTCTCCCAATTCACAGGGAGGAATGTATTACCTGATGCATGACGGCAGAGCTACCAGTATGGAAGCTGCCATTGGCATGCATGGCGGAGAAGCAACAAATAGTGTAACTAAATATAATCTGCTGTCTCAAACCCAAAAAGAATCACTCATTCTGTTTCTAAAATCATTGTAATGACCCGATTGGATTTTATAAAAAAAGGCACCTTTTCCTGTATTGCTGCTACATCGGCATTCGGTATGATTCAGGGTTGCGTAAGCGGAAAAACAATCAATGCCGTAATTGCAGGGGATCAGATTGTAATTCCCTTAAAAGAGTTTGAAATAAAAACAGGTAAAAAGAAAACATATCGAAGCTATCTGATTGTTTATAACAGTCAATTACGTTACCCGTTTTGTGTTTTCAGATACAGTGCGCATGAATATTCTGCCCTGCAGATGAGATGTACCCACCAGGGTACCGAGCTTTCTGTGAATGGCGACAAGCTCACATGTTCGGCCCATGGAAGTGAATTCGACAACAAAGGCAGGGTTTATAAAGGACCTGCCGAGAACCCACTCAAATCATTCCCGGTATTCCCTGATAACGAAAAACTAATAATTTCCCTGAAATCAATTTAATGAAAAAAATACTATTCACACTATTCGTTTTGTTTGCAAGCCAATTGGTTCATGCACAAATAGATTCAAGCCTGCTAAAAAGCAGCCCTTCAAATAATACAGCCCTCCCTAAATTAAATATGGATGCGGTGTATAATCGTCCGTTTTTAACCGGAGACAAAATGCCTGTTTCGCTTGGAGGTTATGCCGAAATCAATTGGCAGTATGTGGGTACAGACGGTGTTTCAGAAGGGCACCAGTTTCAGTTCAGAAGGATGACGCTGTTTATGGCATCCACCATTAATAAAAAAATTAAATTTCTGAGCGAAATAGAATTTGAAGAAGGAGGCAAAGAAATTGCAATAGAATTTGCTGCCATTGATTTTGAATTTCACCCATTAATTAATTTGCGCGGGGGCATTGTTATGAATCCTATAGGCGGCTTTAATCAAAATCATGACGGGCCCAAATGGGAATTTACCGATCGCCCGATTTCTGCAACCCAAATGCTGCCGGCAACATGGAGCAATGCCGGTTTTGGATTGTTTGGAAAAACGTTTAAGGGCGATTGGATGTTTGGATACGAGGCCTACATCACCGGTGGCTTCGACAATCAGATAATTGATAATAATGTAAACAAAACCTATTTACCTGCTTCAAAAAATAATGCAGAAAGGTTTGAATCGATTGCAAGTGGCAGTCCCCTGGTGACAACAAAAGTTGCCATACGAAATAACAAATACGGCGAATTGGGTTTGTCGTTTATGGGAGGTGTATATAATAAATATATTGAAGATGGACTTCAGCTTGATGAGAAAAGACGTTGTGATGTTTTTGCCCTGGATTATAATATACAAATTCCTAAAATAAATACCTTTATTACAAGTGAATGGGCCTATGTGCAGGTAAATGTTCCTGAGTCGTATTCGCAACAATTTGGGGAAAAGCAATTTGGTGGCTTTCTGGATATCGTTCAACCCATTCTCAAAAGAAATATGCTGGGCTGGGATAAAGCTACGCTTAGTCTGGCTTGCCGCATAGAATACGTGGACTGGAATCTCGAAAAGTTTAAAGAAACAAATTTGAAAATAGGAGATGAACTATGGAACACCATTTTTGGTTTAAGCTTAAGACCCAGCTCCCAAACTGTATTAAGATTTAATTATAAATTCGGTATGAGCAGAGACTTATATAATAACCCACCCTCCAATACAGGGGGATTGAGTTTTGGAGTATCTTCTTATTTTTAGGTTGTATCCTATCAGATGTACTAAACGTGTAATCCGTTTTCGATAGTTCTCAAAATTAAAGCGACTGACCGGATTCAAAATATTTATCCTGAATTTCTCAGAATAAATAGTGATTTTCGCGTGCTCATGACAAACAGAAATTTATTTATTGCCTTTGAAGGTATTGATGGAAGCGGTAAAAGTACCCAGGTAAAACTCCTGGCAGAAAAATTGGAATCGATCGGGCATAAAGTTTATACCACCTTTGAACCCACTGACAGTGAAATTGGATCCATCATCAGGAATATACTCATCGGGAAAAAAAATGCAGATAACCGGACCATTGCCGGACTTTTTGTTGCCGACAGGCTCAACCACCTGCTGAACGATGAAAATGGAATTGTAAAAAAAATGAAAGAGGGTTTTACCGTTTTAACCGACCGGTATTATTTTTCATCTTATGCCTATAATGGAACCCATATGGATATCAACTGGGTTATTGATGCCAATGCCATGAGTGCTTCTATTTTAAGACCCCATCTGAATATTTTTATTGATGTTCCGCCTGAAGTAAGCATGAGCAGGATTAATGGAAACCGGGATAGCATAGACCTCTATGAAAATCTTGAGAATCTTAAAAAAGTGAGGGCAAAATATCTGGAGGCCTTTGCTTTGTTATATCAAGTAGAAAAAATATATACTGTTGATGGAAACAAAGATCCCGAAATAATCCATAAAGAAATAGTGAATAAAATTGAAGATTTGATTTAAGATTTTCTCAATCCTTCTCCCTCATTTTCAAAAGCATATTTAACCTCTTTGTCCCATCCAATGATTTTTTCATGCCATTTTCAAGTCATTTAAAACCCAAATAACTGCATTCTGTTCCTTATATTTGACTAAAACGGCATCATTTCAAAACTTAGTGTCAAATTAATTGATACAGTTATGAAAAACTATTGCCAGGAATTGAAATGCACATTTTGCACCGTTTCAATTAAACTGATTCTTTTTTCCCTGTTGTTGAATTTTGCAGCCTACGCACAACAACCCGGAAACGCACTTAGATTTGACGGGGTTAATGATTATGTAGCCCTGCCTAATGCGTTAACAACAGCAACTACTTCCGCTTCAAATAACGGAATCACAATTGAGTACTGGTTTAGGGGGACCAGCATTACATCGGCAGTGCGTTTCAATAATGCAAATGGTTATATCATTTCAGGGTACGGGATGCAACATATTATCTCTACCGATGGAGGTACTACAGGTGGCGTTGCCATTCCATCTACCATTTTTGATGGACGTTGGCATCATATTGCAATGACCTGGCAAAAGGGAATTGCAGATGGATTTAAGAGTTATGTTGACGGACAGGTATATGCGAAAAAAAATGCAGCCAACGTAAGTTTACCCAATTTATCGTCAGGAGGATTTCTTGGTTCGTATAACGGAACTAATGAATTTATAAATGGAAGTCTGGATGAAGTGCGTATTTATAACTATGCATTGTCACAGGCTAATATTCAGGCTGATATGGTAAGCAATACATCTTCTGTTCCATTAAGTTTACTTGCATGGTATCATTTTAACCAGGGAACGGCGGGTGGAACAAATACAGGCATTATATCGGTAAGAGATACCTCCGGGCATAATTATCATGGGACTGCAACAAATTTTTCGTTAAACAACAGCAATAACAACAACAGCAATTGGATAGAAAGTTTTGCCATGGTAGTGCCCCTTGCAAACAACCCTTCCAATATTAATTCAAGCGGATTTACTGCCAGCTGGGCAGCACCGGCTATAGGTTCTGTTAATAATTATTATCTGGATGTTTCAACCAATGCTTCTTTCACGGGAACAATCTCAACTTCTCCCTATAATTTGAGTGCAACAACATATTCACAAAATGTAAGCGGCTTACAAAGTGGTACTTATTATTACAGGGTAAGGGCAAATAAAACCTCTGTTGCAGATCAGGGTGCTGTATCAAAAACCATAAGTGTAACTGTTCCATTTTCTCCACCAGGAAATGCACTCGCATTTGATGGGATCAACGATTATGTAACATTGCCCAATGGATTCCTCTCAACTTTAACCGGGAGCTCTACCATAGAAACCTGGTTTCTGTATAATGGTGGAGGTAACTGGCAAAGGCTATTTGATTTTGGCAGTGGAATCAACAGCTTTATCATGTTTTCACCCCAACCGGCAGGCAGCGATCCCAGGCCCATACTGGTTATTAACAATAATGTGGAGCATAGAATGACAGCACCCAGGGCATTAATTACGGGTAAGTGGTACCATTTAGCCATTACTATTAATGCGGTTTCAAATAAACTGAGTATGTATTTAAACGGAGAGTTGGCGGGCGAATTAAATGGCGTTACTTTCAGATTATCGCAATTGGGAAACTCGAGCCAAAACTGGCTGGGCCGTTCTCAATATTATTACCAGGATAATCACTTCAATGGTAAAATAGATGAGTTCCGCATCTGGAATTTGGCCCGTACCCAAAACGAAATTCAAACGTATATGGATACAATTGTCAGCCCACTTTCATCAAACCTGATTTATTATTATAATTTCGATCAGGGCGTTACTTCTCTTAACAACAATGAAGTAAATTCTTTAATCAATATCAAGGATACTACACAGATAAATCAATTAAACAATTTTTCATTAAACAATTCAACAAGTAACTGGGTTGAAAGTTATGCAATGGCAATTCCCAATGCCACCCAGCCCACAGCCATCAGCACTACAGGATTTACAGCCAACTGGACCGCACCATCCATAGCCAATATAAACAATTATTTTATTGATGTGGCAACCGATGCAAATTTCATATCACTCATTAGCGGATCCCCTTTTACTGTATCAGGCAATACAACATTTTCAAGAGCATTTACAAATTTGCAAAGCAATTTAAATTACTACTATCGGGTTAGAGCCGACAGAACAATTTTGGGAGGTCAGGGTGCATTCAGTAATACCACTATTGCCAGAACAGCCAATGCATATACCCCTCCGGGAAATTGCCTTGCACTTGATGGGGTAAACGATTATATTAAAATACCTGTTTCAAGTGGAATTAACAACCGGTTTAGCAACAACAGAATAACCCTGGAAACCTGGGTTTATTTAAAAAGTTTGCCTACGGGTGATGTAGCTCCTGCACTCATAACCGAAAATTATAATGGAGCCGGAGGCTATAATATTAAGTTTAGTATTTATTTATATCGAAATGGATTATATGGAGGGTATCATAATGGAAATTGGACATCAGCAAAATATTTAACACCGCTTACTTTAAACAGGTGGACGCATGTTGCATGTACCTATGATCAAACTCAGATAAAATTGTATGTAAACGGGGTGCTGGTTGCAACTCAGAATGCAACCCTTGCATTACCCTATGGAAGTGAAGACTGGAGCATAGGCAAACGCTGGGATTATCTTGAAACTGTAAATGGATATATGGATGAAGTACGAATTTATAACGAAGCTTTAACAGAAAATCAAATTATAAGTGATATGCGGGATACAACCATTGCATTGCCTGAAAACCTGGTTGCTTATTATAATTTTGATCAGGGAAATGCATCCGGTACAAATACTGAAATAAATACCCTGACAGACAGAAGCAGCAGTACTTCGTATACGGGCGCTCTTCAAAATTTTGCGCTCAGCTCAACGAATAGTAACTGGGTAAGCAGCTATGCAATGGTGGTTCCAAGAGCCATGGCCGCAAGTGCTGTAACTGCGAATGGATTTACTGCAAACTGGACAGCACCCCTGGAAGGCATTGTTAACGGATATGTATTGGATATTGCAACAAACACTGATTTTACAGCTCCTATAAGCGGCTCTCCGTTTACCTTATCAAATACCACATTTTCGCAATCGGTTAGTGGATTAATTAGTGGAACTTATTATTACAGGGTACGGGCAAATAATACTTCTCTGTCTGATCAGGGTGCTTTTTCAAATACCATTGCAGTTTTAGTGGCCTATGTTCCACCTGGAAATGCACTCGCTTTTGATGGTATCAATGATATGATTGTTACACCTGTTTCGAACACATATATAAATAATTTTACGATGGAGGCATGGGTGAATCCCGGCAACTTAACGAGTGACTGGCAAACCATTTTTGCTTATGGGTTTGACAATGCTTATACAGGAAACGGAATTTCACTTTACCTTTCTCCTGCCGGGGAAATAACCATTCAATATCCTGCAATTAACACTGTAAATACCGGATACAAATTGGCCCTATACAGATGGTCACATATTGCATTAACGCGTAGCGGAGGGTCGGTTAAAATATTTGTAAACGGTGAACAGCTCCCTACTGTAACCACAAACAATCCGTATGGACCAACCGGGGAATTCAGAATTGGCGGACATACAGGGATCAGATTTTTAAATGGCAAAATCGATGAATGTCGTTTCTGGTCTTATGCTAAAACAAAAGAACAAATATTGGCAGGCATAATTAATAATCCCGCAAGCAATTCACCGGGCCTTGTTGTTTATTATAATTTTGATCAGGGAGTTTCGGGGGCTAATAACAGTACTACTAATATCATTTATGATCAAACTCCTAATTTAAATAATGGGACTTTAACCAATTTTACTTTAAGTGGAAATAACAGCAATTGGGTTGAAAGTTATGCAAAGGTAAGACCAACTGCACTTGCAGCAACTGCTATTACAAGCAGCAGTTTCACTGCAAATTTTTCTCCAGCTATAATAGGAACCGTTAATAATTATTTTATTGAAGTTTCTACCACTCCGGATTTTACGGGCCCTATTATAGGATCTCCATTTTCAGTAGCGAGTAACGCAGTTTCAAAACAATTTACCGGTTTACTGGGTGGAACTTATTATTACAGAGTAATCGCCAATAAAACAAGTTTAGCCAATCAGGGTGCATACTCGAATGTAATCGCAGTGGATGTACCCTATACCCCTCCTGGAAATGCATTGGCGTTTGATGGTGTGAATGATTATGCAGTAAGCCACAGCACAAATACAGGTAATTTTGGTGCCGGCAATTTTACCGTTGAATATTGGATCAACACTACTGATAACATGGGTTATCATATAACAAAAAGGAGTGGCTGCACGGGTGGAAGTTTTTGGAGTATAGGCCATGGGATGGTAGCTAATAATCCCAACCGCTTATACATGGAAATAAATAATTTAGGAAGTTATCAGATTGTATTAACCCCTGTTTTACAAAAACCTATAAATGATGGCAGGTGGCATCATATGGCACTCGTGAGACAAGGTGTGAAAGCTACCATATATATTGACGGAGAAGAAGTATCTACCGGAACAAGCACTGGAGTGGCTAATGTAAATAACGGTGGTCATTTGTATATCGGAACCAGCACCTGCGGCAATCCTTTAAACGGAAAAATCGACGAAGTACGTTTATGGAATATTGCCCGAAGTCAGGATAGCATTATAGCTTCCATGAAAAGAGAAATGGATACCAGTGCAGCAGGATTATTAACGTATTTCGACTTTAATCAGGGAGTGGGTGGTTTAATCAATTATGGCAGATCGGTAATTATTGATAAAAAAGGAAATACCGATAACTATATGAATCTGGCAAACATGAGTCTTGAAGCGCTCAATACAAACTGGGTTGAAAGTTATGCTACTGTTGTACCAACCATGACTGAACCTACCAATATCACACCATCCGGTTTTACACTCAACTGGACAGCACCCGCAATCGGTGTGGTTACTAATTATTTACTGGATGTATCCTTAAGCTCAAATTTTACCGCTCCCATTTCAGGTTCACCTTTTAATATAAGCGGACTTTCACATACATTATCCGGCCTTGCCAGCAGTACCTTTTATTGCAGGGTAAGAGCCAACAGGTCATCAACTGTTGTTGATGGTGAAGGGGGACCTTCTAATGTTAAAATCGTGAGACTCGAATATACACCTCCCGGCAATGCATTACAATTTGACGGAAGCAATGATTATGGAACCATCACCAAAGCATTTAGCGGAGACTTTACATTAGAGTACTGGGTTAAAACCACACAAACAGGCTCCGGTTCCGGCACCAGTCAGTTCTATCAGGGTAATGGAATCGTGAGTAACGAATCATCAACCGGAGATTTTGGAACTGCACTGATTGGAGGCAAGCTTGCATTTGGGGTGAATGAAACAACAATACAATCGAATACAACCATTAATACCGGAAAATGGTTTCATGTAGCGGTTACGCGAAATTCAACAAGCGGTCTAATTCGGATATACATCAATGGGAATTTGGAAACCAATGCCACAGGCGCTACCGGTGCATTAAGTGCTTCTTCAGTTATTACTCTGGGTGCCACTAATAATTCAGGCGGAACCAGCAGTGCCTCTTTTAATGGTGCATTAGATGAATTAAGAATCTGGAATGTAGAAAGAACGGGTTCTGAGATTTCTCAATATTATAGAGATACCATTAATAGAAACAGCACAGGATTATTAGATTATTATAGTTTTGACCAGGGTATCGGAGGAGCAAACAATACGGGTGTAACTACGCTGAAAGATATTGCAGGTACAGACAATGGAGGTACAATTACCAATTTTTCCCTGTCGGGAACGGCAAGCAATTGGGTTAACTCCTATGGTATTAATGTTACAGCACCTAATAGTTTACTGGTAAGTAATGATGTATGCTCCCGTATTGATCTTAGCTGGCAATTGGGTTCAGCACTGCCCACAAGTAATTGCGATCTTTCTGTTTTTTGTGATCCTGCTAATTTCAGGCAATATGTTTATGCCGATGATAATTTACTGGCAGAGTTTCCATTTAGCACTACGTCTTGTTCATTTAATGTTAATGAATATTACAATAATATTAAACTTATAAGAGGTGTAAACTATAAATTTAAAGTAATAACTGCATACGTACCGGGTGTATTTAATTATATTAAATTAAGCAGCCCGAGTAATATAGTGGTTGGAAAATTCAAACCCAATCCGGTTGTTCCTTCAGGATTTACAGCTTCTCTTGCAAAATGTGACGGGAGTGTAGATTTAGGCTGGACCTGGACGGATGCGAATCCACAAAATGGTTTTGTGATAACCCGCTCTGAAGACTCTATAGTTACTTCACCCAATATTACGATACTTACCGGTACACAACGTAGTTTTACCGACAATGGTTTACAACGTGGCAAATTATATTTTTACCGGATTTATGCACGTAATGATTGTTATGAAGCAAGTGCTGCAGATAGCATGTTTGCAGGCGTGTCCGATACGCAGGCGGTGGTTGGCGGACTTTCACCACAGGTACCGGTGAGGGCAAGCAATGTGCGATTATTTGCCGATTCAACAAACAATACCATTACCATACGCTGGAATGATAATTCCAATAACGAAGATAAATTTGGAGTAGAAAGAGCGGCTGTAGGAGGACTCACCACAACTTTTGATACCAACCCGAACGACACGGTTTATGTTGATGAACAAGCCGCCGGATGTGTATCGTATAACTATACCATAAGGGCATACTCAGGATGCGCGCTGAATGGAATCCCTTCCATTGGTCTGAACCAAACACGCATTACTCCTAATTTAAGCAATACGTTTGAAGACAGCAGCATTTATAAATTGAAATGTTCAAAAGGTTATTATCCCGACAGGGTTGAATTAAACTGGAATAACAGAAATAGTCCGCAACTAACCAGCATGCGTATTTATCGTAAAATTGCCAACTCGGCCAATGATTCTATTATGATAAGCAGTTTACTACCGGGTTCAGGTTTGTATATCGATAATACAACCGTTGCAGGTGTGCTTTACCGTTACTTTATTATTGGCGAAACACAATGTGGCGGAGTAACCCGTTTCTCAAACATAACTTCTGATATTGGCTTCAGAAGTCCATCCGGAATTATTAACGGATCTGTAAAATTTGCAGGAGGATTTGCAGTGGAAAATGTCCGGGTATTGGCTCAAAATACTTCATTTAACAAAGGAGGTGCCATCGCTTTTGACGGGGTGAATGATTATATGGAAATTAAGCATAAGGAATCACAAAACCCGGGAACTAATGCATTAACCATTGAGGCATGGTTTAAACCCATAACTCAAAATAGTTTTATTGTGGCTGCTAAACAAGATTCATTAGGAGGTTACCTGCTACGTTATGATAGTGACAGTAACCAGTTAATATTTACACTGAGCAATAATATCAGCAGTCAAACCGTAAAAGTTGACAGTCCCTTTGTTTCCTTTACATCATATAACCAAATTACAGCAACTTATGACAGTGACAGCATACGTATTTATATAAACGGATTGGAAGGTAAATCGGTACAAACTTCTATTTCATTTTTAGGTTCTGCATCCAGCTCACTTTATTTTGGCGGTTCACCCGAATTAAATATTTATGGCAAAGGAAATTTAGATGAAGTAAGAATCTGGAAAATTGCTAAAACCAAATCGCAAATTGTAAATGATTTTAACAGAACCATTGAAACCAATAATGGGAACCTGATGGTTTATCTCACCTTTGATGACCGTTTTCCAGGTTTAACAGAGACCTACGATCAGAGTAATCTGAATCTGGTATTTAATGAAAATCATGCCCGATTGTTGAATGGTGCAGTTTATACTGACAGCATTCCCTCAACCAGTCAATTGGCATTGGCAAGTTATACGGATATCAATGGAAATTATAGCATTCCAAATGTGCGATATATGGGTACCGGACAAAATTATACGGTAGTACCTTCATTGGGTATCCACGTATTCGCTCCTGCCAACAGAGTAATATTTATTGGTGATGGTTCACAATCCTTAAACGGAATTGACTTTAATGACAATTCAAGTTTCGAATTTGCGGGAGTTGTAACTTATGCAGGTACTACATGCCCTGCTGCGGGTGCATCCGTTTTAATAGACGGGCAGTATGTGGTTAAAAACAACCAGTTATTAACTGTAAACGACAGTGGTAAATTTGTTGTACAGGTGCCCATCGGAAATCACTATGTTTCTTTAATACAAAATAAACATGTATTCAGCAATGGCCGTTTCCCCGAACGGAGTCTGTTTAATTTTACAGGTCCGGTTTCTGCCAACTTTACAGATTCAACCTTCTTAACAATCATTGGAAGAGTAGCAGGAGGAAACAGGGAATTAACCAAACTTCCCGGCCTGGGCAGGTCAAAGAATAATATTGGAAAGGCTCAGTTTACATTTAATTCTGTAGGTCAATCAGGTATTACAGGATGTTTTAGTATGAACATTGTAACCAACGATTCCACCGGTGAATACAAAGCAAATCTGCTCCCATTAAGGTATACCATAAACGGATTACGTCTTGTTAATAATCCGGATCCAACACTTTTAACAGACCCAACATTTAACAATCCAAATATTCTGGATCTGAGCACAATTCCTGAAATAACGAATCTTTATGACACGCTGGTAACACCAACGTTTAGCAGAATTGACAGCATAAGTTACCATAAACAACTTGATTTTAAATATTACCTGGCACCAAAAATTTATTTAACCGATACCAATACGGCATTTGATGTTTTGGTAAATAATTTTAAAGGGGAAAAGACCATTGAAATAAATGATACCACATCCCTTTCCATTGCACAAAATGAATTGGGTTATCCTGTATTTTTACAGGGAAATTATTACACAGCCGTTGTAAAAGTTTTAGAAAGATATACCAATATTGATAAACTTGCTTCAGACAGTTCGCGTTTTGACAATGTGCCTGTATCGGGTTTATTGAGATTCTACAATAACCTGGCTTTATCGGATTCAATAAGTGAAGCACAGATTAACAACGGTTATTTCGTTTATAATTTCAGGGGAGGTGTTCCCAATCAATTACGTAATAGCATCAATCCGCAATATAGTTATACCCGCACACTGCAGGTTGAATTTGTACCTGAAATCGGTTATACTGTAAATTTCCTGCCTAATGTTGGAGATATAAATAATCAGTTTTTCAGGGGTTATGTATTTGGTTCACGCCCTGGTGGAAGTAATTTTACAACCCGTGGTCCCGCTCTTGTTGATTTTGTATTGCGAGATCCTCCGGGTAGTGCCAGCAGTACAACCTGGAGTAAAGGAACCACATATACCAAAGCGGAAAGTTATAATTTTTCAAACTCCTTCTCCCAAAGTTACAGCAATATGTTTGATTTTGGAGGCAAAGTTACAACGTATGCCGGTGTGGGAGTTGGCCTGGGTTTAAGTGTTCAGGCTGGTATCATTACCGAGAATGAAACCGTGGCCAATTTAACATTGGGGGTAACCGAAAACCGTACAACCGGTACCGAAGGTGAAGTGATTACTTCTACCACAAACAATACCACGATATCAACGGGCTCCGATCCGGGATCAGTAGGTTCTGCCGCAGATGTTTATTATGGAAAATCGGTAAACCTGCTTTTTGGAAATGCGGATATAATTGAGCTGATAGATACTGCAAACTGCAGAGTGCTTGAAGCAACTGCCGGTGTGCCGATATGTTCAGGAACTGAAGTTAACGGTTATAAAATTGGAAAAAGAAACGGTTTTTATCTGGTCCCCGGAGGCATAGCAACAACATTTGCGTATACACAGGATGAAATTTTAAATCTGGTGATTCCCGACCTGGAAGCATTAAGAAATCAATTATTCACAAATAATACTTTGAATAATAGAGGTCAGGTGAAATATACAGCTCTTTTTACAGATAACACAGATGCTGAATTTGCCCGTAAATTTGGATCCAATAATGATGACCCAATCTGGAAAGGTCAGCGCTCAAGCCCAACTCCACTGGTACGCGAGGCCAAAGATTCAGTTGGTTTAAGTTATCTTTTCAGGGGCAATACACGTTTTGAAACCGACTCTGTAAGATTTTATAACGACCAGATCAGACTGTGGAAAGTGGCTATTTCACGTAATGAAGCAGATAAATACAGAACCATTAATAACTCAGGAGCGCAACCGGTTAGCGGTGGCAGAAATATTAGTATTGGTAAAGCTTCATTAACACAGGAATTTATAACACAGGTTGATGAAACACGTACCGAATCGTTTGAAGTTAGTTTAAATACAGATCTGAGTGCAACTTTTGGATTTGAAATTCTGGGTATTGGAAACGAGTTTACAAGTACATTTAGCTTTGAAAAAACTTCGGGAAAATCAAGGTCTGCTTCTTCATCTATTGTAAATTCTTTTTCCTATACACTTCAGGATGGTGATGATGGAGATTTGATTTCGGTAGATGTTGTTGACCCCAAAGCCGGAGGCAGTCATTTATTTAAACTACGGGCCGGCAGAACATCATGCCCCTACGAAGGTGAAGAAAAAGCCATGTTTTATGACCCGTCCAATGATACCATCACATCAACTACTTTACTTGAAGATGGCTTTGAAATTCAGACAGCAACTGCACAAAATGATGTCCCTGTTATTTCTGTTGACCAAAAAAATAACTTTAATGTACCGGCCGGCGATGATGCCATCTTTATTCTTGATTTGGGCAACCTGAGTGAAGGTCATCAGGACAGAACATATTCTTTACGTGTTAATGAAAACACCAATCCATATGGTGCTATTTTAAAAGTTGATGGATTAGATCCCAACCGTGATTTCAATGTGCCTTATGGGACCACAGTTCAAAAAACTTTAACACTCAGGCGCGGACCGGTTAACTATGACTATAATGACATACAACTCATTCTTAAATCGGCCTGCGATGATGATATTTTTGATACGGTATCCATCAGTGCCAAATTTCTACCAACTTGTACAAGTGTTGCTTTAAAATCACCCGATGACCGGTGGATTTTAAACAGCAGTTATAATGATACGTTGCCTGTTTTAATCGGAGGCTATAATTACAATTGGGGTGGCTTTAAAGCATTGCACTTTCAGTACAAGCCGGGAGGAACCAATATATGGTATAATGAAAAATCTTATTTTAGAGATACACTTGATGTGAATTCAAAAATACCGGTAGGTGAACCCAATATATTCTATCCTTTTAAATTCAAAAACCTGCCTGATGGCAGTTATGAATTGCGTGCAGTTACCGAATGTATTGCTCCGGGTTATCCGAATAGCCGCATAAACTCTTCGGTAATGCAGGGTTTGGTTGACCGTGTAAACCCTACTCCTTTCGGTACTCCATCACCTGCCAACGGAATACTCTCTCCTAACGATGATATCAGCATTCAGTTTAATGAACCCATTGAACAAAGTACTTTATCCCTCTCAAATTTTGAAGTGAAGGGGGTATTAAACAAATCAAATATCAGAAGCAATACAAGTCTGTATTTTGATGGCAATAATGATTATCTGGAAGTGCCGCAGGGCTTAAACCTCCAGCTAAAACCCTTTACCATTGAGTTCTGGCATAAGCGGGGCGGATTGGGTCAGCAGGTGCTCTTTTCACAGGGTGCCGACGCTGCCTCTTCAATTGAAGTCGGATTTGCTTCCGACAACAAATTCTATTTTAGAATGGGTTCCGAAACCGTTGTTTCAAATTTGGCCATAACAGACACCAGCATTTATCAATTTTATGCAGTGTCTTATAATTCTACTGCACAAACTGCTGATTTGTTTATAAACGAACAGGTAGTTAATATCGGAAACAACAGGATTTTTAATCCCTATTCAGGAGCCGGAAAATTTTATATGGGTAAAGCTTCTTTTGGCATACCCAAATATGCAAAAGGTAATTTATACGAAGTGAGATTATGGAGCATTGCAAGAAGTCTAACAGACGTAAATCAAACCAAATCAAAATTACTGAATGGCACGGATGCAGGTTTGATGGCTAACTGGAGAATGGATGAAGCAACAGGAAATTCTGTAAGAGATTATGCGCGTTCACGCACTGCTATTATCTTCAATGCACAATGGTTTTTATCCCCTATGGGCAAATCATATACATTTGACGGGAATGGCGATTTCATAACAGTTCCTACCACTCATTTTGGCATCAGCCCTGAAATGGATTTTACCATTGAGTTTTGGTTCAAAAGCAATAACGGAAATAATGTGGGTTTACTTTCTAACGGAACCGGTGAGTTAAGTGCTACCAATGCTGCCCTTAAATGGAGTATTGAAACAGATTCGGCCGGAAGGATTATTGTAAAGCATAATGGTATTTATTTCCAGGCAACCAATGCAAGTTTCTTTGATGGAAACTGGCATCATTTTGCGCTGGTATTGCGACGTAACAGCAGCTTATCCTGCTATATTGATGCCAACCTTCAAAACTCCATTCAATCAGGTAGTTTCGGTCAGTGGGGGGGTGCAAAATTATGGTTTGGTGCCAAGGGCTGGAATAATAATGGCAATATTCAATTTGACAGCACGGGCAAATATTTTTCAGGACAGTTGGATGATCTTCGTTTCTGGAACAGTTCCCGTTTGATTGAACAGATTGCCCGCGATAAAAATAACCGCTTAAATGGCAATGAATCCGGTCTTGTGTTATACATTCCATTCGAAAGTTATCAGGAGGTATTGGGATTCCCCGTATTGAATTCGAGTAATACAGATTTTACTTCCAACAATACAAGATCATTAACCGCTTTTGGCAACGCAGTTTCCAGTGATGAGTCACCAACCATTAAATTACCACGAGCCGCACAGGGTATCAATTTTACTTATGGCATCAACGGGGATAAAATTATTATAACCCCTACTACTGCTAACGAATTTATAGAGAATGTTACACTTGATATTACTGTAAAGGGAATCAATGATAAAAATGGAAATACCATGCAGTCGCCCAAAACATGGATTGCATTTGTTGACAGAAACCAGGTTAAATGGCAGGACGATGGACGTAATTTAAACAAACTTGCTGCTGCCCCATTAAGTTTTGATGTTACCATAATTAATTCGGGAGGCGCTTTAAAAGTATTTAATATAGGCAATTTACCATCCTGGTTAACTGCTTCCCAAACAAGTGCCAGTATCAATCCGAATAGCAGCACAGTTATTACTTTTACTGTTGATCCAACGCTGAATATTGGCAAATACGAACAGGACCTTACTTTAACAACTGATTTTGGTTTTGCCGATAAATTTATATTAAAACTCAATGTATCTGCAATTGCACCCGATTGGAATGTAGTTATTGGCAACTATGCCAAATCAATGAGTATTGTGGGTCAGGTTAGAATCAATAATGTAATTTCTGCCAATACCGATGATTTACTGGGTGCATTTGTAAACAACGTGTGCAGAGGTATTGGGAAGGTTCAGTACTACGAACAACTTGACAAATATCTTGTGTTTATGGATGTTTATGGCAATACCGATAATGAAACCCTTGAGTTTAGAATCTGGAATTCTGCAAGCGGCAAAACGCATATACAGGTAGATCCTTCATTAAATTTTGTTTCAAATAATCTGGTGGGCTCTGTTGCAGCACCACAAATATTTAATGCACTCGATAAGGTTTCTCAAAAGTTACCACTTCAACCGGGTTGGAACTGGATGTCTTTTAATTTGTTGATGACCGACTCGTCCAGCCTGAATCAATTGTTTAACAACCTGAAACCTGTAGTTAATAACCAGATTAAAAACAACACACAGATGGCTGTTTATGATATGACAAATGGCTGGACCGGAAACCTTGCCAATATAAACACGGGTATTAAACCGGAGTTGTCATACCTGTTTTATGCCGGTCAGCAGGACACACTGGAGCTTAGAGGTATTGAAGCCAATCCTTCTTTGAGAACTATCAGTTACAGCCCGGGATGGAATTATCTTGGATTTGTATCCCAGCGCAATATGTCAACCAATGAGGCATTATCGGGATTAACTGCATCACAGAATGATTTGATAAAAGGGCAGACAAATTTCTCAGTATACGATACGGTACTCGGATGGGTGGGCAGTTTAAAAACACTCAGGCCAAATGCAGGATATTTATATAAAGCATCTGCAAGTGGCAGTTTTAATTATCCCCGTTCAGCCATGTTTGGAAAAAAAGAAATGGCGGATGAAACAATCAAATCATCGCACTGGAAAATAAAGCCTTATAAATACGCCACCAATATGAATTTGATTGGCAAAGTGAATGCCTGCACCAACCTTCAAAACACAGAGGGTATGCTTTTGGGAGCTTTTGTTAATGGGGATTTGAGAGGATACGGAAATTTACAAAATATCGACGGCAATGAATACGTCTATTTCCTGAATATCGCCGGTAACGATGGCGAAAAGATCCGCTTTAAATTGCTTGATGAAGCAAGTGGAAATGAATATGATCTGGACCAAAACATCAGCTATCAATCGAATTCATTAACAGGTTCATTAAGTCAACCGTTTCAATTAAGCAGTGCCTCACCCTGTATAGCTTATAAAGCAGGATTGGATTTCAACAGCAATGTATATCCTGTTCCTTTTACTGAATCTTTAACAATCGAATTCAACATACCGCAATCCTGCACAGTAAATATTCGGATCAAGGATATTACCGGCAAAGAAAACTTAAGCATTTGTAAGGATGAAATGTTTGCCAAAGGGCTTCATCAGATAAACTGGAAATCAATGAATCTGCCTGTAGGTGTACATATCGTTGAAATTGAAAATTCAGGAAATACCATCCGGCATAAAGTTATAAAATTATAAATATAAAATAATCATGAATACAAACAAACAATTCAAAACCATGCTCATATTGTTATTAGTAACAGTTAGCGGCATAAACCATGCGCTTGCCACAGCGCCAAACTGGACGATTGATCCGGCAGGTTACCAGTATAACATGACCATGCTTGCAGTGGTAAACATCAATTGCAGCGAAATGTTGAGCACGGGAAACCGCATTGGGGTATTTAAAGATAGTGAGTGCCGGGGAAGCGCTTTAACGAATCAGGTTATCAATGGCAGGTATCTTGCTTCCTTGTTCATATACAGCAATATAGTAAGCGGAGAATTATTAACATTTAAAATTTATGATGCATTAAAGGATACTGTATATGAAACCAGCATGAAAATAGAATTTCAACAAAATTCTGCATATGGAAATGCAAGTTCACCTTATGTGGTTTACAGCAAATTTCCCTGTTATTTTACCAAAGATATTTTACCGGTAACAAATTTCATATCACCTGACAACGATGGGAAGAATGACTTCTTTGCCATTGATGATATCGATTCATATCAGGATTTTTCTTTAACGGTTTATAATGAATTTGGGCTCGAAGTATATAAAAAAGCAAGTGGCTACAGAAACGATTGGGGCGGAACATACCAAGGTAACACATTACAGACAGGTGCCTATTATTATTTGTTTAAAAACAGCAGCAGTGGAAAAGAGTATAAAGGCATTTTAAATATTATCAGGTCCAATTGATTTACTATAAAAATTTATTAAAATAAATATCATGAAAACTCATTTTAAAATAACTTTACTTTTATTGATTACTGCAATACAGGTAAATTCTCAGGAACGAAGCAATATTTACACCAATTTGCTGAATCCTTTTATATACAATCCGGCTCTGGCAGGATCAACAGACAATATTTTAGCAATTGTGAATACCCGCGGTGTTGCAGGTGGTATTGACGGCAGTTCCCGTTCCTTTAATTTTGGAATTCATGCACCGATGAGGAATACAATGGGTATCGGCATGAAAGTTTTATCAAGCTCCTTTGGTGCATTTCATACAATATGCTCTGAAGGAGTCTATAGTAAATTTGTAAAACTAAATACCCGGAATTTGCTTAAACTCGGTTTATCACTTGGGATTACACAAACCAATTTAAAACCTGAACTCTTAAATAAAATGGTTGACCTGAGCGATCCGGCACTCGATAGCAAAGACCTGAACCGGGTTTTAATTCTAAGTGGAATTGGCATGAGTTATAAATTTGACAATAAAGCTGAATTGGGCTTATCGTTTCCCGGCCTGATGGTTGGTGACCGTCCGCTAAATGATATGATGATTGTAAATGCCTCCTGGAATTTTATAAGAGGAACTGAAAAAGAGTGGAAAATAAAACCCATCATTAATTTTTATAAACTCAACAGCAGTCCAAATATGACTGATGCGCTCATACAGGGATCATGGAAAGAGATGGTTTCGCTTATGGGTGGCTACCGGAGCAATGGTTCTCTAATCATATCTGCAGGATTAAATTTTAAAACATTTGGAGTTAATTATGCCTACTATAAACAAATCTCAGGTATGATGGCATTGGCACCCGTACAAAACGAACTGGCAATTACCTTTGGTTTTAACAAACCGCAACCCTCAAAAAACAAAAACATAACTGTTAGTGATGAAGTAATTCAGGATGAAATTGACAAACTGAATGATCGATTAAACGGACTGGTGAATATTGACAAAACAAATCCGGGTTTGGTGAACATGAAAAAAGAAATAAACAAACTAAACAAAGACCTGGAAAAGATTTTAAGCAGGTATAAAATTGTAAATAATGATCAAATACAAAAGATTAAAAATTTGCAAAGTACCCTGGAATCATTAATTATCAAATACAATGACTAGAATTGTAAAACTTGCCTGTTTGGTTTTGATGGTTCTGATGGGTTCAAAAAAATCAGATTGTCAAACCGATGAAAGTGGCAAAACAGAACGCCTCGACATAAAAAACGAGGTGATAGAGATGCGCAACCGATTGGCTTTATTTTTAGATGATGCGGACACATCTGGTCAACTGACAAAAGCTAAACTTGAGTTTAACAATAAGTTAAATCATCTGAAGGATTCGGTAGGCAATCTGTTAAAACAACAACAGCAGGAAATTGAAGAACTTAAAATACGTTTAAAGACGCTTGAAGATGCAAAGCCTGCCACTGCCGAAGTAGTATCTGTAAAGTTTGACAATATTCTGGAGGTATTGTATTTTGATGTAGGAAGTTTTGCTTTGTCGGATGAAAACAAGGTAAAGATTAAAAAATTAGTTCAACAGCATGGCAATAAAATCCTTCAACTTGTTTCTTATACCGATTGGGTAGGAAATGATGAATACAACCGGCAACTTTCAAATCAACGCGCCCTTGCCGTTCAGAAAGAACTTACCGGAGAAGGGGTTCAATTGCAAAAAATAAAAATTTATGCACGAGGTAAAATGGCAGATGAAAACGAAAAACTATCGGCAAAAGAATGCCGCAGGGTAGAAATAAGGTATTAAAAAAGCTTAACTCAGCGTCTTAATGCGCCCCAATAAGTTATCCCTGTAATTTCTGCCTATAGGAATTTGCTGATTGTTTACGATAACAAATTCACTGTTAATAACGGCAAGGTGATTTGTATTGATACAAAAGCCTCTGTGAATTCTCATAAAGCCAAAATCTTTTAATTGAGAATACAAGCTTTCAAGGCTGATCCGAATTGGGAATTTCTGTTCCAGATTGGTGTGAATATTCATCATTTTGCCATCGGCTTCAAAATAGGTAATATCTTTGATATCAACCTTGTAATATTTATTTCCCAGTTTAATAAAAATACTTTCCAAAAGTATGCTCAGTTTTTCTTCCTCGCATATAATTGTTTGGTCCGTGGTAACAGCAACTTCAATCGCAGCATATATATCTTCGGCAATAAAAGGCTTTATAAGATAGGTTCTTGGTTTTGTTTGTTTCGCTTCATTGATGGTTTCTTTGTCGGCATTGCTGGTAAGATAGATAAATGGTATATGATATTTTTCATTGATCAATTTACCAATATCTATTCCCTCCTGTTTACCATTCAGATTAATGTCTAAAATTACTAGATCAACATCCTTACTTTTTAATGTTTCAATTGCCTCCACCTGATTCATTACAGGTTCATATGGATTATATCCTAAATCTTCCAACATCATTTTCAGATTATTGGCAATAATAAATTCATCTTCAACAATTAGAATCCTGAGACTTTGCATTTTACTTTTAAGTATTCACCAACAAAACAAGTATAACCAATTTGAGTCAATTTTATCAGTTTATTTATTCAAGTTGTATCAAATCAAATTTTAATTAACAATAAATAAATTTAAAATACATTTCCTAATTTTTGAAATAAATCCCGCCAAATGTAAAAATATATTTTAGTCCATTTGATGAATTTACCTTTTCAACTTTACCATCCAACTGTTTGCACAAACCTTTTATCAGAAGACTTCCAAGACCTTCCATTTTGCTATTTGGATTTTCGACAATGCCTGTACCATCATCACGATAAATAAATATAAATACGTTTTTTTCTTTCACCAGTTTCATTTCTATGAATCCCTGCGATTTATTTATAAACGCATATTTAAACGAGTTGCTAAGCAATTCATTCACAATCAGCGAAAAGGGAATTAACGTATCTACATTCATTTCAACATCATCAAAATCTAATTTTTCTTGGATTGTAACTGATTTCCCTTTATACGTATTGAAAATAGTTTTATATAAATTCTCAAAATACTGTTGAACGCTAAAATGATCAAAATTTTCATGTTCATATAGATTTTTATGAACCAGGGCTATGCTTGTAATTCGTGATTTGGCATCTTTAAATATCTCTTGCATACGTTCATCTTTTATTTCACGTTGCTGTAAATCAAGGATTCCTGAAACCACAGAAAGATTGTTTTTTACGCGATGATGGATTTCTTTTAATAACATAGTCTTTTCATCATTTTGTTTTGATATAATAAAAGATGTTTTTTTGTAGATCAGATACGCCCTGTAAATAAGAAATACAATAATCAGCAATAAACCGATGGCAAGCAGTGAGTAATTTATTATCAGTTTTTCCCGTTTCATTTCTTCCTGTTGCCGAAGTTCTGTTTGAAAAAGTTCTTTATCGTATTCCATTTTGGCCTGCATACGTCCGGCGTCCTTGTATTGCTTCTGACTCCTGATGCTATCGTTAATAATAGCAGAAAGTTCTGCATAATGCAGGGCCGAATCAATTTCTTTCAATGATTTATAATACTCTTTTAGCGCATCAGCCGACTGTATTCCTATAAATAATTGTTTGGCATTCATACCCAGTTGAAGCGATTCCTTTGCTCTTTTAATGGCTTCATTTGTTTTTCCTTTTTTTGCCAAAGCAAACGAAATAACCAGGGGCAATTGCGTTGATTTCAATTTGTGCTTTCTGTCAATGCTGTCGGCCTGCATTAAGTATTCCCAGGCTGTATTTAGTTCTGTTTCGTAAAGCGCCCATCCCAGCGAAACCAAAGTATAAACAATTAATTGATGCGCCTGTAGTTTATAAAAATAAGGCAATACCATTTTATAGTAATACAGAGAAGAGTCGGGATGACTGTTTCTGTATAAATTACCAAGATACCGGTACTTCATGGCGAGAGAAAGTGAGTCATTTTTGGATTTGTAATAACCAATACACTCATGTGCCAATGAAATGGCCTCTTTATAATTCTCCATGGCATAATTAACAATAATCACCTTATCCAGAACCAGGTAATACACATCCCTGTCGGGTAAATTCCTGGCCTCATTCAGCAATGCCAGATATTGGTCCATGGTTGCCGAAGGATTTGTTCTTCTGGGCAATTCCAGCATTCCTACTTTTGCCCTTATGGACTCGGGCTTCAGCTTAAATTTCTCAAAAATCTTACTGGCTTTTGTATAATAACTGTCTATAGAATCAATCCGGTTAAAAAACAAAAGCATATCCGCAGCTTCCAGATAATATTTCGCTTCGAACAGTAAATTATTTTCACGTACCGATTGTATTATCCCTGCTTCAAATATTTTAAGTGCCTCTTCATTTTTACTTTGTTTTGCCAATAATTTTCCTTTACGGAGATTTACCTCTAAATTCAGTTCATCCGCACTTGATATATTGATGCTGAGAATAAGAGATAGAAGTAAAAATATTTTTTTCATAAGCAGCTTATTTTAATCAATTCCTGAAAGCAATCTAAATAAAATTATCCTCTTTGAAAACAGATTTCTCATTTGAATACAAAATAAAAAATTCGATTTAAATACAGATTTTGGTTCATATCCGGTCTTTTTAATATGTTGATTACTTAACTTTTTTATATGTTAATAAGCTAAATTTAGTGATTATTAGCGTTTTAACCCGATTTTAAAACATGCTGCAATCCCAATAAAACAAGGCTTTAAGGCGCATTTAGCAAAATGTAAGCCTCTAAATATGAACTAATTGCCATACATGCTTCAATTAACTGTGCATTAGCCTAACTAATTATTAATCAACTTTGTAGCGAAACGGGGATTCTTTTTCCACAAAAGAATAGGATGGCAACCGAAGCAACATATCGCAATTTTTCAAATCCTGATTTATTTGAGTATTTTAAAATCACGATTTTGAAACATGCAAAACAACTCATTGTTCCTGCAGTGATTTGTTGCACATGGACATTTGATGCAAATGCCCAGTATCCTACAGTGCAATCATATATTGAACACTATGCACCATTGGTCAAAAAGCTTTCTTCAAAAACCGGAATACCGGCAAGCATCATTATGGGAATTGCCATTATTGAATCAGGATATGGAAACAGCAAGAATTGTATCTTGTTAAAAAACCATTTTGGAATTGTTGGTAAAAATAATTTTGCAGATAAGCATCCCAAATATTATTCCATTTACAAAAGTTACCGGAGTGATGAAGCATCCTTCAATCATTTTTGCCAGGTTATTCAGCGTAAAAAATATTATTCAGCACTTAAAGGCAAAACCGATTATAAAGCCTGGCTTCAAAAAATAAATGCAGGTAATTACTCCTGCGCAAAAATGGTTTGGGTAAACCGTATTACCCTTGCTATCCAAACCCATCACTTATATAAAATGGATACGGTTACTGCCTTATTTGCCTGGAGGTAGGTAAATCAACTTCATTCATTAAAACTAATATTATTATCCAATGCGTATTTAACCAGACCAATCAAATTTTTTGCGCCGGTTTTTTTCATGATACTTTTTCTGTGGGTTTCTATGGTGTAAACACTCAAAGTAAGTTTTTCGGCTACTTGCTGATTACTGTGTTCACTTATAATCAACTTAAATACATCCAGTTCCCTTGGTGTTAAAAAAATTGCATTATTTATATCCGTATCCACTTCAGTCAAAGGAAAACATTTCTCATTATTCAACACTCTCTGAATCGTTTCCAGCAACTCAATTCTTCCGGTATTTTTAAATAAATATGCATCTGCTCCATAATTTTTTGCATCCATGATATATCTTTTATCATGATGCATTGAAAGAAGGATAAATTTTACAGGAATTTTTGACTTTAAACTTTGGATAATCTGCAAGCCATTTTTGTCCGGCATTTTCAAATCAATAATGGCTACATCAGGATTCAAATTGAGTATTTCATCCATTGCCTTTTGTCCATTTGTTGCGGAGCCGATAATATAAATACCCGGTTCGTTTTTTAACATGAGCGCAATTCCATCAATAATAATCTGATGATCATCTGCAATATATACATATATTTTATCGCGCATTTTTATTCGGATTTACTTAAGGGTAATTCAGCAATAATTACGGTACCATGATCAGTTGATTCAATATTGAGACGGCCATTGTATATTTCAAGGCGGCTGCGTATATTGGTAAGGCCTATCCCATCCCCCAATATCTTTTCATCAAAGCCCTTGCCATTGTCTTCAGCAATAATCTGGATGATATTATCTGAACAGATGACCTGTGCGGAAGCTTCTGTGGCCTGTGAATGCTTCTGGATATTGTTTAGCAATTCAGAAACAATCCGGTAAATTACCTGCATATAACGGCTAAATTTTTCTTCATCAGGTTCAATATATAATTTGAACCGACAGTTGCCTTTATTATTTAAATGAGCCACCAGTTCGGTGAGTACCATCACGAGCCCTTTGTTTGTGAGAAAGGAAGGCTTTAAATTTTGAGAGATTTCACGAAGCTCCAAAATACTTTCATTCATTCCTTCCGCAACTTTCGAAAGCAAGCTCACCCCACCTTGCGATACGGGATGAGGTTCTGATGAAATTTTATCCAGATTCTTGTGTGAATTTGAATAATAATCGATCAGGTATTCTACACTCATTTTGAGCCCTGATAATTTTACCCCAATTCCATCATGTAATTCCTCGGCCAGCCGGTGCCTTTCCTTTTCCTCCCCTTCAATTAAAGCCAGGAAAAGTGCTTCCTGTTTTTTTATTTCCTGTTCATTTAACTGTAATTTAAATCGGTTAACTTTCATCTGGTGCAGGTATACATAAATTAAAAGAAATACCAGCAGCAGGAAAACAAAGAGCGTTCCGCCAATATAAAACTGGATCAATATGTTTTCCGTTTTGGGCATGTAAAGGATATTGCAAACAAAATATTGGTAAATATATTAATTACCGCGTGAATATTTAAACCTAATTTTGCCATATCTGAATGATTGCTGAGAAAAAAATTATAAAGCATAAAGAAAGGTTCGTTTATGGCAAAATAAAACAACACCCCTGTACTTAGCCAGAACATGGATTGTTTCCAAACAACCTGATCGAAGCTTTCCTTAAAAAAAAGGTAATAATACATTAGAGCCAGCAACACCAATACCATACATTCAAAACTCCTGGCAACAGTGTTAGGCAGCCAAATTCCGTTTATCCAGATTGCATCAATCCCTGCAATAATAATAAAGGTAAAAAGTGTAATGACAGGAAAATACTTTAATCTGTTTCGATCCTTAAAATAAACATAATACATATACCCGAATGCAATAAATTCAATAAGGGTATATAAATGCAATAAGGGCATGTTATTATGTTGCCCCCGATGTATTATTTTTACTGATATTATTTCAACAAATGCTGATAAAATAAAAAACCAGGTCAACCATTTAAAAGGAGTATTTATTCTTTTATAAAACAACAAGCCTGCAATGATTGGGATCAATACACTGGCCTGTGAAATTTTAATCAATATTGAACTTATAAGCATCGAATTTTACTTTATTGGTAAACATGTATTATCTAAGGTCTTTCAAAAATCTGTGATTTTCTTTCAGGGGAACCTGGAGCCGGAAGCAATGGACTGTTGGCCTGATCGCATACCATCGGGCAAGGGGCGGCAAAATCATATATAAGCGGATCGGTTCCACTAATAATATCATTTCCATCCTGATTTGAATCGGTGGGCACAGCCAGGAGCGTCATTTCGTAGCCTCCGCCGGTAACGGATTTTAAACCTGCATAAAATCTGATAAAGCCATCAGAGGCATTTACCAATGTGGCAATGTCAATTTTGTCGAATCGCCAGGCTAATGGAACACTAATTTGTGTAATACCGGCATCCCTGAAATTGTCAGTCAGGCTTGTTGCATCTGCTTTTGAAATAATCATGGTGTTAATTAATTAGGTGATTTATAATAAATAAAACAGATGCAATATAGGAGCTGGTAAATTATAATCATATACCCACCAGTTTGTATTTTTTATATAAAAACCCTTAAAAAATACCCAATAATGGGTATTGTATGAACTCATTTTTCCTCAGACATTTGAATTTTAAAAATCCATGAAATGATGTCGACCCCAAAACAACCTGTGAAATTAAGCCTTTTGGTAAGGCAAGGACGCAATTCCGGTTGGCCTGAATTGCGTCCGGAATTACCCCAACTCCGCTACTTAGCCTATAAGGCCGGTACTATGGCTTTAAACCTGTTACCCAAAAAATTGATTACAACAAAGTCTCTTATTATACCGTAAGAGTCAAAAAAGACAGTTGCATTGAATTGTATATGCAACTGTCAATCAATTTTGTATCATTATGCATTCCACAGAGTCTGTAAATTGTGTTGCATAAATTTTTAGAATTGTACTTATAAAAACTGAGCAGGAAATTAATTAACAAATCTAAATTTTTATTAACTTGCCTATACAAACCAAACCCAAAATTTTATGAAAACTTACAAACTAACCCTTTTGTACATTTGCTTTTTTGCAGGTGTATTGTTTCTTTGCCCAGGTTGCGAAACCAATCAAACCAATAGTTCAGCAACCTGTGATTGCGATCAGATGACGCTTTCCAATAACGAAGAAGACGGTATGATTGTGAATACCGAAGATGCCATCGCATTGAATGCAAATTATGTGAATTACCTGAGTACATTGTACACCAACGCAGGTATTACTTCTAACCCATCCGATTTTGTAAAGGGGGGCCGTATTAAAAAAGCAGATCTGATTGCCATTATTAACAGTTTGCCTGCAGACCAGGTATACATGAATTTCGGCTTTGGAAGGGCTGATGCGACCCTTGAAACTCCCGGTTCAACTCCTTATGCCAAGACCTATGTGTTATTCTATGGCGGAGATTTAAACCCCTGCAATAATTCTGATATTACAAGCGGACAAATGTTAATATACCGGAATGGATATGAAGGTGGATTCTGCCCTCCAATGTGTGATACGGGTGCGTATACACCAACTTTCGATGGTAGTGGCATAATCGATTCAAGTATACGAATCGTTAAATAGTGCAAATAAGTTGCTGCACCAGGCAGGCTCAGGATGGCTTTATCAAGTTTATTCTGAGCCTGCCTAAATCTAAAGAACGGTTCCAATAACTTAAACATTCCATCCAAACGCTCTCCCAAAGGCCCTATGCCCTTTGCCCTACACCCTATCTCTACCAACAAAATACATCTCTACGTCACCTTTATTCTTAACTGCAATTTTACCCCGGCGTTCAAAATGAAATTTATCTTTAACAAGCTGAAAGGTATTTCCTGAAATATTAATCCTGCCCGCTTGCGAATTTTGTTCCATGCGGGCAGCTGTATTTACTGCATCTCCCCAGATATCATAAGCGTATTTCTTTAATCCCACCACACCCGAAATAATTGAACCGCTGTGAATGCCTATTCTGAATTCCAAGCTTAGTCCGAATTTTTCTTCGAACTTTTCTTTTGATTGCTGGTTCAGTTCCGTCATTTCCAATGCTGCATGAATAATATTTTCTGCTTCCACCTCAGGTGTGCGGTCACCTTTTAATCCTGCCACACACATATAGGCATCACCGATGGTTTTTATTTTTTCAATTCCATACTTCATGATAATCTGATCAAACTCCTTAAAATAAAAATCCAGTGTTTCAACCAGGTCTTCGGGTGAAAGTTGTTCTGCTATATTGGTAAAGTTTTCAATATCGCTGAACATAATACTTACGCCGGGATGATTTTTAGGTAATGCCCTGCCAAATTTCTTTAATTCGGCTGCTGTTTCTTTTGGCAAAATATTCAACAGCAAATCTTCAGAAGCTTTTTTCTCTTTACTTACCAGCCTGTATGCAAAACCAATAACGATAATAAGAACAATACAAAAGCCGGCTACCACAGATACCGCTTTTCTTTTTCTTTCCTGACTCTTAAGTTCTGTATTGTATTGTTCCTCTTTATTTTTTTGAATTCGCAATTGCAGGTTTTGTTGTTTTTCAAATTCGTAATTGAGTTGGAATGATGAGATCCGGCTGGCCACATCCCGGTTCAGAATTGAATCTTTTATTGAATAATATTCCTTGATATTTTCGAATGCATTTTTATAATCACCTTTTGCCAGATAAATTTTATACAGAATTTCATTTGGATTCAGACTCGCATCTTTATATGCTACCGAAGCTGAAAGTTCCTTTGCTTTTATTGCATAATAAAGTGCCTTATTATAATCTTTGCGGTGATAGCTAATTTCTGCGAAAGAACAATTGATGATTGACAAGGGTATTGCCTCCCGTGATGCTTTAATATAAGGAAAGGCCTTATTGTAATAATAAAGTGAAGAATCAAAATGTAAGGTGTTTTTAAACAAATCTGCTATTGCCATATAGCACTCGTTAATTCCCTGCTCGCTTTTCAAATCCCTTTTAATTTGCAGGGCCGAATCCAAATACTTTCGTGACAAGGAATATTGTTTTAAATTACTCGCACAAATGCCTAACAAATATTGTTGTGTAGATATACCCTGCAGGTTATGAATCTTTCTGTTCAGTTTCAATGCGGTATAAAAATATTTTTGTGCCTGACTCCAGTCTTTTTGCGTATAATAAACCAAACCAATACCTAAGAGTGCCAGAGAAATACTTTTTATATCATTCTCCTTTTCTGCCAGCTGAAGGGACAGATAATAGTATTCAATGGATTTAGCCGGGTTTGACTGTGCGGTAAAATATTCGCCTAAAAAATAAGAACTTTTTATCATCCCTCTTTTATAGTTTGCTTGTTTTGATAAACTAAATGCATTAAACAAAATCCGGAACGATTGAATGTATTTATCGTCAATCTCCCTGTATTTTTCCTTGTATTCCTTTAAAAGTGCATTAATCTCTGTGGTATCAGGTTTATAACTTTTGAACTCCCTTATTTGTGTCTTGACAAATAATGGAAAAACAAGCAAAAGAAGTAAAGTATTCAGCTTCATAAATTTTTATTCGGGCTTCAACATTTCATAAGCTAATGTACAAATTTTATCGCCAAATTAAACCAGATAAAAACCGGATTTGTTCCCTGATTTATTATTTGTAGTTTAATCTATTACAAAGTATCATTTTATTTTACTACATGTCCTAAATATTTTATCCTATAAATGGGATAAAATTTTAATGTAAAAAACAACATTAATTTTCCATTAACATGTATCCCTGTGCCTTAGTAATAATGAGTTACAAGCTTACGGCATTTTTGCGTTCCGCTTAAAAAACTGTAGTACTGAATCAATACAAATTAAAAGCAAATAATTTCTCTTGCATTTTGGTTTTGTTTAATATATTTCGGCACTGATTATATAATTATTTCAACCATATATCATCATTTAACCGCCATTAAGCATGATACCTCGCAATTCAAAAATATGTTTTAAGCTGATTCATTTAAAAGAATATGTTAATAAAACAGGGCCTGTCCTATTAACAATATTTGCATTATTTCTTTTAGGCTCAGCTACAGTATGCGCACAAACTGCACGTATTTTCGTACAGGGTTCCATTCAAACAACCGGTGCAACTATTAATGTTTGCAAAAACAGCAATGTCCTGTTTAAAGATACTTCATTGAGTGCTACAGGCCGCGACTGGGTATTTAAAAATGGAAATCCGTTATTATCCAATGCTGCTTCACTCAGTGTAACCTTTAGTACAATTGGTCAGGATACTGCTTTTTTAACCGCACAGGGTATTACAAATAATACTACTTACGTTTTGGTAAATGTTATTCAAATACCGGATTCAAGATTGGATACAACAGGACTTGATTATGCTCCCTTGCAAGGTATTTTTCTGAATTGTTTTGCCACAAAAAGCACTCCCAATTTTAACTGGACTGTTATCAATAACAGTTCAACATCAAGCTCCAATACGCATTATACAATCAATTGGGGAGATGGTACACCTGACTTTTCAAATTCAACTTTTACCATAACTTCTCATACCTATACCTCTGTTGGATTTTTTAATGTGAGTCTTACCACTTCCAATTCAACTACAGGTTGCAGTACCATTAAGACATACAATTTATTTAACGGAAATACACCCGCAGGTGGACTATTCAATCCCGGCAATATTAACGACTGCGTACCCTATACTTTTTCATGGCCGGTTGATACTGCAGGAACAAACCAAAATGCACCGGGTACTACATATTTATTTTCAGTTAATGACAGTTCTGCTCCCCAAAGTTTTACCCAGGCTAATTTACCTTTATCCATATCACATACCTTTACCCGATCTTCCTGTAACTTAGGTCTTGCATCCAATTCATTCACCATTTCGTTTATCATCTCAAATCCCTGTGATCCGCATTATGTAACCAGTCCGGGTACTGCCCGCGTTTCTCAGAAACCCATAGCCAATTTTACTTCAAGTCCCGATTCAACGGTTTGTTTAAACAGCCTGGCAACCTTAACCAATTCTTCATTGGGGAATTATTTTAATGGAACCGTTTGTCAAACAGCCTTTGAAAAAACATGGTCGGTTAGTCCGCCTACAGGATGGAGCTTAAATTCAGGTGTGTTGGCTCCAAATGTACTAGCACCCATTGGAAGCAATTCCATTTCACTGGCTTTTACTACGGCCGGAATTTATTCTGTAAAATTAAAAATAACCAAACCTGCAAGTCTTAATGTGGGCAGATGTACCGACGATTCGGTCACAAAAAATATTTGTGTTCAACCCGTACCGGTTCCAAATTTTGCCCTTTCACAAAATCCGTTGAACGGATGCCGCAACAATGTGATTACATTGGTTAACAGCTCCAACACATTAAGCAGTTGCGGTGTCACCAATTATAACTGGATTGTTTATGACAGCACACTTACTACAGCAGTATTATTAAATCCGGGCAGCAGGTTTAATTTTATTTCAGGTACCGATTCGAGCAGTATCAATCCGGTGATTGTATTTAATCAAAAAGGGAGATACAAAATACGTCTGCAAATTATAAACCATTGCAATGGTTTTTATTATAAAGATACAACCATCATTGTTAAAGACAAGCCAGTTATTGCTTTTCCAACAAATCAGATTTACTGCGATACACAGCTAATTGTTTTTGATGCGACCAATGCTTTTCATGGTCCGGCGTATGACAGCAGTTTTGGCGCCATCAGCTCGTATAACTGGAGTATTAATCCTGCCGGTTCATTATACATGAATGGAAACAATGCCAGCAGAAATCCTTCCGTATTGTTTCCAAACAGCAGTACCTTACCCATTGTTTACACGGTTATTCTGAACGCCACCAATGAATGCGGAACCAGTATTGCCGATACCCAGCTCATTACCATCAAACCCAAACCTCTGGTAACAGCGATTCCAAATATCAGCAGTTTTTGCTCCGGTGATTCTGTGAGCATTGCTTTATCATGTAACCTGAGTGGTGGGATAAGTTATATGTGGAAGGCATATCCAAGTTCACCGGCATTAAGTGGTTACAGCAATCAATTGAGTGGTGTATTGGGACCCATCAATCAAACACTTTTAAACTCCGGTGGAACTACGGAAACAGTTACATATAAAATTACAGCAATTCAATCTACTACAGGTTGCGGCAGTGATTCGGTAATCGTTCCCATTACAGTTTATCCGATACCCAAAGCCTATGCAAATAATGAAGCCATTTGTAATGGAACCAATACCAATATCGCTTTAAGCTCCAATGTAAGCGGTTCTCTATTCACATGGAATGCTTCATTATTTAATGGAACCGTAACCGGATTCAGCAGTCAAAATACCGGTGTTACGGGTCCGCTGATTCAATCCCTAAGCAACTCAACCTTATCATCGGGTTCTGTGAAATATGTACTAAAGGCAACTGCAAATTCATGTATTTCACCGGATAGTACAATCTATGCTACGGTTAATCCCACTCCGGCTATTACCAACACGGTACTCATTCAAAATTTTTGTTCGGGCGACACCGCTAAATTTATTCCCACTTTCAATATTCCTTCTTCGGTAGCTGTTTACACAGCAACTTTACTTTCCGGCAATGCAACAGGTTTTAGTAATGGAAGCGGTAATATCTCACAAAGGCTTATTAATAATGGCACTTCATCTGCTGTCATAAGATATCGCTTAACTCCGGTAGGTCCAACACCAACCAATTGCTCCGGGACTCCTGTTGATTTTATTGTTACTGTTTCCCCGATGCCGGTGATCAGTATTACTCCGGCCGATACCATTTGCAGCGGATCACAAACCAATATTATTTTAAGCAGCAATACCACCGGAACAAATTATACCTGGATAGCCAGTCTGGTATCCGGAATCAACACAAGTGGATATGCTTCACAAGCTGTTGCAGTCTCCGGTCCCATTTTACAAACCATTACCAATAACGGAACCATCAATGCCATTGTAAACTATCAGATTACACCTGTACTAAGTGGTTGTGCAGGAGTTTCGCAAACACATTCGGTAACTATTTTTCCCGGTGTTGTTCCCGGAACTACTGGTCCGGCTGCAGTGGTTTGCAGTGGTGCCAATTCGGGCAATGTAAGCTTAACAGGCAATACCGGAAATGTTCTCAGATGGGAATACAGTGTATCTCCTTTTTCAAGTTGGCAAACCATTCTCTCAACCTCCACAACGGTTGCTTATACCAATCTAACGCAATCCACCCGGTTCAGGGCAATTATACAAAGTGGTTCTGTGGGTTTATGCAGTCAGGTACCCAGTCCCTTCACTTTAATCACGGTTGATTCAATAAGTGTGGGTGGTGCCGTTACCGGAACGGATACAGTTTGTATCAATGGAAATAACGGAACCATACAATTAACCAACCATCGGGGTGGAATTGTAAGATGGGAACAAACCAACAGTGTAAGTGGCTCATGGAGTATCATTCCAGCGTCATCAAATACGAACCCGTATACTTATAACAATATTACCCAAACCACTTTTTACAGAGCCATTGTACAAAACGGGGTTTGTAATGCAGCCGTTTCAGATAGTGTAAGAATTCAGGTTGATCTCTTGCCTTCAGCTGCAGTTACCTCCAATTCAAATTATTGTCTGATCACAAATGGCATACCGGTAAGTGGCATCCTGCAAGCGAGTCCGCTTAGTCTGGGATCCGGTTTGTGGCGATTGCTTTCAGGGCCCGGTACTGCAAGTATTACAAAAGCAGATACAAATATTACTCCGATAACAAACCTATTAAACGGCAATTACTTTTTTGAATGGAAGGTAAGCAATGGTAAGTGTCCTTCAAATCTGGATACCGCATTAGTCATTGTATATCCGGCTTTAACAACTGGGATAAATGCATCACAAATTATCTGCAGTGGCCAGTCACCTGCATTATTAACATCCACTGCAGCGGCGGGGGGTAATGGAACCTATACGTATCAATGGCAATTGAGTACTGACGGAATTAATTTTAACAATATCAGCGGTGCTGTTTCAGCCAGTTATCAGCCCGGTGTTTTAACAGCTGATAAGTGGTTTCGATTAATGGTTTTTTCGTTAAGTTGCAGTTTTACCAGTAACACCATTTTAATACAGGTTTTACCACCCATCGCAAATAATAATATTGCGCCGGGAACCTCCATTTGTATTGGCAATGCAGCTCCTGTAATTAATGGATCCACACCAACAGGAGGAAACACAACGTATTCTTTTCAATGGCAAAAATATAATGGCAGCACCTGGATATCCACTTCTTCGGCCGATACTTTAAAAGATTATAATCCGGGAGTGTTACCTGCAACGAGTGAATTTAAAAGACTGGTAACAAGCGGAGCCTGTGCCGGACCTCAGGCATCAGCAAGCAACCCGGATACCATAACCGTTTATTCATTGCCTGTTGTTAATGCAGGACCAGATCTTACCAAATGTTTGAACCAAACAAGCTTCCTGCTCGGAGGAACTCCTTCGGGAGGAACCTGGACAGGCACCGGTGTAATAAGCGGCAACAGTTTTAATCCTTCTGCAATGTCGTTAGGGAACTATAGCCTGGTTTACAATTATACCCATTCGTCAACAGGTTGCTCCAATAGAGACACCGCCATCATCACAGTAGATAATCCGCCGCTTGTTAGTGTTGGAAGTGATTTTAGTATTTGCGAAAATGCAAGTGGCATGCAACTTACCGGCTTCACCCCTGCAGGTGGAATCTGGAGTGGTCCGGGAATTTCACCCGGTGGATTTTTTACTCCATCACTTGCAGGTTCCGGAAGTAAATATCTAATCTATACTTTTACTACTTCGGGTGGATGTGTTGGTAAAGACTCGGTTAATGTAACGGTTTTTCCCGGGCCGGGAACCGACTTTATTTTGCCTGTACAAATTTGTCCAAATACCATTTTAAACTTATCTGCTGTTACCAATAGTGCGGCCAGTATCAATGCTTATAGTTGGACTGTTACAAATACAGGTGGATTTTCAAATTCGATATTAAGCAGTTTAAACAATGCATTAACTACGGCATCAATTCCTGAAAATAAAACTTTAAATGATGTGAGTTATTCAATAAAACTTTTTACATCAACAAATAATTCATGCGTTGACAGCATTACAAAAAATATCATATTAAGAAGAAGACCTCTGGCACAGTTTAGCAACAGTACCCCTATAAATTGCGGTCCTGCACTTTATACCATGAATAATAGTACGGGTAATATAACAAGCAATTATGTTTGGTCTGCGAATCCGGGAACTGCTGTTAGTATCAATAACATAAATTCTGTGCATCCGCAAATTACCTTGCCTGTAAACACATCCAACTCAAGCATCATGTACTCGATTCAACTGATTGCACAGCGCAATGATACTACTTTGGGATGCAGGGATACTGTAAGCCATAATTTAACCGTATATCCCAAGCCTCAGGCAGCATTTACAATAAGCCCGGTCGATAGCGGTTGTGCTCCTTTAAATGTTACGCTCACAAACAATTCAAATCCAAAAAACGGGGAGCCTGTTAACAGCATGAATTTCCTGTGGTCGTTTACCAATTATGCGAATGATACCGCAAAGGATCAAACCAAATCCTTTTCCAATTCATCAGTAACAGACAGCATCATACAGATCAGGTTAATTGCAGCCACTCAATGGGGTTGTAAAGATACACTGCAATCACAGGTTAAGGTTTTTGCTTTTCCCAAATCCGATTTCACTGCAGCAAATTTAAGTTCCTGTGCCCCGTTTGCTATTAATGGATCTGTGATAAGCTTACAGCAATATCCATTTGCGAATGATACCTATACCTGGCAAATTCTCAACAAGCAGCAAGTTGTGATCAGTACCTCAACAGGAACTTCTGTACCTTCATATAATTTAGTATTACCCAATGATAGCATTTATTACCGACTGATTACATCCAATAGCCGGGGTTGCAAAAATGATACCCTAACCCGTTTGTTTAAAACCATCAGCAATCCGGGAGCCGGTTTTACACAAAATACACTAACAGGCTGTCATCCGCTCAATATACAGTTTACAGATACAAGTACTGCAGGCATGTCATTATTCTGGGATTTCGGCAATTCACAAACAAGTACTGCAAGCAATCCGCAGGTTGTGTTTTCGGACACTTCTTATACTTCAAATCAAACGTATACAGTAAAGTTATTGATAACTGCCGGCGTGAGTGGATGCAGAGATTCTGCTATGAAGACCGTAACCGTTTTACCGCGTCCGCTTGCTGCTTTTAGCATGAGTAATGCGGCTTGTGCCGGCTCGGTTCAAACACCGCTAAACAATAGTATATTTAAAACCGGAGCTGCAAGTTTTGGATGGAAAACTGTATATCCACTATTCAGTAATGTTCAAATTAGTGATACAACTGCAGGTTCTCCCAATATAAGTTTTCCGGATAACCAACTAACAAGCGATACCAATTATATTATCCGCTTACGTGTGGTAAGTATTGATGGATGTGTACACGATTCATTAAACACCATTGGTATTTTACGCCGACCCAAAATAATATTTACAGCAAACCAACCTAATTGCGGGCCTGTAACCATTAACATCAACAATTCAACAGCCAATGTGGCTTCAGACTGGTTGTGGAGCCTGAGTCCGGGAAGTGGAGCCGGTATCAGCAATACAAGCATTCAAAATCCACAACTCAGTTTCTTGGAAAACATAAGCAACGATTCAGTAAATTATCTTATTCATTTAACAGCAACACGAAGTGGTACAACTTGTTTTGATACCAGTAGCCGAACGCTCACCGTTTATCCAAAACCAAGGGCTCTTTTTACCAGCATCAATTCCGATAGTTGTGGTCCGCGCCAGGTTGTGTTCAACAATATTTCTGATGCAAAAAACAACGAAGTACTGAACAGCATGAATTACACATGGACCCTCCTGAATAACAATTATACTACTATACATGCTGCCGGAAATTTTCTAAACAGTGCAACTCAGGACAGTCTTTATACCATACAATTAATCAGCACAACCAAACATGGATGCAAAGATACCAGCAGCCAGATAATACGTGTGAAACCGAATGCAA
Organism: Bacteroidota bacterium; assembly: GCA_030680835.1. Classification (GTDB taxonomy): domain Bacteria; phylum Bacteroidota; class Bacteroidia; order UKL13-3; family UKL13-3; genus B1. The sequence goes on from JAUXUD010000104.1 coordinate 138,213, forward strand.
AGGCAAGCTTTACCCAAACAACAAATACATCCTGTGCGCCATTTATTATCAGCGGATATGTTGTGATTGCCGATTCATTTCCGGATGCCAACAGCAATTACTTATGGTATGCGAATGACAGTTTAATCGGTTCAGGCATTGGCTTTCCGGGTTATGTGCTCAACAAACAAGCAGATAGCGTTTTGATAAAACTGAAAGCCATCAGCAAATACGGATGCAAAAACGACAGCATGCAAACCCGGTTCTATAGTGTTGCCAATCCGAAACCCGATTTTCAGGCCATAGACAGTATTGCGTGCAGTGGGGTGAACATACATTTTAACAATACCTCAATCCCACCAAGCGGATTAACCTATCAATGGCAATTAGGCAATGCAACAACTGTTTCCGCACTTAAAAATCCAGATCATATTTTCACTAATAACGGGAATTCAGACACGCTTATTGTAGTTAAATTAATTACCATGGCCGGTGGAACCGGTTGCATGGATTCTGTTACAAAGAACATTGTGATCAAGCCTTTACCAAATCCTGACTTTAGTTTAAGCGATTCGGTATTGTGTATTCCTCAAAACTTAACCGTGAATAATATTTCAGGACAAATTCCTGCGATAAATCCGGCATCATATAAATGGCTCAGCATACAAAACGGTGCTACCATTTTAAATGATACCAGCAATACACAAACACAAATTAGTTTTACAGATAACCAAAGCGGCACAAATCAAATTTATCAAATCCGGTTGATTAACCAGTCTGTTTTTGGTTGTAAAGACAGTATTCAAAAAAGCATCAGAATTCCAACCCGACCTGTTGCTGTTTTTAATTTAAGTATGGATAGTGCTTGCGGCTCCGTAAACATCAATACGAATAACACCACATCATATGGGTATCTTTATAATTGGTTCAGCCCCAAAGCGGGTCCTGTAATTGCAAATACAGATTCATTGAACAGCAATATCATTTTCCCTGAACACGAAGGAATCGTTGATTCTATTTATCCAATCCGATTGATTGCTACCACAAGCGAAGGTTGCAGAGATACATTCATACAATCATTTAAAGTTTTTCCGAAACCCATTTCTTATTTTACAACAAGTGTTGATTCGGGTTGTGCTCCTTTGAATATATTATTATCAAATAGCAGTCAGGCTATAAACCCAGCCGTTTATTTCTGGGATTTCGGGGATGGCACTACACAAATAAATAATGCAGCTTCTTTTAATAAATCCTATAACGGTTCCGTTTTACATGATACCTTATATACCATTAAACTCATCAGTACTTCTGCAAACGGCTGTAAAGATACCCTGAATAAATCCATTACTATTAAATCCGGTGCCGTTTCAAAAATTCAATTGAGTGATACCATTATTTGTTCAAATGCAGGTAATCCTACCCGGCTTTATATTGAAAACAAATCATTTGGCAGCATCGATTCGTTTTACTGGAACTTTGGCGATGGCAGCAGTTTGGCTACAAACCAGGATACTAATATTTACCATCCTTATCCCATTGAAGGTAATTATACCATTGTTTTAAAAGCGGTTAATTCATGCGGTATCAGCTTTGATACGGCTCATATAACTGTGCATGTTCCACCTGTAGTAAACTTTTCAAAAACAGATTCACTGGGTTGCAGTCCATTTATTGTAAGCTTTAGCAATCAGTCTGTAAATACATTTGGTGCCGTGTTTAACTGGACATTTGGAAACGGACAAAGCAGCAATTTATTTACGCCACCCAATATCACCTATTATCAAAGTTCAACCATTGATACCAGTTATTATATTCAATTACAGGCAAGTAATTTTTGCGGTGTTTTTATTAAACAGGATTCATTAAAAGTATATCCCAAACCAACCGCATCCTTTATCACGAATACAGATGCCGGCTGTTCTCCGCTACTAATTTATATACTTAACCAAACCATTGGAATTCCGCAAACCATTAAATGGACTTTTGGAAACGGAGACAGCAGCACCCGCTTTACACCTTTACAAATTCCAATCCGATATACAAGCGTGGATACGGCTAGTGTTTATCAAATTAAACTGGTGGCAGGCAACAAATGTGGTGTGGATTCAATGAGTAAAAACATTACGGTACTACCCAATACGGTTCAATCCTTTTTTACGGTAACTGCTCAAAATGCCTGCCAGAATTTATCGGTTGGATTTATGGATCAGTCAACAGGAGGAAATAACATCAGCTGGAATTTTGGTGATGGAGGAACATCTGTGGTAAAAAATCCCATACATACCTATACCCAACCCGGTATTTATACTGCTTACCAATATGTAAATAATAACTGCAGTTATGATACCAGCTCCCTTATTATTCGCATTAATCCCAATCCGCGTTTTATACTTCAAAAGGTTCAGGCAAACAGTTGTGTAAATACACCCGTGCAATTTTTGGCTCAGTTACAGGATAGTGGAAGTATCGTCTGGAATTTTGACGATGGCAATACCTCCACTTATTATAACCCATTACATGCTTATACAACACCTGGTAAAAAAATGATAAGTGTTACCGTAACATCAAGTCTGAATAATTGCCTAAGCACACAAATTGATTCCATTCAGGTTCAGCCCATACCTATTATATCAATTGGTATTGATACATTACAGGCATGCCGCTATCATAATTTTGATTTAAATGCAAACTCCGATGGCAACTATTATTATTCATGGGATTTTGGAGACAGCAATGTTGCTGCAGGCAATAATTTAAAATACAAATACGGCAAAACCGGAAACTTTATAATAAAACTTACAGCTACTTCGGTTTATGGATGCACCGATTCGGCAACACGTTCAGTTTCCATATGGCCGGTTCCGGTATCCGCATTTGATTATACGCCGAAAGATACCTGCAATGGTCCGGCCTGGGTACAATTTACAAATCTTTCATCGGGTGCCGATGCCTACCTATGGAAATTCGGAAATGGCTATTCATCTACCAATACGCATACCTCTCAATTATACACTGGCATTGGTAATTATCCGGTTCAGCTTATCAGTACCAATTCGTATTTCTGTTCTGATACGATGCAGCATGATTTTACCATATTCAGCAAACCCACACCCGCCTTCGATTTTGATCTTACCGAAGGTTGTGTTCCACATACTGTTAGGTTCAGCAATAAAAGCAATTTCAGCAAAAGTTATTTGTGGTTTTTTGGTGACGGAGAAACTTCTACCGAAAGGGAACCTGCCCATACCTATACGACTGCAGGAACCTATACCATAAAACTGATTGGTTATGCAGGTGTAATTTGCCTGGATAGTGTAATCAGTACCAAAACCATAACTGTATTTCCAAAACCTTCACCTTATTTTAGCAGTGAAATTGATTATAGCAGCAAACCTTACAGAACAGTTACATTCACAAGCAAATCCTCAGGAGGAAAAACCTTTGAATGGGATTTTGGCGATGGAAGCAAAGGTTATGGACTTACCACAACCCATCGTTATAACGAAGCAGACTCTGGAATTATGGTGGTTAAACTGAAGGTTATTTCAGAAACATTTTGCGATTCAACCTATAGTGGAAATGTACAGTTACCGGGTTATTGGAAAGGCTTATTTGTTCCGAACGCATTTACTCCCGAGTTTGGAAGTGATGAAGTACGGGTGTTTAAACCTGCAGGAAAAGAATTACAGAATTACCATCTTAAAATATATAATAAGTGGGGACAACTCATATGGGAAACCCGTGAATTGTTAAACGGACAACCGGCTGTGGGATGGGATGGCAATGACAATATGGGAAACCCCATGATGCAGGGAACTTATATTTGGTTTATTGAAGCCACATTTACCGATGGGAAAACCTGGGATGGTATGGAATACAATGGGAAAAAATATACACGTTCGAACCTAACTCTGATAAAATAATGAAAACATATTATTATCTGATCGCATTAATACTCCTGCTTTTTTGTATAAATAGTAAAGCACAGGATCCGGTTTTTTCTAATTTTTTTACAAACCGCTTATTTCTGAACCCAGCCTTTGCCGGAGATGACGGACCCGGCAGGGTAAGGGCCGCCAGCTTGCATCGGAATATTTTTCGTCCGATGCGGGGACCCATGAATGCAACCAATTTTGGACTGGATTACGGATTGTGCAATGCAAATATTGGCATTGGTCTGCTTGCGGGAAATGAAACCCAGGGTGATGGTTTTTTATCATCCAATCATGCAGGAATTGTACTAAGCGTAAAAAAAGATTTAACCCGGAATTGTTATGGAACGCTTGGTTTTCAAATGTCATATATGTCTCAGTCGGTTGACTGGAACCAGTTTATTTTTTCGGATCAATTGGATCCCGTTTATGGAGTGACCATGAACTCCACCAATCAGAATATGAACCGGCAATTTTCTAACCAGAAAGACATGAGCCTGGGAGCACTAGTAAAATGGTGGGATTGGAAACGTGTGAATACCCTTGGAATTAATTTTAGCCATGCACCCAGCAGAACCAATGTAGGTTATTTATCAAACTACCAGATTCCGGTAAGGGCGAGTTTGCACTATGGATTTTTTTATAAGCCCAATCCTTCAATTCCCGATAATGCAAAAGAGCTACAGGTACGGATTGACAAACAAGATAAATTTATCATCTCCATCATCAACTTCAACTGGTATATTAACGACAAGATTGCGGTAGGTTCAGGCTTTAGGGCCAGCTTCTATAATAGTCAGGCTTTAAAAAATACACAAAATGCACTTTTCAATGTATCGTTATTGCCCACACAAAACATTAAAATTCTTGCCAGTTATGAAGCCAGTTTTGGCGGCATCAATTTAGCAGGCGGTGGAAACAGTTTTGAGCTGGGTATCATATTTACATCAAAAACCGAAATGTGTTCTTTCAGAAGCTTTACCGGTGTATTTAAATCGAAACGCAAAACCGCAGCCCGCTCAACCCCTTGTCCGGTTTTTAACAAAGCCAAAATTATTGCACCGTTTTAAATGATGAGGTAGTAAATAGGATGTAGAAAATAGGAAATAGGAAAAATAAGCAAAGTTTCTTTTGTGACTATGTTTCCCCTTTGAGTCATCCTATACTCTTACCCTCTTACCCTCTTCCCAGGCAATGGCTTCCTCGCCAGCTTCTCATCACGCATGGCAGTATGATAAACAATAGCTGCAATTACAGCCGAGGCCTGCATTAAATCTGCTTTTTGAATGCGGTCGTAGGTATCCATATTGGTATGATGTGTTTTGCTGCCGTAATCCAGTGGGTCCTGTATAAATTGGAATGCAGGCAGACCCACCTGGTCAAATGGGATATGGTCTGTAGAGCCTGTGTTACGGTTTGTAACTGTGGTTGCATCCATATCACGGAAAGGTTCAAACCAGGCTTCAAATACCTGCCTGAGTGCATCATTGCCCTGAAGATAAATTCCTCTTATTTTTCCACCCCCGTTATCGAGGTTATAATAAGCCGATAACTTTCCATGTTCCGGCAAAAGTATCATGGTATCGATATCGGCAAAATGTTTTTTTACATAACCTCTTGAACCCAATAAGCCTTGTTCTTCGGCACTCCATAACGCAATGCGAATGGTTCTGCGCGGTTTAGCATCAATCGATTTCAGGATGCGCATTACTTCCATCATCACCGCACTGCCCGCTGCATTATCGGTTGCTCCGGTGGCGGCATGCCACGAATCGAGATGCGCACCAATCATCACCAGTTCGCTTTTCAGACTTTTATCTGTTCCCGGAATTTCTGCAATTACATTGTATTGCAAAGTATCCTGTTCCAAAAATATTGTTTTTATTTCCACTTCCAGCTTCACTTCTTTCCCTGCTTCCAGCAATCGAATCAATCTGTTAAAATGTTCAATTCCCATTTCCAGCTCGGGCAATACCGCTTTTGCATTGGTGGCATAAGACGCACCATTGGTGGTAAAAAAAGTTCCCATGGTTCCACCCCGTGAACTGATTATTACGGCTGCATTTTCTTCTATCAAAAACGCATTGAGCTTTTGGCGCAAGGCTCTTGTTTTACGCATTTGTACCAGATCTATGGCCGGTCTTGCATCGGGTGTTTCATCCAGACTTTTATCTTTGTAAATATCTTTCAACTCTTGTTCGGTATAGCGCCGGGCGTCAGGTTTCAGACCTAATTTCGCTTCCAGATTTGTTGAAACAACAATAATTTTCCCGTTTAATTTGCCTTTGTATTTATCAAAGTCCTGCTCTGTTTCGATTTTAACAATTGCTACAAAACCTGATATCAATCCATTGGTTCCGGGCGTCCAGGCTTTGGGAGTTGCTATTAAAGTTTGATAATAAGGAACCGTCATGGCTATATACGATTTCTGAATTTCCCAGCCGTTTCCAAATCCGCCCCAGGGTTCAATTTTTGCATTTACCATACCCCAATCGCTTAATTGTTTTTGTGCCCAGAGCTGTGCATTTTTTAGTTGGCTTGAACCACTTAACCTGGGACCCATCACATCCGTAAGATTAAACAAAGTTTCCATCACCTTTGAATGATTGAAGGCTTCATTTTTAATTTTAGAAATTACTTGATAATCTACTTTTTCCTGTTGTGCATGTGCATTAAAAAAAATTACAAGGCACACAAGCAATGAACCAAAACGTAATCTTGCTTTCATAGTTTAAATATTTAAACAATAATAATGAAAGAACCGGATATGAGATCATTTCAAACAAAATTATTCACTTATCTCATCCAGTAAACATTCCCATTCATGTTTTAATAATGCCCATGCGCTCTGTATTTTACGCTCTGCTTCCTACTTCCTTCCAAACCAGCGACGCTTGGATTCAGTGGCGGCTTTTGGGGTAACATGTCCTCTTCGGTTCTGAGTGCGTCCTTGTGCGGGTTGCCGGGGAGCATGGCCATTTTTTAGCTGAGCGGTTTCATTGTATGTTTTTTGCATCGGAAACGGATGCGCATCTTCAACGGGAATTTGCTTGCCGATTAATTTCTGAATATCCTTTAAAAATTCAAATTCTTCTTCTTCACAAAAGGAGAGTGCAATGCCGTTTGCCCCTGCCCTGCCGGTTCGGCCAATACGGTGTATATACGTTTCGGGTATATTTGGCAATTCGTAATTAATAACATGCGTTAGCTCATCAATATCAATTCCGCGTGCCGCAATATCTGTTGCCAGTAACACTCTTTTTTTACCAAGTTTAAAATCACTCAAAGCAGCCTGTCGCGCATTCTGTGACTTGTTGCCATGTATAGCCGCGGCATGTATTCCATGTACTGCCAGATCTTTCACTACCCGGTCGGCACCATGTTTGGTACGAGTGAACACCAATGCATTACCAATGGTATCATCTTCCAGCAAATGAATCAATAATTTTCTCTTATCGCTTTTTCCTACAAAATATAATTTTTGTACAATGGTATCAGCTGTTGAAGAAGGGGGTGTCACTTCCACCTTTATTGGGTTCACCAATATGGTATCTGCTAATTTTTGAATTACCGGAGGCATGGTAGCTGAGAAAAATAAGGAATGTCTATGACGAGGTAATTTTGCCAGAACTTTTTTTACATCGTTCACAAAACCCATGTCGAGCATACGGTCTGCTTCATCCAATACAAAAAACTGAATATCGCTTAAATGCACATACCCTTGTTGCATTAAATCGAGCAAACGACCCGGTGTAGCGATTAAAATATCTATTCCCCGCTGCAGTCTGTCTACTTGTCCGTGTTGCGAAACACCTCCATAAATTACAGTTTGCTGCAGGCCGGTAAACTTCCCATAAGCAGTAAAACTTTCTTCAATCTGTATGGCCAATTCGCGGGTAGGCGTTAAAATTAATGCCTTAATTTTTCTTCTTCCCTTATCGATGGTTTTGGGTTGTTGCCACAATAACTGAAGTATAGGAATGGCAAAAGCTGCTGTTTTTCCGGTTCCGGTTTGGGCACAACCGAGGAGGTCTTTGCCTTGTAATAAAACGGGAATTGCTTGTTGTTGAATGGGTGTAGGTTTGGTATAACCTTCGGCCTTGAGGGCCTTTAAAATAGGCTCAACCAGGTTGAGCTGTTCAAATGTAATCATAATAAAATAGGGCAGAAAACGGCCCTAAAAATTATCATTCAAGTTACCACATCTGCATCTCACTTCAACAATTTTTTAAGAAGCGAGGCCACAAAGATACATTAAATAGTTGGGATTAGGAAATAAGAATGTACGATGCACGATGTACGATGTACAATGCACGATGTACGATGTACAATGTACGATGTACAATGTACGATGTACGAATAATGGACTATGGACTAACTGTTTTATTCATCTGTTGAGTTTTTCATTTTCATGAGGAGGGTATAGGCTCCTTTGGTTACGATGCTTCCTTTTTTAAAGGGGGATAAATCCGGATTGCTAATTTCAGTGAAACCATTTTGGTTCATACCTGTTACGACTTCACGCATTTCGAATATGTGATTGCCTTTATTGATAAATACATATTTTTTATTTTCAAAATTAACGATAGCTTCTTCAGGCAATACGTTTGCTTCTTTGCTAAGTGTCAGAATTTCAGCATTCATGTATGTGCCCGGAACAAGTAGTTTATCATAGGCATCAAAGTGACAATGTACTGTAACATTGCGTTCACTGTTTACATCTTTTCCTATTAAAATAATTTCGCAACTGTACTTTTTAGCCGGATTGTTATTGGTATGTGTAATTACTTTCTGACCGATGAACAATTTATCAATATCTTTTTCAAAAACGGTTAATGCCAGATGGATGTCTTCGGGATTTACAAGTTCAAACAACACATCTGCCGGGTTTACAAATTTGCCCACATTTACATTTACTTTAGAAACATATCCATTAATGGGAGCATATAAATTAACGGCCCTCGAAAGACTTTTTTCATTCACGGTTTCGGGTTTGATTCCAATCAACCTGAGTTTTTCGGCCAATGCCTGCATCATGATCAGCTGGTTTTTATAAGCAGCTTCGGCCTGCTGGTATACCTTATCACTGCTGGCCTTGCTTTGATTCAATTCCTTTTGTCTTTCATACTCCTGCTCCAATACCTGCTTATGCGCTTTTGCCATTAAATAATCCTGCTGCAACTGAATATATTGCTGATCTTCCATCACCGCAATAACTTCTCCTTTCTGAATATGCATACCCGGCAATAATTTGGTTGACTTTAAATATCCTCCCAATGGCATACAAACGGATACCATATTTTGTGGCGGCACATCAATTTTTCCATTAACTTTTACAATGGCAGAAAGATTCATGGATTGCAAAGAACCCAATTCCAATCCAGCCTGAATCATTTGCATTGAATCCAAACCCACTTCATTGAATGCAACTTCTATTGCTGGTTCTGCAGTTTTGGATTTTTTACTCCCGCATGATAATGTTAAAATTAACAAGGTCAGGAATGCGTATTTATATTTTACGGTTTTCATTTGTTATTAAATGCCTGAAGTTCTATGATGGTTTGATTCAAATTGTTAACAGCGTCCAAATAAGCGCTTTTTGTTGAAATACCCTGGTTAAGCAAGAGTATCCATTCCAGGTAATTGATATTGCCGCTTTGATATTGTTTTAAAGATGCCTGTATCAATATATCTGCATTGGGCACGCCGTTTTCTTCATAATATTTTACAATCTCCTGTTGATTTTTATGCTTGCGTAAAAAACTCCTGTATTGTGATTCCAGTTGCAGTTTGCCGTAATTAAAATTGTGTTGTGCAGCCCGAATCTCAAATTTTAAAGCACTGGATTTGGCGTTTTGTGAACCAAAAAAAACGGGTATGCCCAAACTAAACTGCGCGGATTGAAATCGTGAACTTCTATCATAATATATATTATCTCCACCATATCCAATGATGCTTGTATTGTTATATCCTATTGCCAGCTCGGGTAAAAACCTTGATTTTTCAACCTGAGATTTGACTAAACTTAACTGCTTTTGCTGGTTCAGTAATTGCATATAAGGATGTGTTAAAATAGTACTTGAATCGATTTTATTTTCCTTAAGCTTCAATTCATTTGCCACGGGTATAAATTCATGCTCCGTACCCAGCAGTAATTGAAAACGTAACAACAAAACGCTTTTATCCTGCTGCAATTGCAGCATTTGAATATGAAGCTGTCCTCTTTGCTGTTCGGCAGTTGCAGCCTCCAGCACATTCGTTTCTCCCGCTTTTAAACGCAAGCGGGCAAGTTTAACAAATTGCAAAAACAAACTATCGTTTCCCTTAAGCAATTTTTCCTTCTCCGATAAAAATAAAAATTCACAGAATACTTTTTTCACTTCAGTTACCAAATCCAGCTTTTTCAGGGATGCATTTTTTTCAGCCAATACCCTCTCTTCGTTTAACAAAGATTTTTGTCTGGTGTAAACGGTCGGAAACAACATGCTTTGTGATATACTAAACCGGTTATCTTTATAAATGCTGTTATACTGACCCAGCTCTGCACTCAGCATCGTTTGGTTCAGGTTCCATGCGCTTCGGGTCATTCTCTTTGCATATTCAGCTTTTAACTGTTCGCTTTGCAACAATAAATTATTTTGCATGGCAGTATCAATGGCAGCATTTAATTCAATGGGTGTTTGCGCATTTAAAGAATTTGGCAGGAGTCCTAAAGATGCCGCAATGAGTATGCCTACATATTTACCAATATTTGATTTATGTATGGGCTTGCTTTCAAAAAGAATGTATAAAACAGGCAATACAAAAAGAGTAAGCAGGGTGGCCAGTAACAAACCGCCTATTACAACCGTTGCAAGCGGTCGTTGTACTTCGGCACCCGAACCCTGACTTAATGCCATGGGTAAAAATCCTAAGGAAGCCACACAGGCGGTCATTAATACCGGCCGCAAACGCATTTTGGTACCTGCGAGAACAATTTGTTTTAAATCGGTTAATCCTTCCAATTTTTGGCGGTTAAACTCGGCAATTAATACAATGCCATTTAATACCGCCACTCCAAACAATGCGATAAATCCCACACCTGCCGAAATACTGAATGGCATACCGCGCAATGCAATGGCAAAAATACCACCGATAGCACTTAGTGGAATTGCAGAGTATATAATCAAACCTTGCCTGATGGAATTAAACGCAAAATACAAAAACAAAAATATAAGTATTAATGAAACAGGTACCGCTATCAGCAAACGTTGTTTTGCCGCTTCCAGGTTTTCGAATGCACCGCCATAAGTAATAAAATAAGAAGGAGGTAATTTCAATTCTTTTTCAATTTTTTCCTGCAATTCCTTAACAATACTTTCAACATCCCTGCCCCTAACATTAAACCCAATAACTATTCTGCGTTTGGCATCTTCGCGTTGTATTTGGCTCGGACCTTCCTGCAGCACAACCTGCGCCAACTGATAAAGGGGAACTTGTGTTCCCTGAGGTGTAGCAATCATTAAATTTTCAATGTCACTGAGCTCCTCCCGGTTATTACCGCTCATGCGCACAACGAGGTCAAAACGTTTTTCTCCTTCAAATACCAATCCACTTACTTTACCGGCAAATGCAGCATGAACCACATTATTAATTTCATTTATATTTAACTGGTATTGCGCAATAGAGGCACGGTTATATTTAATCACAATCTGTGGCATACCCGTTACGTGTTCAACATAAATATCTTTCGCGCCTTCAATTTTCGATGCAATTTCTCCAAGTAAATTTGAGTAAAGAGCCAAAGTATCCAGGTTATCTCCAAATATTTTACAAACTACATCCTGTCGTGCACCTGTCATTAACTCATTAAAGCGCATTTGAACCGGGTATTGAAATCCGAAAGAGGCACCCGGAATGGCTGATAAGGCTGTACTCATTTTCTCAGCAAGTTCAGGAAAACTTTCAGCGCTGGTCCATTCTTTCTTATCTTTTAGGATAATCATTAAATCCTGTGCTTCAATGGGCATAGGATCGGTTGGAATTTCACTGCTTCCAATTTTTGCAACTACTTCTTCCACCTCAGGAAATTGCTTTTTTAATATTTTAGCCGACTGTTTGGCCACATCAATACTTACCTGTAAATTACTGCCTGTAAGTACCCTGGTTTCAACTGCAAAATCACCTTCCTCCAATGAAGGAATAAACTCGCCGCCCATTCTTGATAATACAAAAACGGATAGGGTAAATAATACTAAAACAAAACCTATAACATATTTTGGAAAACGGAGTATCCAGGATAATTTATGTATATAAAAATTCTCAAGTTTTGCCATTAGTCTGTCTGCCCGGTTCGGTTCATGCGAAACTTTTTTCAGCATTAATGCGCTCATCATCGGGATATAAGTTAGTGACAAAATAAAAGCCCCCAATAAAGCAAAGGCAACTGTTTGAGCCATGGGTTTAAACATTTTACCCTCGATGCCCTGCAATGAAAAAATGGGCAGGTAAACCACCAAAATAATTATTTGTCCGAATACAGCACTATTCATCATTTTACCTGCAGCTTTTTTTACTTCCTTATCCATAAAATGCTGCGAATGATCAAAAGTTTTTGCGATCCTTCTGCTATGTGTAATTGAATGCATAACCGCCTCCACAATAATAACCGCACCATCCACAATCAGTCCAAAATCAAGTGCCCCGAGACTCATCAGGTTGCCGCTCACCCCAAAGGTGTTCATCATAATGACGGCAAACAACATGGCGAGCGGAATCACTGAAGCAACCAAAAAACCGGCCCGCATGTTTCCCAAAAACAGAACCAGAATAAATACAACAATGAGGGCACCTTCCAATAAATTTTTTGATACGGTTCCAATGGCGTTATTCACCATTTTAGTCCGGTCAAGAAAAGCATCGATCTCTACTCCTTCAGGTAATGTTTTCCGTATTAATGCAATCCGCTCCTTCACGGCAATAATTACATCATTGCTGTTGGCACCTTTCAGCATCATCACTACAGCACCTGCCACTTCCATTTCATCATTATAAATCATGGCACCATAACGGGTAGCATGCCCAAACTGAATGGTGGCAATATCGCGTATCAAAAGCGGCGTACCATCCTTAACATTTTTAACTACAATATTTTCAAGATCATGTAGGTTTTGAACCAGTCCTTCGCTGCGGATATACAAAACTGTGGGTCCTTTTTCTATATAAGCTCCTCCTTCATTCTGGTTATTTTTTTCAAGGGCATCAAACACATCCTGAATGGTAATATTGTGCGCTTTTAAACGATTGGGATCTACCGCTACCTCATATTGTTTTAAAAAGCCCCCAAAACTACTCACATCGGCAACACCCTCAACCCCGATTAACTGTTTTTTAATAATCCAATCCTGAATGGTTCGCAAATCCTGCGCATTAAATTTACTTTCATAACCCTTCTTGGGTTTTACTACATACTGATAAATTTCCCCCAGGCCTGTTGTAACCGGAGCCAATTCAGGGTTTCCAGCATCCTTGGGAATCTGATCTTTAATTTTTTGTAATCGTTCGCTAACCTGCTGCCTTGCCCAGTATACATCTGTTTGATCATTGAACACAATGGTAACAACAGATAAACCAAAGCGTGAAAAACTTCTAATTTCAATCTTCCCCGGTATATTGCTGGTGGCCTGTTCAATCGGGTACGTTATCAATCGTTCTACATCGGGCGCACCCAGTGAAGGAGAAACTGTAATTATCTGAACCTGATTATTGGTAATATCGGGCACCGCATCAATGGGAAGTTTTGTTAACTGATAAATACCATACCCTATCAGAAACAAGGTAAAAATACCAATCAGCAGTTTGTTCTTTATTGAAAACCCAATAATTTTATCTAATAACATATACTTATTTTTGTGCGAATATTAAATATTTTCTATGCGGGTTTTTTCTTCAAATTCATCCATGCAAGGGTAAATAATTTATTTGACAAAAGTATTGATTCCATTCCATATTTAATGATGCTTATTATGGCAAATATTAACTATATTTGATTTACTGAAAATCAATGCAATGAAAATATTTATTTTACATATACTGATAACAATCAATCTGGCATTTGTTATCAATCAATCTCTCGCTCAGCCGGGTACAATTAATATGACGCCCATTGTGAATTCATTTGGGGGATTGGTAAGCACCAAAATAAAGGTACCTGTAAAATTTGCAGCATTAATCGACAGCAATAAAACGGTAAACATTGCCCAGGGCTTTGAACCCAAAATTTTTTATATGGGAGGTTTAACAAAACCGCGGTTTATGAGTTTTAGCCCCCAGGGTGTTTTACATGTGATCGATTTTAAATCAAACGGTTCTGTTTATGCATTGCCTGATGCAAATAATGATGATATTGCTGACACCTTGCTTCCTGTGGTTACAGGTGTTTTCGGACATGATTTCAGATTTTACAAGGGCTTTATTTTTGTTGCCGAAGAGAAGCGGATTCTGAAATGCAGTGACCTGAACCAGGATGGTTTTTTTGAAACCAAAGAAGTTTTTATCGACAGTATTGGCATGAACTCAGGAGGCGGACATTATTCCAGAACCATCGTTTTCGACAGCATCAATCATAAAATGTACCTGAGCATGGGTTCACCCTGCAATGTATGCCGCGATACCTTCAGGTCAGGCATTGAACAATACAATGATGATGGAAGTGGCCGGGTAGTTTATGCTACCGGCATCAGAAATGCGGTGGGATTGTTAGTACATCCCAAAACCAACCAATTATGGGCCAATAACAATGGCAGCGATAACCAGGGAAATAATATTCCACCCGAATGGATTGACTTGATCAGACCAAATGGTTTTTATGGTTTTCCGTTTGCTTATGCCAACCAGGTTTGGTTTAATTTTGAACTGGGAACAGATTACAAAGCTTTGAAACCCATTACAGCCATCGACAGTGCAAAGGTTGCCAAAATGGTTGAACCTGCAGGATTAATACAAGCCCATTCGGCACCGATGGATATGGAATATGTTGAACTTACTACCAACATGCAAACCAACAAAGGGATTGTTATGGCATTGAGAGGAAGCTGGAACAGAATTCCTTCTACAGGTTATAAGCTCGTATTTTTAAGTCAGAATAATAGTCCGGATCAAATCACTTCTGTTTGTGATTTCCTCAGCGGCTTTTTACTAGACAGCAGCAAATCATCTGGTGGAGAATGGGCAAGACCGGTTGGTTTGGCCATTCAAAAAAAGGGATATAAAACCAATATTTTTATGAGCAGTGATGCCACCAACAGATTTATTATGATGTTAAAAGATAATAGTTCAACAGGTTTTAATGAACTCCAAAAACTAAGCATCAAATTATATCCAAATCCGTTTACGCATCAAATACAAATCGATGGAGAATTGCCAATGGATGCAAGCATTACAATAAGTAATTTACTTGGCCAAACCGAAAACATTGTTTTCGATAAGGAAACGAAAACCATTGATACAAAAGCTTTGTCTGCGGGAATTTATTTCATTAAAATAGGCAGTGGGAATATTGTTCACACTCAAAAAATAATTAAGATTGAGGGGTAATTGAGAAACTATTTAGTAAATATTTTCAGTACATTAAATCTAATGCTACCATCAATCTTTTTAATTAATAGATGCTTTAAATTTCCAGCAAAATAAATCAATGCAGGATCATTAATTTTCCCTGTTCAACAGTATTCTCATTGTTGAAAAGCCGATAAAAATAGATACCATCTGTTAATCCTTCAATCGAAAGTGCTTCGCTATTTTTTTCCAATTTAAATGTTTGAATCAGTTGTCCTTCAATATTCATGAGCTCCAGTTTGCCCTGAAAATCTCTGTCTACAAAAACTTTATCTGATGCCGGGTTTGGATACACGGAAATAACTTTTTGCAGGGGTGCAAGGGTATTGATACCTGCAGGTGTATTATCCAGCAGGTTTTTATGATTTGAATTCAGCACCTGCCTTAACGCAGCATTGCTGTTATGATAAGATACAAATGCAATCACATCCATTTTATTTACATTCCAGTTATTGGGAATTGTTATATTGCTGAAGGTATACGAATAACTATTGTTTAATACCGGAGTGGATGGAATAATACCTGAAACCCCCCAGGCTCCGCCGGGTATCTTACGCATCACATGATGGTGAACATAGCCAATAATCTCATCCCCTTTTTGATAGAATGGATGTCCGTTTGTAGTGTTAAAATAGTTTTTCTGGTCGTATCCTTTTCCATAACCCACCACACTGTCTTCTGAAAGATATAAGTTGATTCGTAAATCACCTGCTGCCGGAAGGGAAGTGAATTTTGCAAAAACCATTGTATTCAGTTTCCTTGTTGAAGAATTGTATTGATTGGCAATATCAATTTCAACTACAGGCGCATCGTTGAGGTGCGCAAAACAAATACTGTCCCACTTCTGGCGGGATACTGCAATATAGGGTGCGATGGTATAAACAGGAATTTTATAATCACCCCGGTCGATGGGTGCCATGGGAGCTCCTGTTGTAAAAGCCGTGGCAATTGAAACACTTTCGGGAACCGTCATGGAATCGGTTCCGAAACCCGCATGATGGGTTACCCAAATTACCTTTGGATATTTCTTGACGATATTTGCTGCAATTAAATCGCCATCGGGACAAAACCCGCAGGGAGCAGTAGAAAATTCTTCCAGTAAAATATATTTGCCACCTGTTTGTGCAAATGAAAATGCAACGAACAATAAATGTAATGAGATAAGTGCAATACCTTTTTTCATATTATTTTTTTGTTAAATCGTGAATTAGTTATTACGAAGTTAAAAATTAATATGAATTTCCTGTTAAATTGCAAAGATATTTTTCATGTCTGCATCAAACGTAATAAGCTGAAAAGTAAGAGCTACCAATAAATAAAGTATATGTCTGAAAAAAATTGCGCCCCGGTGGCTGAGCGGAAAAAATTAAATTTCCTGGATCGCTTCTTAACATTATGGATACTACTTGCAATGCTGACTGGAGTTGGCATTGGCTATTTTTTCCCTAGCAGCAGTTCTTTTATCAATTATTTTTCGAGCGGTACCACCAATATTCCCATAGCCATCGGACTTATTGTAATGATGTATCCTCCTTTGGCTAAGGTTAGATACGAACAATTGGGGGAGGTATTTAAAAACACAAAAATCCTGGGTGCATCGTTGCTATTGAATTGGATTATCGGACCTATCCTGATGTTTTGTCTGGCTTTATTGTTTCTGAACGGATATCCTGAATATATGGTTGGCTTAATCCTGATTGGCCTGGCACGTTGTATTGCCATGGTGGTTGTTTGGAATGATCTGGCCGATGGTAACAGGGAATATGCTGCCGGACTGATTGCTTTAAACAGTATATTTCAGATTCTGTTTTACAGTTTATATGCCTGGTTATTCATCACTATTTTACCTCCTTATTTTGGGTATAAGGGAATAGAAGTGAATGTGAGTATCTCACAAATAGCAGAAAGTGTTGGCATCTATTTGGGTATCCCTTTTGGACTTGGTATTATAAGTCGTTATACTTTAATAAAGCTAAAAGGCCTGGATTGGTTTCAAAAAAAATATGTTCCCATTATTTCTCCCATTACATTAATAGCCTTGTTATTTACTATTCTGGTGATGTTCAGTTTAAAGGGAGAACTCATTGTTCAAATACCCTTTGATGTAATCCGGATTGCAATTCCGCTGCTGATTTATTTTGTCATCATGTTTATCCTTAGTTTTTTTACCGGTAAATATTTTGGTGCCGATTATTCTAAAAGCACTTCCATTGCATTTACCGCAACCGGCAATAATTTTGAGTTGGCCATTGCTGTTGCAATAGGTGTTTTTGGCATCAACAGCGGACAGGCATTTGCAGGAGTTATTGGCCCCTTAATTGAGGTACCGGCACTTATCGCTTTGGTTAACGTGGCTTTTTGGTTCAGAAAAAAATATTATACATAATATGAAAATTGCATTGTTCAGTGATATACACGCAAATCTTCCTGCCCTGGAAGCTTTTTTTACCGACATGGAAACCCGCAAACCGGATGCAGTATATTGTTTGGGTGATTTGGTTGGTTATAATATCTGGCCAAACGAGGTAATTAACGAAATAAGAAAAAGGGGCATTCCAACTATTGCAGGTAATTATGATTATGGTGTTGGCCGGAATTCTGATGAATGCGGTTGCATGTATAAATCGGATGAAGACAAGGCAATGGGAGTGCAGTCTATTGCATACACCAATCAAACAATTCATGAAGATGAACGCATGTATCTGCGTACACTACCGGCACATCTTCAACTGGAGTTTCAATTAAACAAGGGCTCATTGTTTTTATTGATGGTGCATGGCAGTCCACGAAAAATAAACGAATATTTATTTGAAGACCGGGATGAAAAAAGCATGCTGCGAATCCTTGAAAATGCACATGCCGATTTATTGTTTTTTGGACATACACATAAACCTTATCACCGGATATTTGAATATGAGAAAGAAGGTAAACAAGCATACAGGCATGCCATTAATTTAGGTTCAGTAGGCAAACCCAAAGACGGAGATGCAAGGGGTTGCTATGTGATGCTTACGATAAATGAAGAAAGCAGTATTCATGAAAAAGAGAGTATACAAGTTGAATTTATCCGCTTCGACTATGATATAGAAACAGCGGCAAAAGCAGTTGAAGAAAGTACATTACCCAATGCTTATGCTGATATGTTGCGCAAGGGGTATTAAATACTTTAAACACATAGGCACAATAGGAACCACATAGGCACATAGAATATCTTCCATTTTCTATGTGCCTATGTTTTCTACTATGTGCCTATGTGTTTAATTCTTCTTGTTAATACCCTTGTTACTTTACCATTAATTTAAACACCCCTGTTTGCCCATCAACCATAATATTTACAAAATACAAACCGGCCTTCAACTTAGCAATATCAATTGTTAAAATTTCTTTTTGAACCTTTACTTGTTTTATACTTTCAAAAACATTTTTGCCAAGCATATCAGTTATTGTAAAATTCAATTCTCTTAATTGATCATAATTAAATTCGAGCTGAACCGATTTCTCTGCAGGGTTTGGATATAGTTTTATTTGCCCTGAACCCATAAGGTCATCTTCCATGCCTGCTGCCGGTCCGATAACAATACTCAGGTTTTGTTTGATGCCTTTACATCCTCCCGGATTGGTTTCAGTAACGCCTACAGAACCCACTCCTTTTGCTCCCCATAAAACTGTGATACTGCTGGTATTGGTACCACTGGTTTGTGTACCTCCCAATACAATCCAGTTAAAAATTGAACCACTTGAACCAGACACAGAATAGGTTTGAATTTCGGCACTTTTTACATTTGCGATCCCATTAATGGCACTTGTTTGCGGAACCGGAACCACAGCAATATCAATGGTTTTGGCCGGAGACATACATCCGTTTTTAGTAAGGGTGGCTTCATACACACCTGCATTCACAAGGCTTATATTTTTTATTACCGGGTTCTGTTTTGTTGAACCAAATCCCGCAGGACCTGTCCATTCATAACTGGCTCCATTTACAAAATTTGCAAACAACTGAAGGCTGTCTCCAATACATGCAAAGCCTTGCGGAAAGCTGCTCAGAACCGGAGCGGCAGGATAGCTGTTGATACTCACATCTGTTGAGCCTTCGGGCGATGTGCATCCATCAACAATGGCAATCACATTATATTTTCCGCTCATAGAAACAGTTGTTCCTGCAAGTATGGGATTCTTTAAAGTTGAAGAAAAACTTTGCGGACCATTCCAGCTATAGGTTGCTCCGGGAACTGTTGAGGCAAATAGTGAAATGCTTTCGCCTGCACATTTGGGTCCGTCGTTTGTGGCGGCAGGTGTTTCGGGCAAATCATAAATCAATACATTGGTGGAGGAAGGATTTGAGTAACATCCATCAACAATTGACTTTACAGTATAGGTACCACTGTGTGAAGCGTTGGCCCCGTTAATTGAAGGATATTGTACAGATGAAGTAAATGATGCAATGCCCGTCCACACATAGGTTGCACCCACAATGGTAGTAGCTGATAATAATAAATTTCCTCCGGCACAGAAAGGTGCATTGCTACTGGCAACGGGTGCAGCCGGTTTGGTTTTTATAATCACATTTACAGTTCCGGAAGCAGAGGTGCAACCCGAATCATTTATTGTTAAAGAATAAATCCCCGAATTTGATAAGGTTACAGAATTAACAACAGGATTTTGGAGGGTAGCGTTAAAATTATTGGGTCCCATCCATGAATACGTAACATTGGGTCCTGTTCCGTTTGCCACCGCACTTAATTTTAACGAATCACCCACACACAAAGGCGCATTGCTTAATGCCGTAGGTGTATTTGGAATTGCATGTGATATTGCCAGTGTGGTTGACGTTGCCGAAACCCCGCAACCCGATACAGAAACATAAACACTGTATAGCCCCGCTTTTGAACTGTTAATATTTGTGATAACCGGATTTTGTGTGGATGAAGTAAAGCCACCCGGACCGCTCCAATAATACGTTGCACCCGTTATGCTTGAGGAAGTAAGGTTTAATGTTTGCCCCTGACATAATGGTCCGTTATTGCCAGCAGTGGGTGCAGCCGGTAAATTGTTTACAAGCAGATTCACATTGGCAGCACTTGAGGTGCCACAAACAGTAGTGCTTGCTGTTACACTGTATACGCCTGCATAACTTGAATCGATATTATTGATGACCGGATTTTGTTGTGAGGAAGAAAAGTTTTTTGGACCCGTCCACGAATAGGTTGCTCCCGAAACTCCTGTAGCACTTAACTGAAAACTTTGTCCGGGGCAAAGGGGCCCATTTCCGCTTGCAGAAGGTGCCGGGGTATTGAGTGTGATTACGGCATTGGTGGTTGCTGTGAGTGAAGCACAACCATTGATAATGGCTACCACACTATAAATTCCGGCATCAGAAATTGTTAATGAAGTTCGCGTAGGATTTTGCAAAGCTGAGGTAAAGTTATTGGGTCCGCTCCACGAATACGTTGCACCCGAAACGGTACTGCATGTTAAGCTTAAATTTTGTGCCGCACATACCGGTCCGTTATTACCTGCAGTGGGGGTGGCCGGAATATTGTTTATGATAACGTTTGTTGAACCGGCTAATGATGTACAACCATTTAAACTTACCGTCACTGTATAGGTTCCTGCAAAAGTATTTGCCACAACCGGACGCACCGGGTTTTGTTGTGTTGAAGAATAATTATTGGGACCATTCCAGTTATACGTTCCACCTGTTAAAGAGGATGCCGATAAAGTTAAATTATCCCCGACGCATAAAGGTCCGTTATTGCCTGCAACGGGTGTTAATGGTATTTCGTTTACTACTGCATTTGTAGAAAAAGGACCCAGGGTTCCGCATCCTGCCAGTGTAATAGAAACGTTATAAAGACCTGAATCTGCTTTAATAACACTGCTTCTAACGGGACTTTGAAGATTTGAACTAAAGCTGTTTGGACCAGTCCAGGAATACGTTGCTCCGTTTATTAAAGTTGCAAATAAATTCAGATTCTGACCGCTGCATAAGGGTCCGTTGTTTGATGCCGAAAAAGAATTTACAACATTCACATAAGTAAGTGCTACTGCCGATGAGCATTGGCCTCTGATGGTACGCACCGAATAATTGCCAATCATGCTGATGCCTGCATTTGTAATTACGGGATTCCGCTGATTCGAAGTAAATCCATTGGGTCCTGTCCAATAATACGTAACATCGGGAACACTATCGGCATACAATCTAAGTGTAGCACCCTGACATAATGGTCCGTTATTGGTGGCAATTGTGGGCGGTGGCAATTCACCTAAAATAGTAGTATAACTATCTGCACATCCCGATGACCAGCCATACAATGAATCATATAATTTAACTGTATAGTTTGCATTGTAATTATAAATACGGGTTCCGTTTATGGCATAAGAAATTCCCATGGTATCGCCATAATCCCACTGAAAGTTGTACTGGGCTAAATTATTATAAGCCCAGATTCCAAAAAACCTGCTGAACAAAACCGGAGAAGATGTATTGGTAAAATTGATGGGAACACCCGTTTGTGTGCATACAGAAGAGGGCGTAAAACCTGCTGTGATGGAATAAGAAACCCAGGGTTGAAAAATAAAATCTGCATTAAACCGGTTTGCACCCACCATCACGTTATAACTCCTTACCCAATTTGACCCAATTTTTACAGAACTTAGCCATTCACTTCTGCCATTTGCAGGAGCAGGTGCAACTGCAATCCAATTATTGGCAACAACACCCACATTAACAGATGAAGAACTTTCAATGGTTAACACAAAAGGAGCAGATGTAGTAACCGGATTTGAAAAAATGGCTCGTTTTTTCAACACAGATAATAATCCCCCACCAAATGTAGAATCTATATTCACAGTTACCGTAGCCAAAGGAGTGCCCAAAGGCAATGAGTCGGATGTTGAATTATACATGCGGCAGGTTAAAGTAACCACTGCACTGGTAAGCGTACTTTGCCAGGCATAAAAATCAAAACCACTTACGGTTAACGATTGCGGAGCTGGATACCATTGGGCAAAGGTATTTCCACTTGTGGTATTATTGATTGTTAGCGAACTAAACGCAGTAGCTTTATTAAACACATAATTGAGTGAATCTGTATTACAACTTTTTGTCTTACCTAAACCCGGATTTGAAACAAATGTGATGATTCTGGGTGGAATATTATTTACTACAGTAAAAGGTGAAGCCTGAATAGATTGGGCTTGCAGTCGGTTATATTGAGGGGATAATAAAACCAAAGAAAAAAATATTTTGGTAAAAGTATTTTTCATAACGAATTATTATTTAGCCGAATATAATAATAATTTTTTTGAAAAAAGTATTAATACCAGTTTAATACCGACGAACTATACAGTAAAATTACTTTTTTTGATGATTTTACTCATTTTTTTTTTACATTCGGTTTTTAATTTTTGACTCCCAAAAAATTTGATATTTTGATAACAAAAAGTATTGGTTAATTTTGACAAACCAAAAAAAACACAATCTCCTGATTATGACAAACAAAGACATTGTAAAAAAAGTAATTGATGGAGCTGCTAAGGCTTTCATTAATTTAACTCCGGCCGAATTGGTTCGCCATGCGATAATAAACGGAGAAGGAACTTTAAACGATACCGGCGCCTTAATGGCTGATACGGGGGAATTTACGGGGAGATCACCAAAGGATAAATACAGCGTATGCGATTCGAAAACAGAAAACACAGTATGGTGGGGCGATATCAACCAAAAATTTGAACCCGCAAAATTTGATGCTTTATTAAACAAAGTATTGAATCACTATCAGGGCAAGAACATTTATGTTCGCGATTCATATGCCTGTGCGGATGCCCGTTATAAATTAAACATTCGTGTGATTAATGAAACGGCTTATCACAATTTATTCTGCCATAACCTGTTTTTACGCCCTGATGCTGAAGATTTGAAATCTTTTGTGCCCGAGTGGATCATCATAAATGCGCCGAGTTTCAAAGCCAATGCGGCTGAAGATGGAACCCGTCAACACAATTTTACCATGATTGATTTTACCCGAAAAATTATTTTAATTGGTGGCAGCGGATATACCGGTGAAATCAAAAAAGGAATTTTTACCGTGTTAAATTATATTTTACCTGAAGAGCGTGGGGTATTGTCGATGCATTGTTCAGCTAATATTGGCAAAAATAATGATACTGCTATTTTCTTTGGATTATCCGGCACAGGCAAAACAACATTAAGTGCGGATCCTGAACGCAAATTAATCGGAGATGATGAGCATGGCTGGGCTGATGACAGTGTGTTTAATTTTGAAGGTGGCTGCTATGCAAAATGCGTGGATTTAACGCTTGAAAAAGAACCACAGATTTTTAATGCCATCCGTTTTGGAGCGCTATTGGAAAACACCCGTTTTATACCGGGAACTTCTACTGTTGATTATAGCAATATTTCGGTTACAGAAAATACACGTGTAGCTTACCCTATTTATGCCATCGATAATATTGCGGTTCCATCAGTAGGATCTGTGCCCGAAAATATTTTCTTTTTAACTGCAGATGCTTTCGGGGTACTTCCTCCGATATCAAAGTTAAGTGTTGGACAGGCCATGTATAGTTTTATCAGTGGATATACAGCTAAAGTTGCCGGTACCGAGGCCGGTGTTAACGAGCCACAGGCAACATTCTCGGCTTGTTTTGGAAAGGCATTTTTACCTTTACATCCAGGTAAATATGCCAAAATGCTGGGAGATAAATTAAAAGCCAATCCGGATATTAATGTATGGCTGATTAATACCGGCTGGACCGGAGGACCATACGGCGTAGGCTCACGCATGAAACTGTCATTAACTCGTGCTATGATAACCGCGGCATTAAAAGGGGAATTAAACCTGGTAGGTTATGAAGCCCATCCGGTGTTTGGATACATGATGCCCACATCTTGTCCGCATGTTCCTGCAGAAATATTGAACCCGCGCAATACCTGGGCTGATAAATCGGCTTATGATGCACAGGCAAATAAACTGGCTGAAATGTTTGTTAAAAACTTTGCACAATATGCCAGTGGTGTAGATGCAGAAATTTTATCGGCAGCACCTAAAGCAACACAACATTCTTAGTAAAATAAAATAAATTTATAAAAAGAGAGATGTTCTTTGAATATCTCTTTTTTTATTTAAAAACTTTTTAAAATAACCGGCTGTTCAAATGAACGATGAGGAGCAACAAGACGAAGGGTATAATCATTCCATCAAGCTGATGCTGATAGGAGGTTTGCTCATGCTGGTTTGCATTGTTGGGGGCAATAAACTCATCTATTTTCACTTGAACCTTCAAACAGAAAATCAGGCCCGGATTATCAATAACCTGATAAAAGTGGAAGCCAGTGCTTTTAAAATAAACAGTTATGCCGAGTTGGCACTCACCTGGTTTTTTGTGGTTACGGCAACTTTTGGTTTAATCACAGTTATTTACCGTTTAGTTAAAACCTGGAGCAATTAAAGACTATGCAATTATTCTATCATTATGATCTTTCAGAACAGAACTTAACATTGCCTGAAGATGAATCGAAACATATCATCCGGGTATTGCGCAAGCAAAAGGGCGACCGTATTATATTGATTGATGGAAAAGGAAATGAAGCAGTTGGAATTATAGAAACCGATAATCCAAAAAAGTGTGAAGTGCGGGTTAGCAGTATCTTGCATCATGTGCAAAACCGCCCTTATTATTTACACATAGCCATTGCCCCTACCAAACAATTTGAGCGCATGGATGGGTTCATTGAAAAAGCGATCGAAATTGGAGTTGATGAGATTACATTTATTGAAACACAAAACAGCGAACGCGATAAGGTAAACCTGGAACGGTGCGAAAAGATTGCTGCTTCCGCTATCAAACAATCCAAACAATTTTGGTTGCCAAAAATAAAAGGCATTAAAAAATTATCAGAATTTTTGAGTGCACAAAATGAAAACCCTGCACATAAATTAATTGCCTGGTGTGAGGAAGAACAATCAAACAATTTTGCAAAACAACTATCAAAAACCGTTGCTTCGCGTTATGTGGTATTAATAGGACCGGAAGGTGATTTTACAAAGCAGGAAATTGAGCTGGCAAAAATTTCGCATTTTATTCCGGTTTCAATGGGTTCAAATATTTTAAGAACCGAAACTGCGGGGATATTTGTTTGTGCTGCGTTTGCCTGTATGGGTAATAAATAGTGGCATTCAGAAAGCTTTTTGCTATTGGCTATTTTGACCATTGGCTGTGTTTTGTTTCCGTTTAAATGAACAGTATAAAAAATTCTGAATAGTGTTGAATGGGGTTTGGTGGTCAACGGTAAAACATTTTAATTTTTCAAATGAATCTTTTAAAAGTTCAGTCATTGATGATTCAGAATATTGCTTTATATTGAGCCCGCTACACTTTTTTGGACCCTGTTCTGAAAAGGTTGCCAGAATGAGGTAGCCACCCGGTTTAATACAATTTTTGATGGTGATTAAATAATTGCTGATTTCATGTTCATCGGTTAAAAAATGAAAAGCAGCTCGGTCATGCCAAAGGTCGTATTGCTCATCGGGCTTGCATTTTGCCTCGTCAGCCACTACCCAATTTATTTTTTTCGCTTCCTCACCCAATCTTTTTTTTGTACGTTCAAATGCCGCTTCTGAAATATCAAGTACGGTTATATTTTCGTATCCGAGCTTTAAGTGGTAGTCAACCAGGCGGCTGTCGCCTGCACCGCAGTCCATTATATGGGCCGACTTGGGCAAGTTAAATTGACTTATTATATCAATCGAAACTTTGGGTTCTGCTTCATACCAACTTACTTCGGTGGATTGTTTGGTCTGATAAATTTTTTCCCAGTAGGCTTTCCGCTCCTTACCGGTGTTGGATATTGTATTCATTTAATGCTAATAATAGTTTCACTAATATGAACCAATACCTTCATCCATGCATTGTTTCAGATTCATATCGTTTCTATTATTCAAAGGGTTTAAATTTTAGAAAGTATAAGTTGTATTTGTTGTTCAGCAATGTTTTTTTCTACTGGCTTTACTTTTCCCAGGGAAGCAACTTTTGATTTCAGCATTTGTTCAAACTCAACTCTGTCAAAGCAATGACGGCATCCCGCGATATGTTCAACGAGTTCATCTTTTGCAGAGCCTTTGAGGTAATTATCAATGAAATCGCTGAAGCGCTTTGCCGCTTCATCACAATTAATCGGAACCATTTTCTTTTTATATGTTTTCATTTATTCATGTTAATATTTGATGTTGGGTTATTTTGTTTATCATGCATTTCCGGAGTCGGGGCTTCTTCGTTGTCGCAGGCGCAAATAATATCTTCTTTTTGTTTTAGAACTTTCGATGTGCGGATTCCCAGCTCCTGGGCTTGCAACCATAATCTCTTTTGCAGAATGACTCTTGCTCTTGAAATGCGGCTGCGTACAGTTCCCACAGGTATTTTCAGTATCATGGAAATTTCTGCGTACGTAAAATCTTCCATGTCGCAAAGCATTAAAGCAAGTCGAAATTCTTCGGGCAATTCGTTTACAGCAGTTTGAATTTGTTGTTGTGTAAGTTTGCTGATGAATTTTTTTTCCGGATTTCCTTCTTCCACAAAATTGCTTGTTGATATTCTTTCAAAGAGAGAAAACAATTCAATATCTTCCTGGTCGTTATCGTTTTCAACCAGGTCAACAAACTTTTTGTTGCTGCGGTAATTACTGAGAAATTGGTTGCTGAGAATTTTAAATAGCCAGGATCTAACGAGATTCTCATCTTTTATTTTCTCAAAATTTGTATAGGCTTTAATAATGGTTTCGGAAACGAGATCGTCTGCATCAAAATTATTTTTGCATAAGCTCAAAGCAAAGCCTTTCAGTGCACTCATATATGTAGTGGCAATTTCTGAAAACTTTTTCTTTTTACTCTTTGAGTCCATTTGAGAAACTAATTTAACACTTTTAAATTATACAGTAACAGAAATGCTGCCGTTAACCAATTCTTCAACAAGGTTAGCAGCAGTGACAATCTGCGCACCGTCAATTAAATCATCCTGTGTTATACCTCGCGGCTTGGTACAGGCACCACAGGCCCATATTTTTCCTCCATTGGCAATAAAGGAATCCAAAATTTCTTTAAGGGGTGTGAAACCTTCTTTTGTTACCTGTTCCGCATAGCCTTTTGTGGCAAGGCGAACACCTTCGATGGTTAGAAAAATGGTAGCTTGCTTTTCGGCTGTTACGGCAACGTTACCAACAATAAAGGGAAGGATAGCACGCTCTGCGTCTTCTTTCCCGTGTGTGCAATGAATTAATAATGGCTTTGTCATGATATTTTTATTAAGATTGTTTCTTTTGAATAAAGAATAATGTTTCGGTTGAATTGATTTCCGTTGTTTCTATCAATGCATTACCTGTGAGCCGGCACCAGGCAGGGATTCCCAATCGGGATGCCGGGTCATCATTGAAAACTTCAATCACCTGAGCAGGTTGCAATTCCTTCATCGCAATTTTTATTTCAGGAGTGAGATTGATGCAGGCTAAACCTGATGCATTTAATTTTTTATCTGCGTTCATATTATTTCTTTTCGGCAAACAGTGAAACACTCTTAACCCCATATTGCTTTGATGCCCCTTTGGCTGATTTGGAAATAAACTCATAGGCTGAATTGTTGCGAACATACAGCACTTCCATACCCTGCATCTCTATGCTCCTCTTGTAAGTATCTTCATGCCCTGCTCCACCGATGCATGAAGCCCAGAGTGCAGAATCACAGGTAATATTTTCCGGCAGCTGCTGTTCTGTTACAATATCTGCAATCACCATTCTGCCTTTGGGTTTTAAAACTCTTGTAATTTCGGCAAATACTTTTTCTTTATCGGGACAAAGGTTAATAACCCCGTTACTGATTACAATATCAAATGTTGCATCAGGAAAAGGAAGTTGTTCGAGGTATGCCTTTATAAAATTTACATTATCAAAGTTCGCAACTTTTGCAAGGCCTCTGGCTTTTTCCAACTGCTCATCTGTCATGTCAATGCCAGTTACTTGTCCGGTCTTACCCACTTTTAAAGCAGTAATGAAGGCATCCATGCCCGAACCACTTCCGAGGTCCAGCACTTTTTCTCCCTCTTTAAAATTTGCTATGTCGCAGAAATAGCCAACACCTGCAAAAGACTCAATGGCAGCGGCGGGAATTAAATCAAGACATTCTTTTTCATAGCCCAGCATTTCGGCAAGGGGTCGTCCCATTTTAAAATGATATTGACCATTTGGATTCAGTGCCACATCGCGGTACATGTTTTTCACTTTCTGCTCAAGTTCAGCAGTATTGAGGCTTTGGGTGGAGGTTGTTGATTCCATTTTATAAAATTTTAAGTGGTTGTTTTATGGATGACGCAGAAGGGGTATAAAAAGTTCCCGAACAGTATTAATTTATTTTAAAAGATCCAGTTTTTTTATTCATACGTACAGTACTTATATTCGCAGCATGCAAAAAAAGTTAATTCTGCTGCTTCTTATTGCTTTTATGGGTTCAGCTTTTGCACCGCCCACTTTAAAAATTGCAAAGCTCAAGTATAATGGCGGTGGCGATTGGTATGCCAATAAAACTTCATTGCCTAATTTAATAAAATTTTGCAACCAGCAATTGAATTTAAACTTGCATGGGGAAGAAGATTTTGTGGAACCCGGCAGTGCTGATATTTTTAATTATCCATTCATCCATTTAACCGGTCATGGTAATATTGTTTTTAGCGATCAGGAAGCAAAAAATTTAAGAGCGTATTTAATTGCTGGAGGCTTTTTGCATGCCGATGATAATTATGGTTTGGATAAGTTTTTCAGAAGAGAAATGAAAAAGGTTTTCCCTGAACTCGACTTTGTTGAATTGCCTTTTAACCACCCGATTTATCATCAAAAATTTGATTTCAATAATGGCTTGCCCAAAGTGCATGAACATGATGGAAAGGCACCTCAGGGATTTGGTTTAATTTATGAAAACCGCCTGGTATGTTTTTATACCTACGAATGCGATTTGGGCAATGGATGGGAGGATGCAGAAACCTATAATGACCCGGAAACAACGCGCCTGAAAGCTTTGCAAATGGGGGCGAACATATTGCAGTACGTGTTCACGAAGTAGGTATGAGGTATGAGGTATGAGGTATGAGGTATGAGTTTACTCCCAGATTGCTTTTATGATGTAAATTATATTTAGTGTCAGGTAGGTAATTAATAAAACCCTTAAGGCTTTTTTATCGAGTTTATTTGCTTTATCGAGTTCGTGTTTTTTGGCCAGATGCAGGGCATAAACAGCCAGTAAAACAGTTATAAAAATTGCTACAAAGGTGAAGGCATGTAGTGAATCAACCAGGGTAAAAGTTGAAGACTCGGGCAGGATGGAATCAATAATATACTTGTTACCCACCGCTGCAAACAAGGCACCCACGCTTAAATTAAACCGAGACTCGATGCTATCGGCATGGATAAAAAAGCACATATAGGAAATGGCAAAAGCAACATACATGCAGAGGAATAATTTGAAAAACAATCCCCAGGCATTGCGTTCAATAAATATATCAATATTAAAGGAACCATAATCGGAATGGGGCGTGCTCAGCGATTCATCGCCAAAGGTGGTTTCGTAACCTCTAATACCGGTATTCACATCAATATGACTGATATTCCAGCCGCTAACAGTTAAGTCGGGATCATAATGTTTTCCGGCCGTATCGGCAACAAATACCAGACTGCGGGCATCATATTGTGAGTTTTCAATATGTACTTCCAGTTTTTGTTTGTCGAAAGGATAATTGTGAACCTTCCACGATTGTTTCATCACACATTTAATCTTCATCAGGGTAAAAATATTGCCGTCGGAAGTATCGCTAAAATTATCTGTTTTTTCAATGGTTTTTGCATAGGGTACTTCTACATTTTTAGCAAAATCAAAATCGGCATTTTTGTATCTGAACCAAAGCCAGAACCTGATGGTATATTCCTTTTGCCGGAAATCAATATCATGCATACTGATGATATATACACCGACCTTTACGGTATCGGGTGGTTCTATAATTTCCGCTGTTGTATTTGTTTGAACAAACAGCATGAAAAATGTTAAAATGATTATTATTCTCATCGGCAAAATTTTTATTCCCTGTTATTCAAATTTAATCCCTTTGCATTTGTTTTGCTTGTTTTATTTCAAAATTGCAAATGATTACCCATTTTATTGCGCAGAAATGAAATCCATTTCCAACAAACATTGTGACGCCGCGCGGGAATTATAAATTAATATCTAAATCCTGATTCTGGTTCAAACCTGGTGTTATAACAACACCTATAATAATATCACCACTTCGTGGTTTAAGAAAGTTAAATTAATGATTTTGATTTGGCGGGTAATTTGAAACCCCGGGTGCTGAAAATTCAGCACCAGCTTTGCTCAGGAAGTATCTTAAAATTATTTTGATTGCATCAACATAATTAAAAAACATATCTTGCACGCCTTATTAAATACATCGTACATCGTACATCGTACATCGTACATCGTACATCGTACATCGTAATTACCCCAGGGCTTTAATTTCGGCTACCAATTGGGTTAATGCTTTTTTGGCATCTCCAAACAGCATACTGGTTTTGGGTTTGTAAAAGAGTTCGTTTTCGATACCGGCGTAACCGGCTTTCATGCTGCGTTTGTTTACAATCACATTGGTGGCTTCTTCAACTTCCAGAATCGGCATTCCGAAAATGGGTGAGTTCGGATCGGATTTGGCAGCCGGATTTACCACATCATTTGCACCTACCACCAATACTACATCCGTTGATTTAAACTCCGGATTAATCTCATCCATTTCCACCAGTTTATCGTAGCTCACATTACTTTCGGCAAGCAATACATTCATGTGCCCGGGCATACGTCCGGCTACAGGATGAATGGCATATTTAACTTCCACACCTTCGGCCTCCAGCAATAATTCAAGATCGTGAACCACATGCTGAGCCTGTGCTACGGCCAAACCATAACCCGGTACAATAATTACTTTTTTTGCATAACGCATTAATATCGCTGCATCACTCGCATTTATTTCTTTAACACTTCCTGCAAAATTTTCGCTGGTAGCCGCTGCGTTTGTTGAACCTCCGCCAAAATTGCCAATCAGTACATTAATGAGGGAACGGTTCATTGCCTTACACATTACAATGGTTAATAAGGTACCTGCTGAACCTACTAAAATACCTCCTACCATCATAACTTTATTGTCGTATAAAAATCCGCCACAAGCGGCAGCTACACCGGTAAAAGAGTTAAGCAGTGAAATAACTACAGGCATGTCGGCACCTCCAATGGGCAGTACAAACAAAACGCCATATAACAGCGAAAGGGCAAGTACAAAATAAAACAGGGTAACTGCATTTGCACTCCCGCCAAATACAACCATATAACCCAATACCAATATAACAAGCAATAAACCGATATTTATGAATTGCTGCTTGCCAAAAGATTTGTCTTTTACATTACCACTCAATTTTCCCCAGGCAACCATACTACCGGCAAACGAAACTGAACCAATAATTAAACCCAGCATAATAGCGAGCATGTGTCCGGTGATATTTTCAGGAGCCAAGGAACTGTTTCCCATATGTGCCAAATGTTGAAATTCTATTACCGAAATTAGCATAGCACAGGCACCCCCCATTCCATTAAACAAGCTTACCATTTCGGGCATAGCTGTCATTTTCACTTTTTTGGCAACCATCCAACCAATTATGGTTCCAATAATAAGTGCGACAAAAATAAACCCGAGGTTTCCCAGATGATTGCCCTCTTTTGTTGTAAATAAGAATATGGTTCCGAATATGGCCATACCCATTCCAAAAGCAGCAATTAGATTTCCGCGGCGCGCAGTTGCCGGGTTTCCTAAAAATTTTAATCCAACGATAAAGGTTATCGAAGCTATTAAATATACGATTTGTAATATATGTTCTTGCATAATTTTTATTTTGTGAATTGAATAATAATCATAAACCGATTTTAAATTTATGATTAGGCATCCGTTCTACTTTTTCTTTTTAAACATTTCGAGCATTCTATCGGTAACCACAAAACCACCTACTACATTTAAGGTACCCAGGATAACGGCAAAAAAGCCCAGTATCAAAGCGGGCAGTTCGGTTGCCTGTCCCATTACGATAATGGAACCAATAATTACCACTCCGTGAATTGCGTTGGCTCCGCTCATTAAAGGTGTATGTAAAACAGAAGGCACATGGCCTATTAATTCAATACCCACAAATATCATCAGGATGACGAGGTACAGTAATTGAATGTTTTGATTGATAAATTCCAGCATATATGATAATTGTTATGATTTTAAAATTGTACCCTGATGGGTAATTAAAGTTCCTTTGGTGATTTCTTCATCCATTTCCCACTTAAAGCCCTCTTTGGTAGCCAGGTGGTTTAAGAGATTCTGTATATTTTTAGCATAAAGCTCACTTGCATTTTGAGGTAGTGTGGATGGTAAATTGCTTTGACCTACAATACAAACACCATGTTTATAAACGGCTTTGTCCAATTCACTAAGCTCACAATTTCCACCTTGTTCAACGGCCATATCTACAATTACACTGCCCAGTTTCATTTGTTTCACTTGTTCTTCGGTTATTAAAACCGGTGCTTTTTTACCCATTACCAAAGCGGTTGTAATAACCAGGTCGGCCATAAACAAGCTTTTATTAACTGCCTCTTTTTGTTTTTGCAGGTAATCGGCCGAAACTTCTTTGGCATAACCGCCTTCTATTTTGGCTACTTCATCGCTTTTTACTTCAATGAATTTACCTCCTAAACTTTCAACCTGCTCTTTGGTTTCGGGTCTCACATCACTCACTTCCACAATGGCACCCAGGCGTTTTGCAGTAGCTATTGCCTGTAAACCGGCAACCCCGGCACCATAAATAAGAACCCTTGATGGAGTAATGGTTCCGGCGGCTGTCATTAATAAGGGGAAAATTTTACCCATATGATTGGCTCCTAAAATAACGGCTTTATAACCCGATAAATTAGATTGAGAGCTCAGTGCATCCA
This sequence comes from Bacteroidota bacterium, assembly GCA_030680835.1. Taxonomy (GTDB): domain Bacteria; phylum Bacteroidota; class Bacteroidia; order UKL13-3; family UKL13-3; genus B1. The sequence continues at coordinate 171,791 of JAUXUD010000104.1, forward strand.
TATTTTGTGCCCTTGAAATGCGGGGAATCGCATCCATACTAAAGGCACTTAATTTTTTGGCAGTTAATTGCTGAACCAAATCCGGATTTAAAGGAGCATATAAATAAGATATGCATGCAGCTCCTTCTTTTAATGAATTGATTTCATCTGTTGAGGGGGCATTTACCTTGGCTAAAATATCGCAAGTGGCAAGTGCTTCCTGTTTTGACATTATTTTACAGCCTGCATTTATATAGGCTTCATCGCTGAAATTTGAATCATACCCTGCGTTGTGTTCAATAAAAACTTCAAAACCCTGCTTACACAATTGAGCTGCAACCTGAGGGGTAATGGCTACCCGCTTTTCAGCCATACGACTTTCTTTAACTACCGTTATCTTCATTGGTTCAATACGTTAACTTTTTTTTGCAATACAATTTTAACTCAAATACTTAAATTGGTTTCAACTCAATCCTTACACAAGATTATAGAATATTGAATGAAAAAATAAATGTACTTAAATTTCCGTCCAATTATAGGATATTGTATTCAATTTAAAACTAACAAAAATCAGTTTAGGGGGAAAATGATAGATGCTCACAGTAATTGGTTTAGGCCATGAATTGATTTTTTTTCAATAATTTTTATAGTACCTATTGATTTTTTAAGAACTGTAGTTTTAATTCACGCCCTGTTAAGAAAAAAAAAACAAGGAAAAAGCTTGTTTTTATTGAGAAGAATAAACTTAAATTTGTAAAGCATAAATTCGTGGTAAATAAAACCAAACAAAATGACTAAAGCCAAAAAACCAGCAGGCAAAGTGGCGGCGCCAATAAAAAGTGCAAAGCCTGATTTAAAAAAACATCCGAAGAAAAATTATCTGGTAGATGATGAGGATGACGATGACGATGAGCGGGATGAAGATTTAATTAAAGACGATGCGTTGGAGGACGAGGACGATTTGGATGTAGATCTGGACGATGCGGATGTGGTTATCCCGAAAACCTTTGATCCCTTTGTTGAGGATGATGAAGACGAAGATGATTTCTAACTGAAGACTACCGCTTCCAGATAAGAGTTGGGGTTTCAACTATATTGCTTTTATGCAAAGCCCGGTCGTAAATATAGAATTTGTACATTACAGTATCATGCGGATTAAATTGAAGAGGTGCAGGCGGGATGTTAACTTCAATATCTCCACGTATGGCTTTATGCCGGCCTTCGGGTGTTAATGATTCGAAACGGAAGGGATAACTTAATGTATCGGATGTAAATGGGGCAACGATGTTTTGAAATACCCCATCAATAGATTCGAAATAATCGATATATAAATTATTATAATAAGGATTTAAAGATTTATTATTGTTGGCTGTATCCAAAACCGCATTAAAGGGCGGAAAGGTGTCTGCCTGGGTTAATCCCAGATCTCCGTCTCCGTCTTTAAAGCTAAAAACCAATACCATTAATGTATCAACCCCTTCGGCATTTTGATAAAAGTAAGCAGTTTTATATTCAATTACCGGAATTTCGGAATAGATTTCTCTTTTTTTGCAGGCTGTTACTAAAGCAAAGGCTGCCAATAAACCAAGAATAATATGTTTTCCAGTAGTTCCCAATTAACCAATTCTATTTTTGATTCAAACTTAAGTAATTTTGATGAAATTTGTTGCAATCTGTTTGGGTTTCAGTATCAAAACAATGAAATATATCGTAAATATTGCAATTATATTGGTGTTTTTGAACCCAATATCATTAACAACATAGAAAAAATTCCATTTTTACCCATCTCTTTTTTTAAGACCCAAAAGGTGTTATCTTCAACACAACCCATACAAAAAGTATTCAGCAGCAGTGCAACGGGTGGTATGGGACAAAGCAAACATTATATTACCGACCTCAATATTTACATAAAAAGTTTTGTAAGTGGTTTTGAACGTGTATTTGGCAAAACAGAAAATTTTTGTTTTATGGCGCTGCTTCCCTCTTATCTTGATCGCGAAGGATCCTCTTTAATTTATATGGTTCAGCATTTAATGAACCTGTCAAAACACCCGCTTAATGGTTTCTTTTTGTATGAACACAAAACTTTATCGGAGCGTATGGAACAACTGGAAAGGATGAATCAGCCCTATATTTTATTTGGGGTAAGTTTTGCGCTGCTTGATTTTATTGCAAATGCAAGGGTTGAAATGAAAATCGGAAAAATAATAGAAACCGGTGGAATGAAAGGCCGCAAAAAAGAACTCACCAAAATGGAAGTCCAAAACCGGCTCCGCGAAGCACTTAAAACAGATTTTATTTACAGTGAATACGGCATGACAGAATTGTTAAGTCAGGCCTATGCATTTAATGATGGCATGTATGATTGTCCACCCTGGATGCGCATTCTGATTAGTGACCCCAATGATCCCTTTTCGATTTTGGAAGCGAATAAAACGGGATTGATTAATGTGATTGATCTGGCAAATATTAATAGCTGTAGTTTTATACAAACCGCGGATTTGGGCAGAAAGAATGATTCAGGAAAGTTTGAAGTTTTGGGAAGAATGGATAACAGCGAATTGCGCGGATGTAGTTTGATGATTAGCTAGAAATGGGGTGAAATGCCGAATATTGGATTTCACATGTAGAGACGCCATTTATGGCGTCTTGTTGGGTGGAATGCCGAAATTTGGAAATGAGAAATGGGACCGCTCAACAGGACAATCGTTAAAACCCGAAGCCGGCGATGCCGAGGCTGCCGCTTCTTACACGGATCCCATCCACAAAATATGCGGTACCTCCTTCGGCGCCTTTAAAAATGGGAGTTGCATTATTCTGGGTTTGTACTCCTAATGTTAAACCTGCAATTTTATTTACGTTTCGGGTTGGCAAATTCATCATATCTTCGGAATCGTAAACGCTGCCCACATTTCCATATACCCTGCCTACAAATTTCGGGGCCTGCTTAATCTCTACGGGCAATCCGTTTTCATCGGTTACCGCAGGTTTTGGCGTTGGTACATAATTATTTTCTTTATTCTGGGCATTGACTGTAATAGCCAACAAGGCAAATACTGCAAGGAGTAAAAAGTTTTTCATAATATTAATAATTAATAAAAATAATATTCTCTACCGAATTCAATTACTCTCTATAACCAATTGATAATGTAAAGGTAATATTATTTTGAAGAAAAAAAATGAAATTGAATTTATTTTACATTCAAGGCTGAACTCCTTTTATATATGAGGTTCAAACCCAGTTTAAAAGGTAATATTATAGTAAGGTTTAATACCATCCATCAAAAAATAATTTGGTTTTAGCATTTTTTAATGCAAATTGCCTTTTAATAATATTAAGTATTTATTAACTTTTTGCAACCTTAATAGAATACTTATAATCCATAATACTAACTTTAAATAAATATACATAATGAAAAAACAATTACTTGCGCTGGCTTTTATCCTCACATTGGGTGGAAGTTTATTTTCTCAAAATTATTACTTTTTAAAATCGAAAGGATTGGTTGGAACTACCAACGGAACCAATTATGATTACAAAAAAGCTGTTCGGGGATCGGGTACAACTTCGGTACTTGCTTTACCTGCAGACCAGAGTTTCTCTGCAGTGCAGACTTTACCGTTTGCATGGAGCTTTTTTGGCACTGCTGTTACTCAGTACATCGTGAGTGATAACGGATTTTTAACTTTTAACACTTCAGAAACTGTTAATCCGGGTACTCCAACCACACTACCCAATGCAACTGCTGCAGCACCAAAAAATGCAATTTTTGCTTTTTGGTATAACTTTAAACTCGCAAGCGGAGGCGGTATTGTTGACCAGGTTTTCTCATTTACTTATGGAACTGCTCCGAACAGAATACACGTAGTGCAGTGGTTATCATGCACAACACCATCAGGTGGCTTGGCTTCATTTGCCATCAGGTTTTATGAAGGCAAAAGCTTTGACATCGTGCACAATCAGGCAAGTGCGGTAATATCGGGAACGGTTGGTGTGAACAATGCGGATGGAACAGCAGGTATTGCAGTAGCAGGAGCTCCAGCCACTGCATTTGATGCCACACCTACAGATGATGCTTATTCGACAATGGGCGTATGGACATTTAAACCGGCACCTCAACCTGCCAATGATATTGAATTAAATAAACTGGATCTCCAAAAATATGTTTCCAAAAACACTTCGATGCCTGTTAAAGGAACCATTACCAATTGGGGTTCTCAGGTATTAAGCTCTTTTAAATTGCATTATTCAGTTGACAATGGTGCAACGGTTACCATGCAATTATCCGGTTTAAACGTGGCTGCCAGCGGTGGAGTTTATAATTTTACACACAATGTACCTTATGTAGGAACCGCTGCTGCAAATTCTACCATTAAAGTTTGGACATCATTACCCAACGCAGGTGTTGATGGAGATACCACAAATAATGAAATGTCGGGTTCATTTACAATTGTAAATGCTACGGTTCCGCGTAAAGTACTGCATGAAATGTTTACTTCTTCAACATGTCCTCCATGTAAAGCAGGTAATGAGGTATTGAACTCCGTACTGGGAGTAAAATTAGGAGGCTGGAATTGCATTAAGTATCAGGTAAATTTCCCAGGTACAGGTGACCCATATTATACACTTGAAAATGGTGCCCGCTTCAGTTTTTATACTGCAAATTTTGCACCCTGGCTGGTAGTTGATGGTGGTAGTTTGTGGAATGCAGGCTCGGGTGGTGCCAATGCCCAGTTATATACCGAAGGCTATTTTGATAATGCAGCAGCGATTGCATCTTTGGCTTCGATAACAGCAAACTATACCCGAACCGGTAATACAGTAACTGTTTCAGGAGCCGTAACTCCGGTACAGGCATTTACCAATACCGGATTAAAACTTCGTATCTCAATTATCGAACGCCAAACCATAAACAATGCTAAAACAAATGGAGAAATTTCATTCGATAACGTAAACAAAAAAATGTTGCCAAATGCAGGTGGAATTGCTGTTAGTTTTGCAGCAGGTACTCCTGTAACCTATTCACAAACCTATACATTCCCGGGTGCTTATCGCTTACCTCCGGATGGACAGGCATCAAGCATTATCGATTTAGCTACAGAACATTCAGTTGAAGAATTTGGTTATCTATCAGCCATTGTTTTCCTGCAAGACGATCAGGACAGAACCATATGGCAATCGGTTGCTACCGGTCCGGTTTGGGCCTTGGGTGCAAGTGAGTTATCAGATCTGGGATTAAGCATTTATCCAAATCCTGCAGCGGGCAGTTTCAATTTAACTTTTACCGAAACCGATGTTAACGGAACCGTAAGCATTGTTGACCTGAATGGCAGAGAAGTGCTGAACCAAAAAATCAACAGTTCAAATTCAAGCATCAATTGCGATCAGCTAAAAGACGGATTGTATTTTGTTAACTTAAACGTAAACGGAAAGACTGCGGTTAAGAAATTAAATATTATTCGCTAAACAGATTATTCAATATATAAAAAAAGCTGCTCCGAAAGGGCAGCTTTTTTTATTATAATTTTCCAAACTCCCTACCTTCGCTAAAGCTAGTGCCTCCACTAAAGCTACGGGCAACACGCGGACGGTAGGCAAGCATGCCCACCCCTCCACTAAAATTCAAACCCTACTTCACTCTTCGGATTTGCCAGCTTATAACTCTTGCGTTCTTTGTTGAGGTAACAATGTATTAAGTTGGTTTGAGCGTGAATAAAATCATACAATAATGTATTTGAAACCTGAACTATTTTAGGTTCAGCGTTCAGTTTGCTTTCAAAATAACACCAGCAGGATTCTTCTTCCAATTCGTAACCGCTGAATTTTAAATCTACTTGCTGTTTATTGATGGAAATTTTAAGCCTTTCTTTTATGTATACATTCATGAGCCGGTTGCACACAGTGTCCTTCTTCATTAAATTCACTTTTGCCTTATATAATTTATATAAAGCCTCCTGTAGATCATCGGTATTCAACTTGCATCCCACATTTAATTCGTTTTTTTGAGTATCCAATCTGATTTCGGTAACACCTATATAATAAGGATGTTTAATGCCTGTGAAAGAAGTTTGAAATAAAAAAATGAAAAGAAGCCCCAAATAAATAGCTGATTTTTGATATATTTTACTTACTTGCATCAAACAAAAATACTACATTGTGTTTGAATTCAATATTTGAATTATAACCCAATTGAAAAATTAATTATGCAAAAACTCCTTATAAAATATCTTCTTATTTTAGGCTTGTCATTTTTTATCCTGAACCTGCATGCACAGAATTTAAAAAACAATCCCACTTCAAACCATGGTAATAAATTTGAACAACTGGGCACCATATTGCCCGATGCAAATACCTACCGTACCGCTTCGGGTGCACCCGGACATCAATACTGGCAACAGCGGGCCGATTATAAAATTGAAGCCTTTTTGGATGAAAAAGAATTGCGTTTGCATGGCGAAGAAAAAATAACCTATTATAATAACTCCCCGGATATACTGAGTTATCTTTGGTTGCAATTGGACGAAAACCAACATAACCCAAACAATGATGCCAATAATTTTGATGGCAGCGAAAAGAGTTTTCCCATAACCAGTGGTCAGTTAAATGCATTGGCGTTCCGCAAAAATTTAGCCGGTTATGGAGTAAATATTGAAAGTGTTAGCGACTCAAGCGGTAAAGCCATTCCATATACCATTAACCTAACCATGATGCGTATTGATTTGCCAAAAGCCCTGAACCCAAAACAAAAAATTGTGTTCAAAATAAAATGGAATTATAAACTGCCCGAACGCAAGAAAATTGGAGGCAGAGGTGGTTATGAATTGTTTGAAGATGATGGTAATTCGGTTTTTACCATTACGCAATGGTACCCGCGTATGTGTGTGTACAGCGATAACCAGGGCTGGAATCATAAACAGTTTACAGGACGCGGTGAGTTTGCATTGGTCTTTGGAAATTTTGAAGTGAGCATGAAAGTGCCTGCCGACCATGTGGTGGGTTCAACCGGAACCTGTTTAAACTTGCCTGAAGTTTTAAATACAGATCAATTATTCAGGTGGAAGGACGCACAGACTTCGGAAGCCCCGATTGAAATCGTTACTTTGGACGAAGCCAAAGCCAGGGAGCTTTACCCCGATAAAAAAAACTACAAAACATGGAGATTTAAAGCAGAAAATGTGCGGGATTTTGCCTGGGGCAGTTCGCGTAAATTTGTATGGGATGCCATGGGTGTAAAGATAGAAGGCAAACACATTATGGCCATGAGTTATTACCCAAAAGAAGCGTATGGATTGTACAGACGCTATTCTACCAAAACAGTTGCACACACTTTACGTACTTACTCTAAATTTACCATTCCCTACCCCTACCCCGTTGCCATTAGTGTTGAAGCCTCAAGTGGCATGGAGTACCCGATGATTTGTTTTAATTATGGCCGCACCGACCATGATGGTACTTATAGTGCACGCACCAAGTATGGTATGCTGGGCGTGATTATTCATGAGGTAGGCCATAACTTTTTTCCCATGATTGTGAACAGCGACGAACGCCAGTGGAGCTGGATGGATGAAGGTTTGAACACCTTTTGCCAGTTTTTAACAGAGCAGGAATTCGATAATAATTATCCTTCGCAACGCGGACCGGCACACAAAATTACCGACTATATGCGCATGCCGGCAAACCAACTGGAACCTATCATGACCAATAGTGAGAACATTGCACAGTTTGGTCCGAATGCATATGCAAAGCCTGCCACCGCATTAAACATTTTGCGTGAAACCATAATGGGCAGAGAACTTTTTGACTATGCCTTTAAAGAATATTGCAAACGTTGGGCGTTTAAACACCCATCCCCTGCCGACTTTTTCCGCACCATGGAAGATGCATCGGGCGTAGATTTGGACTGGTTTTGGAGGGGTTGGTTTTATGATATTGAACCGGTAGATATTTCGCTTGACAGTGCGTATTTGTTCACGGTAAAATCACCTGAAAAGATGCCTGTATCCACAGATAGTATTATTGTAAAAAGAAGAGGTGGCAGAGATCAGGATGATGCATTTCAGCATGTTTCGAAATTGAGAAACCGCAAAAGCGGCATGTCATTTCTTGTAGATCAGGACACCAGTTTAAGAGATTTTTACTACTATTATAAGCCTGAAAAAGAAAACCATTCAGACCAAAGAAAAGTGTCCAACAATTATTATGAAGACCTGACTCTGCTGGAAGAAAATGAAATAAAAAAATATGAGAATCAGTTTTATTATGAGCTGCATTTTAGCAATAAAGGCGGATTGGTAATGCCGATCATTATTAAATGGATTTATAAAGATGGCAGCGAAGATATAGAATATATCAACGCATACATCTGGCGTAAAAATGAAAAAACGGTAATCAAAACTTTCGCCAAAGACAAAGAAGTTTCCTCGATAAAAATTGACCCCTACAGAGAAACGGGGGATATTGATGAAAGCAATAATACCTGGCCACAGGAGTTGATTCCAAGTCGTTATGAAGTGTTTAAAAACAAGGTTCAGGCAAGGGGGCAGAATAATGAGAGTAACCCGATGAAGAAGGGGATGGGGAAGTGAGGGTAGGAGTGTATGAGGGTAGGAGTGTATGAGGGTAGGATGGGAGGAGTGTAAGAAGAGGATGCAGGGTGAGAGAATTACTTGTCTGTTTGAGTAGTTCGACAAGCTCACTATAAGCTCCTGTCGAGAACTAATCCAATGTGCAACAAAATACCTTTGCTTAACAAATATGCCAGAGGCTAGGGTCCAAAAGCATTTATGTTTGTAATGGTTGAAAAATGTTTAAGGTGTTGGCTTTTTGGCTGCTGGCTCCTGGCCGCTGGCCAATCCTTAAAGGATTGAAAAATAATAGCCCCGAAATCCGGTGGAAACAAACGATCACACCAATTTGCAACCTGGAAAGGGTTGAATATTTTGCTTGATTTGAAAGTAATAATTTCGGTTTAAGGAAGTTCGGGAACTATTTTTGGGACCTTGCCTTCGGAAATATTGAAATTATTAAGCGGCATTTTGTTATTTCCCAGTGTGTGGAAGAAGACCAATGATGTCCCACAAGAAATGGGCAATAAGTAGCGGCCAAAGTCTACGTGTTCTTGTAAACCACACTCCCGCTATAATTCCAAATGGAATAATTTGAACTAAAATGAATGGACCTTGATATAAATGATATAAAATACGAATGCAGACACTTAAAAATATCATTGCATATTTATTAGTTGCACCTCGATTCCATGAAAGTATATAGCTACAAACTAATATTTCTTCAAAAAAAGGATTTAAAATTGATATTAAAATTACAAGGTAAATATTTAAATTAACCTGGAATAATATGTACTTGCTTGCTCCAAAACCAGGACTTACTAAGATACCAATTGACCAAATAAATATAGTTAACACACAAAAACATAAATAAATTAAAAGTCCGATAAAAATATCGTGTTGACATGGTTTTAATCCCAATGACTTAAAATTCCATCCACGTAAGTACAAAAAAATACCAAGTGTTAGTAAAACAAATATTTCATAGCGTATTTGAAAATAAATATGGTCATTTGAAATTGTAAATTCCTTTACAATATTCAATACAAATAGAACATTATTCAAAATAAGGTAACCGAATGAAACAAACAAGATGATAATAAGCTCATAAAAAATTGAGATTTTATTTGCGTATAAGTAAAGATTACCAATAATTGAATTTTTCATACAGAAATTTATGAATAATATTCTAATATAGCTTTAAAATTAACTTTTGAAAAAGAACTAAAGTTATTCCGAATATTTTATTGACCCAATACATTTATGCTCCTATCTCAATAATATGAATATTATGTCCAAATTGAAAAACAAGGCCATTGAGATCGGCTTAATTTGTTATGAAAGAATCCTTACTAAACCATTTATCGCTTAATTCATTTTTTTGATTATGTCAAAAATCATTAAATGAAAGCAAAACTTGTAAGGTTAATTCATGGGTAATTTCAACCGAATCAGAAATAATCACGAATTACCAATTAATATCTGGATACCAACCTGTTCAAAGCGAGTAAATCTTGTGGCATAACAATAATTATAACTAATCTTTAATTAATTTGACTGTGTATACATTTGTTAGTGTTTTAATTGAAAGCAAATAAACACCTTGCTTCAAATCGTTCAAATTAGTTATATGTAATAGTTTGTTAGCATCAATCAGTTCTGATTTTGAATATATTACCTTCCCAAATAGGTCAGTCAAATTCACATTTACTACTCCTGTAATTGATGGTGCCAATTTAACAAATAGCTCATTGGAAAAAGAATTTGGATAAATGATTAAAGGTAATTCATCAATTTCACTTTTAGTATCAATTTTAATAGTATTTGAAAAAGTATAACGACCATCAATATCAGTCATTTTTAAACGATAATAAAAATACTTTTCTGAAATGTTTTGATCCGCATTTTTATCAATAAAAAAATAGGATACTAATTTGGCAGAATGTGTTGAAGCTTTAACTTCTCCAATATTTTCAAATATTTCAGCGGTTAATGATTTTTCAATTTCAAATGATTTGCTGTTTATTTCTGATACGGTAGCCCAATTTAGTATGATTTCATTTCCAGACTTAGTACCTGAAAAATAAATGAGTTTAACTGGCAATGGGTTATTGTTATTAGTTCCGGTAAATATTGCAAAATTAGTTAGCCCGGGTGCGTAAATAATATTTCTAATGGTATCTGCTGAAGATGTTGTTCCTATGAAAGGAATCCAGGATGTGTTATATTTTGCAAGCCTCAGACTTATTTCATTCGGATTTGTTCCAAGCCACGGATCTTTATAATACAGTGAGAGGGCATGGTTATATGTTCCGATTGGTGCAGAGAAATCCCAATATGATTTCATATAATTTCCGCCGTTTAATGCGGGTGGATTGGTGCCTGAATACAATCGAACTGCGATTGATGATGGAATAGCACCCGACCCCGGCCAGTTTATTTTTGCAACCGTGTCCTGTCCGAATAAAAATGATTGTGTAGCACCCAAAGCCGGACTGGTTGGTGTTGCTATTGCCATTGGAGGGGCTACTGCAGGTGTAAATTCAAAAGCACCAATATCAGGCACACCAATATTATGGGTTGCGGGTCTGATATTTCCGTTTATATCATTGCTCACAAAGGAATGAATCCCTCTTCCATTTAACGACCAACAGGCTGAATCGCCTGAACTTGGCTGTAAATTTGTTAAACTTGTAAACGCGGGCCGATAAGTAAGTGAAGCTGAATCTTTGGCGCTGGCTACTTTCCACATCCCAAGATTAGAATATGCAATACTGGTTGCATTATTATAAATGATATTTGTACCTGTAGAATAATAATTATTATAATCACAAATTTCGTTAGTGGGTGAAGCAAACCAAAACGCAGCGTAATTTCCGGCGGTACTTGATAATACATTATTTCTAATTTCTAACCCTGAACTGGAACCATTGTGTATTACCAACGGATAAGTTCCCGTAGAATTTACGGTATTATTATAAAATCTCATATTATTGGATAAGTACCCCCAATCAATATTTCCTGCTGAGTTAAAAACATTATTGTAAAAATCTACATAGTTATTAAAAAAGTAAGCGTTAAAAATAATGTTACCACCAGTAAATGAATTATTGTATATTTTAATTCTATTAGATGCATTCCCAACATTATAAAAACCTAAAATAATATTATGGGTTATTCCCGTGGCAGTTGTAATTTGATTCCCCGAAAACTCAAATGCAGAATCATTAGCCTGTAAATTCATTGTATTTGTTGTACCGGTGCCATTTATATTTATAATATTATGTTGTACTTTTAAATTTATGGTATTATACAAATAATAGATTGGTGAATAATACGTATTTTGGAAAGTATTGCTATCAATCATGCAATTAACCGACCAATTGGGATAAGATGAAATATTAATACCATAGCTGCTGCCGGTAAAAATATTTTTTCTAAGTACCACATTTGCCATTCCGTAACCATTTACAAAAACAGTATTATTTGTATTTGTTGAATTGGCAGCGGCTGAAATCTTACAATTATAAATAGTATCAAATGCCGGTCCTCCTGAAATCACAACACAGTTAGAACTTGCTGAAAGTTGACTGAATGTGAGGTTTTTAAAATTTACATATGACCCAATTAACGTTAAAGGGATTGTACCATTACAGCTTATTATAACAGAATCTGGATTTTTGGAAATTGAACTAAACGTGATGGTTCTGTTTGACGCTGCATTAGGAATGACTGGCATATTAATAGCTTCGTTATATGTGCCACCCATTACATTAAACATAACGTGTCCGCAAACTCCATTAACCTGTAAAGTTGAAATGGCTGAAGTAAACGATGCAAAATTTGCCCCTGAAACTCCAATAGTATAAGTTCCACTCATTGCTCCTGCTTTATTGGCAGTAGTAGAATCATTTGATCTAACTGTATCCACTGCAGAATTTGGAAAAGATGTCCAGGCCTTTACTACAGTTGGAGAAATTAATGGAATTGCATTACCCAAAGTTATTTGAATAGAATTTGGACTAACACCGCCAATTGTATCTAAAAGCCCGGGATAGTATGAAGGAAATTGCAAAGCACCATTCACCGACCAATTTATTGTTACTCCATTAATCCTGTTTGCACCAAAGTTAGATATTGTTGCTTTAAATGTGTTATTAGCCCCCAAACACACCGAATAGGGTGAATCTATTGAAATTATTCCCGCGTCATTATAGGTTCTGGGAATCATGTCAAATCCTAAAATTGGATATGTAGTTGACATGCCACTTGAAACGCTACTTGTTCTAAGTCCATACATAACTCTTCCTGGTCCTGAGATTTGACAAACTTGGAAACCATACGTACTTGTAGCATTATGGCTAATATCAATAAATAAAGACTTTAACGGATTGTGTAAAAAAGGTGTTTGTAAAGTAATTGCAAACCATGTGGTTGTAGGTGTTGGTGGTATTGTAAATGTGCTTGAATAACAGGTTTGAAAATTCCCGGTTATCCAGGGAACAGCTCCACCTGGTAAGGTAGTTAAGGTGGTATCCAACATTTTTATAGTAAGATTTGGCATAGTTGTACCTGTAGAAGTATTTCCATAGGATCGAACATAAATTTTGTAAATCTTACCAAAATAAGACCCGGGGAATTCACCGGGTGCATATAACACCTGAACTTTCCCATTGTTATAATTAAATGGATAAGAAGTAGGATTTGTAGTAGTTATTGAATTATAAAATGATGGAGTTTGAGCTTTTACCAAAGATTGCGATGAAATCAAAATTAGGACATAAATAATAAATCGTTTATTACAAAAGCCTATTGTTTGATTATTATTTATTAATTTTTTCATGATTGTCGATTAATTATTATTACAAAATAAAAAAATAATTAAATACCGTTATAAAAGTCTAAAAAACGAATGTATACCTAATGTTTTTGAATTCAAAATAAAAACATTGGCTAAGTTTAAACCTGCAATTATGTGTTCAAAAAGATTT